>NZ_JAMYKT010000001.1:0-644986 GCF_040317515.1 Mesorhizobium sp. M1428
AGGTCATGCGCATCGGCCTCGCCGAATTCCACGCCATCAAGTACGGAACCAAACTCAATCTGCAAAATGTGTGAATCCGATAGCGCGCGAAGCGGGGGGAGAGGTGGCCGCGACGCGGCCGGAGAGGGGCTTTTCTTCCTTGCAGGCGAAGGCCCCCTCTCCGTCGCGGCTTCGCCGCGCCACCTCTCCCCCACTTCGTGAGGGCGAGGAACCCTGGTCCTGCAAGGCCTTCTCGCCCCGCGCTTGTATCTCTCAGGTTTTTCGGGGGATGATGTCGGGCTTGCGGCTGGTGGTGCGTCCTTGGGGCACAACCACGTAACTCTTGGGAGGACATCATGACCTTGGAAACCGCTCGATCAACCGTTCAGTCGCCGTGGCAGACCGCGGCAATCCTTATCGCCCGCCTGATCTTTGCCGCCGTCTTCCTGATGGCGGTGATATTCAAATTCGTCGATATCGGCGCCACCGCCGGCTATATCGCGGCGGCCGGGTTTCCATTCCCGCTGTTCCTGGCCTGGTGCGCAGCCCTGCTCGAGGTCGTCCTCGTTCTATGCTTCCTGACGGGCGCCTTCTTCTCCTGGGCAGCACTCGTCGCAGGCGCCTATGTGCTGTTCCTGGGCTTCGCCTTCCACGGGCCGTCGCACTGGGCCGGCAACCAGGCGGAGTTCGGCTTCTTCGTCGATCACTTCACCTTCCTGGCCGGGCTGCTGTTCGCCGCCGTGCATGGGCCGGGCCGCGTCCTGGCGCTGAAGCTTGGCAGGGGGTGACGCCAAAGCTTGCTGCGGCGGTCATTCTCGGTCGCCGCGTCACATTTGGTCGTTGTAAGGTTCCTTGATCTGGCCGACCATGCGCGCCAGTTTCGAGAAGGACGGCATGTCCGTCTCCGGCTGACATTGGTTGGCCAACTCCAGCAGTCGGATCGGGAAGTTGACGGCGTCGCGGCTCGACGCCGACATGCCTTCAGACCTTTCCTCGTTGGTCTCGCTGGCTTCGGCCTTGCGCAATGCGATGTCGATCTCCTCGACGGAGAGCACGCCCTTGCGGACCAGCACCTGATTGATCGATGCGATGGCCATAAGCAGGCCTTCGAGTTGCAGATTGGCGACGTTCATAGCTTTGCTCCCATTGGCTAGGGTTCAAACGCGCCAGCGCGCGTTGCGATCCAGTGTGGGACGGCGGCCAGGTCTACGACCGGTCGGGTGGCGATGGCTCCGCGGCGTTCTTGGCCAGGCGAGCGTCGATGTCGCTCAGCTTCTGCGCAATGGCCTCGAGAGCCGCGACTGACCCGCGCTGAACGCGCAGGAGTTTCATGACGAAATAGCCGAACACCCCGAGCATCAGAACCATCGGGAGCCAGCTGATAATAATGCCGAGCGGAGAGCTCGAACCGTCTTCCATGTCGAGACCTTGATTTGTTTGGCTGCAGCAGAAACGGGATGGTTACCGGCCTTGCATGATCTTGATCACCTTGCTGTGGTCGGCCGTCGACGAGGAGAGATCCTGGTAATCCGCATAGGTTATGCGTCCTTTTGCAAACGCATTCCAAAGACGATTGCAAAATGTCGTCGGGAAGCTTGCCAGGCTGGCGTTCATGATCGTGCTTTCGGATTTCCTTTCCACCAGCGGTCTGGCAGCCTGGCGTGCAATGCAACCCGTTATCACGCTGCGCTTGATTGCCGGGCTGCCGCCGATGATGGCTTGAGCATTCTTGTATTCGTTTTCGCTGATCGTTGTGCATCCGGTGAGCATGGCAGCGCCAATGACAGCCGCCAGATAACGCCTTGCAATATTCATGATTTCCCGCCCTCAACCAAGGCGTGCAGCAAAGCATCGAATTGACCACGCAACAAGCCGGTTCCGGCCAAAATTTCTATTGCAGTCCTGCCGGTCGAAAGGGCGTGAAATTCAGAAGTGGTCGCGCGGCGCCAGCAAAGGAGCCGATGAGGAGGGTGTTCGCATTTTTTTTGCCGCCGCGCCACATTTTGTTCTTGCTTTGTGCCGGCAGCTATGCTACTAAATTGGGTATGGTGCTAATTGGCTCCAACGATCCGCCCGCCGAGGCGGGTTTTTTGTTTTAGGCCGGTTTGGAGACGATCACGGCGAGCGAGGCGAGCTTTCCGTCACTCAGGCTTCGGATGTAGTTGCGGCGGCGCTGCAGGAATTCCGTGCCCATGACGACTTCATTTGCCTGCTGCTGGGCCGGCGAGGGCACGATGCCGGAATTGGCTCTCTTCAGCGCCAGCTCAACATGTTCGCCGGTTTCGTCGACGATTTCGTCGATGCGAAATCCGGCATCGACAAACAGGGTTTTCAAGGTTTCCCGATCGGCGAGGTGGCTGGTCTCCGCAGAAACCGCCCAGGGCACGGGATAGTAAGGCTCGCCGCCGGCGAGCGCGGCTTCGGTCCAGATCAGCCTGCCTCGCGGTTTCAGCACGCGCCAGGCCTCGTCGATGACCGCGGCCTTATTCTCGATGTTCATGCCGACATAGAAGCAGATCGCCGCATCGAAGGTGCTGTCGCCAAAAGGCAGTTTCGTTGCGTCGGCCTGATGGAAGCGAACTTTGTCTGCCAGTCCGCTGAATGCAGTCAGTCGGCTCGACGCGGCGACAAAGGCTGGTGTCAGGTCGATGCCGTCGACCTCGCAGCCATAGGTCGAGGCCAGAAACCTTGCCGGCCCGCCAATGCCGCTGCCGATATCCAGGATTCGATCTGTCGGCAAAGGAGCAAGACGGGCCGCATGCTCCTGCGTGGCGGTCAGTTCGCGGCCATGGAACTGATCGAACGGATAGAGTTGCGCCGCCGCGAGTTTGCCGGCCGGGTCGGCGTCCGGGATCGCGGCCAATATGCGATCGACGATGCCGTCGCTGCCCTCGCTGCCGTAGTGACTGGTGACATTGCCCATGACGCGTTCCCCTCAAGCGCAACCACCATCCCATCAACGCAAGCCTCACGCAATGCCCCGCCTTTTTCGCACTCTTTCCAGCCGTTCACCGAGGGGGTGTGAGGTCGTCAGTGCATTTTTTCCAGCCGGTGCCACATTTTGTTCTTGCTTTGTGCCGGCAGCTATGCTACTAATCTGGGTATGGTGCTAATTGGCTCCAAGGACCCGCCCGCCGAGGCGGGTTTTTTGTTTTAGGCTCCTTTTCGATCGAATGATGTGCGTGCTGCCGGCTGTAAGTCGGCGGGACAGCGCCCCCCTCTGTCCTGCCGGACATCTCCCCCACGAGTGGGGAGATCGGCAGCTTGGGCGACAGCACTTTTTTGCATCCTACAAAATTGGCGAAAGCGGTGATGACGGCCAATCTCCCTCCTTGTGGGGGAGATGTCCGGCAGGACAGAGGGGGGCGCGACGGAACGCGACCCCGACGATCCTCAGATTAACGCGCCCCCGTGCGCCCACTTCAGAGAAGCCCCCATGTCCAACCGTTACGCCACCATCATCACCGACGATGACGGCCGAGAGGTCGTCAGCGCCATTGGCGAGTTCGCCGGCGCCGCACCCTATGCCCGCCATGGCCGCTTCGAGCAGGTCGCAGCCGGCGTGCGGATCGGCATGATGCGTGGCGGTACCGTCGATGCGGTCGGCGGCTTCGGCTTCCCGTCGGGAGCACTCGACGGCAAGGCGATGGCAATTCTCAGGGCAAGGCTGAATGCCTTGCCTGACGCCGGTGCGATGAAGCCCGGCACGACGACTGATGCGAGACCGGCAAGCCAGCTGCGGAAGCCGAAGTCGGCACGCGCCGGCAAGAAGGCGAAGCCGCGCAAGCGCATCGTGCGGCCGGCCAACAAGAAGCCGGCGATCTCCGCCGGGAAGGCGGAGTAGGGCATGGCCAGGGCCCCTTCCGCCGGCGATCCGCAGCCGCACGATCAAGCACCCGGCAAGCCCGGCCGAACCAAGCGCGCGAAGAAGACGCTGGCCGATGGTTTCCTAGAGGCGATCCGCGCCGATTTTCGCGCCCATGGCGCCGGCGTCATCGCTGAGGTGCGCGCCGAAAAACCCGACCAGTACCTGAAGCTGGTGCTGTCGGTGCTGCCCAAGGATCTTAGTGTCAACATCAACAATCTGGATGCATTGAGCGATGACGAAATCAGGCAGCGCATCCGCGGCCTCGAAGCCGTCCTCCGGCCGTTTCTCGAAAGACAAGGCCCCGCAAAAGGCCTCGCACAGCCGGGCGGCAAGGAAGGAATATCTCAGCCTGCTGGCGGAGCTGGACCGGAGGCGCCGCACTAACCAGCTTGCCGCCTATCGGCCTTATCAGACATCGTCTTCGAAATGATCGTGCGCCGGTTCGGGCCGGTGAAGGAGGAGTAAGCCGCCCAAGCGCGACGAAATAGTGACGTTCAGTTGGAGCCCGCCGCGCCGAAAGGTGCGGCGGGCTTTTTGCATTTTTCCTCGCATTCTGTACGATCTTTCTTTCGCGACAGGGCGGCTCGATCCGGCGCTGCCAGAGCAGCATGCGCGTCAGGCTTAGCGGGAGGTGGTTTCATGCTTGCCAGAGTGCTGACACAAGCGGCAGTCCTGACAGCCGGGGCGCTTCTGTTTGCCGCGACGGCCGACGCTCGGCCGGACAGCCGCGCGATGATGTGCGAACAGGCACAGCTTCTGATCGCTCGGTGGTGCTGACCACCGGCCAGAACACCTACGACCGTTACGTCCGCCAATTCGGCAATGAATGCGACTGGCCGCAGGTGCCGCGCGCCGCGTATATCAAGACGCGTGACGGTCGATGTCTGGTCTATCGCTGCCAGGAGCCGGTCTTCGACCTCCCGAATTGAAAGCAGGCGGCGGCTCATTCCTCGTCGAAAGAACCACCCTCGCTTGCAAGGTCGCGCGAAATGACGCGTTCGTCGGCATCGTCCGGCAAGGCCTCGTCGCTTTCCTGATAAGCGTTATCGTCATCTTCCTCCGGCAGTTCGCCGTCTTTCTCGACGTCATAGCGAATATCGCCGTTTTGCGGCACGCCGTCAGGGAGGATTCTCCCGCTCCGGATGGCATCCAGTCCTGTTGCTGGATCGTCGGGCTCTCGGTCTCGTCGTCGGTTCGATCTTTCCTGCGCGGTTCCATCGCCGGTTCTCCATAATGTCAGCGGCCCTGAATTGGCTCAGTGGTTGAACTCATAAGTCTGGCGTCCGGTTCCGGGCCACTGCGGTTCCAGGCGCATTGCCGCACGACGGAACCAATCGCGCCTGCCTGCCTTCACATTCAGAAGATCTTGGCACATTCAGAAGATCTTGGCGCGAAAGGAGCTTGACATGAGACCGCTCATTTTCTTGCCGTATATGCTAGGTGCGCTGGTGCTGGCGGTGCCGGCGGCCGCGCAGCCGGGCGAACAGGCGCAATCCGACCGCTGCAAAGTCGAGCCGCCCGACAAGAACAGCCAGCAGCAGAAGCCGGCCGGCAACAATTTGTCCGATACGCTCGAGCCATGCGGTGGGGTCCTGAAGCCGCCGCCAACGGGCGATCAGGGCATGGCGGCGCCACCGCCGGATGAGGGCAGGACCCCGGTGATCAAGCCCGGCGAGGTGCCGCCACAGCCGCCAAAGCAGTAGCAGCGACGAGCGGCAACTTCGCGCCGCTTGCGCCGGCAGGTTTGTTGCACTCGCTTAGGAACATTAGCTTGTCCTAAATGTTATTTTAGACGCAGTAGATATCACCCCCTCCGGTATTGCTGCTGATCGGGAAACCGATCGGCCCGCGTCTTGCGACGCGGGCCACCGCCGTTCATTCGCAGTGCATTCGCCGCATCGCGCGGGCACTTCACCGTTATTCGATTAGCCGCCACTTACGGAACAACAAGGTGGCGTGGGCGTTTGCCTAGAGGGTTCGCCGCTTCGACCGGAATGCCGTGTCGCAATTGTAAGGGCGAGGCCCGTAACAACAGGAGTAGACGATGAAAATCCACCTTGTTCCTGCTGCGGCGGGATTGGCGTTGCTTGCCGGCGTCGGCGTGGCCACCGCGGACCAGGTGATTGTCACGCCCGAACAGCAGACGGTCATCCGCGAATACGTCCACAAGCACCCGCTGGCGTCGATCAATCTTCTGGGGGTGGAGCTCAATATCGGTTCCACGTTGCCCGATACGGTCGAGCTGCAGCCGATCGATGTTCCCGACGTACATTACAGATACGTTGTCGTCGGCAATCGCACCGTGCTCGTCGACCCAGGCACCCGCAAGATCGTGCAGGTCATCGAGTGATCGGCGTTCCCAAACCGCGAACCGGGTTTGGAAAGGTCACGGTCTAATAACCAAATCAGAGCTCCATCCCGAGGGATCGGGATGGAGCCGCTGTCGTCTCGAAACAAGGAAAGGAGCCATTCCCATGCTGCCGCATGTCGAGCCGGTCAACGTGGCCGCAGCCGTCGACAAACTGCTTGCTGAACGAGGCGATGGCCTGCTGTCGATGAAGGCAGCGATAGCACTGTTGCGCGAACGCACCGGAACCGAGCGCTCGGACGCGGACCTTGAAGGGCTGATCATCAAGAAGGCGGCGCTCCTCGGGGTCGCCGTCCTGTGTGACAGAGAGGTTCAATGACGGTGTTGCCTGCCGCTCAAGACGCCGGTCGAAATTTCAGCTAAAACAAAGTTGTTTACGCATGAACCGAGCCGACGGAGGTATCAGTGACGGACAGGCAGGAACGGATTCGCCAGCGAGCACACGCGATCTGGGAACAGGCAGGCAGGCCCGACGGGGCGCATCAGCAGCATTGGGATCAGGCTACCGCCGAAATCGACGCAGAAATCGCCACGAAAGAGAAGACTGCCAGCCGGCCGAAGCCGACACCACGTCAGCCTAAGACGACGCCCGCCACCAAGGACGGAAGCAAACCCAAGGCGCGACCACGTAAAGCGTGAACTCGAGCGGATTTGATTCCAACGCTGGATCTCGCAGTTGGTTGAGCCCATCAACTTGGCGCACGTCGTTCCGTGATCGGCAGCGGAACCAGTCCTGACCGGTCCTGCTGCCGCAAGCCCACTTGCGATGGTAAGCCCGATTGGTGCGGGTAACTACTTACCGCAATTGTTGTCGTTGACAGTCGGTGAAATCGTCCCGGCAGGTTTGTTGGACGCATCGGGTTGAGCTCCTTGCGGGGTTGCAGGGCAGTTTTCATCCGCATTGGAGTTCATGGCACCTGTCGTACCCATCGTGCTGCTGGTCGTGCCAGGGTCAATACCGTTCGGCTTGGGCTGGACGACGATGCTCTTCTCGCTGCCAGGCGCGTTGTTGTCCGATCCGGCGTTCTGGGCCATCGCCGCGGTCGCCAGACCGGCTGCAAGTATGGAAGCTGTCAGGATTTTCATAAGCATGTTGATCTCCATCATTCGGCTATCATCATGTGGCGACTACAGAGAAAACAACCCGGGTGATGCAAAGGTTCCGGCAAAAATGACGCAGCAGGTGAAGCAAACCGGCGCAGCGCGGACTTCTCGGCCCATTGTTCTATTGCCGTGGGTCGGTTTGATGTTGTGGTTTGCAGATTAGGAATTCGCCTTCTTTGGCCGCCAACCGTCGCGACGTTCGTCTGTTGCGGCGGCCGTCAGCTGACTCTCGCATCGCTTCAATCGGTAGAGGTCATCCAGAAGTAAAACTTTCAGAAAATTTCACTACAAATTTCGCGCGGTTTTTTTTTGAAAATATACCATGGAGCCAGCGAGTTGATCGTCAAAGAAACCGATCATCTTCTTGCAAATTAGTAGGTATGCAACCGGCGACGTCGCGGGCTGTTCAGCGCAACTACAGCAAGGAGAGTGTTATGACCACCATAATCAAAACAATCACCGATGCGGTGGCAGGCAGCGCAGTTATTTTCATGCTCTCGATGCCCGTGAATGCCGCGGACGGAATTGCCGTTGGTGTTGGAACATCCGTCGGCGGCAACGGCGGCATCAAAGCCGGCCTCGGCGCGACGGTTGGCGGTCGCGGCGGCATCAACGCCGGTGCCGGCGCAACGGTTGGTGGCAGCGGCAGCATCAAGGCAGGCCTCGGTGCCTCGGTGGGCGGCAGCGGCGGCGTTAACACCGGTGCCGGCGCAACGATTGGCGGTTCCAGTGGCTTAGCCGCGGGCGCCGGCGCATCGGTCGGGGGCAGAAGCGGCATCAACGCCGGTGCCGGCGCGACGATCGGCGGTTCCAGCGGCATCGCGGCGGGCGCCGGGGTAGGTATCGGCAGCGGCGTTAACGCTGGCGCCGGGGTCACGGTCGGCAGTGGCATCAATGTCGGCGCCGGTGTCGGGATCGGTGGGGGAAGCAATCCGGGCAATCCGCCCAACCCGGGCAGCCCGTCCAATCCCAGCAATCCCAGCTTGCCCCAGGTCGTTGCCGACATGTCGGGCGACAAGTTGGCCAGAATGAAAAAGCGCTGCGTTGACGTGCTCAGCAGCGAAGGCACTTACGACAGCGATCTGCGCCAATTGTGCCTGCTTATCGCCCGCCGCTAAGGCGAATACATCAGATGAAATGTCGGACCGGGCCTAGAGGCTTCGTCCACCAAACCTCCAGCAGCCCAGAGCCCGCCATTGCGGCGGGCTTTTTGCCGGGGCACGTGGCGGCAGCATGGTGGGGCTCACAAGAGCACGCGCCTCAATGCGTTTGACGGCCAAGATCCGGCGAAGCGGACGCTCCGTCTTCCAGGGAATCCCAGCCCACTGCGGGGCTGCTTTGCGTTAGCTGAGGGCACGCAAATTCCGCCAGATCGGTTTCCGCGAAGCCGTCGAACTCGATAGCCGCCCCGTAGAGCTGGGCTGCTTGCATGACGAGCCATTCGATGTCTTCGCGCGCAACATTCTCGGCGAGGTTCTGCAGTCGCGCGGCTTCGGCGACAGCAGTCAGATTGATAGCAATCCCGGACCGCAATGTAGCCCGAACTCGGGAACTGACGTCTTCGTGCAGGCGAACCGAAAATCCGTAGCGCATGGAAAAACCTTCCCTTCAGGAGCGGTTTGTCCCTCGTGTTCTACCATGCGCCCAGGTTCCGTGATTGGCAAGCGAAATTCCTTAAAAACTATTTTATGTCAAATAGTTAGCGTATTTTGTTGATTACCCATTTGATGCTTGATCCGCTTCATCGGACTTCTGCATGACTCGCTCATCTGAAGGCCTTGACGCATTCTGCTCACGTACCTAATTCTACAGAAAATTAGGAACATACTAACTCAGCTGCATTTAGGCTGGTATGATTGGAGGCCGAGATGTCCGAACTGGAACGCCCGGAACGATTGCAGATCATGCTGACCGTCGATGAACTGGCGGCATTGGAGAACTGGCGCTTCGACAAGCACATGCCGAGCCGGTCGGCCGCTGTACGTGAGCTTTTGAGGCGAGGTCTCACAGCCGATGGTTTCCTGACGGCGGCGCATGGGACCAAGTCGCGCGACTTCGGCATTCTGCCGCATTCTGCAGATGGTGACGGGGCAGTCGAGGGGTCTTCCAGCAGCGAACAGTGACATCTCCAGCGACCCCGTTCGCCCGCCGCACCTCGCATGGCTTCATGGCCACTGGGTATCATCAAGTAGGTTGGTTTATCTGTGTGGCCCCTCCCGCTGTTGGTTGACAGAGCTGGCTTTGCAGATACATTGCACAGGATTATACAGGTGCAATGAACAGGTATGCTTATGGTCCGCCGCGTGGTTCCATCGTCTCCCGGCACGGGCAAGCCCGAACAGATCGCCACCGTTCTCGAACAGGAAATCCGCTCCGGTGTCCTCGGCTTCGGCGACCGGCTGCAAAGCGAGAACGAGCTCGTCCAGCGTTTCTCCGTCAGCCGCAACACCGTCCGTAAGGGCCTCGAGGAACTGTCCAGCCGCGGGCTGATCACCACGAAGGTCGGCATCGGCTCTTTCGTCACCTTCGATGGCAAGCCCGTTGATGACTCAATCGGTTGGTCGCGGGCGCTCGCCAACGCCGGCGCCAATGCCGAAACGCGGACACTGCGGCTCGAGGTGATCGAGGACCCCGATCTTGCCGCACTGCTTGGAATAGAAAATCCGTTCTTCATCGCTGTTGACCGGGTGCGCACCAATGCCAGCGACGGCCATGCTATCTCCATCGAGCGCAGCCGCCTGCCATTGTCACCCGAACTGGAGGACGTGCCGTTGCGTGGGCTGCGCGAAGGCTCGCTGCACCAGACGCTGCGCGGCGCCGGCCTCATTCCAGACCATGGCGAGGAATGGGTCGGCATCGAAATGCTCAACGCAGAGGACGCCGCCATCCTCGGCTGCCCGCAAGGCACGCCGTTCCTGCGCGGTCGTCGGTTGACGCGTGCGGCCGATGACCGGCCGATCGAATATGTGACCAGCCTGCTCAACCCGGCGCATTTTGCGCTGCACATGAGGTTCTGAGTGATGCTGGACGACGCCGGGAACATGACCGATCGGGCCATGGGAGCGCTTGTCGGCGGGGCACTGGGAGATGCGCTGGGCATGCCGACGCAGCTTTTGTCGCCGGCCCGGATTGGCGAACTCTACGGCCATGTCGAAGGCTTCATTTCTCCTTTCGCCGACCATCCGGTGTCGAAGGGACTCCCGGCCGGAACGATCACCGACGACACCGAACAGGCGCTTCTGCTTGGCCGCATCCTGGTCGAATCCGGTAACTCGTTCGACCATGCGCGGTGGGTCAACGCGCTGCTCGACTGGGAGCGCGACGTCAAAGCGCGCGGCAGCTACGACCTGCTGGGACCATCGACCAAACGCGCCATCGACGCCATCAAAAGTGGCGTGGCGCCGGAGGAAGCGGGGCGCGGCGGCGACACAAATGGTGCGGCCATGCGCATCGCGCCAGTCGGCATCATGATGCCGCCGGAGCCGCTGGAAGCGCTGGTCGCCAAAGTTGCCGAGACCTGCCGTGCGACGCACAACACCTCGATTGCCATTGCGTCCGCAGCTGCAGTTGCGGCCGCTGTCAGTTACGGCGTCGCCGGCGGCGATTGGCGCGCCGCTTCCGACAGCGCCATCGCCGCGGCAAGGCACGGGAAAACGCTCGGCCATTGGGTGACCGGCGGTGACATCGCCGCGCGCATTGGGTGGGCGCAGGAGCTCGTACGCGGCAAGCCGACGAAGGACGCGATCCGGCTGATCACCGAGCTGGTCGGCACAGGCGTCGCCAGTCAGGAATCCGTCCCTGCTGCATTCGCGGTGCTGGAAGTCGCCAGCGGTGATCCCTGGCAGGCGGCAGTCATCAGCGCCAATCTCGGTGGCGACACCGACACGATCGGCGCCATCGCGGCCGGCATGGCCGGTGCCTGCACCGGCCTTTCCCTATTGCCTCAGAACCGCATTGCTGGCCTCAAAGGTATCGACATGACGGAGGTCAGCGCGCTCGCCGCCGACCTTGTTGTGGCGCGGATGTCCAAGGGCCGTGTGGACAAGACCAGTAGCGGCAAGGATGCGGCGGCATGAAGGGGCGTCTCGTCCATGTCGGCAGCGCGGTGGTCGACTATGTCTACCGTATCGACGCCTTGCCGGCACCGGGCACGGAGAAGACCGCGTCTAGCTATGCGCAAGTTGCCGGTGGCGGCTTCAACATGATGGTCGCGGCTAGCCGCACCGGCATGAAGGTGGTGTTCGGCGGCCAGCTCGGCAGCGGACCCAATGGCGACTTCCTGCGCACGGCCTTAGCCGCTGAGGGGATCGAGATACTGACGCCGCCATCGCCGGTTCTGGACAGTGGCAATTGCGTCGCCATGATCTCGAGCGATGCCGAGCGTACCTTCGTCTCGTGGCCTGGTGCAGAGAGTTTGCTCAGCCCTGACATGATGGCGCTCATCTCGGTCGCACCGGGCGACTGGGTGTTCACCTCCGGCTATACGCTTAGCTATCCGGGAAGCCGAGAGGCGCTTGTCGACTGGATCGAGGTGCTGCCGGCGGAAATTCCTTTAGTCTTCGATCCGACGCCGATCATCTCAGACATTCCGCGCACCATTCTCGACCGGGTGCTGGCGCGCACGAGCTGGCTGAGCTGCAACGCCGCCGAAGCGGCTGAGATCGCCGGCACCGGCGATGTCGAGGCTATTGCTGCCCGGCTGCTGGCCAGCCACTGCCCCAACGCGGCAGGCGTGGTCGTCCGCGCTGGCGCAAAAGGCTGCTTCGTGCGGCTGGCCGACGGCACCGCCCAAGATGTGCCCGGGTTCAAGGTCGCGGCGGTAGACACCAACGGCGCCGGCGACACTCATATCGGCGCCTTCGTCAGCGCGCTGTCGCATGGCGTGTCGCCGTTCGAAGCGGCGCGTTACGCCAATGCGGCGGCGGCGCTCTCGGTCACCCGCCACGGCGGGTCGTCGGCGCCGAACGACCAGGAGATCCAGCGATTCCTCAGCCATGACGATCGACCGACGACCGTGCATGGCCGGAAGCAAGAGGCCCATTTCTGACAGCCTAATGGGATAACAAGCCCGCCAACCGGGTAATAATGAGAGGAACGAACATGCGCATGCCCAAACTGACTGCTTTTCTGACGGCAACCGCTGTCTTCGCTTCGGCCCTTACGCTGGCCGCCAGGGCCGACGAGGTGCACGTACTCAACTGGAAGGGCTATGGCGCCGACGAGCCCTGGGCCATAGCCGCCTTCGAAAAGGCAACCGGCAACAAGGTCGTCAACGACTTCTTCAATTCCGAACAGGAAATGCTGACCAAGCTCAGGACCAATCCCGGCCTTTACGATGTCGTCATGATCAATGCCGCCTTCAACGATCAGGCGATGGCGGAAAAGCTCATTCAGCCGATCGACACGTCCAAGCTGCCGAACTATGCCGACATCAGCAAGGACAAGGCCGGATCATCGATGCTCGTCCATGACGGCAAGGTCTATGGGGTGCCGTGGGTTTGGGGGCTGACGGCGCTCGCCATCAACGACAAGTCATTCGACAAGCCGCCGACCAGCATCGCCGAAATGTGGGATCCCGCCCACAAGGGCCGCGTTACCATCCGTGACGATGCCGTCGAGGCCGTGCAGTTCGGCGCCATCGCTACCGGCCAGAACATCAACGACGTCAAGGACATGGAGGCGGTCAAGGCGAAGCTGACCTCGCTGATGCCGCAGATCAAGACGTTCTGGAGCTCGGAGAACGACTGGAACCAGATGGTTGCCTCCAACCAGATCGACATCGGCACCTATTGGAGCGGCTCGGCCGACCGCGCCAAGACGCATTTCAAGCTGCCGGTCTCGCTGGTCATTCCCCAGGAGGGTGCCGTCGCCTGGCTTGACGCCTTTTCCATTCCGGCCGGTTCCAAGAACGTCGCCGGGGCGCAAGCCTTCATCAACTACATGATCGACCCGAAGTTCTATGTCGAATGGGTCACCAAGGTCGGCGCGCCGGTGTCGGCCAACACCAAGGCGGTCGAAGCGCTGCCAGAGGGTTCCTTCAACCGCAAGGTGATGGGCGACCCGGCAGTCGCCAAGCGCATCCAGTTCCAAGCGCCGATTACTGATGCGCAGCGCGAGACCTATCTGGCACTCTGGCAGCAGCTCAAGGTCGACGTGAAGTAACAGCAGAAGCCGCGATCAGCCGACCATCAATGTCGGCTGATCCTTCCTATCCTGGGAGAAGATGTCATGGCAGTACAGATCGCAGCCGCGTCGCGCAGCGGGCTGAGATCGGCCTTGCCGCTTCTGGCGCCTGCCTATCTCTGGCTGACGGTTGCAATTTTCCTGCCGCTCTCAGCCATGGTCTTCTTCTCCTTCATGACCGACCTGCCGCTGTCGGGAAAACCGTGGGCATTCACGCTCGAAAACTATGCCGCCTTCTTTTCACAAAGCCTTTACCTGACATTGCTGGTGGCCTCGCTGCGCCTCGGCCTCGAGGTGACGCTGTGGTGCATCGTCATCGGTTATCCCGCCGCTTACGTGCTGGCCAAGGTGCTGAAAGGCCGCAGCCGCGAGGCGATTTTCCTGCTCGTCATCCTGCCGTTCTGGTCGAACGGGCTGGTGCGCATCTTCTCGTGGGCGATGGTGCTGCGTGAAGGGGGCATTCTCGACACAGCGCTCAACGCCGTGCTGCCGTTCGAGATCAACATTGATCTCATGTATTCCTATCCGGCCGTCATCATCGGGCTGGTGCACTCCTACGTGCCTTACATGGTGCTGACCTGCTATCTGACCCTGCAGGCCATCGATGACTCGCTGATCGAGGCCGGGCGCTCGCTCGGCGCCTCGCGGCTGCAGGTGCTGAAGCGGGTCATGATTCCGCTGTCGATGCCGGGGCTAGTGGCGGGCGCAGTACTCATCTTCGTGCCGGTCGTTGGCTCGTTCATGGAACCGCGCATCCTCGGCGGCCGCACCGGCACCTTCTACGGCACTGTCATCGAGGACCAGTTCGTTGCCGTGTTCAACTGGCCGCTGGGTGCCGCACTGTCCTTTATCCTGCTGGCTGTGGTGCTGGTCATCCTGGCGGTTACTTCGCCGGTGCTGCGGAGGGCCGCTTAGTGGCGACGACCCGAATCCTGGAATGGCTCGGCCGGGTCTACATTCTGATGCTGCTCGCCTTCCTGTACCTGCCCATCATCATCATGGCGCTGATGTCATTCAACGTCTCGCCCTTTTACCAGCTGCCGTTCGAGTGGACGACGGAATGGTATGCCTCGCTCTGGCAGAACAATCAGCTGATCGCGGCCACGCGAAACAGCGTCGAGATCGCCGTCATCACTACCATCATCTGCACCGCGCTCGGCACCGCGGCGTCGCTAGGGCTCTATCGCTACGACTTCCGCGGTAAGAAATTCCTGCAGGCGCTACTGTTTCCGCCGATCGCCATACCGTGGCTGATCACTGGCACGGCGATGCTGATTTTCTTTTTCGGCGTTGGCATCGGCCGCGGGCTGCATGCCATCCTGCTCGGCCACGTGGCGTTGGCGCTGCCCTATGTCATCGTCGTCGTCTCGGCCCGGCTGCAGACATTTGCGCCGGAGCTGGAAGAGGCGGCGCGCTCGCTCGGCGCCAATCAATGGCAGGTGACGAACCGCGTCACGCTGCCCTGGATCATGCCGGGCGTCATTGCCGGCGGGCTGTTCGCCTTCGCCGTGTCCTTCGACCAGTTCGTCGTCTCCTACTTTCTGTCGACGCCCGGCCAAACGACGCTGCCGGTCGAAATCTACGCGGCGATCCGCAAGGGTTTCACGCCCGAGATCAATGCTGTCTCGACGATCATCATTGTTGTGTCGATGGCGCTGATGCTGCTGACGGCGCGCTTCTTCAAATTCGGCGGAGAGAAATAATGGCGGGCGTGCAGGTATCGAATGTGTCGCGCAGTTTTGGCGCGCACAAGGCGCTGGACGATGTCTCGATCGATTTCGCCGACGGCGGCTTCTACGCCCTGCTCGGTCCCTCCGGCAGCGGCAAGACCACGCTGCTGCGCCAGATCGCAGGCTTCGACTTTCCCGACTCTGGTCGCATCTCCATAGGCGGCGAAAGTGTTGAGCGGGTGCCGGTGGAGAAGCGGCGCATCGGCATGGTGTTCCAGAACTACGCGCTCTTTCCCAATATGAGCGTCTCCGACAATGTCGCCTTCGGACTGTCGGTGCGCGGCGAGCCCAAGGCGGTGATTGCCAGCGAGGTGCAGCGCGCACTCGACCTCGTGCAACTCGGCACGCTCGGTGGTCGCCGGCCGCACCAGCTCTCCGGCGGCCAGCGCCAACGGGTGGCGCTCGCTCGCGCGATCGTCACCACGCCGCGCGTGCTTCTCCTCGACGAGCCGCTCGGCGCGCTCGACAAGGCGCTGCGCGTGGACATGCAAATCGAATTGAAGCGTATTCAGCGCGAGATCGGCATCACCACGATCTTCGTCACCCACGACCAGGAAGAAGCGCTGACGATGAGCGACCGCATCGGCATTCTGCGCGATGGCAAGCTGGTGCAGGAAGGCCCTCCCGAGGAGATCTACGATCGGCCGAAGAGTGAGTTTGCCGCCACCTTCCTAGGCGACGCCAACATCCTTCGCGGCAACGCCACTGGTACGGGCATCCGGCTGCCTGACGGAACGGGGATTGCCGCAGGCGCGGGGGTTACGCTTGTCGCCGGCATGAAGGCGAGTTGCGCCGTGCGGCCTGAACGAATCCGCATCGCCACCAATGCCGGCGTTCCGGACGAAGCCCGTGCCAACATGCTCACGGGGCGGGTTTCCAAGCGCATCTTCGCCGGCAACAACAGCACGTATTTTGTCGATCGCGATGGCCAGACAATCAAGGTCATCGTGCAGAACACCGGCATCGAAAAGCTGGCGGAAGGACAAGAGGTGGTGCTGCGCTGGTCGTCGGAGAGTACGGTGCTGATCGACGCGAGCTAGCAGATCCAATCCTTCAGTCTTGCCAGGCGGTCCGCAATCGGGGAGCATGGTCGGGCAAAGTGTGAGCGGAATACTCGATGTCGCTTGAATTGAATGCGGGCGACCAGTCGATGCTGCATGGCGAGCAAGGCTCGGCAGCGGCTGCCGCCATGAAGATCCTGGTTGCCTTTTCGAAGGCGGTCGGCGCGCACAAATTGTTGGATATTGCCGGTGCGCATATCGACGGCTGCCTCTATCACGGCCAGGCCAGCCTCGATTTCGTCGAAAGGCTGATCGAGGGCGGCGGCCGCGTTCGGGTGCCGACGACGCTGAACGTAGGTTCGTTCGATCTGATCCATCCCGGATTGGTGAAGATGCCGGCCGCGGAAGAAGCGCCGGCGCGACGCCTGATGAATGCGCATCTGGAACTCGGCTGCCAGGCGACCTTCACCTGCGCACCCTATCAGACTCGGTTCCGGCCAAGGTTCGGCGAGCAGATCGCCTGGGGTGAATCCAACGCCATCGTCTTTGCCAATTCGGTGATCGGCGCGCGGACCAACCGCTATGGCGATTTCATCGATTTGTGCTGCGCAATGACCGGGCGCGCGCCGGCCTGGGGGCTGCATCTGAGTGAAAATCGACGAGGCCAGATCCTGTTTGAGCTGACTGACGCTGCTTTCGAGCCAAGCGACGCCCTGTTTGTCGGCGTCGGGCTGATCGTTGGGCACAGGGCTGGCGACCGCATCCCTGTCATATCGGGTCTGCCGCAGCCGCGCGACGAGGACCAACTGAAGGCGCTGGGGGCGGCGGCGGCAACGACGGGTGCGGTGGCGCTATTTCATGCCGTCGGCATCACGCCGGAGGCGGAGACGCTGGATGAGGCCTTGCACGGCCTAGTGCCGGAGGAAAAAATCCGGATCTCTCGCGCTGACATCCACCATGCGCTGGTCAGGCTGTCGAGCGTCCCCGACGGCGTGCAGCTTGCAGCCGTGTCGTTAGGCACGCCGCATTTCTCCCATGAAGAGTGGATGCGTCTGTTGCCGCTGCTGCGCGAAGTTGCGCCGGGCAGGGGCGTCCCGATCTATGTCAACACAGGGCGTGCCACGCTGACGCGATTGCAGGACGAAGGCGCACTGGCCGGCATGGAAGCCTTCGGCCTCGTTCCGGTCACCGACACCTGCACCTATGTCACGTCGATCCTCGAGCGTCTCGATGGCGTGGTGATGACCAATTCGGGCAAATGGGCGCATTACGCACCTGGCAATATCGGTGTCTCGGTGGCCTTCGGTGACATGGAGGACTGCGTCCGCTCGGCTGCGGCCGGCCGCGTCGTGCGAGCCGCGCCATGAAGGCGCCGGCCAGAACCGGTACATTCCACCTTTCCGGCTCGGCACAAGGCCCGGCGCTGGTGCTTTCGCAGGCGCTCAGCTTCTGGGGCGGGATCGACGTCGAAACGGGCGACATCATCGACTATTCGCATCCGGACCTGGGCGGCAATATCGCCGGCAAGATCCTGGTGATGCCGAGCGGGCGGGGGTCGTCGTCCTCGTCTTCGGTTCTGGCCGAAGCGATCCGCAGGGGCACGGCGCCGGCCGGCATTATCCTGGAGCGGCCGGACCCGATCCTTGCCGTTGGCGCCATCGTTGCCGAATTCCTCTACGACATCAGCATGCCGCTGGTCGTCTGCGACACAACAGGTATTGTCTCTGGCGACCGGATCGCCATCGGTCTGGGCGAAGATGCGCAAGCGATGGTGAGCAAGCTCTAGCCGGCCATCAGTCCCGCCGCGCCCCGCCGCCAATAGGCTGCCGCCAGTGTTTCGTTGCGGCCGAGCGCCAGTGTACCGCGCCAGTGTTCGCGCACCGTCCTGGCAGCAGCCGCTTCGGCCGCGAACCAGCCGAATGCCAAACCGGTCGGCCATGCGACCGACCGGATGGCGTGCGCCAGCCTGTCGTCAACGCCGGCCTGCACGCCATTTCTCGGCAGCCATGCCGGTCGCGTTGTCGATGGCCTGCCGTTCGCCTTCGTCGGCGATCTCGACGAAAGCCACGCCGACTGCCCTTACCCGGCCGGCGCGCTCTTTTCTCAGAGGCACTTGCCCAGCCAAACAAAGTTGCCGGGCCGGCACAAACATTGGCACGATATTCTATCCCGCTAGCTTGACCGCGAACTGCCTCTCTGGCCTATAATTCTACTAAGTTCATAGACTAAAGTGAATTTGTAGCGGCCGTGGCATTCGCCCAAGCCTTACAAGGCGAGAATGCCGCAATGCCGGGCGCCCAAAGGGAGAGCATCGATGCCGAAAACTGAATCGAATCCTATCGACCTTGGAACCAGAGCTGCCGATTTCCTGCTGCCGGACGCCAGTGGCGTGTTGCACCGGCTCGCGGATTTCGAAACCAAGCCGGCGCTGTTAGTGGCTTTCATCTCAAATCGCTGCCCGTTCGTCTTGCTGATCCGCGAGCAATTCGCGGCGTTCGCCAGGGACTATGCCGACAAGGGGTTGCAGGTGGTGGCGATCAACGCCAACGACCATGAAGCACATCCCGAGGAGACGCTGGCCCGCATCGGCGAGCAGGCCGAAGAATTCGGCTATACCTTCCCCTATCTCAAGGACGCTTCGCAGCAGACGGCGAAAGCCTATGGCGCGGCTTGCACGCCCGATTTCTTCCTGTTCGGCGCCGACCGTCGGCTGGCCTATCACGGCCAGTTCGACGATTCCCGGCCAGGCAACGGCAGGCCGGTGACGGGGGTGGATCTGCGCGTCGCCGTCAACGCGGTGCTGAAGGGCGAAACGCCTGCCGCCGACCAGGTGCCGTCGATCGGCTGCAACATCAAGTGGAGCGCCGGCAACGAGCCGGTGTGGTTCTCCAGGGCGGCTTGAGCCGAACCTGCCGCCCTTAGCCCGCCGCCAACTCCCTTTCCGCGAGTGATCATGCCGAAGACCACGACAGCCATTCGATCCGCGCCCGAAAGGCTGCATCTTGCCGCCGATGTACTGGTGCTGGGAGGTGGCCCGTCAGCCGCCTGGGCGGCCATCGCGGCGGCTGAAAGCGGGGCGAGCGTGGTGCTGGCCGACAAGGGTTATCTCGGCACCAGCGGCGCTACCGCACCGTCGAACACCGGCACCTGGTGCGTGCCGCCGGGCGACAACAGGCACGCGGTGGTCGAGCGGCGCTGGCAGCGCACCGGCGAGCTCGCCGACCAGCGCTGGATGCTTCGCTGCCTCGACACGGCGTACCGCAATCTGCTGCAACTTTCCGAATGGGGCTATCCGTTTCCGAGCGAGGATGACGGGCGGCTCTACATCGCCAATCTGCGCGGACCGGATTACATGCGCTTCATGCGCCGCAAGGTGCTGCTGGCCGGCATCACCGTGCTCGACCATCATCCGGCGCTCGAACTCCTGTCGGACGGCGATGCGGTCGTCGGTGCTGCCGGCGTCGGCCGCCAGGTCGAGCGCGACTGGCGGGTCGATGCCAAGGCGGTGGTGCTGGCGACCGGCGGCTGCGCCTTCCGCGAACGCATCCTCGGCTCGAGCGGGCTGACCGGTGACGGCTACCTGATGGCGGCGGAAGCCGGCGCCAGCCTGTCGGGCATGGAGTTCACCGGCAAGTACACGCTGGCACCGCATGGCTCGTCGCTGAACAAGGGCCTGCCGTTCCGCTGGGCGTCATTCCACCGCGAGGACGGTTCGCCGATCCTCGGCCCGACCGGTGAGCCGCTACGCAACGGCATCGGCGACCGCGAGGAGGAAGTGGCGCGTGCTCTGATCGAGGGGCCTGTCTATGCGCGGCTCGACCAGGCCGAGCTCGCGCTGCAACGCTGGCTGCGCCAGGGCCAGCCGAACTGCTTCATGCCCTATGACCGTGCCGGTATCGACCCCTTCAACGATTTGTTCCGCGTCACGCTGCGCGCCGAAGGCACTGTGCGTGGTACTGGCGGCATCGACATCGTGTCCGACGACTGCGGCACCGGCGTGCCTGGTCTTTACGCCGCCGGCGACGCCGCCAGCCGCGAGATCATGACAGGCGCGGTTTCGGGCGGCGGCGCCGTCAATTCGTCCTGGGCTCTGGCCAGCGGCTGGTGGGCCGGCAAAGGCGCTTCGACCCATGCCAGGCGCCGCGCCGGCAAGGCGTTCCGCAGCGAGGTCCAGCCGCTCGGCCAAGCCGGCCTGCGCCCGGCGGCTTTGCCGCGTGCCGATATCGCCACCAACGAGATCATCGAGACGGTGCGCGCGGAAGTCGTGCCGTTGGACAAGAATTTCTTCCGCACCAGTGCTGGTCTCGAAAAAAGCGGCGAGCGGCTGCAGAGCGTTTGGCGCGACGTGCGCGACCATCTGCAAGGCGAGGGGTTGGAGCGGATACGCACCCGCGAGGCGGCGTCTATTGCTGCTGCCGGGCGCTGGTCCGTCGCTGCCGCGCTTCATCGCAGCGAGAGCCGCGGCATGCACCGCCGCACCGATCTTCCGAGCAAGAACCCCGCCTTTGCGCACCGGCTGGTGATCACCGGCGTCGATGATTTCCGCATCGCCGGAGCACCCGATCGGCTGGCGGAGCTGGCGTCATGATCGAGATCGTCTCGGCCACGAGCTGCGTCGAATGCGACATCTGCGTCAAGGTCTGCCCGGCGAATGTCTTCGACGCGACGGACGGCGTGCCGGTTATCGCGCGGCAGGAAGACTGCCAGACCTGCTTTCTCTGCGAAATCTACTGCCCGACCGATGCGCTCTATGTGGCCGAGTTCGCCGAAGGGCCGACTGGCATCAGCGAGATGGAGGTCGAAGCGCGCCATCTGTTCGGCAGCTATGCCCGCGCGCTCGGCTGGCAGCGCGGCAAGGCCGGCGGCTCTGAGTTCGACCCGACGCACCGCATCCGCGTGGCGCAGTGACGGAGAGACGACCGGAGTAGAGACATGGACCGCATCGTCGTCAGCAACATCAAGAAGACTTTTCAGCTCAAGCCGGGACAATTCGTTACCGTCGACGGCGAGGCGACCGACCGCGTTATCGTGCTAGACGGCGTCGATCTCGCCATCCGCACCGGCGAGTTCATCACCTTGGTCGGGCCGAGCGGCTCGGGCAAGTCGGTGCTGCTCGATATTATCGGCGGGCTGACGCAAGCGACCAGCGGCGGCGTCCAGCTCGACGGCAGGCGGATTACCCGACCCGACCCCAAGACCGGCTACGTGTTCCAGCAATATGCGCTGTTTCCCTGGCGCACAGCGCTGGCCAACATCGAATATGCGCTGGAAGTGCGTGGCGTCGCCAAAGCCGAGCGAACCGCCACGGCCCGCCATCTGTTATCGCTGTTCGGCCTCGCGGGCTTCGAGGATCGGTTTCCCAACCAGCTTTCAGGCGGCATGCAGCAGCGCGTGGCGATCGCCCGGGCGCTGGCCAGCAATCCCGAAGTGCTGCTGATGGACGAGCCGTTCGCCGCCCTCGACCAGCAGACCCGCGAAATCCTGCAAGGCGAACTGCTCAGGATCTGGGGCAAGATCAAGACGACGGTGATCTTCGTCACTCATTCGATAGACGAGGCGATTTTTCTGGCCGACCGGGTAGTGGTGATGACCGCGCGTCCGGGCACGGTGAAGGAGATCATCGATATCAACCTGCCGCGGCCGCGCGACGGCGACATCCGCGCAAGTGCTGCCTTCAACCATCACCGCGCCCGTGTCTGGGAGGCGCTGCGCGACGAAGTCAACAAGGCGCAGGAGAACTGGACGCTGTCGCCGGCGTTCAGCCACTGAGGAGTTAGGGCCATGGCCTATCTGACCGAAAAGTTTGGCCCCGCCGGCGGCTTTCATCCGTTTGCCGGAGCCGGTGAGGCGATGGTAGCCGCCAGGGTTCCGGCACTCAAGGCCCGCAGCGCTACGCCCGCGGTCAGGCGCAAGCGAGGAGCAAGCTTCGGCACCTTCATCTATGGCCTTCCGCTGCTCGGTCTATTCTTCCTCGCCTGGGAAATCGCGCCGCGGCTCGGCTGGCTGAACCGCATCTTCTTCCCGCCGCTGAGCGAGGTGCTGGTCGCGTGGTGGGATCTGCTCGCCTCGGGCGTGCTGGTCGAGCATATCGGCATCAGCCTGCAGCGAGCGGCCATAGGCTTCGCGCTTGGCGTGGTCGTGGCCATCCCGCTCGGGCTTTTGATGGGGCGCTATTCGCTGTTCGAGAAGGTCTCCGACCTTTTGGTGCAGACACTGCGCAACACCTCGCAGTTCGCGCTGCTGCCAGTGTTCATCCTTCTGCTCGGTATCGGTGAGGAATCGAAGGTGGCGATCACCTTTTATTCCTCGGTGTTTTTCCTCCTCGTAAACACGATCAGCGGCGTTAAGTCGGTGGATCCGCTGCTGATCAAGGCGGCGCGCTCGATGGGCACGTCCGACTTCGACCTGTTCCGGAAAATCATCCTGCCGGCCAGTATTCCCTCTATCGTCGCCGGCGCGCGGCTCGGCGTGAAATCCTCGTTGTTCGCGGTGATCGGCGCCGAGATGCTGGCCGCCAAATCCGGCCTCGGCTTCCTCATCCAAAACTCGCAACTGATGATGGAAACGGCCGATATGTATGCCGGCATCCTGACCCTCACCGTCATCGGCCTTGCCGTCAACTACCTGCTCGTCGGGTTCGAGCGCTGGGCAACTGCCTGGAAGGGCCAGTCGGAAGCTTCGCCGATTTAAACAGGCAACCAATTCACGCCAATTGGAAAGGAATTCCAGGTGTCCAAGATCTTTTTCAGTGCCTTTCGCCGCTTGCTGCTCAAGAGCGTTCTTGTCGCGGCCGCCGGTCTCGCCATTGGCTTCGTCGCCCCTGGCTTCGCGCAAGACAAGCCCGATGTCATCCGCATCGGCAGCACAGCGCCGGGGCACCTCAAATTCATCCTCGCCCAGCAGGACGGCTGGTGGGAGAAGGCATTCGCCAAGGACGGCATCAAGGTCGAATTGGTGACCTTCAATGGCGGTTCCGAGGCGACCACAGCGCTGGCGACCGGGGCGATCGAGGTCGCCTATACCGGCAACAATCCAGCGCTGCGCGTCGCTGCCTCTGGAGCCGACGTCAAGCTGATCGGCCTATCGAGCTATGTGAAGGCTGGCGGCTCCTCCATCATCGTCAAGGCCGACTCGCCACTAAAGACATTGCAGGATCTCAGGGGCAAGAAGGTCGCATATCTCACCGGCACCGTACGGCATTCGAATTTCAGCAAGGCGCTGAACAGCGTCGGCCTGACGACGGGCGACGTCGAAGGGCTGAACCTACCCTTCGAGGCGTCAGGGCCGGCACTGCTGCGCGGTGACATCGATGCCATCGTCGAGACTGACTCGACGGCGGCCAAGCTGGTCGACACCGGAGAGGCCCGCGTTCTCTACGACACCAGCACCCATCCGGAATGGAACGTGCCGAACGTCATCTCCGTTAACGGCGCCTTCGCGGCGAAATACCCGGAACTGATCAAGCGGCTGCTGAAGGTCGATATCGAGATTTCGCGCTGGGCCGACGCCCACCCCGGTGAGACGATCAAGACCTTCGTCGAGGCAACCAAGTCGTCGGAAAAATCCGTGCGCAAGACGTACAGCCAGGGCCTGTTCTACCAGGACCCGAAGCTCACCGACGATGCGATCACCGCGCTCAAGGGCGAGGAGAAGTTCATGGCCGGCGCCGGGCTGCTGAAGGGGTCGATCGACTATGGCAAATGGGTCGACAAGAGCTTTGTCGACGGCGCTTATGCGGAAGTCGCCGCCGTCCAGTAGCGTTGCTTGACGATGTAGCGGGCTGCGCCAGTCGGCGCGGCCTTTCTCATCCCTAAAGGTTCCGTTCAGATCTCCGGGATGCTCTCCCTGAAGATCACCTGCAGCCGTGGCTGGTGCAGTTCGTAAGGCAACCCCCTGACCGCGTGCGTCAAGGTGTTGAGTGCCTCGCGGGCTTCGACGCGCGGGTTCTGGTCGATGACCGCGTCGAGCGTGCCGTCGAGCAGAAGCTCCTTGGTGCCTTCCGTCACCTCATGGCCGAGAAAGACCGTCGACAGCGCGCGCCCGCGCTCCTTGAGTGCGCGGGCGATGCCGGTGTTGCCGGCGCCGACATTGTAGATGGCGGCCAGGTCCGGGTGCCGATCCAGCAGGGCGGAGGCCTCCGAATAGGCTTTTTCGCGGTCATCGAGCATTTCGCGCATCTCGACGATCTGCAGATTGGGCGATTCTTCCGTCAGTATGTGGCGGAAGCCCATCTCGCGCTCTTCGTGGCCGCGATAGGAGAGCGAACCGGCGAACAGCGCGACCTTGCCCGGACGCCCGGCGCCCATGAAGCGGTTGAGCAGGTAGCCGGCGAGCCGGCCGGCGGCGCGGTTGTCGATGCCGATATAGGCAACCCTCGGCACATGCAGGATGTCGGAAGCGATGGTGACGACCTTGACGCCGCTGGCCGAAAGCGAGCGGATCGCCTCACGCACCGTTGGATGGTCGAGCGCGATCACACCGACGCCTTGAGTCTGCCCGTGCAGTTCCTGCAGCAGACGCGCAAGCCGGTCCGGATTGAAACCTTCGATGGTAGCGACGCGGACGTCGAGGTCCGGCCGCGCCTGCGCCTGCGCCTCAATCTGGCGGTGCAGCATCTTGATGAAGGAATTGGTGCCGGCTGGCAGGGCGAAATCGAGCCTTATGACCTCACTGCGCAGCGCGTTGAGCGAGCTCGGACTATTCGAATTTTCAGCGATATAGCCAAGCCGCTGTGCCGTTTCGAGCACGACCTCGCGGGTGCGCGCCCTGACCCCGGCGCGGTTGTTGAGCACACGGTCGACCGTGGCGGCGGAAACGCCGGCTTCCCGGGCTATGTCTGTCAGGGTGGACCGCACTGTCGATCACCTCATTCCAAAATGCACCAACGGCGCATCGAGATTACGCATTTCATGGGTCCGATGTCGCAGAGCGGCTTCATCGCCGCCCATGATTCTGATGGGAAATGATGTAACCGGCCTTGGCCGATGCGCAAGCCGCTGCGCTACACCAAAATGCCGAAGCGGACCAAAGCCGGGAGGTGGGCAGCCGGGCTCCCTCAAATTCAAGCACCGGCTTCAGTGTGAGAGCCTTCACAAACGCCATTCCTCCCCTCCCATGAGATGTTATGATGTATCTTGATTATTTATGATGTTGACAGCCTTCGTATAGTGCCGTCAATATCCATCATAGGGCCGTGGAGGAACAAGGCCCTGAGGGAGGAGTTCCAATGTCGAATTTGATCCGCGTGTCGCGGCGCCGTTTGCTGGCGTCCGGTGGAAAGGCGGCAGTCCTTGTTGCCGCCGCAGGTATTGCACCGAAATTCATTCGCCCGAGCCGTGCCTATGCGGCCGATGCCCTGGCGCCCGGCATGATCGGTGGCCCAACGGGCTTCGACGGCTCGGAGCGCTATCAGTATGGCGCCGATACGCCGGAGGGCCGCGCCATCGAGGCGGCCAAGGCGATGAAGGGCGCCGGCAAGGCGCCGGCCAAGATCGTACTTGGCCTGTCCGACGGCTCGATCGGCCAGCTAACCCAGCCGTTTCCGGCCGGCGCGCCGTCGATCAAGGATCTCTGGGAGAAGGAAACCGGCATTCCGCTAGAGATCGTCGGTGTGCCGAACGGCCAGGAATTCACCAAGACGATGCAGGACATCTCCACCAAGGGTGGGGCGTATGACATCTACGCGGTCGAATGGAACCGCCTTGGCGACCTCGCCGAAACCGGCGGCATCCTCAAGCTCGACGACTTCGTCGCGCAATACAAGCCGGAATGGGACGATCCCGAGCGCGGCTATGTCGACGGCGCCAAGGGCGTCTCGCTGCTCAATCAGTATCGCGGCTCGACCTATGGCGTGTCGCTGGATGGCGACTTTCAGACCTGGGTCTACCGTACCGATCTGTTCGGCGACGCAAACGAGAAGAAGGCCTTCTCCGACAAATACGGTTATGAACTGGCGGCGCCGAAGACCTGGAAGCAGCATGACGAGATCGCGGCCTTCTTCCAGCGCCCGGATAAGGGCTTGTTCGGCTCGACCGATCTGCGCAACCAGGGTTGGGGCTACACCAACTGGTATCAGCGTTATGTCTCAATGGCTTCGCCCAATCAGTTCTTGTTCGACGATACCGGCAAGCCGCTGATCAATTCGGAGCAAGGTATCGCGGCGACCAACGAGTACATTGCGTCGCTTTCGCATCATTCGCCGGATGCGATCTCCTGGGGCTGGCCGGAGCAGTACGGCAATTTCGCCAAGGGCGGTGCGGCCATGACCTGCGCCTTCTCCAATTTGCCGAAATTCCTCGACAATGCCGGCAACAAGGATTCAGCCGTCACCGGCAAGATCGGCTCGATGCTGCCACCCGGCCGCGAGATCGACGGCAAGCTGGTCAGCCGGTCGGTGCTGTGGCTCAATTTATCGGCGTCGGTGTCCTCGCAAGCCAAGAACCCGGAGGCCTGCTACCTGTTCCTGCAGTGGCTGGGTTCAAGCCGCATCTACGCCTGGATGACTGCCAATCCGGGCGGCTACTTCGATCCGTTCCGGCTATCGGATTTCTCGGATCCGCTGGTTCGCCAGACCTATCATGCTTACCACATGGACGTGGTGCGAGAGACGGTCGCCCGCACCGTGCCCACCATCAACTATCCCGGCGCCACCGCCTTCCACAATGCGCTGGACGAGAACCTCGTCGCCGCGCTGACCAAGGCCAAGACAGCCGAGCAGGCGATGGCCGACACCGAGGCCGAGTGGAAGAAGATTGCCCGCCGCACCGGCGAGGAGAAGCTTCTCGAGGCCATCAAAACCAACAAGGAGGCCTGGCCGACCGTCCTCGACCCGATCGCCTGATCCTTGCAGGATCTTACCAAGAAGGGGAGGAGCGGTCGCCCTTCCCCTCGGCAACGAAGGACCCAGCAAAGCCGCAAGATGAAGCGTTCAGTTCCTTTCGAGATATTCCGCTATGCCGCGATCTTTGCGGCGATGGCGGTGACGCTGGTGCCGATCCTGTGGATGGTGTCGATGGCGTTCAAGCCGATCGCCGAATGGTCGGCGACCGGCGCCGACCTGACATGGTGGCCGAAGAACCCGACACTCAGCAATTTCCGCTTCGTCTTCGGTGAATCGACCAACAATCTGATCGTCGCGCTCGACCGCACAGCTTTGAAGCCGATCCTGTCGTCGCTGCTGTCGGCCACATTCGGCACGGCAATCGCCATGTCGGCGGGCACAGCGGCGGCCTATGGGCTGTCGCGCTTCGGCTCGGGCCAGAACCTGCCGCTGGCACTGATCCAGCTTCGCCTGTTTCCGCCGATGGCGGTCATGACCCCGGTGATGATCATGTGGGCCTTCCTCAACTTCACCGACAGCTGGTGGGGGCTGTCGCTGATCTATGGCATCGTCACGCTGCCTTTCGCCTTCTGGCTGATGAAGACCTTCTTCGACGACATGCCGCGCGAGATCGAGGAGGCGGCACTGGTCGAGGGCTGTTCGCGGTGGCGCGTCTTTACCCGCATCACGCTGCCGATGATGCGCGCGCCGCTGGCCAGTGCCGCGCTGTTCGTCTTCATCCTCAACTGGTCGGACTATCTGATTGCATTGCTTCTGACGACGCGCGAATGGGTGACGGTCCCCGTCTACATGGCCTCGCTGTCCTCCTCGATGACCGGACAGCTTTACGGCGCCAAGGCAGCGCTCGGCCTGATCGCCGCCGTGCCGCCTGTCATCATGGGGATCGCCATCCAGCGCCACCTGGTTCGCGGGCTGACCTTCGGGGCGCTCAAGCAATGAGCGCGGTGACAGCCACGATTTCGGAGGGCGACATGCAGGCCTCTAAAGCGACGTCGGTGTTGCCGGACGAGGGCGCACGGCTCGGCTTCCGGCTGACCCTACCGGCGCAGATCCTGGTGCTGTTCATCGCCGTCTTCCCGTTGTTGATGCAGCTCTATATCAGCCTCACCGACTGGTCGCCGCTGTCGGGCACCGGCTGGTGGAACGCCTGGTCGATGTGGAACAGTTTCGCCAACTACACCGACCTTGCCGCCGATGCGCGCTTCTGGAGTGCGCTGAAGCGCACGGCCATCGTCATGATCGTCTGCGTGCCGGCGGAGTTCCTGCTCGGCCTCGCGCTCGCGACACTGTTTGCCGACGAGTTTCCCGGCAAGCGGATATTCTACTCGATCCTCTTGATGCCGATGATGGTGGTGCCGGCGGTGGCCGGCTATATGTTCTTCATGCTGTTTCAGTCAGGCGGACCGGTCAACGACATCCTGTCGGCGATCTCAGGCTCTCCCGTCACCATCGCCTGGCTGTCGGACCCGACGCTGGCGCTCATCGCGGTCATGGTCGCCGACATCTGGCAGTGGACACCGCTGATGTTCCTGATCCTGCTTGCCGGCCTGGTCGGCGTGCCCGAGGACCAGATCAAGGCGGCGACGCTGCTCGGCGCCAACCCGTGGCAGCGCTTCGTCACCATCGTGCTGCCGAAGATGAAGACGATCATCATCATCGCGCTGGCTATCAGGGTGATCGAGAACTTCAAGATCTTCGACACTCTTTATATCATGACAGGCGGCGGTCCCGGCGTCGCTACCGAAACCATCTCCGTCTACATCTACAAGCTCACCACTCAGGACCTGATCTGGGGCTATGTGGCGGCAATCGCGCTGGCCATACTGATCGTGCTGTCCATTGCCGCGGTGTTTGCCATGAAACGCATGGCCCGGGTGCGCGAGGTGGCGGCATGAGCACCATCCATCTGCAGAACCTGGTCAAGAAATTCGGCGACTTCACCGCGCTGAAGACGATGGACCTGGCCATTGCCGACGGCGAGTTCATGGCGCTGCTCGGGCCGTCTGGCTGCGGCAAGTCGACGACGATGAACATGATCGCCGGCATGGAAGAGCCGACCAGCGGCAAGATCCTGTTTGGCGAGCGCGACATGGCCGGCGTGCCGATGGGGCGGCGCGGCGTCGGCTTCGTCTTCCAGAACTATGCGATCTTCACTCATATGAGCGTGCGGCAGAACCTCGCCTACGGGCCGAAAATGCGCGGCGCACCCAAGGCCGAGATCGACCGCCGTGTCGGCGCCATTGCCGAGATGCTGCAGCTGACGCCGCTGCTCGACCGCAAGGCGGACAGGCTGTCGGTCAACATATTGCAGCGGGTGGCGATCGGCCGCTCGGCGATCATGGAGCCGGCGATCTTCCTGCTCGACGAGCCGCTTTCCAATGTCGATGCCGCCTTCCGGGCGGTGATGCGGACCGAACTGAAGCAGCTGCAGCGGCAGTTCCGGCAGACCATGGTCTATGTCACCCACGATCAGCTCGAAGCGATGACCATGGCCGATCGCATCGCGGTGATGGACCATGGCGTGCTGCAGCAGGTCGGCACGCCACTGGAAGTCTACAACAACCCGGCCAATGTCTTCGTCGCCCGCTTCATCGGCGCGCCGGGCATGAACCTGCTCAAGGGCAGGCCGGCGGAAAGCGACCGTGGCCTGGTCATCGATCTTGGCCCACTCGGGGCGACGCCGCCGCTGCCGGTCGAGATCGCCGATGCCGCACGCCGGATGCGCGGCGAGGTGTTTTATGGCTTTCGACCGGAGCAGGTGACGCTGACTGAAGGCGGCCGTGGCCTCTCCATGCCGGTGAGTTTCGTCGAGCGGATCGGCGCGCGCACCATCATCCATCTTGGCGAGGGCGAGACTGCGGTGAAGGCGGTGTTCGACAATGATGTCGGGCTGGCGATCGGGCAGACAGCCGTCGTCGCGCCTGCGGCGGAGGCGGTGCGCGTCTTCGACGCCGCCGCTGGCGTTGCGTTGAGAGCAGCTTGAGATGGCCGATATCGTCTTTCGCAATGTCACAAAGCGCTACGGCAACACGCTGGCCGTCGACGATGCGTCGTTTGCGGTGAACGACAACGAGTTCTTCTGCTTCTTCGGGCCGCCGCTGTCTGGCAAGTCGACGATACTCCGTCTGGTGCTTGGGCTGGAAACCCCCGACATGGGCGAGGTCCTGATTGGCGGCAAGCCGGTCAACACGGTGTCGCCGGCGGAGCGCAATGTCGCCATGGTGTTCCAGAACCTGGCGCTGTTTCCGCATATGAGCGCGCGCGACAACATCCGCTTTCCGCTGGTCGAACGCCGGGTCGCCGAAGCCGAGATCGAAAAACGCGTCGCCGATGTCGCGGCTAAGCTGCATATCGGCCATATCCTGCACAAGCCGCCGGCGCAGCTTTCAGGCGGCGAGCGGCAGCGTGTCGCGATCGCCCGTGCGCTGGTGCGTGATCCCGTCGCGTATCTTATGGATGATCCAATCTCGGCGCTCGACGCCAGGCTGCGCGAGGAGACGCGCGTCGAGCTGAAGCGCATCCAGCGCGAGCTCGGCAAGACGCTGATCTATGTCACGCACGACCAGGAAGAGGCGATGTCGGTCGCCGACCGCATGGCCATACTGGAGAGCGGCAAGATCAGGCAGATCGGCGCGCCTGCCGAGATCTATGACCGGCCGGCCAGCACCTATGTAGCGCGGCTGCTCGGCTCGCCGATGATGAATATATTGAAATCGGTGCACGGCGCTGAAGGCGTGGAGGCGGCGGAAGGCACGATCCGCATCGCGGATACCGGCGCCCCGGCCGATGCCGTGGAAATTGGACTCAGGCCGGAAGACATCAAGGTTAGGGCCTGGGCGGAGGGGGGCGCGGGCCGCCCGGCGCGAGTGTTCGAGGTCGAGCCGCTCGGCGGCTACACCGTTGTGACGCTCGCCGCCGGGCAGGCGCGTCTGCGGGCGCTGTTGCGCGGCCAGCCGGACATCAGGCCGGACGCGATGGTGGCGATATCCTGCGAGCCGGGCAGGGTGTACTATTTCGGGCAAAGCGGGGGAGCGCTGGCAAGATGACGGCGGCTGCAAGGAACGAGCTTCGGGAGGAACATATGGCAAGCGAAGAAATAGCGGGCAACGGCTTCGAGCCGGACGTTAAAGTCCGCACCAGGGAATACAGGATCGGCTGCGTCGGCGCTGGCATGATCATGGCCGAATGTCACCTTGCCGCCTACAAGGAAGCCGGTTTCCCGGTGGTGGCGATTGCCTCGCGGACCAAGGCCAGCGCCGAGAAGGTCGCCAAACGCTGGGATATCCCGACCGTCCACGACACGCCGGAACAGCTCATCGAGGACAAGAACGTCGAGATCATCGATCTTGCCTTTCCGCCCGACCAGCAGCCGGCGCTGATCCGCCATGCGCTGAAGCAGGCACATATCAGGGCGATCCTGGCGCAGAAGCCATTGGCGCTGTCCCTCGATGAAGCCGTCAAGCTTCGCGACGAGGCGGCCAACGCAGGCAAGATCCTCTCGGTCAACCAGAACATGCGCTACGACCAGTCGATGCGCGTCTTGAAGCAGATCATCGACAGCGGCGCGCTCGGCGACGTCGTCTTCGCCCAGATCGACATGCATGCGATCCCGCACTGGCAGAGCTTCCTTGAGGACTATGACCGGCTGACGCTCGCCAATATGAGCGTCCACCATCTCGACGTACTGCGCTTCCTGTTCGGCGATCCCCTGGAGATCACCACCCTGACCCGCAAGGACCCGCGCACCCGCTTCGACCATTCGGACGGCATCACCGTGTCGACGATCAAGTTCCCGTCCGGCGTGCTCGCCGTATCGCTGGAGGATGTCTGGTCCGGTCCGCGCCAGGAGGGCTACAAGGACGACCAGCACATCAACTGGCGCGTAGACGGCACCAAGGGCGTCGCCAAGGGCACCATCGGCTGGCCGACTGGCGCTGCCTCGACGCTGACCTATGCGTCGACCGAGACCACCGGCGGTGAATGGGTGACGCCAAGCTGGGACACGATGTGGTTCCCGCATGCTTTCATCGGCGTCATGGAGCAGCTCCAGCACGCGGTCAAGACGGGCGAGCCGCCGGCGCTGTCCGTCGCCGACAACGTCAAGACCATGGCGCTGGTTGAAGCGGGCTACCGCTCGATCGACAAGGGCCGGACAGTCAAACTTTCCGAAATATCAACTGACTGAATCACTTACAGGGAGGACTTCACATCATGATGCAGGCAGGTATTTTCACGGGTTATTTCCCGTATGGCCTCAAGGAAACCGCGCAGAAGATCCGTGCGCTCGATTTCAACACCGTGCAGCTTGACCTGCATTTCAGGGACATCGAACTGTCCGCCGGGCAGATCACCAGGGACAAGGCCAAGACCGTCCGCGATACGTTCCGCGACCACAATCTGCCGATCTGCTGCGTATCGGGCTACACCAACATCATCCATCCGGACCTGGGCGAGCGCGAGAGGCGCGTCGGCTATCTGAAGGAGATCATCCGCAACGCACGCCATTTCGGCACCCCTTACGTGATCTCGGAAACCGGTACCTACAACACCGAGTCCGACTGGGTGCATCACCCGAAGAACAAGACCGAGGAAGGTTTCGAGGAATGCCGCAAGGTCATCGCCGACCTTGCCCAGACCGCCTATGACCACGGCGCGGTCTTCCTGCTCGAAACCTATGTCAACAATGTCGTCGGCTCGGTCGAAGAGACGGTGAGGATGTTCGCGCAGGTCGACCACCCGGGCCTCGGCCTGTTGATGGACCCGACCAACTATTTCGAAACTCACAACATCGACAGGATGGACCAGATCCTGAACCAGGTGTTCGACACGCTGACGGACAAGATCAAGATAGCCCACGCCAAGGACGTCAAGCGTTCCGGCGGCGACAAGTCGGAGAAGCACGCCGACATCGGTGACGAGGACGCGCTGGAGAGCCACACTTTCCGCGGCGTCGGCGAGATCGAGCTGCCGGCGCCCGGCCTCGGTTCGCTGAATTACGACCTCTATCTCAAGCGGCTGGCCGAAAAGCACCCGAACATCCCGGTCATCATCGAGCATCTTTCGGAAGACGACGTGCCGCGTGCCAAGAAATTCCTCGATGGGAAATTCCGCGCCAACGGACTGTGATGGCGCGGTTCGGCTACGAAACAAGGGAGGAAGAGAAATGTTGAAATTCGCGTTGAAAATCGCGGCCGCGGCGACCGTTCTCGCCGGTGTGGCGCTGGGTACGCCGGCGCTGGCGCAGGACGCTCAGAAGACGTTCTACCTGTTGTCGCATGGCGGCCCGTCGGATGCCTTCTGGATCGACTGGAATGCCGGCGCGACCAAGGCCTGCGACCAGCTCAAGGTGACCTGCAAGATCTCGTTCAGCGGTGGCGACATGGCGGCGCAGAAGGAGGCCTTCAACTCGGCACTTGCCGCTAAGCCGGACGGCATTGCCACCACCTCGGCGCAGCCCGGCCTGTGGACCGAGGAGGTCAAGGCAGCGAAGGCGGCCGGCATCCCGATCGTGTTCTTCAATACCGACGATCCGGCAACCGGCCGGCAAGCCTATGTCGGCGCCGATCTCAAGGAAGCCGGTGTCATCTGGGCGAAATATCTGGTCGACCACAAGATGGTGAAGCAGGGCGACAAGGTGTTCCTGCCGGTCGAAGTGCCGGGCGCCAGCTACCAGCAGCTCGAGACCGAAGGCATTGCCAGCGTCTTCGATCCGCTCGGCATCAAATATGACGTGGTCGATTGCGGCACCGATCCGGCCGGCATCATCGCCAAGATGACCGACTACATGGTGGCCAACAACCCGCCGGCGATCATCGCGCTCGGCGATTCCGTTGCGGCCAGCGTCAAACGGGTGTTCGACGGCGCCGGCGTGCCGGCCGGCAAGATCCCGGTCGTCGGCTGGGGCAATTCGAAGGAAACGGCCGAGTCAGTGAAGTCTGGGTTCATCAACGCGGCTGCCTGGCAGTTCCCGTCAGCGCAGGGCTTCATGCCGGTGGCGCTGCTCGGGTTGGCCGCCGCTGGCGAACCGATCGGCTACGACATCCACACGTTCAGCCTCTACGACGCCTCGAGCGTCGAACCGATCCTGAAACTCTACAACAAGTGATTGGAACTGACGCTCGCCGCGCAGGCGGCGGGCGTCACCCTGAGATATGGTCCAAGCAGTCATGACTATTGCCGCAGAAGAGGAATTGCCTCGTGCCAAACGCAGGTCGAGCCTGATGCGCTCGCCGCAGTTCTCTTCGCTCGTCATCCTGATCGTCCTGCTTGCGGTGTTCGCGATCGCCGACGCGAATTTCCTGTCGCCGCTCAACATCTCCAACATGATGGCGTTCCTGCCCGAGCTCGGCATCATCGCGCTCGGCATGACACTGCTTTTGACGGCGGGCGAGTTCGACCTTTCGGTCGGTGCCGTATTCGGGCTGGCGCCGGTCGTGGTCATGCTGCTGGTGCAGAACGGCGGGGTTGATATTGGCGTGGCCTTGCTGGCCGGCCTGCTGCTCTGCATAGCGATCGGTGCGATCAACGGGCTGATCGTCACCAAGATCGGCATCTCGTCTTTCCTGGTGACGCTGTCGATGCTGCTGGTGGTGCGTGGGGCAGCGCTTTACATCACCCAAGGGTTTCCGCTGAAATCCTGGGACCAGCCAGGCTTCTTCGTGACGCTGCTGGCCGGCAGCTTCAATATCGGAACGTTCCGTTTCTATACCTCGCTGTGGTGGTTCATCGGCCTTTCGCTATTGGCGATCTATGTGCTGCGCTACGCCAAGCTCGGCAACTGGATCAGCGCTATCGGCTCGAACCGTAACGCTGCCGTGGCGCGCGGTGTGCCGGCCGATGTGGTCAAGATCTGGCTGTTCATCCTGACCTCGGTGCTGGCCGGTCTCGCCGGCATGATCAGCGCCTTCCGCATCTCTGCTGCCTCGCCGGTGGCCGGCACCGGCTACGAGCTCGAAGTGATCGCCATGGTGGTGGTCGGCGGCACCGCGCTGACCGGTGGGCGAGGCACCATTTTGGGCACCATCGTCGGTGCGCTGATGCTGCGCAGCATCCGCAACGGCATCGTGCTGATCGGCGTGCCCGGGCTCGCCTACAACATCTTCGTCGGCGTCATCATACTTGCCATGCTCATCCTGCACGCTTTGCTGCAGAAGAACGCCGCCAGGAGCTGACCATGGAAGTGCTTCGGCTGCAGAACCTGCAAAAGTCCTTCGGCAGCGTCCGCGCCCTGAAGAGCGCCTCCTTCACGCTCAACGAGGGCGAAGTGGTGGCCTTGCTCGGCGACAACGGCGCCGGCAAATCGACATTGATCAAAGCGATCTCCGGGGTCTTTCCCGTCGATCGCGGCGACATCTATGTGCGCGGCCAGAAGGTCTCCATCCGCTCGACGCGAGATGCGATGGATCTCGGCATCGAGACCATCCACCAGGATACCTCGCTGGCACCGGACCTCAGCATCGCGCGCAATCTTTTCCTCGGCCGCGAGCCGGTCAACCTCAAATGGCTTGGCGTGTTCGCGCCGCTCGATCTCGCCCAATTGCGCGATGCTGCCTCGGCACTTTTGAAGCGCGTCGGCATCTCGAAGAAGCTCGACGCCGATGCGCTGGTCAGCACGCTGTCGGGCGGCGAACGCCAGTCGATCGCGATTTCGCGCGCCATGCAATTTGCCGCCAAGGTCATAATCCTCGACGAGCCGACCAACAATCTCGGCGTCGAGGAAACGCACGGCGTGCTGCGCTTCGTCAAGGAGGTGCGCGATGCCGGTCACTCGGTGCTTTTGATCACCCACAACATCCATCACGTATTCCAGGTCGCCGACCGCATCATCGTTATGCGCCGCGGCGAGATCGTCGCCGAGCAGACGGTCGCCGATACCGATCTGCTGACCGTGGAAAGCATCATCACCGGCGCCGACATGTCGGCCCTGCTCAAGGAGACGAGAGCGAAGTGAAGGACAGGAGCAAAGTGAAGGACAGGAGCAAAGTGAAGGACAGGAGCAAAGTGAAGGAACTGGCCGTCACATGGTAGAGCTCTACGGCAAGACGCTGTCGCGCCGGCAGGTCTCGGAGCGCTCCGGCATGTTGTCGCAATTCGCCGGCGTGCGGCTGATGACGCTTGGCGACGGGGTCGAGCGCGGCATCCGCATGCTCGAATTCCGCACCGGCTCCGGCCTGCGCTTCACCGCGCTGGTCGACCGGGCGCTCGATATCGCCGATTGCGATTTCAAGGGCCAGGCGATCGGCTGGCATTCGCCGAGCGGCTTTCGCCATCCCGGCCTGCACGAATACGAAGGCGAGGAGGGATTGGCCTGGGCGCGGTCGTTTTCCGGTCTTCTGCTGACCTGCGGCCTCGACCATATATTGTTCATGAACGAGGTACCCGCCGACACCTACAACTACCCGCCGAAGAAGACGGTGCGCCATTCGCTACATGGCCGCATCAGCACCATCCCAGCGCGGCTGACCGGCTACGGCGAGACCTGGGACGGCGACCGCTGTGTGTTGTGGGCCGAAGGCATCGTCCAGCAATCGACCGTCTTCGGCGAGGATCTGCACCTGCTGCGGCGGATCGAGGCCGATGTCGGCGGCAACGAGATCCGGCTTTCGGACCGTGTCGTCAATCACGGCTTCAACCGGACGCCGCATATGTATTTCTACCACATCAATGTCAGTCATCCGGTGCTCGACGAAGGATCGCGCTACCTGGCGCCGATCCGCGACGTCGTCTGGGCCGGGCATGCCGGCGAGCGCTATGAAGCGCAGAAGGTCGGGTACCGTACGGTGCCGGCGCCGCAACCGGGATTCACGGAACAGGTCTGGCAGCACGAGCTCGGCGCCGACAGCACCGGCGAAGTCCCTGTGGCGGTGGTCAACGACAGTCTCGGTCTCGGCTTCGAGGTGATCACGCGCAAGGGCCAGTTGCCCTGCGCCTATCAATGGCAGAATTTCCAGGCCGGGCAGTACGCGCTTGGGATCGAGCCGTCGACGCATCATGTGCTTGGCAATCTGGCGGCGCGCGAACGCGGCGAGATGATCTGGCTGGAGCATGGCGAGAGCCGCTCCTACAATGCCGTTTTCCGGGTTCTCGACGGCGCTGGCGAGATCGCCGCCGCCGAAAGCCGGATCGCGGCGATTGCCAGACAGCCGCGAGAGGACTACCCGCGGCCGTCGGGCCATTTTCCTGTTCTTGGAGGCAGGTCGTGATAATGGCGAAGAGGATACGGGACACCAGTTGGGAGGCTGGCTCAGGCCGGAGCGGGGAGGGCTCGCGGTCGAGCTGGAATTGGAGGTCACAATGGCTGGCACGGTAAAGCGCGATTACAGCCTGGTCGGCGAGAGCACGCGCAGGGCGATCGAGACGGGACTGGCCTCAGCGGAGTGGTACCACACGGATGTCCCCCGCAAGGCGATCAAGGAGTTGATGCAGCGCTCAGACGGTCCGGCGATCCGCGACACGATCATCTGGATCGTCGCCATCCTCGGCTCCGCCGCCGGCGCCGTCTACTTCTGGGGCACCTGGTGGTGCGTGCCGTTCTTCTTCGTCTACGGCGTGCTCTACGGCTCGTCCAGCGACTCGCGCTGGCACGAATGCGGCCACGGCACGGCCTTCCGCACGCGCTGGATGAGCGATGTCGTCTATCAGATCGCCAGCTTCATGCTGATGCGCAATCCGGTGACCTGGCGCTGGAGCCATGCCCGGCACCATACAGACACCATCATCGTCGGCCGCGACGCCGAGATCGCCGTGATGCGCCCGCCGGATCTTTTGCGTGCCGCGCTGGCCTTCACCGGTATCCTCGATTTCCGCTATTCGCTTCCGGCGCTGGTACGCCAGGCGTTCGGTAAGCTGACGCCCGACGAGAAAAGCTACGTTCCCGAGATGGAACAGCACAAGGCCGTCATCGCGGCGCGCTGGCATATCGCCATCTACATCGCGACGGTCGCGCTCGCCGTTTTCATGCGGTCGTGGATACCGGTGGTGCTCATCGGCGTGCCGCGCCTCTACGGCACCTGGCACATGGTGCTGACCGGCCTGCTGCAACATATCGGCCTGGCCGACAATGTCGTCGACCACCGGCTCAACACCAGGACCGTGTACATGAACCCAATCAGCCGGTTCATCTACTGGAACATGAACTACCACGTCGAGCATCACATGTTTCCGATGGTGCCTTACCACGCGCTGCCCAGGCTGCATGAACTGATCAAGCACGATCTGCCGGCGCCGAATCCATCGATGTGGCATGCCTATCGCGAGGTCTGGCCTGTCCTGCTCAGGCAGCTCAAATACGAGGATTATTTCCTCAAGCGCGAACTGCCACCAACGGCGAGGCCCTATCGTGGCGAGTTCCACGAAGTGAACATGTCGGCGGCGGCTGAGTAGGTACTGCGCATCAGCGCAACGCAGAAATTTCAGGAGAGATAGAAATGGCCGATTGGGTCGAAGCGTGCGCCGTGGACGATGTCGAAGAGGAAGATGTCATCCGCTTCGACCATGGCGGCCGCACCTTCGCTATCTACCGTTCGCCGGACGATGAATTCTTCGCCACCGATGGGTTTTGTACGCATGAGAAGGCGCATCTGGCCGATGGGCTTGTGATGGACGACATCATCGAATGCCCAAAGCACAATGGCCGCTTCAATTACAAGACCGGCCAGGCCAAAGGGGCTCCCGTCTGTGTCAATCTGCAGACCTATCCGGTCAAGGTGGAAGCTGGCAAGGTGATGATCCAGATCGCCTGACCGGCCTTCTGTCACGTAGCAAAGGGGACCAAAATCCATGAGCCGGAAAAGACCGACCGTCGCAGACCTGCGCGCCATGAAGGGCAAGCGGCAGCTGACCATGCTGCGCGTGCTGACGATGGACGAGGCCGAGGCCGCCGAACGCGCCGGCGTCGATATCGTCTCGGTGCCGCCGGAGCTGGTGCTCAATCCGCAATACCGCGATGCGGCACCCAGCCTGTTTACCATGCCGGGTGAGAATTTCTTCGAGATCGGCACCGCCGATGATTTCGTCCGCTGGGCGTTCCGGCTCTACAAGGCCAGTGCCGATGCGGTCTATTGCAGCGCCGGCTACGCCACCATCAAGCGGATGGCCGACGACGCCATTCCGGTGATCGGCCATGTCGGCCTCATCCCGTCACGTGCCACCTGGACAGGCGGATTCAAGGCCGTCGGCAAGACCGCCGACACCGCCATGCAGGTGTTCGAGGCGGTGAAGCAACTGGAGGCCGCCGGCGCGATCGGCGCCGAGATCGAGGTGGTGCCGGTCGAGGTGGCCAAGGCGATTTCGGAACGCACGTCGCTGATTATGTTGTCGATGGGAGCGGGCACCGGCTGCGATGCGCAATATCTGTTCGCCGACGACATTCTTGGCCAGAACCGTGGCCACATGCCTCGCCATTCCAAGGTCTATCGCAATTTCGCCGCCGAATACGATCGGCTGCAGGCCGAACGCATCGCCGCCTTTTCCGAATATGTCGCCGATGTAAACAGCCTGGCCTATCCCGAAGAGAGGCACGTCGTGCACATGGACCCGGAGCAGCTCAGCCTGTTCCTGGAGAAGATCGAAGCCGCATGAGACGCGCCGGCTGCGGCGCGAAGCGCCATGGCGGATCGTGAAAGGCCGGTTCGGCGGCAGGGCCAGGTCATCGCATAGTCGGCTGCGGTGCCACAAGAAAGTTTGTTGGTCCATGTCTGGACGGCACCGGCCAAATGCTGTTGAAACCGGTGCGTCATCGGTTTGCCAGACAATTGTGCGGTTACCGATGGAGCGGGTGAAAATTCCCTTCGGATAGTTCTGCGCATGACCGCCATTCCCGAAAACGAAGCCTTGCCCGAAACCGCGACGGCGGCGCGGCAAGCCCGGCGGGTGGCGCTGATCGTCGCCGTCGCCTTCTTCATGCAGCTTCTGGATTCGACTATCATCTCGACCTCGCTGCCGCAGATGGGAGAATCTTTCGGCGTGCCGGCGGTGGCGATGAGCATCGGCATCACCGTTTATATGCTGACCATGGCGGTGTTCGTGCCGCTGTCCGGCTGGCTCGCAGACCGCTTTGGCGCGCGCAACATCTTCCTCGTGGCGATTGCCCTGTTTACTTTGGCCTCGCTCGTTTGCGGCATCTCGCAGAACCTGGCCGAGTTCGTTGCCGCGCGTGCGGTGCAGGGCCTGGGCAGCGCGCTAATGACGCCGGTCGGCCGCATCCTGGTGCTGCGCAATGCGCCGAAATCCGAGCTTCTCAACGCCACGGCGCTGATCACCTGGCCGGCGCTGTTTGCGCCGGTGGTCGGGCCGGTGCTTGGCGGCTTCATCACCACTTATCTCTCCTGGCACTGGAATTTCTTCATCAACATTCCGCTGGGGGTTGCCGGTTTGGCGTTGGTCGCTCGCTTCATTCCCGGCGACCGCGATGCCGGGGCCAAGCCGCTCGACTGGCCGGGCTTCCTGCTGACCTCGGTCGGGCTTGCCTGCCTGCTCTACGGCCTCGAGCGTATCGCGCATCCGCAAGACGGTGTGTTGCCGACCATGGCATTGCTCGGCACGGGCGTTTTGGTCGGCTGGCTGGCGGTCCGGCATCTGCGACGCGCCAACCATCCGCTGCTCGATCTCACAGCTTTCAAGGTGCAGACATTTGCCATCTCGACGCTGTCGGCCGGCACGATTTTCCGCATCGCCATCAACGCCACGCCATTCCTGCTGCCGCTTTTGTTCCAGGTCGGCTTCGGCCTGAGCCCGGTCGATGCGGGCATGATGATCCTGGCCTATTTCCTCGGCAATCTCGGCATGAAGGCGGTGACGACGCCGACGCTGAGGCGCTTCGGCTTCCGTTCGGTGCTGATCGTCAACGGGGTGATCGCTTCCTTGTCGATCATGGCCTGCGCGGCGCTTTCGCCGCAGACGCCGCAAGCGTTGGTGGTGGTGCTGATGCTGATCGCCGGCCTTTCGCGCTCGATGCAGTTCACCGCGCTGAACACGCTGGCCTTCGCCGATGTGGCCTCACAGCAGCGCAGCTCGGCGGCGACGTTGTCCAGCATGCTGCAGCAGGTGGCGATGCTGTTCGGCGTGGCGGTTGCGGCGGCACTGCTCAACCTGTCGCAGATCGCCAGAGGCGCGGAAGCGCTCGATCTCGTCGACTTCCGCCTTGCCTTCCTGGTGATCGGCGCAATCGGTCTCGTCGCCTCGTGCCGCTTTCTGGCGTTGCCGAACGCTGCCGGCGCCGAGGTCTCGGGCCATGTTTTGCGGATTTGACGCAGGAACTCCGCGGCGAGCGAAGACATAAATTTCTGCCGGCTCCGCTCGTCCTGGAACAAACTTTTGCCAGCGGTTCGACCGGCGCAATCAGTTGCAAAAGTGCTTGAGTTCCAGGCATTGCGCCAATCTCGCCAGTCGGTGCGTCCAACCGCAGAATTTCCTCGCAAGCCGGCCCGCAATGCGCGGATTCATTTGACGAATTGGTCTTGAGCCGATTAGCTTTCGTTCCGATGGCCGCAGAGGGAGCAGGGCGTAGCCATCGCGGGTGAAAGCGGGCAATGAACGCGACCGGCTGGCTAAACTGGAGAAGCCTGAACCAGGAGGGCATTGTCTTTGCCATCGCGGTTGTGCTGTTCATCGCCGCCGCCATCGGACTGCCCGGGTTTATCAACTCGAACAATCTCGTTGCCATCGTGCGCTCGGTCTCGGTGCTGGGCATATTGGCGCTCGGCATGGCGGTCGTCATAATCGGCAGGGGCATCGACCTGTCGGCGGTGGCGATCATGGCGATGTCGGTCGCCTGGTATCTGCAACTGCTGAATTCGGGGACATCCGACGGGCTGGCCTTCGCCTACGTGCTCGCCGGCGTTCTCGCCATCGGGCTGTTGAACGGAATCCTGGTCGCCTACGCCGAGGTTCCGGCGATCTTCGTGACGCTGGCGACCGCGTCCTTTGTCTTCGGCTATGTGCGTTCACAACTGATCACGCAGGACGCGGTGCCGGTGCCGCCCGGCCATTGGGTAGAGCTGCTTGGCGGGCTGCGCTTCCTCGACATCCCGGTCGAGGTTTTTGTCTTCGCCGGGCTGGCTTTCGCCTTCTTCCTGTTCCTGCGCTACACCAAATGGGGCCGCTACGTCTATTTCGCCGGCGACAACCCGGTCGCGGCGCGCAACATCGGCATTCCAGTGCGCCCGATGCTGGTGCTGCGCTACGTGCTGTCGGCCCTGGTCTCGCTGGTGGCCGGCTTGCTCACTGCCGCCAGCCTGCATTCGATCAACACCCGCATCGTCAATTCCACGCTGCTCTACGACATCGTGTTGGTGGCGGTGATCGGCGGCATCGGTCTGTCGGGTGGGCGGGGCGGGGTGCGCAACGTGCTGGTGGGCGCCGCGCTGATCGGCATCCTGCTCAACGCGATGACCATCATCGACATTCCGCTGCTCTATCAGAACCTGATCAAGGCAGCGATCCTGCTGGCGGCGATCATCGTCGATGGGTTCATCAATCCGCGCGACGAGCAGACTGCGCAGCAAGGCGATATCTAGACTGACGCGAACGGTTGGGGCCGGCCGCGAACGACATACCAAACCAGAGGATGTGACATGAAAATCATCAGGACATTTATGGCTGCCGCGGCAGCGCTTGCCGTCTCCGCCTTCGTGGCGCCAGGCTTCGCTGCCGAGGATCCGGGTCCGGCCGCCTATTCGCAAGCGCTCAAGGGCAAGCGGGTGATGCTGGTGCCGATGGCGATGGGCTTCGACCTGGCACAGGGCTGGGCGCATTACCTGAAGACGGAGGTCGAGGCCTGGGGCGGCGTGTTCGAGACGCGTGACCCGAACTGGGTGGTCGATGCCGGCGCGCAGGCGATAACCGACGCAATCTCGTCGGACACCAGGCCGGACGTGCTGATCATCCACTCGCCGGACCTCAACTCCTATGCCAAGCTGATGAAGAAGGCGCAGGCGGCCGGCACCTATGTGCTTTTGGTCGACAATCCGGCGAACTTCCCGGCCGATGCCTTTGTCGGCAGCGACTGGGATCGGCTCGGCCAGCTGGAAGCCGAAGCGGCGATCAAGGGTTGTGGGCCGAATTCTTCCAAGAAGATCGGGCTGGTGCAGGGCGACCAGGCCAATTCGTCGAGCCTCTACCAGTATGCCGGCATCATGAAGGTGCTGGACAAGAACCCCGACTTCAAGGTCGTGGCCAAGCCTGACTCCAACTGGGATGCGACGACCTCGCGCAATGTGACGACGACGATGCTGCAGCAGAACCCCGACATCTGCGCCATCATCGATTTCTGGGACGGCGACGCGACGGGCGCATCGGCTGCGATCCGCGATGCCAAGCTCGAGGGCAAGGTGTTCCTGGTCACCACCGGTGGCGGCGAGAAAACCGCCGACTGCGACAAGCTGCAGGACGGCACCTATGGCGCGGTGGTGATGACCGACCTTGCCCGCCAGTCCGGCGACATGAACGCCGTCATCAAGTTCCTGCTGCAGAGTGGCCAGCCGGCCGGCACCTCGCACACCTACATCTACACGCTGGAGAAGGCGACGACCAAGGCCGACCTCAAGCCAGACAGCTGCTGGGACTTGAAAGCACTGCAAGCCCAAGCTGCGGCCAAGTAAACCGCGGGTCCGTTGCAGGCATCGACGAGGTGGCCGGACCGGGTTCGGCCGCCTCCTTCTCTCTTGAGTGGCAGCAGCAACCGATGTCCTTTCGCGAACGCCTTCAATCCTGGCGCTACAATCTCGTGCCCGACCATCTCGTCGGCGAGATACTGAGCAAACGCTGGACCGACAACGCCATTCCGTTCCTGGCGCTGGTGGCGACGCTCGGCGTGTTCGGTTCGATCATCCCCGGCTTCTTCAAGCCGATGTCGCTGCAGGAATCGACCCGCCAGCTCGGCGAGTTTTCGCTGGTCGTCACCGGCATGACGGTGGTCATGCTTGGCGGCGGCATCGACCTTTCGGTCGGCTCGATCTTCGCGCTTTCCTGCTTTTCCGCCGTGTTCGTCTTTTTCATCCTCGAACAATCGGTGTGGCTGGCGCTGGCCGCCTCGATCGCCACCGGCCTGCTGTTCGGCGCGATCAACGGTTATCTGATCGGCTATTTCAGGCTGCGCGCTTTCCTGACGACACTGGTCACCTTCATCTTCGGTCGGGCGCTGTTCGACATTTTGGTCACCACCTATGCCGCCGACGTCCAGCTTTCCGATGCCACGTCGGATGTGCTGGACTTCATCGGCGACGACACCTTCTGGGGCCTCTCGGTTGCGGTGTGGGCGGCGATTATCCTGGCCATCATTACCCATGTCGCGCTGACACGCTCGCGGCCCGGCTGGCATGTGCAGGCGGTGGGCGGGTCGCGGCGATCGGCCCACAATGCCGGCATTCGCGTGCGCCGCACCGTGTTTATGACCTATGTGTTCTCCGGTTTCTGCGCCTCGCTCGGCGGCTTCCTCATCGCCTGCCGGCTGAGCGGGGCGGGGCCGGGCACAGGCCTCAACCTCGAGGTCATGGCACTGACAGCGGCGGTCGTCGGCGGCGTCAGCCTGGGCGGCGGCCGAGGCTCGGTGATCAAGGGGCTAATGGGCGCGATCATCGTGCTGACCATGACCAACGGGCTGATCCGGCTGGGCTATGGCACCGGCACCAACCAGATGGTGCTGGGCATCATGCTGGCCGTTGCCGTCACCATCGACATTCGCTGGCTGAAGAACCGCCACAAGGTTCTGGACGAGGTCTATGTCGCACCGGTCTATTTGAAGATGGGCGCGACACAGTCGGCTGCACCGAGCTCGGGCACCCCTTACGAACTCGACAATCGGCTATCGGAGGCTGACCATATCGGGCTCGGCGAGTTGGAAGGGCCGGAAGACGTCATCCTCGATCGCGACGACCATCTCTATTGCGGCACTAGGCATGGCGAGATCGTCCGTTTCTTGGCGCCGGACTACAAGCGCTCGGAGGTCTTTGCGCATATTGGCGGCTTTCCGCTCGGCCTGGCGTTCGACAAAACAGGCAATCTGATCAGCTGCGTCGGCGCGATGGGCCTCTATTCGGTCTCGCCGCAGCGCGAGGTGAAGCGGCTTTCCGCGGAAACGTCGCGCTCCTGGACCTCGATCGTTGACGATGCGCGGCTGCGCGATCCCAATGATTGCGACATCGCGCCGGACGGCCGCATCTACTTCACCGATTCCACCAAGCGTTATGACGCGCACGATTGGGCGCTGGACTCGATCGAGAACCGTGCCACCGGGCGGCTGCTCGTCTATGACCCCAAGGACGGTTCGACGAAGACATTGCTCGACGGCTACCGCTATACCAACGGCGTCTGCATGGCGCATGACGGCAAGTCGCTGTTCTTCGCCGAAAGCTGGGCCTGCCGCGTGCATCGCTATTGGCTGGAAGGGCCGAAAGCAGGCACCGCCGAATGCGTCATCCGCGACATGCCGGGCTACCCCGACAACATCAACCGTGCCTCCGACGGCAATTACTGGATGGCTTGGTTAGGCATGCGCACGCCGAGCTTCGACCTGTCGCTGCGGCATCCCGACATGCGCAAGCGCATGACGCGGCGGCTGCCGCAGGACGAATGGCTGTTCCCCAACATCAACACCGGCGGTGTGGTGAAATTCAACGAGAAGGGCGGCATTGTCGAAGCGATGGGCGACCTGTCGGGCGCCGCGCATCCGATGGTCACTTCGATGCGCGAGCACAAGGGTTTTCTGTTCGTCGGCGGTATCCTCAACAATCGGATCGGCCGCTACAGGATTGCCAGCGCCGACCCGAACTGGACCAGCCCCGCTTCCTACTGGGGAGCGAAGCCTTGATGCTGGATCCTATCCTCGACATCTTTCGCGGCAAGGCGGTGACCATCCCGCCGCTCGACGGTGCCTTCAGGCCGAATACCCTGCTGGACGATGTTGCGGCCTTCGCCGAACTGCCCGAGCCCGATAATCTGCTGGTCGCCGACGGCCGGCTGCTGGTTTCCAGTGCCAATGCCGTCTACGCGGTCACCGCCGGTGCCGCCCCTGTTCTGGTCGAGACATTTCCGGCCGCGGTCACCGCGCTCGCGCGCTCGCCCGCCGGCGAACTGACCGTCGGGCTCGAAAGCGGCAAGCTGTTAGTCGCGGGCAAGGAGGCCGCCCTGCCGGCCGAGATACGCTGCATAACAGCACTCGCCTACGCAGAAGATGGCACGCTTTGGCTGGCTAATGGCTCGGCCGACCACGGGCCGTCGCAATGGGCCGCCGATCTGATGAAGAAGGGTGCGTCGGGTTCGTTGTGGAAGCGCGATCCGGCAGGCAGCGAATTCCGCAAGGTCGCCGGTGACATCGCCTTTCCCTATGGGCTGCATCCAACTGGCAAGGATGTGCTGGTCAGCGAGAGCTGGCGGCACCAACTTATCCGCTTCGATGGCGCGACGGGCAGCCGCTCGACGGTGCTGGCGCATCTGCCCGGCTATCCCTCTCGCCTGTCGCCTGCCGCCGGTGGCGGTGCCTGGCTGGCGCTGTTTGCGCCCCGCAACCGGCTGATCGAATTCGTGCTGCAGGAAAAGCACTATCGAAACGACATGCTGGCGCAAGTGCCGCCGCAGCACTGGATCGCGCCGGCGCTCGCCTCGAATCGAAGCTTCCTCGAGCCGCTGCAATGCGGTGGCATCCGCACCATGGGCATCCACAAGCCGTGGTCGCCGAGCCGCTCCTACGGGCTGGTCGTCAGGCTCGATCGGGAGATGCGGCCGCAGTACAGCCTGCACAGCCGCGCCAACGGCACGCGTCATGGCATCTGCAGCGTGGCGGAGAAAGACGGTCGCCTGTTCATTGCCTCGAAAGGCGGCGATTGCCTGCTGGCCATCGACCTGGCTCCAGAAGGGCATCGCTGATGGAACCGATCGTCCGCCTGGAGAACGTAACCAAGACCTATCGCGGCGTGCCCGCGGTGAAGAAGGTCAGCTTCGAGCTGCGCAAGGGCGAGATCCACGCGCTGCTCGGCGAGAACGGCGCGGGAAAATCGACGCTGACCAAGATCATCGCCGGCGTCGTCGACGCGACATCGGGAAAGATGTTCCACAACGGGCAGGAGATCGCCTACCCCTCGCCGCACGCCGCCCTTGAAGCCGGCATCGCCATGGTATTCCAGGAGACCAGCCTGGTGCCGTCGATGACGGTGGCGCAGAACCTCTATCTCGGCACCGAGCGCTTTCTCAACCGGCTGCGCGGCACCTACATCTCGGCGCAGCAGTTCCTGCAGTCGTTGAACTTTCCGGTCGACCCGAACGCCGTGGTGGCGACGCTTGGCGCGGCCAAACGGCAGATGGTCGAGATCGCGCGCGCCGTCCACCACAATGCCGAGATCATCATCTTCGACGAGCCGACGGCGACGCTGACGCCGGAGGAGAAGCGGCACTTCTTCGCACTGATCCGCCGGCTCAAGGCAAGGGGCGTGTCGATCGTCTTCATCAGCCATGCGCTCGAGGAAGCGCTTGATATCGCCGACCGCATCACCATCCTGCGCGACGGCGAACTGGTGATCACCGACGACACAGCCGCCTTCGATCGCGACAGGATCGTCGCCGCCATGGTCGGGCGCACGCTGTCGGGGCAGCTCTACAGCCAGCGCGACGAGGCCAGGCTGCGCAAGCCCGGCAAGAAGGTGCTGTCGGTGCAGGACATCTCGATGAGCAATGTCGTGCGCAACAATTCTTTCTCGATCTTCGAGGGCCAGATCACCGGCGTCTTCGGGCTGATCGGCTCGGGCCGCACCGAGACGTTCAAGATCGTCTCCGGCATCTACAAGCGCGACTTCCTGCGCGGCGGCACCATCGAGCTGGACGACCGGCCGGTGCGCTATCTCGTGCCCAGCGAGGCGGTGGCGGACGGCATCGTCTATGTCACCGAAGACCGCAAGAGCGAGGGGATTTTCGAGACGATGGACGTTGCCGAGAACCTGTTCGGCGGCTTCCTGGCGGCTGGACGGGAAAAGAGCTGGGTGATCGATGCGCAGGAGATGCGGGCGCTGTCGGCGGAGTGGACGAAGACGCTGAACGTCAAGGCGATCAACGACAATGCCCGGGTGGTCGAGCTTTCCGGCGGCAACCAGCAGAAGGTGGTGATCGGCAAGGGGCTGGTGCAGAAACCGCGCATCGTCATCTTCGACGAACCGACGCGCGGCGTCGATGTCGGCGCCATCGCCGAGATCCACCAGATCATCAACCGGCTGGCCGACGAGGGCCTGGCCGTCGTCGTCATCTCGTCGTACCTGCCGGAGATCATGAACCTGTCCGACCGCATCCTGGTCTGCCGGCAAGGCCGCATCGTCGAGGAGTTCTCGCCGGTGGAGGCGACGGAGGAGAAGATCATGTATGCGGCGGTTCATTAGGGCTTGGCTTAGAGGGTCGACATGTCCGATGGTCGTTGGTGCATACTTTGGAGATTGGCAGAAACGTCCACCGCTTCGTCATCCTGGGGCGAAGCAAGGAGCGAAGCGACGCGGCGCAGACCCCAGGATCCATGCCGTGACTTTCAAGCGTTGCGACGGTCCGGAATTCTGCTCCGCTGCACCCCTCGCGAGAGGTCACGGCATGGATCCCAGGGTCTTCGCGACGCCGCTTCGCGGCTGCTCCGCCCTGGGATGACGACGCTGAGGTGCTTCGGCCAACCTCCACGATTCTACGCTACTCCGCGGTAGAAACTGAATCGGTCGAACCGGTTAGCCGCCTTTGCTCAAAACCTGATTCAAACGAAAGGAGCCTGCCCATGGCCACCACAAGACTTCTGACCGATGCCGAGGTCGAGGCGATTCCCGCCGTGAAGGCCGTGTTCGACGACATCCGCGCGACGCGCAAATCCGATTTCGTCAACAATTTCTGGCGAGGGCTGGCCAATGATCCGGCATCGCTGAAGCGGGTGTGGGAGCAGCTCAAGGCGGTGATGGTCGCCGACAGCGCCATCGACCCGCTGACCAAGGAGATGATCTACATCGCCGTCTCCACAGCCAATGGCTGCTCCTACTGCGTCCACTCACACACGGCGGCAGCACGGGCCAAGGGCATGACCGAGGCGCAGCATGGCGAGCTGGTCGCGATCATCGGCCTGGCCGGACAGACCAACCAGATGGTCACGGCGATGCAGATCCCGGTCGATCGAGAGTTCGAGGTGAGGTGAGGCGTGGCGCCTTCCCTTCTCCCCTTGTGGGAGAAGGTGGCCGAGCGAAGCTCGGTCGGATGAGGGGTGCTGGAAGGGTCGCTACCTTGGAGACGTAAGTGCTTCAAATCGCCGAGATTTCCTCCACCGAGTTTCTTCCAGCACCCCTCATCCGTCTCGGCGCTACGCGCCGATCCACCTTCTCCCACAGGGGGAGAAGGGAAGGTCTGCGCGCCTCACACCGGCCGGTAGACCCGCTCCGCCGTGTTCCAGAAAATATCCGCCTCGGCGGTCGCGCCGTGTTTTGCCACGGCCTGCCGGTGCGTCCTGATCAGCTCGGCATGGCTGGTCCACAGCTTCTCGATCGGGAAGTTCGAGCCGAACATCAAATGGTCGCTGCCCAAAATAGCGATCGCGGCGTCGACGATATAGCTGATCAGCGCCGGGTCGTTGCGGTGGACGAAGGTGCCGAGCCCGGAGAGCTTCGCATAGAGGTTGGGTGCCGCTGACAGCGTGCGCAGGCCGGTCTTCCACGCCTCGGTGGTCTCCGGCTCCATGTCGGTCAGCATGCCGGCATGGGTGAGAACGAAATTCGTCTCGGGGTTGTCGCCGACAAGCGTCAGCCCATCCTTCATCTGGGCGGGGAAAAGCTGCAGGTCGAAGGACAGGCCGTAATCCTTCAGCCGGGCGATATTGGCCCGCACCTTTGGGTCGATGACCTGATCGGCCGAGGCGGCGAAGCGGAAGGCCGGCGTTTGGTGCCAGTGCAGCTGCATACGCACGCCGCGCAACAGCGGATATTTTTTCAGCCGGTCGATCTGGGGACGCACATCGTCGACCGTCATGTCGGCATAGCCGACGATGGCGTGCGGCCAACCGGTTTCTTCGGCGGTCTTCTGCAGGAAGGCGACCTCTTTCTCGAAATCCTCCTTGGCCCAGTTGGTCTGGACATAGACCGCCTTCTCGACGCCTGAACTTTGCTGGTCGGCGAGGAATTCCTCGATCGGATAATCGCGGCGGATCGGCTCGTAGGGGCCAAAGATGCGTGGCACCATCGGTCCGACAAGCCAGGGCTGGTCCTTTTGGCGCCAGATGTGGAAATGCGCGTCGATCGCCTTCTGCATCACGAAACCCTTTTCCAGATTGCCGCGGCCGCCGGAGCGGGGCGGGCGAGCGACAGGATGAACTCGGTGAGACTGGCAATTGAAGAGCCGTCGATCAGATCGTCGAGCACCGGCAGGATCGCGCGAAGTGCCGCCGTTGCCGGCCGGAAGCGTGGATCGCCGGCCAGCGGCGTCGCCAGCGAAAGCCGAAAGGCGCGGGCGCTCAGCCGGCGCATCGCGATTTCCAGCTCGGCATGGTCGCCGCGCTCCAGCGCATCCGACAGGATGACGATCGCCGCCCCGCGCGCAAAGGCGGAGAAGCGCGGCACCGATAGAAACGCGAGCAGCGTCGGTCCCATGCGGGTGCCGCCGTCCCAGTCGTCGACCTGGGCAGCGGCGCGGGCCAGCGCCTGGTCGCGGTCGCGAATGCGCAGCGCCGAGGTGATACGGGTCAGCCGTGTGCCGAAGGTGAAGACCTCCGCCCGGTCGGCGCCTTGCACGGCCGCATGTGCCAGCTTGAGATAGTCCGATGTGTAGAGCTTCATCGAGCCGGACACGTCGATCAGGATGAGAAGCTTGCGCGGCACTGTCTGCCGCCGGCGCAGCAGCGGCGAGGGGATATCGCCGTCGGCACTGACGATTTCGCGCAGCGAGCGGCGTAGGTCGAGCTTGCCGCGCGCATGCGTGCGCACGGTGCGGAAGGAGCGGCGGGCGGGCAAAGCGGTGGCGAGCTTGCGGCGGAAGGCGGCAAGCCTGTAGCCATCGCGCTGGAACTCGCGGACGCTCAACTGTTCGCTGGCCGAAGACAGTTCGCCGCCTTGCTCCTGGCGGACCACTTCGCTCTCCTCATCGCTCGTTCCGCCATCGTCCTTGATGCGGGTTTCCTGGTCGGCCTCGCCTTCGACCAGCGCCGCGGTGTCCCCATAGAAATGGTTCCGGAAATGCGCCTCGAATTCGTCGCGGCGGTCGGGCGGCGGCGCCAACGTGGCAAGGGCCGCTTCGCGGATGTCGGTCATCGAACGGGGACCGAGCAGCGTCACCGCTTGCATGAAGCCGGAGACCTGTTCGGGCGCCACCGCAAAGCCGTAGCGGCGCAGCAGCCGGCCGAAGCCGAGGAACGGCGTCGCCCCTCGAGGCAGAGCCGCGGGGCTCACGCCAGCGCCTCCTCGACAATTTTGCCGAGCTCGGGCGCGATGCAGGATAGATCCTCCTCGTCCTTGATCAGCACGCCGATGGCGCGGCGAAACGCTTCCGGCCACGGGCTGCCGCCCTTTTCGAGGATCGTCGCGGCGTTGGCCCATTCGACCGCCTCGGCGATGCCGGGCGGCTTGGCCAGCGGACGGGCGCGAATATCGCGCACGGCGGCAGCCACCGCGCGCGCCGTGGCTTCGGCGACATCGCCGGCGCGCAGCATGATGATCTCGGCCTCGCGCCCGGCGTCGGGATAGGTGATCCAGTGGTAGACGCAGCGCCGCCGCAGCGCTTCGGCCAGCTCACGGGTGCGGTTCGAGGTCAGGATGACGATCGGCTGCGCCGTCGCGCGAATGGTGCCGCGCTCGGGAATGCTGATCTGGAAATCCGACAGGAATTCCAAGAGCAACGCTTCGAATTCATGGTCGGAACGGTCGATCTCGTCGACCAGCAGCACGCGCTTTTCCGGCGCCTTAAGCACCTGCAGCAGTGGCCGCGCGATCAGGAAACGGTCGTCGTAGATGTCAACCTCATGCTCACCGGCGTGGCGGATGGCGAGCAGCTGGCGCTGATAGTTCCACTCGTAAAGCGCATGTGCTGCGTCGATGCCTTCATAGCATTGCAGCCGCACCAGATCGCGCCCGAGCACGTCGGCAATCGCCTTCGCCGCCTCCGTCTTGCCGACGCCGGGTGCGCCTTCGAGCAGTAGCGGCTTGCCCAGCCGGATCGCCAGGAAGATGGCAGTTGCCAGGCTCTCATCGGCGAGATAGTGCGAGGCGGCGAGGCGCGACGCCACCGCCTCCGGCGAGGTCGCGACTGTCTCGGCACGTCTCTTGGCCATTTCCAGCACTCAGTTCGACGCTTGCGCCTTCAGCGCCCGCAGGATGCGCTCCGGCGTGATCGGCAGCGTGTCGATGCGCACACCGACGGCGTCGAAGACGGCATTGGCGACCGCCGGGATCTGCGGGTTGGCGCACATTTCGCCCGGCCCTTTGGCGCCGTACGGCCCGTCCGCCGAGGGTCGTTCCAGCACGATGATCTCGGTTTGCGCGAGATCGCCAGGACCCGGCATCAGATACTGGTTGAAGTCGGTGCCGCCATGGTCGCGGTTGGGATAGTAGGGCTCGGTCGTTTCGTAGAGCGCATGGCTGATGCCCATCCATGAGCCGCCGACGAGCTGCTGTTCGACCATTTTCGGATTCAGCGCGCGGCCGATCTCAAACACGTTCTTCACCGTCAGCACGGTGACCTCGCCGGTCTCGTCATCGACCTCGACCTCGGCAACCGTGCAGGCGTGCGCGTAGCAGGTCGAGGGCTTCATCGCGCCGGTTTCCTTCTCCGGATAGGAGCGCGGGATCAAAAACATGCCGCGGCCGGAAATCGAACGGCCGCGCTTGAAATGCGCCGACAGCGCGACATCGAAGATCGAGATCGACTTTTGCGGCGCCCCCTTGACCAGGATGTTGCCTTGGCCGTCGGTCTCGAGGTCCGAGGCGTTTACCTCAAGTTCCTCGGCCGCCACTTCCAGCATCACCTGGCGGGCTTCCCTGGCCGCCTGGATAACCGCATTGCCGGCGCGATGGGTGCCGCGCGAGGCGAAGGTGCCCATGCAATGCGGACCGGTGTCGGTGTCGGCGGTGTCGACGACGACGCGGTCGGTCGGCACGCCGATCGTCTCGGCGCAGATCTGCGCCATGATCTGCTTCATGCCCTGGCCGAGATCGACACTCGACAGCGTGACCATGAAATTGCCGGTAGGCGTCGAATGCACCAGCGCCTGCGTCGGGTCGCCGCCGAGATTCATGCCGGTCGGATAATTGATCGCGGCGACGCCGCGTCCGCGCCTGATCGCCATCTCAAGCTCCCTTCGCGTAAGACGACATCGCCATGAATTGTTCCGCCACGGGCCAGTTGGCGGCGCGCGAGGCTTCCTGCATACACTCGATCAGCGCCGCCCCCTCGGTCGGCTGGCGATGCGCCTTGATGTCGCCGTCACGGTAGGCGTTGATGAAGCGGAATTCGAGCGGGTCCATGCCGATCAGCCGGGCGAGCTTGTCCATCTGCACCTCCAGCGCGAAATCGCCGATGGTGACGCCGAAACCGCGCATCGCCGAGGAGGGGGTGCGGTTGGTGTAGACGCAGTAGGTGTCGATCCAGACATTCGGGATCGTATACGGGCCGGGATAATGCCCGGCGCCCTTCTGCGCTCCGTAGGGCGAATGGCGCGAATAGGCGCCGGCATCGGTGTAGCCGGTCACTTTGCGCGCGACGATGCGGCCGTCCTTCATCACGCCGTCCTTGATGACGACTTTTTCGGCGGCGCGCGGCGAGGAGATTTGCATCTCTTCCTCGCGACTGTAGATAAAACAAACCGGTCGTCCGGTTAGTTTGGCGCCGAGGATGGCGATGGGTTCGACGATCACGTCGACCTTGCCGCCAAAGCCGCCGCCGACAGTGCCGCCGACGAAATGCAGCTTGTTGCCGGGCATCTGCAGGATAATCGAGGCGTTGTCGAGGGTGAAGAACATCGCCTGCGTGTTGGTGTAGCAGGTGAAGCGGTCGTTGCCCTCGGGGGCGACGATGCAGCCTGTCGTCTCGGTCGGCGCATGCTCGATCGGTGAAGACTGGTAGGTCTGTTCGAGCACGTGGTCGGCCTCGGCAAAGCCTGCCTCGACATCGCCGAAGCGCACCTTGCGGCATTCGCCGCTGTCGTAGAGGTAATAATTCCGGCCGTGATATTCGTTGACGATCGGCGCGCCGGGCTTCAGCGCTTCGTCCATGTCGAAGACGGCCGGCAGCACCTCGTAGTCGACCTTCACCTTGGCGGCGGCCTCCTGCGCGGCGCGCTCGGTCTCGGCCAGCACCGCCACCACGGCCTCGCCCTCCCAGCGCACCTTGCCGTCGGCCAGCACTGTCTCGTCCTCCGGCCCGATCTGGATCAGGATCAGGATGGTGTAGACATTGTGCGGCACATCCTTGGCGGTCAGCACCTTGACGACACCCGGATGCCTTTCCGCCTCGGACGTATCGATGCTGCGGATGCGGGCGTGATGGTGCGGGCTGCGCACCATCTTCAAATGCAGCATGCCGGGAAAATTACGGTCGGCGAAATAGGCGGTCTTGCCGGTGACATGGCCGGGTGAATCCGAACGCGGCCGCGGCTGGCCGATCTCGTGCAGATCGTCCTTGCGCTGGTCGGCGAAATAGCTCTTGCGGAGTTCCATTTTCTTAACTCCCCTCAAGCCGGGTTCTGCGAATTGGAGCGTGCGGCGGTCAGCACCGCCTGGATGATCGGCTCGTAGCCGGTGCAGCGGCAGATATTGCCGGACAGCGCCTCGACCACATCCTCGCGGCTGGGGTTCGGGGTTTGGTCGAGAAGCACCTTGGCGGCCATGATCATGCCCGGCGTGCAGAACCCGCATTGGGTCGCGAAGGCGTCGAGGAAAGCGCGCTGCAAGGGATGCAGAACGCCGCCTTCCGCCAGTCCCGAGGTGGTGGTGATGGCGGCGCCATTGCAGGTCTCGGCCAGCGTCAGGCAGGACAGCCTAAGCTCGCCATCGATAATGACCGAGCAGGCGCCGCAGGTGCCTTGATGGCAGCCGCCCTTCGGCGAGGTGTCGCCGATCTTGTCGCGCAACGCATGAAGCAGCGTCGTGCCGCTGTCGATGAACTCGGCTTTCTCCGCACCATTGAGCGTGAACTGAATCGGGACCTTTGCCATCTTTTTACTCCTTGCGCCGCGGCCAGGGCTTTCAGGCGAGCAGCAGCCGGCCGAGATGGACCGGCAGGACTTCGTTGCGATACCAGGCACTGGCGATCGGATCGGTTGGCGGCGAAGTGCCGTCGCGGGCAACAGCCAGTGCCGGTGCGATGCCGTCTGCCGTGAGTTTCCGGCCAATCAAGGCTTTCTCTGCCGCGCTGGCACGGATCGGCCGGTCGGCCATGCAGCCGAGCGCGATCCGCGCTGACGTGACAGTGCCGTCCGGCGCCTGTTCCAGCACGGTGGCGATGCTCAGCACCGAAATGCCCTTTGGCTTGATCCGCGACACTTTCAGGAAGCGAAAGCCGCCTTCCTTCGGAAGCGTGAAGCCGACCGCAGTGACGATGGCGTGGTTGCTTTCGCGTTTTGCGAGGAAGGCTTCGATCGGCTTCTCGCCGTCTTCGGTGCTGACAATTGCCTCCAACGCCAGCAGCGCGACGGTGAAATCGCCATAGGGCGCCGGCGCGAAGAGATTGCCGCCGACTGTCGCCATGTTGCGGATCGCCGGGCCGCCGACGGCGCGCGCGGCGTGGGCCAGCAGAGCGAGATCGGGGTGACGGGCGATCGCCGCCATGGTCACTGAAGCGCCAATGCGGACCTCGCCGCCGGAAATGCGGATGACCGACAGCGCCGGTTCGGTCGACCTGACGAAACCGGAAATCGACACGTCGCCTTCATTGGCGGCGCGCACGACCAATGTGCCGCCACCGAGATAGCGGGCGCCGGCGACTTTCAGCGCCGCGCCGGCATCCTTCACCGTCGGGAAAGTCTGCAATGCAAGCGCCATGGAACGCTCCTGTTTGTCAGCTCAATTCAGCTCAACCTTGCCCGCGAAATGCGCCTTCAGGGCGTTGAAGCCGCCCTGGAAGACGTTGGCGCCCATGCCGTCGGCCAGCTTGTCGGCTTCCTCTGGGGGCGCATCGAAGCTGGCGGTCCATTCTGCATAGGTGCGGTCGCCGTCGGTTACCCGCCGCAACTGCAGCGTTGCCTTGTGGTTGGTGAGCGGTTGCGGCGTCTCCAGGATGGAGTAGCTGACGAGGAAATTCTCGTCGGAAAAATCGAGCAGCTTTTCGCGCAGGCGGGCACCGCTGACGAGCTGGAAATTGCGCACGCAGCCGATCGTGCCAGCGTCCTTGCCGTCCTCGATATGACTTTCGACCATGCGCGGGTGCCAGGTCGGCAGACCGTTGAAGTCGCGTATACGCGCCCAGACCTTTTCGACCGGCGCGTCGATGACGCTGGAGATGGTGACTTTCGCCATATGATCGTTCCCTTGCAAATCAGCTGCTTGGGAGGGTAGGGCGGCAGGCTCGGCAGCGCTTATCAATGCGTCTTGAACGCCTATCAAATAGTCTGAAAAACGGGCGCTCAGCTGATCGCCCGCGCCGCCTCGCGGTAAAGCGTCGGCGGGACGCCGACATGGTCGCGGAAGAAACGCGAGAAATTGCCCTGGGTGGTGAAGCCGAGATTGCAGGCGACCGAGATCAGCGGCTCCTGCGACCACTGCAATTGCCGCACCGCTTCCTCCATGCGCAGCGTGTTCCAATAGACGTTGGGCGTCAGATTGGTCTGTTCCTTGAACAGCGCGAAGAAATGCGGCCGCGACAGGCCGACGCTGCGCGCCACGTCGTCGAAGCAGATGCGCTCGCAGACATTGGCTTTCATCAGCTGGATCGCCTTGCGGACGCGGAAATCCTGCATGGTGTTGACGCGGGCGCGCACCGTCTGCGGTGCGGACGCGTCGGCGGCATCGAGCACGCTGTCGATGAAGCGCTCGATCTCGTAATTGGCGATGTCGTCGATGCTCTCATTGTCGCTGAGATGATCGAGGAGGTTAGCCGCTGCCTTGTGCAGCCAAGGCTCGAGCGTGATTGCCGGGCTCGAGAACAGTGGCGCAGAGGAAGGCAGCTCGCGGCGTTTTCGAGCCCAGTCCGGATCGATGTAGAAGGCGAGGAACAGGCCGGGCGTGCCGTCGCGGGACAGAGCGTGGCTGTGCGGCTGGAAGGAATTGATGCCGGCGGCGGTGCCCGGTCCAAGCCGCACCGTCTCGCGGCCGATAGTCATCTCGCCGGCCGTGCCTTCCAGCCAGATGATGATATGCGCCTCGACATGGGCATGGGTGACGAAGTCGCTGGCGACGTTCAGGACAGAAACATGTCCGAACCGGCCCCAGTAGAGCCTGATCGCTTCCGTCATGGGTATATCCTCCCGCAGGCGACTGGCCTCCCTTCGCCTGCTGCGAGCGATTGTGCGGCTCAGTTTGGGCTTGCGTCAAGACGGATGTGCACGTCGGGGCGCCGGCCATGCGCCGCAGCGGCGGATTTTCAGACTCGGCGATAGGAGGAAGGCGAGCGTTTCCAGGCCGGTATGGCAAGACCGTCGCGGTCGGCCGGCGACCAGCGCCAGCGAGGCCTCGAGGCCGGCAATTCGACCGGCGAACGATCTATGATTCAGCGCCGAGATCCGGCCGAAAATTCAGTCGTTGCGCCTGAAATTGCGGATGCGATCGAACAGCACGGCGAGCAGGATGGCGCCGCCGATGAACACGCCTTGCCAGAAGGCATTGATGCCGAGCAGGCCGAGGCTGTTGCGGATGACCTCGATCAGCGCAGCGCCAACGACCGCGCCGAAGGCTGTGCCCATGCCGCCGGCTAGGTTGGCACCGCCGATGACGGTGGCGGCGATCACCTGAAGCTCCATGCCGTTGCCGAGATTGGTGGTGACCGCGCCCAGCCAGCCGGTCTGGATGATGCCGGCAAGGCCAGCCGCCAGTGCCGAGATCATGTAGACGACAACCTTGATCTGGCGCACCGGAACGCCGGTCAGCGTTGCTGCATGCTCGTTGCCGCCGATGGCGAAGATGTGCCGGCCGAATTTCGTCCAGCGCAGCACAAAGCCGGTGATCAACGCCAGCACGATCATGTAAAGCACCGGATTAGCGATGCCGAACACCCAGGCGCCGCCGCCCAGCGCCAGCAGCTTGTCGTGGTCGGGCCCGAACTGGAAGACGACTGTGTTGTTGGAGGCGACCATGGCAAGGCTGCGCGCAATCGACAGCATGCCGAGCGTCACCACGAAGGGCGGAAAGCCGAGATAGGCGATCAGAACCCCGTTGAAGGCGCCGATGATCAGCGCTGTCGCGATTGCAGCGCCAATGCCGATCTCGATGCCGTAGCCGGCATGCATGGTCACGGCCAGCACCATCGAGCACAGGCAAAGCACCGAGCCGACCGACAGGTCGATACCGCCGGTGATGATGACGAAGGTCATGCCGAGCGCCACGATGGCGACGAAGGTGACGTTACGGGTGATGTTGTAGAGGTTCTTGGTCGTGGCGAAGGAATCCGTGGCCACCGACAGGAACAGGCAGGCGAGGATGACCGCGATTACCACCCAGAAGGTCTGGCTGGCAAACACCTTGCTCAGCAAGGTGTGCTGCTTGTGCGCGATCGTCTGATCAAGGGTGACTGCCATTATCGACCTTTTTTACTCTGGTTGAGGCGTCAATCATACCTGTTCGATGGCGCCGGTGATGAGTCCGGTGACTTCTTCCGGCGAACTCGATGCGATCGTCTTGTCGGCGACCTTGCGGCCGCGCCGCATGACGATGACGCGGTCGGCAACGTCAAAGACGTCGGGCATGCGGTGGCTGATCAGCACGACGGCGATGCCCTGGTCGCGCAAATGGCGGATCAGGTTCAGCACCTCGGCGACCTGGCGGACCGAGATCGCCGCGGTCGGCTCGTCCATCAGCACGATCTTGGCCTGCGAAAGCATGGTGCGGGCGATCGCCACCGCCTGCCGCTGGCCACCCGACATTTGTTTGACCAGGTCGCGCGGGCGCGTTTCGGATTTCAGCTCGGCGAAGATCTGGCCGGCACGCTTGTACATGGCGGCATAGTCGAGGATGCGAAGCGGCCCGAGGCCGCGGCGCAATTCACGGCCGAGATAGACGTTGGCGGCGGCCGTCAGATTGTTGCACAGCGCCAGGTCCTGATGGACGATTTCGATGCCGTGCTGGCGCGCCTCGACCGGCTTGTGCAGGATCAGCTCCTTGCCGTCCATCTGCATCGTGCCATGGCTCGGCGGGAAATTGCCGGCGATCATCTTGACCAGCGTCGACTTGCCGGCGCCGTTGTCGCCCATCAGGCCGACAACCTGTCCGGCCTCGATCGACAACGACACGTCGTTGACCGCCTGAATGGCGCCAAAATGCTTCGAGATGTTGGTGAGTTCGAGAACCGCCACCAGCCTTCTTGCCTCCCCGTGCTTTGCGGCCTGCGGTTCTGCCGCGGCCTTTCGCTCTCCCCAGTTCCTCCCGGAAGCAGCGATTTCGCCCATTTACGCATAAGCCTTCTTGGCGTCAACCACGGCTTCTTTCGAAAAATCAGTTTTGTAGGACAAATAGCATTGACGTCGGTGACAAGGCGATATTAGCTAAGTGTCGGAGGAGCTTGCACCGATGTCCCGGGTTGCCGGAAGGAATCGGTGAAGGTTTGTCGGTCAGGGATTTGGTAACCAGCAGTATCTGTCGGTGCCGGTCTGAGACTGAATATGAAAATGCTTATCGACCTGGCTTGGCGACACGAGTGCGACGTCCTCTGTCATCTTGCTCCGGGTCGATCTGTGTGTGGCGGGCACGCGGTGTCCGTTTGTTTCAAAAGGGAGGACTGACATGAGGAAATCACTATTGCTCGCTGCCGCCGCCGTCATGGCGTTGGGTGCCGGGCCGGCCATGGCCAAGAAACAGCTCGTCATCGTCGTGAAGGGTCTCGACAATCCATTCTTCGAGGCCATCCACCAGGGTTGCGAGAAATGGAACAAGGAAAACGCCAGCTCGGAATATGAGTGCTTCTACACCGGACCGGCATCGACCTCGGACGAGGCCGGTGAAGCCCAGATCGTCCAGGACATGCTGAGCAAGCCCGACACGGTGGCGATGGCAATTTCGCCGTCCAACGCGCCATTGATCGCGCAGACGATCAAAAGCGCCAATCCGTCGATCCCGATCATGACCCTCGACGCCGACCTCAGCAAGGAAGACGCGGCGCTGCGCAAGACCTATCTCGGCACCGACAACTACCTGATGGGTCACAAGATCGGCGAATACATCAAGAAGGCCAAGCCGAATGGCGGCAAGATCTGCACCATCGAAGGCAATCCGGCGGCCGACAACATCCTGCGCCGCGCGCAGGGCATGCGTGACGCGCTTTCGGGCAAGGACGGCCTCGCGGCGCTGGCGGGCGAAGGCGGCTGGACGGAAGTTGCCGGCTGCCCGGTGTTCACCAATGACGACGGTGCCAAGGGCGTGCAGGCGATGACCGACATCCTCGCTGCCAATCCCGACCTCGACGCCTTCGGCATCATGGGCGGCTGGCCGCTGTTCGGCGCTCCGCAGCCCTACCGCGACCTGTTCAAGCCGATGGCCGACAAGATCGCCAGCAACGCCTTTGTCATCGGCGCCGCCGACACCATCGGCGACGAGGTGGCGATTGCTCGTGACGGGCTGGTGACCGCACTGGTTGGCCAGCGGCCGTTCGAGATGGGCTACAAGGCGCCCTCGGTGATGATCGACCTGGTCGACGGCAAGCCGGTCGCCGATCCGGTGTTCACCGGCCTCGACGAATGCACCAAGGACACCGTCGACACCTGCATCCAGAAGTAGGTTCGCAGTTTCGGGGCGCCCGTTCAGCGGGCGCCCCGTTACGCATCGTCCATACAAAACGCACGAGGCGACGCTGCTTTGGAGCGTAGGCCGTTGCTTTGTCGTGTCCTGAGTTCAGGCTTTCGACAAGCAGCTGCCGGGGAATACGAATGCCGGACGCGACATCAAAAAAGCGACCCGCCAAGTTGAAGGCCGAGGCTGCGCGGCCGGCCGGCGTTCGGCGTGCCGACGCCGCACACTTTCCCGGCTCGAGCGTGCATGCGTCGCTCGCCAACGAAATCGGGCTGAGGATCGTGCGCGGCGACTATCCGCCGGGAACCATCCTGCCCAACGAAGCCAAATGGTCCGAGACCTTCGACGTCAGCCGCTCGGCGGTGCGCGAAGCCATCAAAATGCTGATGGCGAAAAGCCTGCTTGCGTCGCGCCCGAAGATCGGCAGCTGGGTCGAGCCGAAGGAGCGCTGGAACCTGCTCGATCGCGATGTGCTGGCCTGGTACGCGACCTCGCCGGACCGCGAGGTGTTCCTGAGAACCGTGCAGGAATTCCGCCACATCATCGAGCCGGAGGCCAGCGCTTTTGCCGCGATGCGGCGCACCGACGAGCAGATGGCCGAGATCAGCCAGGCCTGCCGCGAGATGGGCGAAGCGACCAACCTGCAGGAGCGGACGCGCGCCGACACGCGGTTTCACCTCGCCATCCTGCGCGCTTCGGGCAACGATCTGCTGGTGCCGCTCGGCGTGCTGATCGAATCGGCGCTCGATCACCTGTTTGTCTTCGTCACGCGCGAAACCAGCGACCAGCAGCATGCGCAAAGGCTGCACGAGGCGATCGAGAAGAACATCCGCCTGCAGCGGCCCGCCGCAGCCCGCGCCGCGGTACACAGGCTTCTCGCCAACACCGACGATGTCATCGGCCGTTCGCGGCGGTGATTTAGGCGCCGAGGCGGGCGCCAGCCTGGCCCTGCTTTATGTTAGTGATTGGCGAAAGCAGAAGCGTCATCCGATCTCCCCCCTTGCGGGGGAGATGTCCGGTAGGACAGAGGGGGGTGGGAAGGATCGCCAACTTGGCCCTCAGCATTCCAATCGAGATTCAGCATGAGGACTTGACTGCGGCTGGTTCACAGGTCGGCGGGACAGCACCCCCCTCTGCCCTGCCGGGCATCTCCCCCGCAAGGGGGGAGATCGGCAGCTTCGCCGACGGCGCCCTGCTGCGGCATGTTTGAGCGCAAGCTCGCGGCGGTGAAGGAAATCGCGTTTTTTGTGCGACCGCAGCGTATTTTGTTCTTGCTTTGTGCCGGCAGCTATGCTACTAATCTGGCTATGGTGCTGATTGGCCCCGACGACCCGCCCAACGAGGCGGGTTTTTTATTTCTGGCTTTGAAAGTTTCGGTGTTGCCGAGGACTGAGGGACAGCAAGGCAGGGCAATCGCATAGGGAGTCCCCCTCATCCGGCCGCTTCGCGGCCACTCTCCCCGCTGGGGAGAAGAGCCCTGGCATCAACGCAGGCGACCTCCTCTCCCCTTGGGGAGAGGTCGGATTGTCCCGAATTGCCCTTCGCAATTCGGTTGGCAATCCGGGTGAGGGGGCTCTTGCCGACGTGCGATGGCACTGCCTCAGGGAGGTCGGCAGCTTCGCCGGTGCGCTTACCCCGGAATGTTGCGTGGCCGAAAGCTGATCGGCCGCCTCAGATCGTCTGCTTTTTGCCATCCCTGGTCGGCATGAGATCGACGCCGTTGACCTTGCCGATATGCGTGGCCAGCATCGGCACGTACTGGTCGGCGGGGCCGGCCGCGAAGGCGCCGGCGAAGGCGTTCTTGGTGGCGTTGCCGAGCGGGTTGGCGATGCCGGCAGCACCTGCCATCGATTCGAGATAGGTGAGATCCTTGAAGGCGTTGGCGATGGTGAATTTGTGCGCGTCGCGGTCGCCTTCCAGCGTCCAGCGCATGAAGGTCTGGTAGAAGCCGCAATCCATGCGGCCGTTGCGGATGACGCTGTCGAAGCGCGGCGGCGAGATGCCGACCTTCTGCGCCAGCGCCAGCGCCTCGGAATAGATCGCGGCGTAGCCGAGCGAAATGAAATTGTTGAGCAGCTTCATGCGATGGCCGTCACCGGTGTCGCCGATATGGACGATGCGCCCGGCCCAGGTTTCGAGCACCGGCTTCAGCCGGGAAAAGACCGCGTCGGGCGCGCCGACCATGGCGTCGAGCGTGCCTTCCCAGGCCTCCTTCGGCGTGCGGCTGAGCGGGGCATCGACATAGTCGACGCCGAACCCCTTGAGCTCGGCGGCCAGCGCCACCGTCGAGACAGGATCCGAGGTCGAGCAGTCGACGACAACCGATCCCTGCTTCAGGCCTTCCCTGAGGCCGCCTGGGCCGCGGATGATGGCTTCGACCTCGCGCGAGCCGGTGACGCAGATGAAGACGATATCGGATGCCGCCGCGACGTCGCGCGAGGTCGCCGCTTCCCTGGCGCCGCGGCCGAGCAGGTCTTCGGCCGGCGTGCGGTTCTTGCGGCCGAGAAACGTCAGCGGATAGCCCTTGTCGACGATGTTCTTCGCGATCCCATGGCCCATCAGGCCAAGCCCGATGAAGCCGATCTTTTCGCTCGCAGCGGTCGTGTTCATGTCGTTTCGTCCTATTTTGCAATGATGGATGACGGCGCTGCACCTTGCCGGCGAATTGTTGAAGCGGGTTTTTGCCGCATGCCATGGCAGGCGATTGCAGAGTTCGATATTGTCTGACAATACACATGAATTCCAGGGAGAGCAAAATGACGAAGCGGATCATGTTCACCGGCGGCAGCGGCAAGGCCGGGCGCCACGTCGTGCAGTATCTGGTCGAGCAGGGCTGCCAGGTGCTCAACATCGACACCAAGCCGCTCGATAATCCCAAGGTGCGCACGCTGATCACCGACATCACCGACAGCGGGCAGGTGTTCAATGCGCTGTCGAGCTATATGGGCCTGCATGAATTCGACCCGTCGCTGCGCACGCAGCCGGTCGATGCCGTGGTGCATTTCGCGGCGATCCCGCGCATCATGATCACGCCCGACAACGAGGTGTTCCGCATCAACGCGCTCGGCACCTACAACGTCATCGAGGCGGCGGTGAAGCTCGGCATCCGCAAGGTGGTGATCGCCTCCAGCGAAACGAGCTACGGCCTGGTCTTCGCCAATGAGCCACGCGATCCGACGCATTTCCCGCTTGACGAGGAGTACGACGTCGATCCGATGGACAGCTATGCGCTGTCCAAGGTCGTCAACGAGAAGACGGCGCGCGCCTTTGCCCTGCGCAGCGGCTTCGACATTTACGCCTTGCGCATCGGCAACGTCATCGAGCCGCATGAATATTCGCTGTTTCCGAAATGGTTCGCCGATCCGGGTTTCCGCAAGCGCATTGCCTGGAGCTACATCGACGCGCGCGACCTCGGCCAGATCACGCTGCGCGCCATCGAGAAGGATCGGCTCGGCTATCAGGTGTTCAACGCCGCCAATGACGACACCTCGTCCGACCTGCCGACAGCCGAACTGCTGAAGCGGTTTTATCCCGATGTGCCGGTCAAGGGTGAAGTTGGCGAATACGAGACGCTGCTCTCCAACCGCAAGGCGCGGGACATGCTCGGCTTCCGGCCGGAGCACAGCTGGCGGAAATATGTCAAGACGACCTGACGGGCGCAGCTGATGCGGAGCCGGCACTGGGCCAGCACCGAATTGCTGGTCACGACTCCAGGCTCAGGAACCGCTACGGCCGATGCGCCCGCACCCGACGTTCAGGTGTTCGCCGTCGGGTTCATCCACACGATTTCCCAGACGTAGCCATCTGGGTCTTCAATGTGGCGATTATACATGAAGCCAAGATCCTGTGCCGGGTTGGGATCGGCGCGACCGCCCGCCGCAACTGCGCTGGTCAGTGTTGAATCGACGGCGTCGCGGTCATCGACAGTGAGGACGATCATTGCCTGGCTATCGCGCCTTGCGTCGCCGATTGGGCGTGTAGTGAATTCGCGGTAGTGGTCATGGGTCAGCAGCATCACCCCGATCGTGTCCGAGAACATGATCGAGGTGGATTTCTCGCCCGAAAACTGCGGGTTCACAGTGCCGCCTAGCGCCACGTAGAACGCCGTTGACGCCGACAGGTCACGGACAGGCAGGTTCACGAAAATCATTTTGGGCATCGATTTCGCCTTCTCCAGGAATGCGCGCTGCGCTATTATCTTACTATAATGTTAGTAGATGCAATGTATCTTGATTGCAAGATACATTTTGCCGAGGGAATATTTGCCATGGATCGCGCCGAGGCCGCAGCTAAGGAATGGACCCGCGAGCGCCCCGATCTTCCGTTGTTGCCTGTTGAAACGGTAGGTCGTCTGCTTGATGCCGCCGCGCGGGTTATCCGCGATCACATGAACCCGTTGCTCAAAGAAGCAGGCCTGAATGTAGGTGAGTTTGATGTGCTCACGCCGCTCAGGCGCGCCGGTGAACCGTATATGCTCTCACCTACTCAGCTCTACGAATCGGCAATGATCTCCTCGGGCGGCATGACGAGCCGCCTGGACCGGCTGGAGCGCGCCGGGCTGGTTGAACGACGCCCCGATCCCGCCGACCGGCGCGGCAAGCAAATTGCGCTGACGACTGGCGGCAAGCGCGCGATCGACGATTTGATCGGTCCAATGGTGGCGCTGGAAGAGCAATTAATCTCCGTGCTGACGCTGGCGGAGCAGGAAACTCTTAACGCTCTGCTTAAGAAATTGCTGACAGGCCTTTAAATTAGAACGATTTCATCGTTTCACGGAACGCCGAACCGATCTATCTTTTTGTTTTGACGCAAATTCCGGACGGAAAACCGTTTCACACTTTTCCTGGAATTGCATCAGGTGGCAGTCAGTCACCTCTGCCTCTGAATCAACGAGTCCCGACCCTACTTGTCTTTCCAGAATTCGGCCTGGAGTTGCGCCGCTTCATCGGCAAGCAGCGGGCCGATGACCTCAGTCGGACGCTGCCCGGCTTCGAAGACGATCCTGCAGGGCAGGTCGAGTGTGGGATTCTCGACATGTGCGCCCGTCAGCCGCTTGAGGTCGTGTTCGCTCTGCCCAAAGACGACCCGTCCGATGCCCGCCCAATAAATCGTCCCGGAGCACATCGCGCAAGGTTCGGCCGAAGTGTAGAGGGTGCAGGAAGCCAGTTTTTCGAGACTGATATTCATCCCCGCCCAGGAGGCCAGCAGCCTTTCGGCATGAGCGGTGCGGTCGCCCCCGCCGGCTTTGTAACCGTTGGGCTGCTCGCGCAACACATTGCCGTCCTTGTCGGCGAGGAGCGAACCAAAGGGATGTTCGCCGGCATCGCGGGCTTTGCGCGCGACGTCGAACGCCTGACGGAGCAGGCGCTCATCATAGGGGCGTTGTGGCATCGGCAGATCCTCCGCCGCTTGACCATAGTGCCGAACAATCCGCCGACACAAGTCGGCGGCCTAAAGCGCGTCGCGTTCGACCGGCCTCCATGCGACGCGCTTTAGGTTCTTGTTTGATGCATGTCGTAATCGCAAAACCGCTGCACACTTTTGCGCGACATGCATTAGGACTCGTTGCGACTAGGGCGTTGAGCCAGCCAGATGCTGCCGATGACGAAAACGACGCCGGCGATTTGAGGCAAGGTCAGCGTCTGGTCCAGGAATACCCATCCAAGCAGCACGGCGGTCACCGGGCTGAGGAAAAGCAGCGACGACACCACCGCAGATTCCAGTCGCGCAATGCCCCGGAACCAGAGGACGTAAGTCAGCGCCGCGCCGACCAGGCCGAGCCACGCCAGTCCAAGCAGGTTGGCCGCAGTCGGGAACGGGATGGGTGGTTCGAAAAGCACGACCACCGGAACGAGAAGGAGACCGCCGGCAGTCAGTTGCCATGCCGTGAAGGTAAGCAGCGATACTGGCGGTTGCCACTTACGGGCCAATACGCTTCCGAAGGCCATGGAGGCCGCCCCGGCGAGGCCGGCGGCAACGCCGACTAAATCGAGCGTCGCGTTCGGGGTCAGCACCAGCAATGCAACACCGGCGATCCCGACAAGGGCAGCGACGATCGCTAACGGTCGGACGGCGCTGGCAAGCAGGGCAGCGGCAAGGAAAATCACGATCAACGGCTGGACCGACAGTACCGTCGCCGCGACCCCGCCAGGAAGCCGGTAGGCGGCGACAAACAACATGCTCAGGAAGATCGAGATGTTGAGGGCTCCGAGCACGAAACTGCGCAGCCACCAGATGCCCGTCGGCAGTTTCCGGACGATCGCGAGCAGCAGCAATCCGGCGGGCAAGGCCCGCAGCATCGCAACCGTCATCGGCGAGAGGTTCGGCAGGAACTGCGTCGTGACAATATAGGTGCTGCCCCATATCGCGGGTGCAATGGCTGTAAGCAACAGATCGGAACGGTGCGTTTTCATAAGATTTCCAGAACTTCGGCAAGAGGGCGGCGCGGCTTTTGCGGCCAGTTTCCGGGCGTGGCGCGGCCGACCGCGATGAGCATCACCGGCACTTCATTCGTTCCAAGGCCAAACTCGCGGGCCACGCCTTCGGCATCGAAGCCTCCCATAGGACCAGCGACGAGCCCCAGCGCTTCGGCTGCAAAAATCAGCGTTGCAGCGCCAAGCGTTGCCGAGCGCACGGCTTCGTCGCGGGCCGCTCGAGGATCGGCATATTGGGTGCGGGCGCCTTCCTGCCAGCCCGAAGCCATATCCGCCGGCATGAAGCCGGCTTCGACGAAAGGACGCAGCCTGGCATTGAGGGCAGCGTGGTCGGGCAGTACGCCGCAGATGATGAAGGTGACGGCTGCGTCCTGCACCTTGGCCTGGCCGTGGGCCACGCTGCGCAACCGTGCCTTTGCTTCCGGCGTCCGCACGGCGATGAACCGCCAATTCTGAAGGTTGTAGGCGGTTGGCGCGCGCGTTGCGAGGCGTGCCAGTTCCTCGACCTCGGCATCCGTCAACGCGTGCGAGACATCGAACCGATTGGCCGACATGCGTCGCTCGATAAGGGAGATTGTGGGGTTGGTCATCATGTCATTCCGAAATGAGTAAGCCGTTCGGGAAGCAGATATGGAATTTACCAACAGACGATAATATGTGAGAAATGAAAGACATTGTTTACTGGAAGAGAATGGTGCGATGGATCGCCTGACTGCGTTGCAGGTTTTCCGCCAAGTGGCTGAACTGAACAGCTTTGCCGAAGCCGGGCGGCGGCTCGGCCTCTCGCCTCCGGCGATCAGCAAGAACATCGCCGAGCTGGAGGCGCATCTGGGGGTACGGCTCATCAACCGGACGACGCGGCGCATGGCGCTGACCGAAGAAGGCAGGATCTACCTGGAGCATGTCACGCAGGGGCTCGATGCGCTGGCCAGGGCCGACCAGGTTCTCGGCCCGATCAAGACGGCGCCGAGCGGGACGTTGCGGGTCAGCGCGCCGATGACTGTCACGTTGACGCGGCTTTCGGCTGCCATTCCCGCGTTTCTATCGCGCTATTCCGATTTGAAGCTCGATCTGCATCTTGATGACAGGCGCGTCGACATCGTGCGGGAGGGATTTGACCTGGCCATTCGCGGCAGCGACAATCTCGAGGATTCCAGCCTGGTCGCCAGAAAGCTTGCTGTCATGCCGCACGTGCTTTGCGCAGCTCCGGCCTATTTCGCGACGCATGGCCGGCCCAAAACGCCTGCCGATTTGAAGGCGGCCAATTGCATCCGGTTCAGCCTCTCGGGACATGCGGACATATGGGAGTTCTGCAAGGACGGCCGCAGCGAGCGGATCGCCATCGACGGACGATATTCGGTCTCCTCGAGCCTTGCCGTGCGCGATGCGTTGCGCGCCGGCTTCGGCGTCAGCCTGATCCCCTATCCCTATGTCGAGAGCGATCTGAAAGCAGGCCGGCTGCAATCGGCCCTGGATGACTGGGAAAAGGTCGAAACCACGCTCTACGCGGTCTATCCGGCACGGCAGCATCTCGCCCCGAAAATCCGCGTCTTCCTTGATTTCCTGATCGAGGAATTCTGTCGGGACAAAGAGAAGCCGTTCGTGCCGCTCCGGCGTGAGCGCTCGGCAAAGCGCGGTGTCGGCGAGGCGACGGACGCGGAAAGTCAAACGGAGATATTGCCGTCGATTTCATCTCCTTGACATGCCTCCAAATCCGGACTTTGTGGAGCTATGCAGGACGCGAAGCCGAATAAGCGAAAGACAGCGGCCGAGGCGTTCGCCGAACGCACCAGCGGTGTCCGCCGGGCCGATGCGGCACGCGTGCCGGGGTCGAGCGTGCATGCGTCGCTGGCCAACGAGATCGGGCTGAGGATCGTGCGCGGCGACTATCCGCCGGGAACCATCCTGCCCAACGAAGCCAAATGGTCGGAGACTTTCGACGTCAGTCGCTCGGCGGTGCGCGAGGCGATCAAGATGCTGATGGCCAAGAGCCTGCTTGCGTCACGCCCGAAAATCGGCAGCTGGGTCGAGCCGAAGGAACGCTGGAACCTGCTCGATCGCGATGTGCTGGCCTGGTATGCGACCTCGCCGGACCGCGAGGTGTTCCTGAGAACCGTGCAGGAATTCCGCCACATCATCGAGCCGGAGGCCAGCGCTTTTGCCGCGATGCGGCGCACCGACGAGCAGATGGCCGAGATCAGCCAGGCCTGCCGCGAGATGGGCGAAGCGACCAACCTGCAGGAGCGGACGCGCGCCGACACGCGGTTTCACCTCGCCATCCTGCGCGCTTCGGGCAACGATCTGCTGGTGCCGCTCGGCGTGCTGATCGAATCGGCGTTCGATCATCTGTTCGCTTATACCACGCGGGAACTCGACGATTTGCAGCATGCGCAGCGGCTGCATGAGGCAATCGAGAAGAGCATCCGCCTGCAGCGGCCGGACGCGGCGCGCAATGCGGTGCGCAAGCTGCTGGCCAATACCGACAGCGTCATCAAGTCCCGGTAGCTGCCGTTCGGCTACAGGCACTCAGTCGATGGGTGCGGTCGCCAGATGCCGCTGGGTCAGCCCGATCAGCAAGGCCTGGTCGCGGGCGGCGTGCTCGGGCGGGTTGACGACGGCATCGCCATTGACGATCGCTGCCCAGAAGCCACGCATCTCCTCGACGAAGGCTTCTGCATAGCCGGCACGCAAATCGTTCTTCGACAGCGTGTGACCGTCCGCGGTCGTCACCGTCAGCCGGGTCGGATGATGGTTGAGCCAGGGCGAGGGGAATTCGAGCTCCAGGCTGGCATCGTCGAAAAACAGCGTGATCCGCTCCTTGTAGTCGGCGAGCTTGGGTACGGTGAGGTGGGTCATGGTCCACAGTGCCTGCCCGTCCAAAAGCTTGACGGCGCCGTGGCCGCCGTCGCCATTGGCGAAGATCTGTGCGCCGACGACCTCGCCGTCCGGCACGCCGAGCGCATCGAGCAGGCCATGGACGGCATTGACGTCGTGAATCAAGGCCGAGCTGTAAGCGCCGGTAAATCCACGGAAAGCGAGATCGGTCAGATGCACGCCGACGGCCTCTTCGACCTGGCGCTTCTGCCTGGCGGCGACGGCGGCGATCATGTCCTTGGGTATATCGGTGCCGCGCCTGTAGGGCTGATGGGCAATGAACGGCCAGGCGTCGGGATCGTTTACCTCCACCGAGACCGAACGCAGTGTGCTTGATGTGCCTGGCAGCGAAGCGAGCGCCAGCCGATAGCTCGGGTCGAAGCGCTTCATGTAGCCGACTTGCATGACTTTCCTGGCGGCATCGCGCGCGGCGACGATCTCCAGGATTTCCGCCGGCGAATAGCAGAGCGGCTTTTCGCAAAAGACATGCAGGCCGCGCGCCAGCGCCGCCAGCACCTGTTCGTGGTGCAGCGGGTCCGGTGAGCCGATCACCACCGCGTCGAGGCGCTGGTCGAAGAGCTGGTCGATCGTTTCGAAATTGGCAACGCCATGGGTGTCGGTGACGAACTGCCGCGAAATCCTCGAGGGATCGGCGACCCCGACGACCTCGAACAATTCACCGAGGCGCAGCAGATTGGGGATATGCTCGACCTGCGAGATCATGCCGGCGCCGACGACCCCGACGCGTATCCTGCTCATGCCATCATTCCCCGCAATGTCCTGATGTCAGCTCAAGGCGCCGCAGGCGGCCGGTTGCCGATCTGGGCGAGCAGGCCGGCAATCTCCGCCTCGACCGCTTTCAAATCCTCGCCGCCCGACATGATCGAGATGACCTCATCGCGCGAAATCTCGGACTTGGCGTAGGTGCCGCGATTGCGGCCGCGGTTGAGCAGCGTGAAGGTGTCGCCGACCGGATAGGCATGGTGGATGTTGTGGCTGATGAAGATCACGGCCAAGCCCCGCATGCGTGCTTCGATGATGAACTTCAGCACCATCGCCGCCTGGTGGACGCCGAGCGCGGAGGTCGGCTCGTCGAGGATCAGCACGCGCGCGCCAAAATGCACGGCGCGGGCGATCGCCACCGACTGGCGCTCGCCGCCCGACAGCGTGCCGACGGCTTGCGTCGGATCGCGCACGTCGATGCCGATATCGGCCATCGCCTGCCTGGCGATGGTGTTGGCGCGCTCCTTGTCGATGCGCGAGAAGGGCAGGCTGCTTTTGGTCGGCTCGCGGCCGAGGAAGAAGTTGCGGGTAATCGACATCAGCGAGATCATGCCGAGGTCCTGGAATACCGTTGCCACGCCGAGCTCCTGCGCGTCGCGCGGGCTGCGGAAGGTGACCGGTCTGCCGTCGACCAGGATTTCGCCCTTGCTCGGCCGGTAGACGCCCGACAGAACCTTGATCAGCGTCGACTTGCCGGCGCCGTTGTCGCCGAGCAGGCAGTGGACCTCGCCCGGATAGACCTTGATGTCGATGTCCTGGAGCGCGCGCACCGAGCCGAAATTGACGCTGACGCCGCGCAGTTCCATTGCCGGTTCGGTCGTTCGGGCCGGTTCGCTCATTTGGGCTGGCGCAGTCATTTGCCACCTCCGCGGCCGAGCGCCTTCAGCCTGATGTAGTTGTTGACCAGCACGGCCATCAGGATGACGATGCCGAGGAAGACCTTGAACCAGTCGGTGTCGATGCCGGTGTAGAAGATGCCCATCTGCACCAGCCCGAAGATCAGCGCGCCGAACAGCACGCCATAGACGGTGCCGTAGCCGCCGGTGAGCAGCACGCCGCCGATGACAGCGGCGATGATCGCCTCGAATTCCTTGAGCAGGCCGCGCGTGGTGTCGGCGGAGCCCGCCTCCATCACCTGGATGGTGGCGAGCAGCGTCGCCGCGCAGGCGGTGTAGACGAACAGGCTGATCTTGACGCGATCGACCGGCACGCCGACGTTGCGGGCTGCGATCAGGTCGCCGCCGGTAGCGAAGATCCAGTTGCCATATTTCGTCTGGGTGAGCACGTAGCCGGCCAGCGCCGTCAGGCCGAGCCACCAGACGATCGACATCGGAATGCCGGCGACGAAGGGAATGCCGTCGCTGCGGGTGGCGATCCAGCCTTGCGCGCCCATCCAGTGGAACAGGCCGGTGAGCAGATGACCGTTGAAAATGCCGGCCGTCGCCGGGTCCGGTGCGCCTTCGAGGATGTAGGGGATCTGGGTGCGCCCGGTGACGGCGCGGGTGATGCCGATCGACAGTCCGCGCAGGATATAGAGCGTGGCGAGCGTGACGATGAAGGAGGGCAGGCGCGTCTTCACCACGATCAGGCCATTGAGATAGCCGGTGAGGATGGCAACGGCGAAGGCACAGGCGATGCCGCCCCATAGCGGCAGGCCCCAGTACTTCACCGTCAGCCCGATGACGACACCGGCAAAGCCGACCATTGAGCCGACCGAAAGGTCGAACTCGCCGGCGATGATGAGGAGTGCCGCCGCGGTGGCGACGATGCCGAGCTCCGCCGACAGCGTCAGGAAGGTCATCGATCCCTGCAGCGAATAGAGGTTCGCCGCGCCTGGCAGCAGGGCAAAGATGATGATCGTCGCAAGCAGCCCACCGGCAGCACCGGCTTCCGGCCGGCGCAGCCACTGGGTCAGCTTGCCGGTGCTGGCCAGCCGCTCGTCGGCGCCGGCGGCCCGCTTCGACGTCATGCCGAAGCGGTCGGCCGCCTTCAGTTCGCCCGGAGGTATCGCCTTGTCTTCCACGACCGCCATTAGGCTCTCCAATCGCTCAATTCGCAATCTTCGAACGGATCGGGAGAGCGCTTGGCGCATTCTCCCGTTCCGTCGGAGCGCTTGCCTAGCGGATGCCCTCTTTGGCGAGCGCCAGGATCGCCTTGGCTTTTTCCGGCGAGTCTATGAACAGCGGTCCGGTATAGGCGTTGTTCTGCGGCCAGAAGCCATGCGTCGCCTGCTCGACCAGATAGATCACCGGCAGGTAGCCCATCAGATATTGCTGGGCGTCCATGCCGAAGCCCATTTCGCCGGCGACGACAGAGTCGAGGACCTCCGGGCTGATGTCGAAGGTGTAGAGCTTGAGCTTGCCGAACAGTTCCTTGTCGCGGAACATCGGGATCAGCGGGTTGGCGGCGGTGGCGCCGAGCGCGAAGACGGCCTGCGTATCGGGATGCGCCGACAGATAGGCTTCGGTGCGGCGCTGGATATCGGCGGGATCCGGCGCCACGGCCAGAACCTCGGTGCCGCCGCCGGAGGGCTTCAGCCCGTCATTGAGGCCTTGGCAGCGCTGGTCGAGGCTGACATTGCCGACCTCGTGGTTGATGCAGACGACCTTCAGCGTGCCTTCCTTGGCCAGCCGCTCGCCGGCCTTCTTGCCGGAATCATATTCGGAAACGGTGCCGACATAGAGCGTCGTGCCGAGCTCGGCGCCTTCCTTCTCGCCGGAATCCAGAACCACCATGGGAATATTGGCGGCAAGCCCGGATTTGACCGATTTGCCGAGTGCATTGGCGTCGGCGATGGAGACGGCGATACCGTCCGGCTTGGTGGCGATGGCGGCGTCCAGAAGCCGGGCCTGCTCGACCACGTCGAAGACCTGCGGCGCGTAATATTCGACCTTGGCGCCGGTGAGGGCGGCCGCGTCATCGACGCCGCGCTTGACCACCGACCAATAGGGATCGGACGCCGACCCGTGCACCACGAAGGTGATGCGGACGTCCTTCGGATCCTTGAGGCCCGCGGCATGCGCGATACCTGTCATCAGGCCCGCCGAGACGAAGGCGCCCAATGCCACTTTCAGAAGAGCTTTCATCTTATTCTCCCATTTATCGTTGCAGTTCCAATCCCTTGTCCAATCCCTCTGGCGCCGTTTTTCCGGCCGCGACGATCGGCTCATGTCGCGGATCGGGTGGCCGCTTTGCGGGCCTTTGCCGACGCCAATCGCTGTTCGCCCGCGCTGCTGCCGCGGGCCGTTGTTGATGCTCGCCCGGCCGAGAGCGTGGCGCGAAGCTCCTCGCGCAACGGTTTCATGCCGATGACGTCGATTGGCTGTGCGGCGAGCCAGTCGCGAAAGCCCTGGTCGCGGAACAGCTCGTACTCTTCGGTGCGGACATAGGCGGAGCGCGGCTCGATCAGCTCGAGTTCACCGGGCGCGTTGCAATGCAGGCAAAAGAAGGTCAGGCCCTCGCGCACACCCTCGATGAGCGCTTTGTAAGCGGGCCCGATCGGCCTGGAACGCGGCCGGCCCCAGGTCGTCTGGATGGCGGCGTCGAAAATGGCAAAGCCGCCGGCGCGGGCCAGCGCCACGCCGCGCTGGAACGCCTCCTCGGTAACCCCGACCAGATTGTCGTTGGGGGAATAGGCGGACAGGGTCTTGGTCAGCAGCACGGGCAGCTGATATTCGAGCCCGAGCTTGATGTAGATGTCGCAAAATTCCGGCGACAATGCCGCGCCCATATGCGCGTCGAGATGGGTGACGTCGATGCCGGCGCGATAGGCGGTGTCGATCTGGGCCCGAAGCTCGGCCTCGACCGCCTGCGGCACCGCCTTGCGGCGCGTGGTCGCCACATCGGGCCACAAGAAGCCGAACTCGTCGGTCAGGCCCGCCGCCCGCGACGGCGCGGTCAACGGCCGCCATTTGTAATGCTGCTTCTCGCTGTTCAGTGTCAGGTGAACGCCAAGGTCAAGGGCAGGGTTGGCTGCAGCGCTCTCGGCCATTTCGAGGAACCAGGGGCACGGCACCATCACCGCGCCGGAACTGCAGACACCCAGCCCGCTCAATTCGAGGAAGGCGCTGTTGGCGCCGTGGCACATGCCGACATCGTCCTCGTGGAGCACGATCCGTTTGCTGGAGCCGGCGGCGTTCACGAATGGCCGCCTTCCCGCCGGCATACCGGCTTCGGGGGTCTTCCAAAGTGTGTCCCGTCTTTCATGGAACCAACCGTTTGCCCAACTGGCCGGAATGGAACGCCGAAACCTGCCTTTCCGACAGGGCCACTTTGGCGAATTCGGATGGGTACAATTTGCCTGCCGGCTGAGACACTTAGCTGCCGATTTCCCCAATCAGGGTTCAAAACCAGTCATAGGAACTGTCTTCCGGGCGCAGATGGCTTGGTCGAATAGCGGCGGAGTGGTTCTTTCAAACTGTGCCGACAAGCCTACAGCTGTCCACACCATCAAGCGACCACATTATCAAGTGACCCAAACTACCAAGTAACTTGGAGGCCTGTCATGTACACCGCCGGCGAAGAGGAAATCGAAGCCATTGCCAGGGTGATCCGCTCGGGTGCGCTGTTTCGTTACGGCAAGGACAGCGAATGCGACCGCTTCGAGGCCCGCTATGCGCAGCATCTTGGCGTCGAGCATTTCGCGCTGGCCGCCAGCGGCACCTATGGGCTCGCCGCAGGCCTGATCGGGCTCGGCATCGGCCCCGGCGACGAAGTGCTGGTGCCTGCGCACACCTATATGGCGACCGCGACCGCGGTGCTGTCGGTCGGGGCCATTCCCGTTATCGTCGACATCGACGAGAGCCTGACCATCGATCCCATCGCCTTGCGCGAGGCTATCGGGCCGCGCACCAGGGCGGTCATCCCGGTGCATATGTGGGGCGCGGCCTGCAACATGAACGCGATCATGGACATTGCTGCCAAGCGCGGCTTGCTGGTGCTGGAGGATGTCTGCCAGGGCATCGGCGGCGGCTATGAGGGCCGCAAGCTCGGCTCGATCGGCCATGCCGGTGCCTATTCCTTCAACTACTTCAAAAACATGACCTCGGGCGAGGGCGGCGGCATCGCCACCAGCGACCCGAAGGTGGCGGAGCGGGCGCGCTGCGCCATCGACCCTTGCCATTTCTATTGGCAGGGCAGAAGCGACAGCATCAAACCCTTCGCCGGCATCGGCGCGCGTGCTTCCGAACTGATGGGGGCGATGCTCAACGTCCAGCTCGACCGGCTGGACGGCATCATCGAGGCGATGCGGGCCGAGAAGAAGACGGTGCTGGCCGGCACCCGCCACCTTAGCAATCTCGGGCTGACGCCGTCGCCGATGAACAGTCCGGACGACGATTGCGCCGCACAGGTGATGTACCTGCTGCCGAGCGAGCAGGCGTCGCAGACTTTTTCGAAGACCATTCCGAGCGTCGTTGCCGGCAAGACCGGCCGCCATAATTTCACCCAGTGGGACCAGGTGCTGATGCATGAAGGCGCGCATCATCCGGCGCTCAATCCTTACGCACTGCCCGAGAACCAGGGCCTGCGGTTGGATTATTCCGACGACCTCGGCAAGCGCTCGCTCGACATCCTCAACCGCACCGTGATGGTCGCCATGAACCCGGCGCACAGCGATACCGACATTCAGGACATGATCCACAACATCGATGCGGCGGCGCGGGTGGCGCTGGAGAATGCTTCGCTGGATGATGTCGAATTGCGCAGGGCGGCACCGGTTGATCTGCAGAAGTTCGATAGTGTGAACTAGACCAGATCCGGCGCGGTTTGCTACCCTGGGGCCGAGTTCCTTGTCCGGCGGCCGGGCGAGGATTCCGGTCGGCATAACCGGTAATCAAAAAATCGGCAGGCCCGTGTCGGATAGGCCGGGCTCCGCTCGTCCTAGGGGGCATCGATCACCAATACGGAGGAATAACGATATGCCCGGCACCGTACGTCTGCACCGCGTTCTGACAACCAGCCCGGAGAAAGTCTACCGCGCGTTCGTCGAAGCGGATGCACTTGCGAAATGGCTTCCGCCGAACGGCTTCACCTGCACGGTTCATCACTTCGAGGCGAAAGTCGGCGGTACGTTCAAAATGTCCTTCCGCAACTTCACCACCGGCGACAGCCATTCGTTCGGCGGCGAATATGTCGAGCTCGTGCCCAATGAGCAGCTGCGCTACACCGACCGGTTCGACGACCCCAACCTGGCCGGCGAGATCGAGGTGACCGTGACATTGAAGAAAGTGTCGGTCGGCACCGAAGTGAATATCACGCAGGCCGGTATTCCAGACGTCATCCCGGTTGAGGCCTGCTATCTCGGCTGGCAGGAGTCGCTGCGAAATCTGGCGAAGCTCGTCGAACCCGAGATCAACCAGTAAGATAAAGCTGCCCTGGCGGGTTGGCGTCGCTAACCGGAAACCCAGTGATGACGCCGTTCTTCCCACCCAACATGCGCTGGGGCCGGAAACGCGGGATCGGCGAAGCAGCCGACCGCGACGGCGATCCATTCAGGCTTTCGCTCGGGCTCCCAGAAGACGCTCGAGCCGCAGCCCGGGCAGAAATGGAAAGTGACGTGATGGCCGCTCCGAGCCGATCGCCTGTAGGTACTGGCGTTGCCTTCGGCTTCTACCTTGTCGCGCGCGAAGAAGGCCGCGACGCCGTATGTGCTGCCGGTCCGTTTCTGGCAGTCGAGGCAGTGGCATTGCGCGACCAGTCGCGGGTCTCCCTCACAGGAGATCCTCAGTTGCCCGCAGGCACAGGATGCGGTTCTCATGGCAGTCCTCACGGTCAGACGAATGCGTTGCTCCGCCAATTTCGGCGGTTAGCATGCTTCTGGTTTTCGGGGAGATTCGGCCTGTGAGTGGCTCCTTGCGCGAACGCGGCGAAGGACCAGGACCGATGCCGTATTTCTAATCGCCTCGGGCGAATGTTGCAACCGCGGTGAACGAGATGACGCGCTTGCCCTAGCTTCTGTCCAACCTCAGAAACGCGGCGCGCAGGGCAAGCACGGCGCGCAGGATCTGGCGTTCGTCCATTGCCGCATAGCCGAGCAGGAGGCCGTGCTCGGGTTCAGTAGAGTGATAGTTGATGGAGATGCCCTGGACGTCGAGCCCCTCCTTGACGGCGGCGGCAACCACGTCGCTGTCCTTATAGGGCCTGACGAAGGTCGCCAGCAGTTGCATGCCGGAATCGTTTTCCGTGACGGTCAGCCATTCGGCCAGATGCTCCTGGCACAGCTTGACGAAGTTCGCCTGCCGGCGCGCATAGAGCCGGCGCATGCGCTTGAGGTGCGTGGCGAAATAGCCCTGCGTGATGAAGTCGTTGACCGTTGCCTGCAGGATCAGCGGCGCGAATTGGCCGGTGATGCTCACTGCCCGGTCGAACGGCACCGACAGTTCGCGCGGCACGATCAGATAGCCGATGCGCAGCGCCGGGATCAGTGTTTTGCCGAAGCTGCCGATATAGACGACGCGGTCGGCATGATCGAGCCCGCGCAGCGCCGGCACCGGCCGGCCGCGGAACCGGTATTCGCCGTCATAGTCATCCTCGGCGATCCAGGCGCCGTTGCGTTCGGCGATGTCGAGCAGCTGCAACCGCTCCTCGATGCGCATGATGGTGCCGAACGGCCATTGGCAGGATGGCGTCACATAGATCAGCCGCGGCGGCGGCAGCTCCGGATCGGCAAGATGCCAGCCGCGCCGGTCGACCTTCAACGGTGCCAGCCTGGCGCCGCTGGCGAGAAAGGCGCTCTTGGCGCCGAGATAGCCGGGCTCCTCCATCCAGACATGGTCGCCTTCGTCCATCAGCACGCGCGAGACGAGATCGAGCGCTGCCTGCGCGCCGGTGACGATGATCACCTGGTCGGCGGTGCAGCTGATGCCGCGCGACAGGCCGATGGTCGAGGCAATAGCCTGACGCAGGCCGGGGTGGCCGGCAAAGGAGAGATAACCAAGCAGGCTCTCGTCGCGGCTGCGTGCATTGCGCACCAGAAGGCTTGACCAGATGGTGAACGGAAACGATGCCGTTTCGGGGACGCCCGGATGGAAATTGATGACGCCGGCATTGCGTGGCGGTTGCGGGCCGTTGACGATGGTCTGGCCACGCCGCGACAGCTTTTGCGGCGCTGCCAGTCCGGCGCGCAGCGATGCCAGGGGACGGTTCTGCTGGATCGGCGCCACCCAGGTGCCCGATCCGGCACGCGCCTCGATGAAACCTTCGGCAAGGAGCTGGTCATAGGCGGCGATGACCGTGTTGCGCCCGACCTTCAGATCTTCGGCCAGCGAGCGCGTCGACGGCAGCAGCGTGTTCTGCGGGATCTGGCCGTCAAGGATGAAGCGTCGCAACGCGCCGTAGATCTGACGATGCATCGGTTCTTCCGAAGCACGGTCGACCGACATGATGTCGAGGGAAAGGCGCATCTGGTCGGCCACGGCACTATCCCCCGACGAACCGGGCGGCGCGGGCGATCTTTTCCTCGTTGAGCCGGCAGACGGTGTCGAGCACCAGTCGCCTGGTTTCAGGGCGGATCTCGCGGCTGTTCTTCAGCGCGCGATGCACGGTGGCGGCGCCAAGTTCCGCCTTCTCGGCGATCTCCCGGATGGTGCAAAGCCGTTCCATGCCAAGCGCAGCTTCGAAAGCCATGTCGCTCCTCCTCGGTTGCATCAAGGCACGGCTTCCGGCCGGCCTCAAGCTTGAAAGTCGGGGTTTGAAATCCAGAGCCGGGATTCTGCGATCCGCGCCGCACAGGGAGCAAGACGGCGCGGATCGCCGGGCGCTTTCGCGTCGCTAACCCCATCGAGGCGCGCGCCCATCATGTTCCTCCGGCTAGCAATACGGTCCGGTCAGTCTGCCTGTCGCGTCGCCACTTCGAAACCGGCTTCGCGGGCGGTGGCGAGCAACGAGAAATAGCCTTTGCTGGCATAGGTCAGCGGATGCGCCTTGGCCGGATCCTGCTCGGCTTCGACAACGATCCAACCTTCATAGCCGCGCGTCGCGAGGGGTTTCAGCAACGACAGGAAATCGACCGAGCCATCGCCGGGCACGGTAAAAATGCCGTCCATTACCGCCGCCATGAAGCTCATGTCCTCGCGGCGTGCCCGTTCCAGCACCGCCCTGCGAACATCCTTGCAATGGAAATGCACGATGCGGTCGAGATGCCGTTGCAGCAGCGATTGCGGGTCGCCGCCCGAAAACAGGCAATGGCCGGTATCGAACAACAGGCCGACGCTTCGGCCCGTCGCCGTCATCAGCCTGTCGACTTCATCGTCCGTCTCGACAATGGTGCCCATGTGGTGGTGGAAGGCCATGCCGACCCCGAATGCGGCCATGCGGTCGGCGAGTGCGGTCAGTTTCTCGCCATAGGACGGCCAGTCGCTGTCGGCGAGGCGCGGACGCTCGGAGATCGGTGCGAAAATGCCGTCATGGCGACCGCGAGAGGTGTCGGCGTAGACGACGATCCTGGCGCCAAGGTCGCGCAACAGCTGCAGATGTGGGGTAATCGCCGCGAATTCCTCGTAGACCGTGCGGTCGAGAATGCGGCCATCATACCAGCCGGAGACGAGTTCCAGGCCATAGGAAGACAGGAGCGGCCCAAGCACTTCAGCCTGGCGCGGAAATTTGCCGCCGAGCTCGGTGCCGCGGTAGCCGGCCTGCGCGGTTTCCGACAGGCAGGTCTCCAAGGGCGTATCGCCGCCAAGCGCCGGAACGTCGTCATTGCTCCAGGTGATGGGATTGATGCCGATCTTGACCGTCATGACGCCAGGCTTTTGCAGGCTTGGGAATACAAGCCGAGCCTGCAAACTGGCGACAAAGAGGCCCTGTCACTAGGTCCAGTTCAGCCGAATTTGGCAGAACCAATGTTAACCCTAGTCCTCTTTGGGGCGCCCGAAGAGGGCACGCAGCTCGTCCTTTGCGTCCTCCAGCACTTTCTTCTGCGCCGCCGGCAGGTTCTTGCCGGCGCGGTTGATGTAGAAATTCAGCATCGACATGGCGGATTGAAACGGCCCTGCCTTGCGTCGATCGCTGTGCTCGGCCGATCGCTTCAAAGAGGCGGCAATCTTTTTGGGATCGTGGGATTCGAAGATGTGTTCCTCGAGGTCCAGCGCGTCGCTATGCTCGGTGACGTCGGCGGACCATTTCCGTTGAGCGGTCATGGCAAACTCCTTCCACTAGGTCGTTGCCGGGAAAACGCCTTGTGGCGCACCCCTGTTCCACCTCGGCCCGAATCCCTGGAGCCACGGATTTGCCTGTCGTGGCGCTGCTCGGCGATGCGAATGCGCCGATAGTGGTCAGAACCGCCGATTCAAGAACTGCGGACAGGAAACGCTCTTGACCCCAATCGTCTCAAGCCAGGCAGGAAGTTCCGGCATCGACAGTGCCTATGCCTGGATACGGCTGGGCATCTCGATGCTGCTGGCAACGATCGGCGGGGTCGGCATGTGGGCGGTGGTCGTGGTGCTGCCCGCCGTGCAGGCAGAATTCGGCGTTGATCGCGCCGCTGCCTCGATGCCCTACACCGCGACCATGGTCGGCTTTGCCGCCGGCAATGTGCTGTTCGGCCGCGCCATCGACCGCATGGGGTATTGGATCCCGGCACTGATTGCCGCGATCGCGCTTGGCGCCGGCTTCCTGCTGGCGTCGCTTACCAGTTCTATCCTGCAGTTCACCCTCGTCCAGGGCCTGTTGATCGGCGTCGGCTCGTCGGCGATCTTCGGCCCTTTGATCGCCGACATCTCGCACTGGTTCAACCGGCGCCGCGGTGTCGCGGTGACGGCTGCCGCGTCCGGCAACTATCTCGCCGGAGCGATCTGGCCGACGGCGATGCCCTATGTCATGCAGACCGAAGGCTGGCGCTTCACCTATGCCGCGATCGGCCTCGTCTGCCTGGTCACCATGGTGCCCTTGATCCTGCTGCTCAGGCGCGGCGCACCGCCCCAGGCGGCTCCGGGATCGCCGGGCAGCCGCGTGGTCCAGCCGATCTCGCTGTCGCCGGCGGCCTTGCAGGCGCTGCTCATCGTCGCCGGGCTCGGCTGCTGCGTGGCGATGTCGATGCCGCAAGTCCATATCGTCGCCTATTGCATGGATCTCGGCTACGGCGTGGCGCATGGCGCCGATATGCTGTCGATCATGCTGGCCGCGGGCGTTGTCAGCCGGCTTGGCTCGGGCTTCCTTGCCGATCGCATCGGCGGCGTGAAAACCCTGCTGATCGGCTCGGTGCTGCAATGCCTGTCGCTGTTGTTTTATATCCCGTTCGACGGGCTTGCATCGCTTTATGTCGTCTCGCTGGTCTTCGGCCTGTCGCAGGGCGGCATCGTGCCCTGTTATGCGATCATCGTGCGCGAATATATGCCAGCCAAGGAGGCTGGCCAGCGCGTCGGCATCGTCATGATGGCGACCATCTTCGGCATGGCTATCGGTGGCTGGATGTCGGGCTGGATCTACGATTTGACCGGTTCCTATGCCGCCGCGTTCCTCAACGGCATTGCCTGGAACCTGCTGAATATTTTGGCCATGGTGCTGCTGCTGTGGAAGGCCCGGCGCAGCGCTGCCGTGACGGCCTGAAGCACGGCGGTACGGATACGGTCTCTCCGGCCGTCGCTTGACAATAGCCGAAGGCTGCGCGACGCCAGACAAGGGTGTGGCAACGGGCCAGGTTGGCATGGCAGCAGCAGTGGCAAAAACGCTGAACATCGTCTCACGGTCGCGTCCGGGCGGTTGCCCGGCTTTGGGACCAATACGGTGATCAAGCCGCGCTCACGCCGCGGCGGCGGCCGCCCGACCATCGCCGATGTCGCCCGCAAGGCCGGCGTCGGCGCCATTACCGTATCGCGTGCCTTGCGTGAGCCGGGACGTGTCTCAGAAGATCTGCGCCGCCAGATCGAGTCCGCCGTGAACGAGCTCGGCTATGTGCCCGACCCGAATGCGCGGGCGCTGGCTTCGGCGCGCGCCGAGGTCTTTGGCGTCCTGGTGCCCTCGCTTACCAACAACGTCTTTGCCGAAGTGGTGCGTGGCATCTACGACAGCCTGTCGGACGGCCCTTTCCGCATCCAACTCGGCAACACTCACTATTCCGGCCTCGAGGAAGAGCGGCTGCTGCAGGTGTTTGGCCCGCAACGCCCGGCGGCGCTGATCGTGGCCGGCATCGACCAGACTCCGGCGTCGCGAAAACTGCTGGAAACGGCAGGCTGTCCGGTGGTGCAGGTGATGGAGACCGGGCCAGATCCGGTCGACATGATGGTCGGGTTCTCACATTTCGAGGGCGGCAAGGCGGCTGCGGAACATCTGATCGAGGCAGGCTATCGCCGGATCGGTTTCATCGGTGCGCGCATGGATCCGCGTTCGCAGCGGCGCCTGGCCGGCTATCGCGCAGCGATGGAGGCGGCCGGGCTGTTCGATGCGCGGCTCACCACCACGACGCCGGTGCCCTCCAGCGTCACCCTCGGCCGCGAATTGTTCCGCGACGCGCTGGCCAAGGTGCCGAGCCTCGACGGGGTGTTCTGCAACAATGACGATATCGCCCTCGGCGTGCTGTTCGAATGCCATCGCGCTTCGATCGCGGTTCCGAAGACGGTCGGCATCGTCGGCTTCAATGATCTCGACATGATGGAGGTAGCTTTCCCGTCGGTCACCAGCGTCCGGACCTATCGTTACGAGATCGGCCGGCGGGCTGTCGCCATGGCGCTTGCGGCGATCGAGGGCAGCAGGCCGGAGCAGCGGGTCGTCGACCTTGGCTTCGAACTCAAGCGACGTGAAAGCACGGCGCGCTGAAGCGAGCTTCAACGCAATGGCGCTTTACACTACGTCATGGTAGCGCTACCAGTTGTCGCCGGGCGGAACGTCGCCCCGAAGATGGTAGGCTGTTTATTATACATAAGCGACAGCTCACGCTTGTTTATTATGTATAATATGATAGTTTTTGCGGGACTAGCCGGAGCAACAAGGGAGGGGATCGGGTCGGCATTCGGCCACCTGAACGCGCAACGGGTACGGCGGGAGGTGCCGGGCCGGAAACGCGAAAATTCATCGGCGTAAGAACAAACAAAACTGCAACTGGGAGGAATATCGATGATCAAGTCACTCGTTGGCGGTATCGTTGCCGCCACTGCTTTCGTCATGCTGAGCTCGTCGGCGATCGCCGAACCTGAAATCGTCAAGGGGCCATCGGCCGAGCCTGACTGCTTCGCGCCCTGGTCGGCCGATACGCAGTTCTTCAAGTTTCCCAAGAAAGACGGCCCGTACCGCATCGCTCTGGCCAACGGCTACATCGCCAACACTTGGCGCATCCAGATGGTGCAGACGGCAAAGGCCTATGCAGCGCAGCCGGAGGTCGCGGCCAAGCTCAAGGAATTCAAGGTGGTCTCGACCGGCGAAGACGTGCCGGCCCAGATTTCGGCAATCAACAATTTCATCGATTCCGGCTATGACGCGATCGTCGTCAACGCCCAGAACCCGACCGCATTCGGCCCTGTCATCAAGCGGGCCAAGGAAGCCGGCGTGGTGCTGGTCGCCTTCGACAACATCCTCGACACCAAGGATGCCATCAACGTCAATGTCGACCAGAAAGGCCTTGGCGAATTGTGGGGCAACTGGCTGGTCAAGCACATACCGAACGGTGGCAAGGTGCTGGAAGTGCGCGGCGTCGCCGGCACGTCCGTCGACACCGATCGCCATAGCGGCATCCACGAGGTTCTCGACGCTTCCGGCAAGAAATGGGATGTCACCGAGGTCGTCGGCAAGTGGGATGACGGCGTTGCGCAAAAGGCTACGGCCGATGCCATTGCTACCAACGGCCCCTTCGACGGCATTACCGGACAGGGCGGCGATACCGGCATCGTGCAGGCGATGATCGATGCCAAGCATCCGTTTGTGCCGTTCGGCGGCGAGACGGAGAATGGCTTCCGAAAATTCTGCGCCAAGTTCGCCGCTGACGGGCTGAAATGCTCGTCGGCCGGCACCGGCCCGGCTCAGGTCGCGGTTGCCATCAAGACGGCGATTGCAGCACTTGAAGGCCAGGTCGTGCCGCAAGCGGTCAAGCTGCCGCTGGCGATCGTCGAGGATCCGAACTTCAAGGCAGGCCAGGATTTCTTCCCCGACCAATCCGACAATTTCTTCGTCGGCAATTCCTTCCCGACCTGCGGCATCAATTTCACGGCGCAGGAAATCATGGGCCAGAGCAAGGAAAACCAGTAAACTCCAACAGCCCGACGCCGCGGGAAATCCCGCGGCGTCGGCGCTCGACATCCTGATTGCCAAGCGCCTGGGGAGGGCCGATGGACGGTGCGGTTCCGCTCTTCCGGATGGAAGGCATATCCAAGCGCTATGGCGGCGTGCGGGCGCTGGAGAAGGCTGAACTGTCGGTCACTCCAGGCAGCATCCACGCCATTCTCGGCGAGAACGGCGCCGGCAAATCGACGCTGATCAAGGTCATGGCGGGCGTTGTCGCGCCCGACGAGGGCCGCATGATGCTGGACGGAAACGAAGTGAGCTTCGCTTCGCCGGCCGCTGCCAACCAGGCCGGCATCGTCTGCATCTTCCAGGAACTGTCGCTCGTCCCCGAACTCAGTGTTGCCGACAACATCGTCATTTCCGATCCGCCGAAGCGTTTCGGCATGATCGACCGCAAGGCGCAGCGCCGCATCGCCGAAGAAGCCCTTGCTCGCGCCGGCGCCTCCGATATCCATCCGCTGGCGCTGGTCAAGGATCTTCCACTTTCGAGAAGGCAGATGGTCGAGATCGCCAAGGCGCTGGCGCGCAAGCCACGCATCCTGATCCTCGACGAGGCGACCTCGGCGCTGACCGCGGCTGACGTCGCCAGAGTTTTCGCCGTGTTGAAGCGGCTGCGTTCGGAAGGGCTGGCGCTCCTCTACATATCGCACCGCATGAACGAGATCGCCGAGCTGGCCGACCAGTGCACGGTATTCCGCAATGGCCGCAATGTCGCCAGCTATGCGGCCGGCACCAAGAGCGACAACGAGGTCGTCGAACTGATGATCGGGCGCGAGTACAGCCACATTTTTCCGCCCAAGCCCGCGCGGGCGGCTGCTGCAGCCACGCCGGTTCTGGAGGCGCGCAGCCTGTCCTGGACGGATCGGCTGCACGATGTCTCGCTGTCGGTCGGGGCGGGCGAGGTGGTCGGCCTCGGCGGCCTCGATGGCCAGGGCCAGCGCGAATTGCTGCTCGCCTTCTTCGGTGTGCTGCGCGGCCTGTCGGGCCGGATCCTGATCGACGGCAGGCCGGTGGCGATCGCCAGTCCGGCCGCGGCGCGTGACGACCGGATCGGCATGGCGCTGATCCCGGAGGATCGCAAGACGGAAGGGTTGATGCTGCCGATGACGGTGCGCGAAAACCTCTCCTTCGCCGCCCTCGACCGGCTGTCCAGGGCCGGCATCATCGATCGCGCCGCCGAGCAGCGGCTGATCGACGACATGGTCGGTCTTCTGGCGATCAAGACGGCCGGCCTCGACATTCCGGTCGGCGCGCTGTCCGGCGGCAACCAGCAGAAAGTCGTCATCGCCAAATGGCTGATGCGGCAGCCGCGCATCATCCTGCTCAACGATCCGACGCGCGGCATCGATGTCGGCACCAAGCAGGAGCTTTACCAGTTGATGCGCAAGCTTGCCGACCAGGGTGCGGCGATCCTGTTCTATTCGACCGACTATGACGAGCTGATCGGCTGCTGCGACCGGGTGCTGGTGCTCTATGACGGTGCGGTCAAGCGCGAATTGGTCGGCGCCGAAATCACCGAGCGGGCGCTGATCGCCAGCGCGCTCAACATTCACGAAGAGATGCCAAGGCAAGGAGCGGACGCGTGAAGGATTGGCGCTACTGGCTTGCCGAACAGCGCGGAACGCTGCTGGCGTTCGGCATCTTCGTCGTCATGTTCGTCATCTACACCTCGAACCATCCGGCGGGTTTCACCGCCAACGTCGTACAGACGGCCTCGAACAAGGGCGTGCTGCTCGCCTTCGTCGCCATGGCGCAGACGCTGGTGGTGATCACCGCCGGCATCGATCTTTCGGTCGGCATGATCTTCACGCTGACCAACTGCCTGGCGTCGTGGCTGGTCGTCGGCACCGGCATCGAGACCGCCTTCGGCGTCATCGCCGTGCTCGGCACCGGGCTGCTGTGCGGGGCAATCAACGGCGCCATCGTCATCTATGGACGCCTGCAGCCGATCGTCGCCACCATCGCCACCGGCGCGGTCTATTTCGGCATCGCGCTGCTGCTTCGGCCGTTTCCGGGCGGCTCGGTCAATGAAGGGCTCGCCGATGCGCTGACCGGGCGCCTGTTTGGTTTTGTGCCGGCGAGCCTGGTGACGCTGCTGGCGGTCGTGCTCGTTGTCTGGGTGCCGTTCAGCCGCTCGGTGCTCGGCCGGGCCGCCTATGCAGCCGGCTCCTCGGAGATGGCGGCCTACATGTCCGGCGTGCCGATCCGGCGTGGAAAGTTCGCCGCCTATGCGCTTGCCGGGCTGCTTGCAGCGATCGGCGGGCTGTTCCTGACGTTCTTCACCTATACCGGCGATGCGGCCTATGCCAGCGGCAACGCCTATACGCTGTTTTCGATTGCCGCGGTCGTGCTCGGCGGCGTGTCGCTGTTCGGCGGCAAGGGCAGCGCCATCGGCGCGATCTTCGGCGCGCTTGCCTTCCGCACCATCGGCGACCTGCTGTTCGTCTTCGATTTCGATCCGCTCTGGCAGCCCCTGTTCCAGGGCGTCATCCTGCTGATCGCGGTCAGCCTCGGCGCCTTCGCCCTGTTTCGGGTCCGCAACCGGCTGGAGTGGTTCCTGTGAGCGAAACGACTGTGAGCGGTCTCGCCGGCCGCATGCCGAAATTCCTCCGCCGCGCCGATCCGGCGGTGCTCACGGCGTTCGCCTGTATCGTGCTGCTGCTGTTCCTCGGCAGCCTCTATTCGCGCAGCTTCCTGTCGCCTGAATACCTTTTGCAGCAGCTCAAGGTGGCGTCGTTTCTCGGCGTCATCGCCACCGGCATGATGCTGGTCATCCTGCTCGGCCAGATCGACCTGTCGGTTCCCTGGTCGGTGGCGGCCGGCGCCATGATGGCCTGCGCTGCGGCCGCATACGGTCCCGTTGGCGTGGCGCTTGCCATTCCGTTCGGCATCTTCTGCGGCGTCCTGATCGGCATCGTCAACGGCATCGGCGTAGCCTATCTGCGCATTCCCTCGATGATCATCACGCTTGCCACCAACGCCGTCGCGCAGGGGCTGATGGTGGTCTATACGGGCGGTTTCTCGCCGCAGGATTCCGCGACCGGTGCGATGCGCTATGTGGCGACCGGCTTTGCCGTTCCTGGCGTGCCCAATGCGGTCCTCATCTGGGCGCTGATCGGCGCCGCAATGGTGTTCGTGCTGACCCGCACTGGCTTCGGCCGCACCGTTTACGGTATCGGCAATCGCGAGCGTGCCGCCTATCTTTCCGGCATCGATACAAGGCGGGTGGTGATGATCGCCTTTGCGGTTTCGGGCGGGCTCTCCGCCTTCGGCGGCGTGCTGTTGGCCGGCTATGCCTCCAAGGCGGCACAATCGATGGGCGATGCCTATCTGCTGCCGTCGATCGCCGCGGTGGTGCTCGGCGGCACCTCGATCCTCGGCGGGCGCGGCTCCTATCTCGGCACCGTCGCCGGCGTGATCCTGATCACGCTTTTGCAATCCATTCTCTCTGTCATGCAGATGCCGGAGGCGGGACGGCAGATCATCTACGGCGTCGTCATCGTCGCCATGCTGCTGCTCTATGGCCGCGCGCCGGCAAGCCGCTGACCTGCATGACCGGGAAAGACGTGGCATATAAGCCGGCGAGCACTGGACGAGCGACATCCGCCATCGTGGTGATGGGCGTCGCCGGCTGCGGCAAGTCGGTCGTCGGCGAAGCGCTTGCAGCGGCATCGGGCGCCGTCTTTATCGAAGGCGACAGGCTGCATCCGCCCGAAAACGTCGCGCGCATGGCGAGCGGGCAGCCGCTCACCGACGCGCTGCGCGAGGGCTGGCTCGACGCGATCGGCCAGCGCATGGCAGCATCGGTCGCAAGCGGGCAAGGTGTGGTCGCCGCCTGCTCGGCGTTGAAGCGCAGCTATCGCGATCGCCTGCGCGGCTTTTGCCCGGATATCGTTTTCGTTTACCTGGAGATCGACCCGGCAACGGCAAAAAAGCGCGTCGGCGATCGCAAGGGTCATTTCATGCCGGCAAGCCTGGTCGACAGCCAGTTCGCCACGCTCGAGCCGCCAGCGGCGGACGAGGCGGCGATAACCTTGGATGGCACGCGTCCGGTCGCCGACACCGTCGCGACCGCCTTGAGCCTGCTCGCGCGCTAGATTTGCGACGTCAGTTCGACTGGGAAATCGTCATTGTCGGCGTCGCGCATGGCCGCGAGGCTGCGGTTGTCGAGCACCTCGGCGATTGCCTGACGGACCTCCAGCATCATATGCCGGACTTGGCAGGTCGCCTCGTCGCAATCCTCGCAGCGCTGGTATTGCGTGCGGCTGGCGCAGGGGATCGGCGCCAGCGGCCCGTCGAGGACGCGCACGACATGGCCGATCTTGATCTCGGAAGCCGGCCGGGCGAGACGATAGCCGCCTTCCTTACCCTTGCGGCTCTGGACGAATCCTGCGTTGCGCAACTCGCCCAGGATGGCATCCAGAAATTTCTTGGGGATGTTGTTGGCGACCGCAATGTCGTTGACGAATGCAAGCTGGCCGACCGGCAGGCCCGACAGATGCACGAGGGCCTTGAGGCCGTATTTGCCTTTTTTGGTAAGCATGCCCGAACCGACCCATAAAGCCCCAACCACCCGCATCTGGCGGCTGTTTGTGTGCAAATAATGACGGTTTGGCCGTGCGATGCCGTTCGCGCAGACAGGCCGTCCGACGACATATTGCGCGCAAACGCGTTGATTCTTCGTAACGTTTTGGCGGGCGGGCGGTCCGGAATGTGCGGAAGCTGCAATTTCGGCGGGGCAAAATGGAGAGAAAGCCGGCAAGCGCCGGCTTTCAATCAATCCGCGAGGTTGGCGACATCAGCGGCTGCCGTAAGTCTGGTCGAGCAGGCCGCCCGCTGCAAAATGCTCGGCCTGGACCTTGGCCCAGCCGCCGAAGACGTCATCCACCGTCAGCAGGCGGACATCGGGAAACTCAGCCTTGTATCTGGCGGCGACGGCCGGGTCGCGGGCCCGCAGGCCGTTGCGGGCTGCGATGTCCTGGCCCTCCGGCGCATAGAGGAAGTCGAGATAGGTCTTGGCGAGATCGCGTGTGCCGTGCTCGTCGGCGACCGTGTCGAGGATCGCCACCGGAAATTCCGCCAACAGGCTGACCGAAGGCGTCACCTGCTCGAATTTGTCCTCGCCATACTCCTTGCGGACGCCGCGCGTTTCCGACTCGAAGGTGATCAGCACGTCGCCGATCTCCCGCTGCACGAAAGTGGTGGTCGCGGCGCGCCCGCCGCTGTCGAACACCGGCACGTTGTTGAACAGCTTTGTCACAAACTCCTTCACCTTGGCATCGTCGCCTTTGAAGGCTTCCTTGGCGTAGGCGGTGGCCGCGAGATAGGTGTAGCGCGCATTGCCCGATGTTTTCGGATTGGGGAAGATCACCTGGACGTCGTCGCGCACGAGATCGTTCCAATCCTTGATGTGCTTCGGATTACCGGCGCGCACCAGGAAGGAGGGCAGCGAATAGAAAGGCGAGGCGTTGTCCGGAAAGTCCTTCTGCCAGTCGGCGGAGATAAGGCCTTTCTTGACCAGGAAGTCGATGTCGATGACCTGGTTGAAGGTGACCACGTCGGCGCCGAGGCCTTCGGCAATGGCGCGTGCCTGCGCCGACGTCCCGGCATGCGACTGATCGATGGCGACGCCTGGGTGCGCGGCGACGAATGCCTTGTTGACCTGTGCAAACAGTTCGCGGCCGACATCGTAAGAGGCGTTCAGCAATTTGTCGGCCGACCAGGCTTGGGAGGATGCGAGGAACAGGCCGGCCAACGTGGCGACGCCAAGCAAAAATCGCTTCATGAAACAGGGCTCCAATGCCGTGCGCTTAATGCCGGACCATAGCGGCAAGACATTGTGCGCGACGAGGGACGCGGAGCGGCCGCTCCACGTTGTCGATAGAAGAAATATTCCCGCTGTGGGCGATTTCTAGTTTTTTCTTTCAAGCAGAGTCTCAGGACAGCTTGGCGGCGGTGCCGATGCCGTCGGCGTGCACGATGGTTCCCGGCCGGCCAACGCGGTGCAAGGCAATTGCATCGCCGTGCTGTCTGGCATATACAAATGGTATATACAAGGAGCTGTCGTCATGCCTCAACGCCGCCATTCAACAACCCCGCCAAAGGAGGCGAAGCTGTTTCGTAATAATCGCAGCCAGGCGGTGCGCATTCCTGTCGAGTTCGAACTTCCCGGCGAAAAGGTCTTGATCAGCCGTGAAGGCGACCGCCTCATCATCGAGCCGGTCCGCAAACCTGGCCTCACCGCACTGCTCGCGCAATGGGCGAAAGAGCCGCCGCCGGGTGCCGAGGAAGACTTTCCCGAAGTCGAGGATATGCCTGTCAAATCCGAGGAATTTTTTTGATGAGGTTCATGCTGGACACGAACATTGTCAGCGACATGATCCGAAATCCGGCCGGGAAAGCCGCAAGCGCTGTCTTGCGCGTGGGAGACGCCGCCGTGTGTACCAGCATCGTGGTCGCGTCGGAACTGCGATATGGCTGTGTCAAGAAAAGATCAGCCAAGTTGCACAAGAAGGTTGAGGAATTGCTGGCTGAGATTCCCGTCTTGCCGCTCGATGCGCCGGTGGATGCCGAGTACGGCGCGATTCGCGCAGAACTGGAAGGCAGGGGCCAGACCATCGGCCAAAACGACCTTTTTATTGCTGCCCACGCCCGTGCGCTGGGAACTACCCTGGTGACGGCCAACACCGGGGAGTTCAACCGGATCAAAGGCCTGAAGGTCGAGAACTGGCTGGTTAGCGCCTGATAGAGGATCAAGCAGCCGGAAAAAGCTTCCAGCGCCGCGGCCTAAAAGCCACTCGACTTTTCTGCGCTGCCGGATGATCGACGGGCAATTCGATCTCGACCCGCTGGCGTTCGCCGCCGATTTCGAGCTCGACCCGCCTGGTGCCGGCGACGCGGCGGCTGGCGGCGACCGTGCCGGCGATGCAGCCGTTGCATTCTTCCACCAGATCGACGTCGTGCGGGCGGAAGAACAGCGTCGCTTCGCCTTGCGGTGCGTGCGGTGCGGAAAGCCCGATCGGCCGGTCGGCGATCCAGACCTGGCCGTCCTCGACCTTGACTGGAAGCGAGCTCGATTCGCCGATGAAACCGTAGACGAAGGGCGAGTTCGGCGTGTCGTAGATCTCGTCGGCGGTGCCGACCTGCTCGATGCGGCCCTGGCTCATCACCACGACGCGGTCGGCAAGCTCCAGCGCCTCTTCCTGGTCATGGGTGACGAAGACGGTGGTATGACCCGTGGTGTCGTGGATGTCGCGCAGCCAGCGGCGCAACTCGCGGCGCACCTGCGCGTCGAGCGCGCCGAACGGCTCGTCGAGCAAAAGCACGGCTGGTTCGATCGCCATGGCGCGGGCCAGCGCCACCCGCTGGCGCTGGCCGCCCGAAAGTTGCGCCGGATAGCGTTTTTCTAGGCCGGAAAGCTGAACGAGGTTGAGGAGTTCCGAGGCGCGGCGGCGGATTTCCTTCGCCGACGGGCGTGACGGCCCGTGCCGGACTTTGAGTCCGAAGCCGATATTGTCGGCGACCGTCATATGGCGAAACAGCGCGTAGTGCTGGAAGACGAAGCCGACATTGCGCTCCTGGATCGACTTTTGCGAGGCATCCTCTTCGCCGAAGAAGATCTTTCCGCGGGTCGGCCGCTCCAACCCGGCAATCAGCCTGAGCAGCGTCGTCTTGCCGGAACCGGAAGGTCCCAGCAGAGCGATCAGTTCTCCCGACTTGATGTCGAGCGAAACGTCGTGGAGGGCCGGAAACCGCTCAAACTCCTTGCGCACGTTGGCAACGCGAACTTCCATGCAAATCCCTTTTGTAGTTGATGCATGTCGTTATCCCAAAACCGGTTCCCAGTTTTGGGCGACATGCATTTTGTCAGTGTCCGCGCGTCGCGGCGATCTCGGCGCCGTAGCGCATCTCGAGAAGTGTTTTCAAGACCAGCGTGACGAGCGCCAGGCCGGCAAGCAGCGAAGCGACGGCAAAGGCGGCGGCGGCATTGTACTCGTTATAAAGGATTTCGACATGCAGTGGCATGGTGTTGGTCAGCCCGCGTATGTGGCCCGACACAACCGAGACCGCGCCGAACTCGCCCATCGCGCGGGCATTGCACAGCAGCACGCCGTAGAGCAATCCCCATTTGACGTTGGGCAACGTCACATACCAGAACGCCTGCCAGCCATTGGCCCCGAGCGACAGGGCTGCCTCCTCGTCGCCGTTACCTTGTTCCTGCATCAGCGGGATCAATTCGCGGGCGACGAAGGGGAAGGTGACGAAGATCGTGGCAAGCACGATGCCCGGCACGGCAAACAGGATGACGATGCCATGCGCCTTGAGCCAGGCGCCGAGCAGGCCTTGCGCGCCGAACAGAAGTACATAGACCAGGCCGGAAATGACCGGGGAGACCGAAAACGGCAGGTCGATCAGCGTGGTCAGGAACGCCTTGCCCTTGAACTCGAACTTGGCGATCGCCCAGGCGGCGGAAATACCGAAGACGACGTTGAGCGGCACCGAGATCGCCGCCACCAGAAGCGTCAGGCGGATCGCCGAGCGCGTGTCCGGTTCGCCCAGCGCCTGTGTGTAGGCCTCGATGCCTTTGGCGAAAGCTTCCTTGAAGACGATGATCAGCGGCAGGAGCAGGAAAATGCCGAGGAAGGCAAAGGTCACGATCATCAGCACGGTTCTCGCCGTGCGACTTTCGGTCACTGCCGGCGACTGGCTCTCGTGGTGCGGCGCGTAGGATTTGATCTCCGGGTCAGCCATAGCGCTTGCGGCTCCAGGTCTGCACCAGGTTGATGACCAGCAGCATCACGAAGGACAGCGCCAGCATGATCGCCGCGATCGCGGTCGCCGCGGCGTAGTTATATTCCTCCAGCCGGATGACGATCAGAAGCGGCGCGATCTCGGATTTGAAGGGCAGGTTGCCGGCGATGAAGATGACGGAACCGTACTCGCCGACGCCGCGTGCGAAGGCCAGCGCGAAACCGGTGACGATAGCAGGCGCCAGTCCGGGTAGCAGAACGCGGCTGATGATCTGGAAGCGATTGGCGCCGAGCGTGGCGGCCACTTCCTCTACCTCCTTGTCGATCTCCTCCATGATCGGCTGCACGGTGCGCACGACGAAAGGCAGGCCGATGAAGACCAGCGCGATGACGATGCCGAGCGGCGTATACGCGACCTTGATGCCGAGCGGCGTCAGCAGGCTTCCGATCCAGCCGTTCGGTGCGTAAAGCGTGGTCAGCGCGATGCCGGCAACCGCCGTCGGCAGCGCGAAGGGCAGGTCGACCATGGCATCGACGATGCGGCGGCCTGGAAAGCTGTAGCGCACCAGCACCCAGGCGACGATCGTGCCGAAGACGACGTTGACGGCGGCGGCAATGAAAGCGGTGCCGAAGCTGATTTCAAGCGCGTTGATGGTGCGGCGGTCGGTGACGATCGCCCAGAAGTCGGTCCAGCCGAGCGCCGCCGAGCGCCAGATCAGCCCGGACAGCGGAATGAGGATGATGAGGGTGAGGTAGGCAAGCGAGAAGCCGAGCGTCAATCCGAAACCCGGAATGACGCTCGGCTGTCTGAACCGCCACCCCGCCTTGGCGGGTGCTGTGGTCATGTCGTCCTGATCTAAATGCTACTGGGCCGGCTTGTAGATCTGGTCGAATATACCACCATCGCCGAAATGATAAGGCTGTGCCTTCTTCCAGCCGCCAAAAAGCGGGTCGTCGATGGTGATCAGCTTGATCTCAGGCAGCTTGGCCAGGTCCTCCGCCGGTACCAGGTCCGGCTTCGAAGGGCGATAATGGTTCTTGGCGATGATCGTCTGGCCTTCCTTGGAATAGAGATAGCTCAGATAGGCTTCGGCAACTTTGCGCGTGCCTTTGGCGTCGACATTGGCGTCGACCACGGCGACCGGCGGCTCGGCCAGGATCGAGGTCGGCGGGTAGACGATATCGAAATTGTCGGCGCCGAACTCGTCGAGCGCCAGATAGGCCTCGTTTTCCCAGGCGAGCAGCACGTCGCCCAGCCCTTTTTGCGCGAAGGTCACGGTGGCGCCGCGCGCACCGGTGTCGAGAACCGGGACATGCGCATAGAGATTGCCGACGAATTCCTTGGTCTTGGCCTCGTCGCCGCCATCCTTGGCGCTGGCGTAGGCCCAGGCGGCGAGATAGTTCCAGCGCGCGCCACCGGAGGTCTTCGGATTGGGTGTGATCACCTGGACATCGTCCTTGACCAGATCGCTCCAGTCATGGATGCCTTTGGGGTTTCCCTTGCGGACGAGAAAGATGATGGTCGAGGTGTAGGGCGCGGAATTGTTTTCGAATTTCGTCCGCCAGTCGGGATTGATCCTCTTCGATTTCGAGACAATCGCGTTAATGTCGCCTTCGAGCGCCAGCGTCACCACGTCGGCGTCGAGCCCGTCGATCACGGCGCGGGCCTGGGCACCCGACCCGCCATGCGACTGCTGGACGGTGACCGTCTCGCCTGTCTCGGCCTTCCAGTGGGCAATGAAGGCCTCGTCGAATTGCTTGTAGAGCTCACGCGTCGGATCATAGGACACGTTGAGAATGGTGGTGTCGGCAAACGCGAAACCGAGCGTGCCGAACTGGACAGATGTGGCGACCAGTGCGCCGAGCAGTTTCCTGAAATGAGGTTTGGTCATTTCCGCCTCCGTTGAACTCGCGCCAAATCTACCGAATTGATAGAATTTAGATGCATTCAATGTTGCCTTTTTTGGCTCATTGAAGCAATTTTTCGCCTAGTTTCGGCGATGCGAGGAACTATTTTCCCCGCATGGACCGACCGCGCTCCCGACGCGATTAACTAGAGACGGCCAGCTCTTCGGCAATGGCTGCGTCGCGTCCGAAGGTTCGGCTGGCTATTCGGCGGTAACGGGAAAGTTGAAGCGCTCCCTTGGAAACGGCTCGTTCTCCAGCGTGAAGTGCCACCATTCGCGCGCGTAATTCTTGAAGCCGCCGGCGCGCATCGCCTCGACAAGTTTTTTGCGGTTTGCCGCCGCTCCACTGGCTATCGGTCGGTGAGCCGTTTCGCTCGCCGGATCGAAACAGTCGAAACCCGTGCCGAAATCGAGCGTGTCGGCATCGGTCGCGCCGCAGGCCGGTTTCGGAGCGCTCTTGCGATCGGCTGGCGCGATCGCGACATCGACCGTCGATCCGCGCGAATGGGTGGACAGTTCGCCGATATAGCCCTTGGCGATGAGATCCTTGCGCTTGATCTTCGGGTACCATTGCGGGTCCGGTGGCCCGCCCGTTTTTGTCCATTCACCCATGTCGGTGACAGCCCGTGCAGGGCGGTAGCAGTCGAACACGACCAGCGTCAGCCTTTCGGCAGCAATCACTTTCTGCACTCCCGAAAGCGCTTGCGCCGCTTGCCTAGTGAGGACGCATACCGGCGCATCGTAACCGCTTACCTTGCGATGCAGGAAATTTTCGAGGCCGGCATAGCGGATATCCTGCCGGATCGTCGGGTCGATGTCCGCAAGGCGGACGAAACCGGCCGGGAGGTCAGCGGCGGAGGCGGAGAGGATGATTGCGAACAACGTGGCAAGGACCGCGGCAATCTTTTGCAGGGCGCGCTTCGGCACACCCCCCTCTGGCCTGCCGGCCATCTCCCCCGCAAGGGGAGAGATTGGCAGCTCCGCCACCTCGCTTGCTCTCCAACCTTGGTGATTGGCGAAAACGATGGAGACATCCGATCTCCCCCCTTGCGGGGGAGATGGCCGGCAGGCCAGAGGGGGGTGCCTCGGAACAGGCATGGGTGAATATCCTGCTATCCGCCGACCTATGGAAAACCAATTCAGTTAATCGCTTGGCGCCGTCTATTCAACAAAAACCTTCACGCTGGCCGCGCGTCCCGCCGCGTCGATCACGGTCAGGGTCGAATAGCCGGCGCCGTCCGGCTGCCAGGTCGCGGTGCGCCGCCGGTCGATGCCGACCAGCGGCTTGCCGTTGGCCAACCAGCGGAATGGTGCGCGGCCGCCTTGCAGCTTGAGAACCAGCGGCGAGGCGTCGGCCGAGGAAGTGTCGAGATCGACGCGGGCACCGTCGGGCGGAAAGATGATGGTTGGCGCAGGTTCGGTCGGCGTCGCCTGCACCAGCCCATCGGTGCCGACGCCGAAGCGCGTCAGCGTCACCGGCAGCTCCTCGCGCTTCGGACGCCGGACGCCGGACGGCTGGCTTGGCAGCGGCACGGCGGCCAGGCCGGAACGGACAAAGCCTTCGAACAGGATGGGCGCTGCCGAGATGTAGCCGGACAGGCCGGGCACCGCGCCGGCGTCGGGGCGGCCGACCCACACGCCGAGCACATAGCGGCCGTCGAAGCCGACCGACCAGGCGTCGCGATAGCCGTAGGAGGTGCCGGTCTTGTAAGCGATGCCGCGTTGGGCGGCACCCTGGGGCGGCTTGACGCCCGACAGGATGTCGGTGATCTGCCAGGTCGCCTGATCATCGAGGATGGTGGTGGTTGAGCGTTCGGCATTCGCCGGCTCGGTGCCGTCATGCAGCGTGTGTGCCTTGCCGCCATTGGCAAGCCCGGTATAGAGCTGAACCAGGTCGCGCAGCGTCACCCCGACGCCGCCGAGGCCGATCGCCAGGCCGGGCGCTTCGTTGACGGGTAGGATAGGGGTCACATCGGCCTGGCGAAAGCGCGCCATCAGCCGAGCCGGGCCGACCGCGTCGAGCACGCGGATCGCCGGCACGTTGAGCGACAATTGCAGCGCCTGCCTGATGCTGACATCGCCCTGATAGCCCATGTCGAAGTTCTTCGGCCGGTAACCGGAGAAATCGGCTGGGCTGTCCTCGATCAGCGTCTCCTGCGCCACCAGGCCTTGTTCGAAGGCGAGGCCGTAGATGAACGGCTTCAGCGTCGAGCCAGGCGAGCGAACGACTTTGGTCATGTCGATCCAGCCCGAACGGCTGGCATCGAAGAAATCGGCGGAGCCGACCTCGCCAAGGATATCGCCGGTGCGGGAATCGGCCAGCACCATGGCCACCGAGAGGCGAGGGCCGAGCCTGGCGGCGGCATCCTTGGCCACCTGCTCCAGCCCTTCCTGGACACTCTTGCGGATCGTCAGTTGCAGCTTCTGGCCGGGGATTGCCTTGGGCAGCATCGCATAGGCCGCATGGGCAGCGAGTGCCGGCAAGGTGCGCCGCAGCCCCGACACATCGTCGAGCGCGGCTCGCGCGGCCTCGCGTTCGCCGAGCAGGCCCGCCGAGACCATGCGGGTCAGCACGCGGTCGCGGGCCGCATGGGCGACGTCGAGGTTGCGGTCGGGGCGCCGCTTTTCCGGCAATTGCGGCAACGCGACGAGCAGGGCCGCCTCCGAGACCGTCAGCCGCTTCGGCTCCTTGCCGAAATAGGCGAGCGAAGCGGCGCGCACACCTTCGAGATTGCCGCCATAGGGCGCCAGCGTCAGATAGCGTTCCAGGATCTCGCGCTTGGAAAGCCGCCGTTCGATCTGGACGGCGCGCAGCATCTGCTTGATCTTCGAGCCGAGGCTGCGGCTGTCGCGCGGTTCGATCAGCCGCGCGAGCTGCATCGACAGCGTCGAACCACCGGAGACGATATGGCCGCTGGTCGCGAACTGGCCGGCGGCACGCGCCAGTGCCAGCACGTCGACGCCTTGATGATCCCAGAAGCGCTTGTCCTCATAGGTGACCAGCATGTCTACGAACTGCTTGTCGACCTGGTCCAGGCTGGTAGCGAGCCGCCAGTAGCCGTCCGGCGTGGCGAAGGCGCGCAACAGCTGGCCGTCACGGTCCTGCACTTCGGTCGAGACCGTCAGCGCAATCGGCAGCGGCGGCGGAAAAGCGCGGTCGAGCTGCCAGAGGGCGGCGGCGGTGATTGCAGCGAGACCGGCGAAGGAGATGCTTGCGATGGCGGTGCGGTGAAGGAGCTTTCTTGAGAACATGGCGCTGCCCCTCATTGCCCTGCCGGGCATTTCTCCCCGTATAGTGACGGGGAGAAAGGAGCCTGCATCGAGGCTTTCGCCAGTTTCCAACGTTGAAAAACAGGTGCCGACGATCGCGACAGTCCCCTTCTCCCCGTCACTGTACGGGGAGAAGGTGCCGGCAGGCGGATGAGGGGCAGCACCAGCGTTCTGTTCATGATCGTCACCAACGGTGCCTTTACGGCGCCTTGACCTCCATCATGCCGGTGGCGGTGCGGGCCGAATATTGCGGCCGGTACATGTCCTCGATCGTTGCTGCCGGGTGGGCGTAGGTGCCCGGCGTCACCGCGCGCACGACGTAGGCGAGCGTGATATTGCGGTCGCCGTCGCCGTCGTTCGGATTGAATGCCGCAACGAAACGGTCGTCGCGGAATTCGAGATGGGCGGCATCGGTCTGCGCCAGCCAGGAGAAGTTCGTCAATTGGGCGCTGGAAACCAGGCCCGGATTGTCGATCTCGAAGCCGGCCGGCAACAGGTCGGTGATCAGCAGGCGCGAAGGCCAGGTGTTCTGCTCGTAAACCTTGAGCACGACGACATAGCGTTCGTTCTGCTTGACCTCCGTCACGTTGGCCTCTGTGCCGTCGAGCCTGTAGTAGGTACGGCTGATGGTAAAGCCATTGCCGCCGGCCGGCAGAGGCTGGATCGGCGAGGCCACGGTGGTGACGACCGCCTGCAGCGGATTTCTGCCGGTATTAACGATGGTCAGCGGACTGTCGGCCAGGTCGCTGCCGGCGATCTGGTCCGAATAACCGCCGGCGTGCGGTGCGCCGTTGACGGTCAGCGCGATCGAATCATTGCCGGCCTTCAGCGCGCGGGCCGCCAGCAGCATCCAGGACTCGTCCTGCGTGCTGGTCCACCTGGCGTCGGCGCGTTCCCTGGTCACCAGTTGGATCAGCGCCGGCACGATGGTCGGCACCGGCTTGCTTTCCGCGGCAAGCGCCAGGATCGCCGCGCCGTCACGCAGTGGCGAGCCATAGTCGGACCGGTAATAGTCATACTCGGGCGTCGACTTGGCCAGCTGCAGCGCGGCCTGGAAGGTTGCCTCCGAGCGCTGGGTGTCATCGTAGAGCGCGAGAGACGCCGCCAATTGGGCAACGGCCATCGGGCTGGTAAAGGCTTCGAGCTGGGTGTCGGCATAATAACGCAGATCGCCGACCGAGGCCTTCTTGTTGCGGGCAAGCACATAAAGCGCATAGGCGATCTCGCTGCCGCGATCCTGGACGTCCTGATCGTAGCCGATCGCGTTCTGCAGATTGCTCAGCGCCTGGTTCATCGCCAGAGCCGGCACGTCGTATTTCTGCTCGCGTGCTCGGGTCAGGAAATCGGTGACATAGGCGTCGAGCCACAGATCGCCGGAACCCGGACCCCACAGGCCGAAGCTGCCGGCCGAGGCCTGGTAGCTCAGCACCTTGTAGATGGCGTCCTGGACGCGGCCATGCAGATCGGGGTCGCTGGCCATGCCGATGCCGGAAGCCATCTCGTTGACGTAGAGAAGCGGCATGGCGCGGCTGGTGGTCTGTTCGGCGCAACCATAGGGATAGCGGTCGAGCGTCATCAGCAGCGACGGCACATCGAAGGCAGCCGCCTGCGAAACCCCGACGCTGACCGAAGCGCCATCGAGCAGGCTTGCCGCCAGCAGTTCCTTGTCGACGCGCAGCGCGCCGCCATTGCCCTTGAGGTCGACGACCATGCGGGTGGTCACCGGCAGTTGCGCCGGGCGCACCGGCACATAGAGCGTCTGCTCGACGGCGGTGCCGTCGGCATGCGCAAGCTTGATGGTGATCGAGGCGTTGCCCGCAGTCTGCGCAATCAATGGTACGGTCAGTGTCTGCCGCTTGCCTTTGGCCAGCGTCAGCTTTTCAGGCAAGGCGGCACTGCCGGTAGACAGGTCGCCCGTCGTGTCGATGGTCAGCTTGTAGTCGCCAGCGGGGCCGTCGGTGTCGGAGACGTCGAGCCGCATGACGGCGGAATCGCCGGGCGCCAGGAAGCGCGGCAGGCCGGCGGTGATCACCACCGGATCGCGCACGATGACGTCGGACTGGGCATGGCCGACGGCCTCCTTGGTCCAGGCGACGGCCATGACGCGCACGGTGCCGTTGAACTGCGGAATGTCGAAGTCGATCCGCGCCTTGCCGTCGGCATCGAGCTGGACCGGGCCGGAGAAGAAGGCGACCAGCTTTTCGGTCGGCGGACTGCCTTGCGATTGCATGTTGGCGCCATCGCCGCCGGTGCGCAGCTTACCGGTTGTGCCCAGCGAGCCGTCGATCAGCCGGCCATAGATGTCGCGAACCTCGAGACCGAGCATGCGCTGGCCGAAGAACCAGTTCTCCGGATCCGGCACCTTGTAGTTGGTCAGGTTGAGGATGCCGACGTCGACGGCCGCGATCATGACATAGGCGTTGGTGCCGGGCTGCACGCCGGCAACGGCGACCGGGATCGACAGCTGCTGGCGCGGCATGGTCTTGTCCGGCGGCGCCAGGCTGACGGCAAGCTTGCGCGAGCCGGGATCGAGCTTCAGCCATTTGACGCCGATGGCGCGCGCCGGCATGCGTGTCTCTTGCGCATCGCCCGGCCTGAACAGCGTTGCCGTGACGTAGGCGCCGGCACCCCAGTCGTCGCCGACCGGGATATCGACGGTGCTGCCGCCGGCCGGCACGCTGGCGGTGACGGTCTTCAGGAGCTTGTCGGCGCCGATGGTGACGAGCAGCTCGCCGGCAAAGTGCGGCGACACTTTGAGCTTGGCCACTTCACCCGCCGCATAGGTATCCTTGTCGAGGGCGATCTCGAGGCCGTCGGGCGTTTCGGTGGTGGTGGAACTGACATACCAGCCGGCGTCGAACTCGTAACTGGTGGCCGGGCCTTCCGGATCCGCTGTCTCGATCTCGAGCCGGTAGCGGCCCCAGTCGACCGGCAGCGACACCGTCGCCTCGCCATCGGTGCTCAGGTCGACCTGGCCGTTGGCCACCGCCTTGGTGAAGGTGACCGGCTCATAGTTCCAGGAGTTGCTCGAGCGGTACCACTGGTAGCTACGCTCCACCTTGACCAGCGACCACTGCGCGCCCTTCAGCGCCTCACGCTTGCCGTCTGGGTCGACAGCGATCAGGCTGAACTTGGCCGTGCCGCCTTGCGGCACCTCGTCGTCGTCGAAATCCGGGCGGATGCCGATCATGTGGCCCTGCGGGCGTATGCCGATGTTCAGCGAGCGCTCGATCGCACGGCCGCCGGTTTCACGCATCCTGACCGTGACCTTTGCATCGACCAGCTTGGTGGTGGATGGCAATTGATCGACGGAAACCGGGAAGGTCGCCTTGCCGTCCTCGCCGACCACCGGCAGGCCGGTGAAGGGCGTCACCGTCGGTTCGGCCGACTGTTCGTCGGCCAGACCGAAGGAATAGCCCTTGAAGCGGTCCCAGTCGCGGCCGGTCGACAGCGTCAATTCGCCTTCGAGCGCGAGGCCCGCCGCCGGCGCGCCGTAGAGAAAGCGGCCGTCGACGGTGATGTTGGCGGTCTCGCCCTGGGCGATCTCCTGCTTGTCGGAGGACAGGTCGAACTCGATGCGATCCGGTACGAAGTCCTCGACCAGGAACATCTGGCTGGCGACTGCCGCCTGCTTGGGATCGGTATGGATCGCCACCGTCCAGGTGCCGCGCATGGCGTTGGGTTCCAGCGGCAGGTCGACCGCGTGACCGCCGGCCGATGCGCCATCGCTGACGATGCGGCGGTCCTCGACGCCGTCGGGCCGCGAGAAGATGAAGGTCAGCGGCAGATTCTCGACCGCCTTGGCGGCACTGTCGCGGGCAAGGGCCGCGACATGGACATCTTCGCCGGCGCGGTAGATGCCGCGCTCGGTCCAGGCATAGACGTCGAGCGCGCCAGGTGCCGGCCGTCCGGCGACGCCACGGTCGGACAGGTCGAAGCCGGCCCGGCCCATATCGAGGAAGACGAAATCGTCGTCGCCCTGTTTGGCCATCAGCACGGCCGGGGCCATGCCGCTGTCGCCGCGCGTCAGGCCGGGATTGAACACCGCCCGCCCTTCCGCGTCGGTGGTCGCGGTGCCGAGGATTTCATTGTTTCTGGCCAGCAGCGTCAGCTCGGCGCCGGCGATCGGTCTGGCGGTTGCGAGCGAACGGGCAAAGACATTCAGCCCATCCTGTCCGGTATAGGTCGACAGGCCGATATCGGAGACGACGAACCATTGCGTGGCGTGCGAATCATAGTCGTCGCTGCGATCGTCGACGGCTTGTGCGGTCAGCACATAGACGCCGGGCTTGCGCTTCGGCAACGCCTCGTCGATGGGGAAGGAGGTGGTGACTTCCTTGTTGAGGTCGTTGGCGATGTCGAGCTGGCCTTGCCAGACCGGCTCGCCCATCTGTTCGGAGATGTTCGAAATATCGTAGCCGTCGAGTTGGCGCAGGAACTGATATCCCGACAGAAGCTGGGCCAGCGAGCGGTCGCCGATGCGGAAGAGCTTCATTTCGGCGGCATTCATGTTGACGGTGACGACCGGTATGCCGCGGCGTGCGCCGGCGGGCAGCACGAAGCTGTCGCCGGTGAAGCGGGCCGAAGGCGCGCGGTCCTGCACGTAGATCGACAGAACCACCGGTGCCGCGGTGACCTCGCCAATGGCGGCCGGCAGACCGGCGCGGAAGGTCACGTCATAATGTTGGCCGTGCTCGAGCCCTTCGACGCAGATCTGCTTGTCCTTGGCGTCGACGCCCTTGGGAGCGGCGTTGTCGACGGTAACGAACTGCGAGTAATCGACGCCGGTCTTGACCAGTTCCTCGGAGAACTGCGCGCAGATGCGTGGCGCGCTGGTGTCGGCATCGACGGTATGATCGATGACGCGGAACCCCTTGCGGGCCTTGAGATCCTGGTAGGCGGCCCTGACTCCCGGCGAATTGACGAGAGCGAGACTCGCCTCGTAGGCCTGCAGGGCCGGCCTGTAGAGATCGCGGCGATCAAGGCCGTCCCCGAGCAGGGCCAGCACGTCGGCGCGCGTCTTTGTGGTGCGCAGCAATTTGTAGGCGTTGAAGGCGGCGGAAGTGGCGTTCGCCGGCAGCGTCGACGGCTCCGAACTGTTGGCGGTCGGATGGACGGCAAGCGTTTCGCGCGCCAGCTCGAGCCAGAGCTGGCCATCATCAGGCAACACCGAAACCGCCGCCTCGTATTTGTTCATGGCCGAGCGATGATCGCCCGTCAGCGCCGACTGTTCGGCGGCGGCCCTCAGCGCCGTCAGCCCCTCGGTCGGCTTGACGTAGGTCGGGCTAGTGAGCTTGTTGCGGTACTGCTGGGCCTGGTCGGCCATCCAGTTGGGGAAGAAGGCGAGTTCGGGTGGCGCGCCGATGTCGGGATCGCCATCGATGTTGACGACCTTGCCGGCGACGGCGCCGCCGAAGGGTTTCAACGAATTGTAATCGGATTTAAGGAAGCACCATTTGGCCTTGAGGTTGTAGGTGAAGGCGCGGCAGGCCGGGTCGCCGAGGCAGGTGGTCTTGCACTGGTCGAGGCTGACATTCTGGTCGGATCTGAGATCGAAACCGAAATAATCGGAATTGTCCGATGTCACCACCCGCCGGGCTTCGGCCGCTTGCGCGACACCGCTCCAGGCAAAAAAGAGAAGGAAAAGAATCGATAGACCACGAGCCGCGCGCATTGCCATAAACCCCTCCAGACAAGTGCTTACGTCCAGAAATGTTCAAGCTTCAGTCGCGCTTGTCAACATCAGGACGCGGCAGGATCCGCCTGCCAACGGTTTGCTTTCCGGCCGATGACCGGTAGTAGCTCCATAGGACAGGGGATCACGCTTTCTTGCGGCGACGCAGAAGGTGTGAGTTCCAAGCCCTGTCTATTTCAGCAATTGGATTGTGGCCCCTTTACGAGTGCTTCAGAACTTCATTCCAATTTTAGGTTTGCGGGTTAGGCTAGGAGCGTAATGCCGGCGTATGAAAGGCAGATGTCGGGAGGAACCGCGCCACGGCGCGCGCTTTCGCGCGCCCTGCTTTTCGCATTGTTGTGCTCGACGGCACTTGTTGCCGAAACCGGAAGTGCGGCAGCCTTCGAGATTTTCGGCATCAAGCTGTGGGGATCCAAAGACGAAGATGCCGATATCGTCGACCCGCTGCGCTATGCGGTGACGATCGAGGCGCCGGACGCCGACAAGGATCTCGTCGAGAAGCTCGAAAACGCCTCGGCGCTGAAGGCCGACGAGGAACACCCGGTATCCGGTTCTCTCGGCCTGCTGGCCAAGGCGCGCAGCGACCGTGAGCAACTTGTCGCCGCGCTCTACGCGGACGCCCGCTACGAGGGTGTCGTCACCATCACTATTCAGGGCAAGCCGCTCGACGATCTGCCGCCCGATGCCGAGTTTTCGGGTCCGCAGCCGATACCGGTGGTGATCAGCATAGCGGCCGGGCCGAAATTCACGCTTGGCAACATCAGGCTGAAAGGCGATGCGGCGGGGCTGGCAAGTGCCGATTTCGGCCTGATCGCCGGGGGTGACGCCAGTTCGGGCGCCGTGCTCAAGGCCGAGGCGGCGATCGTGCGGGCACTCAAGCAAGAAGGCAGGCCGCTGGCCAAGGTGACGGGCCGCGAGATCGTCGCCGAGCACGCCGGTTCGACGCTCGACGTGACGCTCACCGTCGCGGCCGGGCCGGTCGCCGGCTATGGCGACACCACTGTCGAGGGCACCGAAAAGGTCGACCGCGACTTCACCGAATATATGACCGGCCTGAAGCGCGGCCGCCAGTATTCGCCCGATGAGATCGACGATGCGCGCGACCGGCTGCTCGGGCTCGAGGTCTTCAACAGCGTGACGGTGAAGGAAGCCGACGCGCTCGACGCCGAGGGCAATATCCCGATCGGTGTCGAGGTCAGCGAACGCAAGCCACGCTATTTCGGCATTGGCGGCAGCTTCTCAAATACCGAAGGGCTGGGCCTCGAAGGCTATTGGGGGCACCGCAATCTGTTTGGCCGCGCCGAAAAGCTGCGCATCGACGGCAAGATCAGCGGCATCGGCAGCAACGACTTGACCCAGCTCAATTACAATGCCGGCGTCATGTTCGAAAAGCCGGGCGTCGTCGGGCCGGCGTCGAAATTCATTGCCAGCGTCAATACCGTTTTGGAGCACCCCGACGCCTACGACCATTTCTCGGTCAAGGGCAGCACCGGCCTATCCTACGAACTCGACAAGAAGCAGACGGTTTCCGCGCAAGTCGCGCTGGACTATTCGAGGATCCACGACGCTTTCGGCAAGCACACCTATCTGATCGCCAGCATTCCACTGCAATATGTCTACGATAATCGCGACAGCAAGCTCAATCCGACCCGCGGCTTCAGGGTGCTGGCCTATGGCGAGCCGAGCTACGACATTTTGAGCGGGGCTGCGTTCGTCAAGCTGAAGGGCGAGGGGTCGGCCTACCAGTCGCTCGATTCGGCCTCGAAATTCGTTTTCGCCGAACGTGTCGCCATCGGCTCGATCATCGGCGCCGGTCTTCAAGATGTTCCGGCAGATCGACGCTTCTACTCAGGCGGCGGCGGTTCGGTGCGCGGCTATGCCTATCAAGGCATAGGCCCGAAGGACAGCAACGGAGAGCCGATCGGCGGGCTTTCCTTCTTCGAGACCTCGGTCGAAATGCGCATCGCCGTCACCGACAAGATCGGCGTCGTGCCGTTCGTCGATGCCGGCACGGTGTCGACCAGGCAGGTCCCCGATTTTTCAGACATGAAGGTCGGCGCGGGTGTAGGCTTGCGCTATCTGACGGCGTTCGGGCCGCTGCGCATCGACGCGGCAGTGCCGCTCAACCGCGGCCCCGACGATCCTCATTTCGGCATTTATGCCGGCATCGGCCAGGCATTCTGATGGCAATATTCAAGCGCATCCTCCGTATCCTTTTCTACACGCTGCTCATCGTCGCGGCAGCGGCGGTGGGGGCGCTCGTCGTGTTGACCAAAACCGAGGGCGGCCGCGAAAACCTTGCCGGCATCATCTCGACCATGGCCTCGACCGGTGATCGCAAGGTCACTGTCGTCGGCATCGACGGCATCTGGTCGGGCGCGCTGAGGGTCGATCATGTCGTTCTGGAGGATCGCGAAGGCGCCTGGATGGTGGCACGCAAGGTGGCCGTCGACTGGTCGCCGCTGGCACTCCTGTCGAAGAGCTTCAGCGCCGATCGCATCGGGGCAGAGCGTATCGAGTTGGCAAGGCTGCCGGTGGCCAGTACACAGCCGAGCCAAGGCGGAGCGACGACGCTGCCGGTTTCCATCGACGTCAGGCAACTCGACCTTCCCGAAATCGCGCTCGGGCAGGCTCTGGCCGGCAGCGGTGTCGCCGAACTTGCAGCCAAGGGGGCACTCAAGGCGGACGCCTCACCGTTGGCGATCGAGACCAACCTCAAGATCGTTCGCCATGACGGCAAGCAAGGCATGGTCGACGCCAAAGCCCATTTCGCGCCGGCCGACAACAAACTCGATCTCGACCTTAAGGCATCCGAGCCGGCCGGCGGCATCATCGCCAACCTGCTCAACCTGCCGGGCGCGCCGCCGGTCAACATTGTCGTTTCCGGCACCGGACCGCTCGCCAACTGGAATGGCATCGGGACCTTCGTTGTCGACGGCCGGATCGTCACCCAGCTTACCGGTCGCCATCAACTCACCGACAAGGGTCATTATGTCGAGGCCAATGGCGATGGCGAATTCGAGCGCTTCCTGCCCGAAACCCTGAAACCGCTGTTTGCCGGCAAGACCAGCTTCGACCTCGCCGGCACAGCGACCGCGGCCGGCGGCGTCGATGTCGAGCGCGCCAATATCGACAGCGGCGCCATCCACGCTACCGCCGCTGGCATTGTCGATCCGAACGGCACCAGCGACCTTTCGGTGAAGCTCGCCGCAAAGGGGCCGCCGATCGTGCTCAGCCTCGGCAGCGAGGCGCAGCCGATAACCGTGGCGATCAAGGATGCCACGGCCCGCGCTTTCGGCGATGGCAAGGCGCCGATGGTGGATATCGGCGCGTCGCTGGTCTCGGTGGTGGCGGGCGGCACGCGGGTGGACGACCTGATCGGGCAAGTGCATTCCGACGGCTTCGACATCCAGAACCGTAGCGGGCCCGTCACCATCAAGCTGACGGCGGCCGGCCTGAACACCGACGTCGCGACCTTGGCGCCGCTGGTAACGGGCAGGGTCAGCGCCGGTCTCGCCGGCTCGGTCAGCAAGGAACAGGTCGTCGTCGACGAAGGCACGCTGCGCAGCGACGCCCTCAATGCGTCCGTGACGGCCACAGTAGCGCTTGCCGATCTGTCGATGACGCTCAAAATGAATGCCGACGCGGCCTCGACGGCGCTGCCGCCCCAGATCAGCTCGGTTCTCGGCCAGCGCGTGCAGTTTTCCGCAACCGCGACACGCGACCCGGATGGTGCGTTCGCCGCCAACGCATTGCAACTCACCTCAGGCACGCTTAGCGCCAGCGGCACCGCCAGTGCGCAGGGCACCGATATCCGGGCCGATATCAAAGGCACGCTGGGCGACGTGTCGGTGCTGTCGCCGCTGGTCGGCGCCAAGGTCGGCGGCGCGGTCGGTTTCGCGCTGACCGCAAGCGGCGCGCGCAGCGCACCGAATTTCTCGGTTTCGGCCAACAGCGACAGCCTGACGGCGTCCGGTCATGCTGTGAAGCAGATCAAGCTGAGTGCGAGCGGCAAGGCCGATATCGCCAGTCCCGCCGCCGATGTCTCGCTGACCGGCTCGGTCGACGACCAGCCGCTCGACCTCAAGGCATCGCTGGTAACAACCGACGGCAAGCGCTCCATCAATGGACTTGCCGTCTCGTTGGCCGACAACAGGGTCTCCGGCGACCTCGGGCTCGACGACAACCTGCTGCCGCTCGGCACGTTGACCCTCGATGCCGCCGATATTGCTCCGCTGGCCAGACTTGCCGGCCAAACGGTAGCCGGCGACGTGCGCGGCACCATCCGCTTTGCGAACGACGACGGAGCGCCGACGGTCGCGATCGATGCGACGAGCACCGCGGTCTCGCGCGGCGAACTGGCGGCAAAGACAATCGCTGTCAACGCGCTGGTCGCCAATTATCTCAGTGCACCGGCAATCTCCGGCAAGATCAAGGCCGACTCGATCACCTCCGGAATCACGGTGATCAGCGGCATCGATGTCGACCTGAAGCGCAATGGCGACTGGACCGGCTTTACCGGCGGCGCCACGGTCGCCAGCATTCCGGCCAGCGCGTCCGGGCGGGTCAGGGTGGCGAACGGCACCACCAGCATCGAGCTTGCCTCGGGCGAGGCGACCATCCGCGGCATCAAGACAGCTATCGCGCAGCCATCGGCGCTAACAATCGCCAATGGCATGGTGAGCATAGAGAAACTGGCGCTCGGTGTCGGCGGCGGTTCGGTTGCTGTGTCGGGTACGGCTGGCCAGACGCTCGATCTCGCTGCCACCTTGTCGGCGCTGCCGGCAGCACTTGCCAATGATTTTTCACCAGGCCTCGATGCCGTGGGCGCGCTCAGCGGCACCGCGCAGGTCACGGGATCGTCGGCTGCCCCAGATATTCGCTTCAACGCCCGGCTCAGCGGCGCCGAAACCAGCCAGACCCGGCAGGCTGGGCTCGGGCCGCTCAATCTCGATGCGGCAGGCCATTTCTCGTCGGCCAGCGGCCTCGCCATCGAGCAGGCGACGCTTGCCGGCGAGAAAATCTCCGGCAAGGCAGCCGGCACCATCAATCCGAATGGCGCCAGCGATTTCTCGCTCGACCTCGCATCCACCGGCCCGAGTCTGCCGCTGTCGCTCGGCAGCAAGGCGAGCCCGATCAAGCTCGAGCTGCAGGCACTGTCGTTGAAGGCGGCCGGGCAGGGCACCCAGCCGAAGCTCGACATCTCCGCGACGCTGCCATCGGCCGCCACCAATCTAGCTAAGATCGAGGGCATCACGCTTGCGCTGCACTCCGACCGCTTCGACGTGAAAGCCCGGAGCGGGCCGATCTCCGGCTCGGTGATCGCTGAAAAAATCGGCCTCGACAATCCGACCATCGCGCCGCTGATCGCCGGCAAGGTCACCGCCAAACTCGCCGGCAGCCTTGCCGCCGATGCCATCGTCGTCGATAGCGGCACGGTGACCAGCGACGCGTTGAACAGCGGCTTCAACGGGCGGGTCTCGCTGGCCGACGGCGCCATCGACCTCAATGTCAAGGCGGACGCCGCCTCGGCGGCACTGCCGGGGGCGGTGCGTGGCGTGCTCGCCGAGCGAACGCAATTCAGTGCCGCGCTGAAGCGTGACGCCAACGGCAATGTCATCGCCAACACAGTCAGGCTGTCGTCTGGTTCGCTGACGGCAGGCGGGCAGGCGAGCCTTGCCGACAACAAGCTCAGCGCCGACGTCAAAGGCGCGCTGGGCGACGTCTCGCTGCTATCCAAGGACGCTCAAGGCGCCATTTCTTTCGCGCTGAATGCGCAAGGCGCCAGCACCGCGCCGGATCTGTCGCTGACTGTCAACAGCGACAAGCTTTCGGTGGCCGCACGCGAGATCACCGGGCTGAAGCTCACCGCCACCGGCAAGGCTGATGCCGCCAACCCGGCTGCGAATGTGCAACTCACCGGAAATGTCGGCGGCCAACCGCTGCAGGGCAGCGCTGTGCTGGCGACATCGGACGGCAAACGCGCCATCAACGGGCTTTTGCTGTCGCTCGGCAAGAACCGTGTCTCCGGCGACCTGGCGCTCGACGATGCCTTTGTGCCAGCCGGCACCGTGGCACTCGACCTGCCCGATATCGGTCCGCTTGCGGCCCTGGCACTGGAAAAGGCCGATGGCGATGTACGCGGCACGATCGCCTTCTCCAAGGCGGGCACCGTGCCACAGGTCGCCGTCAAGGCGACAACGGCCTCGATCTCGCGCGGCGATGTCTCGGCCAAGGCCGTGAGCATCGATGCGCTGATCGCCAACTATCTGGCGGCACCGGTGATCTCGGGCAAAATCCGTGCCGAGAGCGTAACTTCCGGCGGCACGGCTATTCGGGGCGTCAACGTCGATCTCAAGCGCGACGGCGAATGGACCGGCTTTTCCGGTGGCGCCTCCGTCAAGGATATTCCGCTGAAGGCCGCCGGCCGGGTCAAGGCAGTCAAGGGTACGACGACGGTCGAACTTGCCTCCGGCGAGGCGACCATCCGCGGCATCAAGGCGGCCATCGCCCAGGCCTCGACCATCAACATCGCTAATGGAGTGACCAGCCTCGACAGGCTGGTGCTCAACCTCGGCGGCGGCACGGCGACGGTCACGGGCAAGGCTGGGCAAGCGCTCGACCTCAACGCGACGCTGGCGCGCGTACCGATCTCGATAGCCAACAGTTTTTCGCCGGGCCTCGATGCCGCCGGTTCCATCTCGGGCACTGTGAAGGTGACGGGCGTGCCGGCCAATCCGGCCGTTGCCTTCAAGATTGACGCCGCAGGCGTTCAGACGTCGCAGACCCGTGGTGCAGGTTTCGGCGGCATGGGCGTTTCATCCTCAGGTACGTATTCGGGCAACAGACTGACGTTCGACGCCAACATGAGCGATGCCGCTGGCCTCGGCCTCAAGGGCGGCGGCACGATGACGACATCAGGCGCGCCCACCCTTGATCTCAATTTTTCCGGCAAGGTGCCGTTCGCCTTTCTCACCAGGACACTCGCCGCACAAGGCCTGTCCTTGAGCGGCACGGCCGACGTCGATCTGCAGGTGCGCGGCCCGGCGACGTCGCCGGTGATCTCAGGCACAGTCCGCACGTCAGGCGCCCGCCTGCTCGACGCGCGCTCGGGGCTTGCGATCAACGACATCACTGCCGACGTCGCCATCGGTGGCGGCGTGGCAAGGATCAATCGCCTGACCGGCACGCCGTCGACGCGCGGCAGCCTTTCGGCCAGCGGCACCGTCGGCATCGATCCGGCTAAGGGCTTTCCGGCCGATCTGTCGATCAAGCTCGTCGACGGCCGCTATACCGACGGCAAGGTGGTCACCGCCAATCTTGGCGGCGACCTGACCGTCAAGGGACCGCTCACCTCCGCGCCGGTGATTTCCGGTACCGTCAATCTGGCCAAGACCGTCATCACCGTACCCGAAAAGCTGCCCGGTTCGCTGGCCGAGCTCAACGTCAAGCACAAGAATGCGCCGGCCGCCGTGCGTGCGCAGGACAAGGCGTTGCGCCCGGCCGCAGCAAGCAACGGCAGTGGAGGCAGCGGCCTCAACCTCGACGTCACGGTCAATGCGCCGAGCCAGATCTTCATCCAGGGCAGGGGTGTCGACGCCGAGCTCGGCGGTTCGCTGCGGCTGACCGGTCCGGCATCGTCACCCCAGGCGATCGGCACCTTCACCTTGCGGCGCGGGCGGCTGACGATCCTTGCCAAGCGGCTGACCTTCACCGAAGGCACAGTCGGCTTCTCCGGCTCTCTGGTGCCCTACCTCAACCTTACGGCGCAATCGAAGACGACCAGCGCCACCGTGACCATCGTGGTGTCGGGCGAGGCGAACAACCCGAAATTCAGCTTCTCCTCGGTACCTGCGCTGCCGGAGGACGAGGTGCTGGCGCAGCTGATCTTCGGCCGTTCGATGTCGAACCTGTCGCCGCTGCAGATCGCGCAGCTTGCCGAGGCTGCCGGACAACTGGCCGGCGTCGGCGGCTCGACCTCCCTGCTGCAGAACCTGCGCAGCGCGATCGGCGTCGACGATCTCGACGTAATCACCGACGAACAGGGCGGCACCGCCGTCTCGGCGGGCAAGTATCTCAACGACCGCACCTACGTGACGATCCAGAAGGGCGATAGGCCGGGTTCGGGCAAGGCAACCGTCGATCTCGACGTTGGGCGCGGCGTCAAGCTGCGTGGTGAGGCAACCGACGCCGGCGAAGCCAAAGGCGGTGTTTTCTACGAACGAGAATATTGAAACAGGCCGTTCGCGCAGGACAGTTGGTCTCCGAAGAACGAGCGGCGCAGCGGCGAATGTCCCAGTTTAATCGCCCGTTGAGATTTCGGACGAAATCCCTGGCGCAGTAGCAAATTTGCGCCAAGACTGTCGTTATCGCGCGAACCGCCCTGCTTTCAAAGTTGCACATTCCTTAGCATGTTCCCAATCCGCGCCGTCTTTGACATCATGGCGCGAATGCGGAATGTTAAAAGGCAGAAAGCCAACAATGGGAGTTAGTCATGACGATCTACAAGAGTAACGGCGACCGCGTTCCCGATCACATCCTAGCCATGGCCGAAGACGCCAAGGCAGGCAAGATGGATCGTCGCGAATTTCTGGCTCTCGCCAGCGTCTTCGGCGCGTCGACGGCGATGGCCTATGGCATGCTTGGCCTTGCAGACCCGACGCCGGCCAGGGCGGAAGAGGTCCAGGGCAAGAAAGGCGGCGTATTGAAGGTCGCGCAATGGATCAAGGATCCGAAGGATCCGCGCAAGTCCGACTGGTCGGAAATCGCCAATGCCGAGCGTCAGGCGCTCGAGCCGCTGGTCAAATATACAACCGAATATACATTCCGCCCCTATCTGCTGGAGAGCTGGGACGTGAATGACGACGCTACCGAATACACGCTGCATGTGCGCAAGGGCGTCACCTGGAACAACGGCGATCCGTTCACCGCAGACGACGTCATCTTCAACCTCAAGCGTTGGGCCGACAAGAAGGCCGAAGGCAATTCCATGCCCGGTCGCCTCGGTTCTCTGGTCAAGGACGACAAGCTGGATGAGAGCGCGGTGACCAAGGTCGATGACCACACGATCAAGCTGACGCTCAGCAAGCCGGATATCGCCCTCATTCCCAACGTGTGCGACTATCCCGGCCTCATTGTCCACAAGACGTTCGACGAAAAAGGCGGCGACTTCAAGTCCTGCCCGATCGGCACCGGGCCGTTCGAGCTCGTCTCCTACGATGTCGGCCAGAAAGTGGTCTACAAGCGCCGCGAAGACAACAAATGGTGGGATGGTGACGTCTTCCTCGACGGCATCGAGTTCATCGACTACGGCACCGATCCGGCGGCGATGGTCAGCGCTTTCGAAGCTGGCGAAGTCCATACCAATTTCGAAACGTCAGCCGACTATGTGTCGATCCTCGACGGCATGGACCTGGTGAAGTCGGAGATCGTCACCGCGTCGACGATCGTCTGTCGCACCAATGTGACCAACAAGCCTTACGGCGACCAGAAGGTTCGCAACGCCCTGCAGCTCGCAGTCGACAACAATGTCGTCCTCCAGCTCGGCTACGGCAATGCCGGCACGGTTGCCGAAAACCACCATGTCGCCCCGATCCATCCGGAATACTACGAATTGCCGAAGGTTGCTCGCGACCCGGCCAAGGCAAAGGCGCTGATGGCGGAAGCCGGCCAGGCCGATTTCGAGCACGAGCTGATCACGGTCGACGAGGATTGGCACAAGAACACAGGCGATGCGATCGCCGCGCAGATGCGCGACGCCGGCATCAAGGTGAAGCGTACGGTGCTGCCGGGTTCGACGTTCTGGAACGACTGGACGAAGTATCCGCTGTCGATGACCAACTGGAACATGCGGCCGCTCGGCGTCCAGGTTCTGGCGATCGGCTATCGCACAGGTGAAGCCTGGAACGAGACGGCCTGGTCGAATCCGGAGTGGGACGCCAAGCTCAACGCTGCGCTGGCAGTTGCCGACGCCGCCAAGCGCAAGGAAATGATGAAGGATATCGAGCAGATCCTGCAGGATTCCGGCATTATCATCCAGCCTTATTGGCGCAAGCTCTACAGCCATTCGGTCAAGGCGGTGCAGAACTACAAGATGCACCCGACCTTCGAGCGTGACTACGGCAAGGTCTGGCTCGAACAGGCCTGACCGGACGATCCGGAAAGGGGCGTCTCGCCCCTTTCCCTCGCTCTTTGCATGGTCCTTGGACCGGAAGTCGGCGCAGCAAAAAGTTGCGGACTCTTCGGCCTGGGTCTGCAATAAAAAGGGTATTGCATCTGGGACTGGTCTGAAGGCTTGTTCTGCCGCTGACGGCAGGGCACGGCTTGCAAACCGGTTCGAACCCCCAACCCGACCGGCAGGGGACCGCCATGCTTTCTTTCGTAATCAGGCGTCTCGGCACCATGGCATTGACGATGCTGTGTCTGACGATGATCGTCTTTTTCCTGGTCAATCTCGGGCCCAATCTGAAAAAGCTGGCGATCAGCCAGACCGAAATGCACACCTCGGCCGAGCAGCTTGAAGCTTGGCTGGTCAACCATGGCTATCGGCAGAATTTCTTTGTCCGCTATGGCCAATGGCTGGGTGTGGTGCCCAAGCAGCCGGTTACCGACCCGGCGACCGGCAAGCCGGCGCAGCGTTTCTCCTTCTGCAACGATCCGGTCGTGCCGACATTCTCCGGCATCCTGCAAGGCGATTTCGGTTGCTCGACCAAGTTCAAGACGACGGTCGCTTCGAAACTCTTTCCGGCGCTCAGTGCCACCGGCATCCTGATGCTCTGCGTGCTGGCCGTAATGGTGCCGATCTCGCTTTTGATTGGCATCCTCGCCGGCATGCGCGAGGGCTCACGCACCGACCGTACATTGTCGGTGGCTTCGATCGCCTCGACGGCGACGCCCGAATATGTTTCGGGCGTCATCTTCACCGTCATCTTCGCCTCCTGGCTCGGCGTACTGAACGGTTCGGCGGCCTCGGCCAGCCAGGGCATCACCTTCTACAATTTCACCTTGCCGGTGATGACGCTGGCGATCTACGGCATCGGCTACATCGCCCGCATGACCCGAGCCTCGATGGTCGAGGTGATGACGCAACAGTATATCCGCACCGCCCGGCTCAAGGGCCTCTCCTTCGGCAGCGTGGTGATAAAGCACGCTCTGCGCAACGCGCTGATCGCACCGTTCACGGTCATCATGCTACAGTTTCCCTGGCTGCTCACCGGCGTCGTCATCGTCGAGGTGATGTTCCGCTACCAGGGGTTCGGCTACACGCTGGTCGAGGCCGCCGGCAACAACGACATCGATCTTCTGCTCGGCTGCTCGCTGGTCTCGGTGTTTATCGTCCTGATCACACAGCTCATCTCCGATGTCGGCTACGCGTTCCTCAATCCGCGCATCAGAGTTCAATAGGAGACCGGCGGATGCAGGTCGAATATCTCAGCGCCTTCAACGTCGTACTCGGCGTGCTTACCCGCTTCTGGCCGGTCTGGATCGCTCTCGCCCTGGTGATGGGGACGAGCTTCGGCTACAAGAAGAAGCTAGGCCTTTACGGCCAGCTTTTCGACAGCGGCGTCGGCATCGTTGGCGTCGGCATCTGCCTGTTCTGGCTGTTTACGGCGATCTTCGCGTCGACCATCTCGCCCTTCGATCCGCTCGCCCAAGTGCCGATCATGAAGGACGCGCTGCCGGGCGCGATCGAGCCGGCGTCGAAACTTGTATATTATTTCGGCGGCGACAAGCTCGCCCGCGACGTGTTCTCCCGCATGGTCTATGGCAGCCAGATCGTGCTGATCATCGCGCCGGCGGCGACCGGTTTTGCACTGATGGTCGGCATAACGCTCGGCCTGCCGGCCGGCTATTATGGCGGCAAGATCGATACGGTGCTGTCCTTCCTCGCCAACCTTGTGCTGGCCTTCCCGGTGATCCTGCTGTTCTACCTGCTGGTGACGCCGGGCATCATGGACACGCCGATCCCCTACGCGATGGCCGGGCTGTTCTTCCTATTTCCGATCATCTTCTTCAGCGTGCTGTTCTGGACGCGCTACAAGAACCGACCCGACCGCCTCTATATCCTGCTTGGCCTGACGTTGGTGGTTGGCGGCTGGATCTATGCCGGCCTTGTCTTCGATGCCGATCCGTTCAAGATCATCCATATCGATCCCAACCAGCTCAACATCTTCGTGGCGGTGGTGTTCGCCTCCAGCCCGGGCGTGTTCCGCATCGTGCGCGGCCTGGTCATGGACATCAAAACGCGCGACTATGTTGCGGCGGCGCAGACGCGGGGTGAATCGCCCTGGTACATCATGCTGTGGGAGATATTGCCCAATGCGCGCGGGCCGCTGATCGTCGACGCCTGCCTGCGCATCGGCTACACTACGATCCTGCTCGGCACACTCGGCTATTTCGGGCTGGGACTGGCGCCGGAAAGTCCGGACTGGGGCACGGCGATCAAGGATGCCAGCCGGCTGCTGCGCTCCTTCATCCACCCGGCGCTGCCGCCGACGATCGCATTGATGTCGTTCGTGCTCGGCCTCAACCTCCTGGCGGATTCGCTGCGCGAACAGTCGATGAAAGATTGATACCGGGAAAGATCGATGCCGGGTTCGGCCCGACATGCCTGAAGAACAAGGATTGGAGCGACCCATGAATGAGGCAGTTCGAAATCCCGCCAAGCCGACCAATGGGCCGACCAATGGGCCGATCATCGAGATCGAGAACCTGTCGATCTCCTTCTTCACCCGCAAGGGCGAGATCCCGGCCGTCATGGATTTTTCCTGCACGGTCATGCCTGGCGAGGCGATGGGTATTGTCGGCGAATCCGGCTGCGGCAAGTCGACCGTGTCGCTCGGTATCATGCGTGACCTCTCCAACATCGGAAAGATCGTCGGCGGAAAGATCAAGTTCCAGGGCAAGGACATGGGAGAACTGTCCGACGAGGAACTGCGCGCTATCCGCGGCAACAAGATCGCCATGATCTACCAGGAGCCAATGGCCAGCCTCAACCCCGCGATGAAGGTCGGCCAGCAGCTGATGGAAGTGCCGCTGATCCACGACAAGGTGTCGAAGGACGAAGCTTACAAACGCGCTTTGGAAATGGTGCGCGCGGTGAAGCTGCCGGATCCCGAGCGCATGATGCGTTCCTACCCGCACCAGCTTTCCGGCGGCCAGCAGCAGCGCATCGTCATTGCCATGGCGCTGCTGTCGAAGCCGGCGCTGCTTCTGCTCGACGAGCCGACGACAGCGCTCGACGTGACGGTTGAGGCCGGTATCGTCGACCTGGTCAAGGGGCTGGGCGAGAAGTTCGGCACCTCGATGATCTTCGTGTCGCACAATCTGGGCCTGATCCTGGAGACCTGCGACCGCATCACGGTGATGTATTCGGGCGAAGCGGTGGAGACGGGCAAGATCAAGGACGTCTTCGACCGGATGCGCCATCCCTACACGCAAGGCCTGTTCCGCTCGATCCCATTGCCGGGCGCCGACAAGAATTCGCGGCCGCTAATATCCATCCCGGGTCAGTTGCCGCTACCGCACGAGCGGCCGAAGGGCTGCAATTTCGGCCCGCGCTGCCACCATTTCGTCGAGGGCGTCTGCAACGCCGCCGAAATTCCGATGATCGCGGTCGAAGGCCATGACGGGCATTTCTCGCGCTGTGTGCGCTTCAACGAGATCGACTGGGAGGCGCTGCCACCCGGCGCCAAGAAGGTGAACGAGCGGGTGGTGCCCGGTGCGCCGGTGCTCCAAATCGAAGACCTCAGGAAGTACTACAAGGTCGGCGGCAGCGAAGTGTTCGGCTCGAGCGAGGGCCGTGTCGTCAAGGCCAATGAGACGATCTCGTTCATGGCGCGCGAATCCGAGACCGTCGCTATCGTTGGCGAATCCGGCTGCGGAAAATCGACCCTGGCCAAGGTGCTGCTCGGCCTCGAAACGGCAAGTTCCGGCCGCGTCAAGCTCGGCAACAAGGAGATCCAGTCGACCGGGATCGAGAAGCGCAGCGTCGACACGGTATCGTCGATCCAGATGGTGTTTCAAAATCCGTTCGACACACTCAATCCCAGCCATTCGGTCGGTTCGCAGATCATTCGCACGCTGGAAAAGTTCAATGTCGGCAACACGGTGGCCGACCGGCGCAAGCGGATGCTGGAATTGCTAGACCTGGTGAAGCTGCCCAGAGCATTCGAGACACGCAAGCCGCGCCAGCTTTCAGGTGGCCAGAAACAGCGCATCGGCGTGGCGCGCGCCTTTGCCGGCGACGCCAAGGTGGTGGTGGCCGACGAGCCGGTCTCGGCATTGGATGTGTCGGTCCAGGCGGCGGTGACCGAGCTTTTGATGGACATCCAGCGCAAGAACAAGACGACGATGCTGTTCATCAGCCACGATCTGTCGGTGGTGCGCTACATCGCCGACCGCGTCGTCGTCATGTATCTCGGCTATATCGTCGAGCAAGGCACGACCGACCAGATATTTTCGCCGCCCTATCACCCCTACACCGAGGCGCTGCTGTCGGCGATCCCGATTGCCGATACCAGCGTGGTGAAAAGGCACATCGTGCTGGAAGGCGACATTCCGTCAGCGATGAACCCGCCCTCGGGATGTCCGTTCCAGACGCGCTGCGGCTACAAGAAACTGGTGCCGGACAATCTTTGCGAAACTACGGTGCCGCCAGTCAAAAATCTCGGCGACGGCCATATGAGCCTGTGCTGGCTGTCCGACGACGTGCTGGCGAAAATGGAGCCGGTGATCAAATTCGACAAGGAGCACGCCGCGAATGAGGGCGTGCCCGAGGATGCAAACCACGGTGTTGGCCCGGGCTTTGCCGGAGATCCGCCCAAGCGCCCGCATGGGAAGACTGGCAGCGTTGAAGCCGATGCCGAGGGCCAGGCAGTGGAGAATGCCGAAGCGGTCGCCAAAGCCCGAAGTCACGAGATTCGCGACGAGGTTTCAGAGACCGGCGGGACCTCAAGCCCTGCCGATAGCGCGGTGGCACCAATCACGCCGCCGACGGTCGGTGATGGACGGCAGGCAGAGGACGCTCCGCGCAGGCCGCGCAAACCCAAGGGCGGCTGAAATGCCGCTAGTACGCTAGGGCGCGCATTGCCGTAGCTGCGCGGCGTAGTCCTGGGCCATCTGCTCGGTGGCGTGCGCATAGCGCTGCACGTCAGCGTCGCCGCGATTACCGCGCTTATAGGCGTTCCAGCCGAGATAGTAGGCGAGATACAGATTGTAAGTGTCGTTGCGGGCGACGCCGAGTGTGTCGGCGGTCTTGGAATGATACCAGCCGACAAAATCGACGGCATCGGCAAACCTGGTGCGGCGCGCCGCCCAGCTGCCGGTCTCGTTCTGGTATTGCGCCCAGGTCCCGTCGAGCGCCTGCGAGAAGCCGGTTGCACTGGAGATATGTTTCCAGGGAATGAAGCCCAGCAGCTTGGTGCGCGGCGGCCTGGCGTTGCTCTTGAAGCCGGATTCCTTGCGCACCGTCGCCATCAGCACGGGAACCGGCACACCGTATTTCTGCTCGGCGCGTTGTGCCGCCGCCTGCCAATTGTCGAACCAGCCGTCATTCTGGTCGAAAACGGCACAGACATCGTTGATGTGGTTCGGCGGCGTCGCGCAGGCCGAAAGCGTCAGCGGCACGGCAATCGCTACAATTTTACTAAAACTCGACCTACGCATCGGAAGAGCATTAGGCTGAAAACATAAAAGGAATCTTGCGGCGTTTCTTAACGGCTCGTCGGCCGTTTTGGCTGGCGCTGAGGAAGTATGAACATTCCGACGTTTGTTGTCGCTTTTACCGATATGAAATTCCCGGAATGGCGCCTTGGCTAAAATCACGCCCGCAGGTGGCGGATTCTTGACAGCTCGATCTTCGCGCCAGCGCTTTGATGCGCCGCATGAGCGAACCAAGACGCAAGCGCGGCGCCGAGCGAACCAGCAACAGGGGACCGACCGCCATCCCGCAACTGCCGCTCAGGCGGGTGACAAACCCTTATCCGCCGATGGCGATGCTCTCGGCCGACCAGATCGAGGCGATCCACCAGGCGTCGACGCACATTCTTGAGAATTTCGGCATCGAGGTGATGAGCCCGCGGGCGCTGTCGCTGTTCGAGAAGGCCGGGGCCAAGGTCGATCATGCCACGATGAACGTCCGCATCGATCGCGCCATGATTGAGGAAGCGCTGAAGACGACGCAGTCCAGCTATACGCTGACGCCGCGCAATCCCGCCCATGCCGTCCACCTCGGCGGCAATACCATCAACTTCACGCTCGTCGCCGGGCCGCCGAATGTGCACGACATGGAGCGCGGCCGCCGTGCCGGCAATTTGCGCGATTATTCCGATCTCGTCCGGCTGGCGCAGCATTTCAACTGCATCCACATGCTAGGCAACCAGGTCTGCGCGCCGATGGAACTGCCGGCGAATTCCCGCCACCTCGACACCTATTTCGCCAATCTGACGCTGACCGACAAAAGCTTTCACGTCTCGGCTATCGGCCGCGGCAGGGCGCTCGACGGCATCGAAATGATGGCAATCGCGCGCGGACTGACGCTTGACGAGATGCGCGACGATCCCGGCGTCACCACGATCATTTCGGTCAACTCGCCGCGCCGCTTCGATGAGATGATGGCCGAGGGGCTGATGACGATGGCCGAGTTCGGCCAGTCGGTGGCGGTAACGCCGTTCACGCTGATGGGGGCGATGAGCCCGGTGACGCTTGCCGGCGCGCTCGCCCAGCAGAATGCCGAGGCGCTGTTCGGCGTGGTGCTGACGCAGCTCGTCCGCCCCGGCGCGCCGGTGATGTATGGCGCCTTCACCTCCAATGTCGATATGAAATCGGGAGCGCCCGCGTTCGGCACGCCTGAAAACACCAAGGCGAATATCGCGTCCGGACAGTTGGCGCGGCGTTACAGGCTGCCTTACCGGACGACGCCGGGCTCGGCTTCCAACGCCGCCGACGCGCAAGGCGCCTATGAGACGCTGATGGCGCTGTGGGGCGCGGTGCTCGGCCATGGCAACCTCGTCTACCATGCCGCCGGCTGGCAGGAGGGCGGACTGACAGCGTCGTTCGAAAAGTTCATCATCGACGTCGAGATGATCCAGCACATGATGGAGTTTTTGCGCCCGATCGAAGTCAACGAGGCCGAGCTTGCCGTCGAGGCTCTGGGTGCGGTTCCGACCGGCGGCCACTTTTTCGGCGAGCCACACACGCTGGAGCGCTACGCCACGGCCTTCTACCAGCCGATTCTGTCCAACTGGCAGAACTACGAGGCCTGGGAGGAGGCCGGTGGGCTCGACGCCACGGCGCGTGCGACGAGGCTGTGGAAGAAGGCGCTAGAGGACTATGTCGAGCCGGTGATGGAAATCTCCAGGCGCGAGGCGCTGGAGGCGTATGTGGCCAAGCGCAAGGAAGCGATCGGGCAAAGCGAGCCTTAAGCGCCGCTCTTCTTGTTTGGATTCATTCTCTTCTCCTACAGAATCATGAAACCCAACCAACTCTTTGAAATGACGAGAATCCCATGAAATCGCATGCAAAGGTCGTGGTTATCGGCGGTGGCGTTGTCGGGTGCTCCGTGCTGTTCCATCTGGCCCGTCACGGCTGGACCGACATAGTGCTTCTGGAGCGCGATGAATTGACCTCCGGCTCGACCTGGCACGCGGCCGGCGGCATGCACACGATCAATGGCGACCCCAACGTCGCCAAGCTGCAGAAATACACGATCTCGCTCTACAAGGAGATCGAGGAGCTGTCCGGCCAGGCGACTGGCGTGCATCTGACCGGCGGCGTCTTGCTGGCGGCGACCGAGGCGCGGCTCGACTGGCTGCGCGGCGTCGTCGCCAAGGGTCGCTATCTCGGCATCGACCTCGAGGAGATATCGCCTGATGAGGCGGCCGAGCTGATGCCGCTGCTCGATCCCAAGCAGTTCGTTGGTGCTGTGCGCAACAAGGAGGACGGTCATCTCGACCCGTCCGGCGTTACCCACGCCTACGCCAAGGCGGCGAGGAAGCTTGGTGCCGAGGTCGAGCGCTTCACCAAGGTCGAGGACATCGTGCGACGCGCCGACGGACTGTGGCGCGTCATTACCAACAAGGGCGAGGTGGTGGCCGAGCATGTCGTCAACGCCGGCGGCCTGTGGGCGCGCGAGGTCGGCCGCATGGTCGGGCTGGAGCTGCCGGTGCTGGCGATGGAGCACATGTACCTGATCACCGAAGACATGCCGGAAGTCGCCGCCTGGAACCAGAAGACCGGCACGGAGATCATCCACGCGGTCGATTTCGACGGCGAGCTCTATCTGCGCCAGGAGCGCGGCGGCATGCTGATGGGCACTTACGAAAAGGCCAACAAGCCATGGTCCGAGTTCCAGACGCCGTGGAATTTCGGCCACGAGCTGCTCGAACCCGACATCGACCGGATCGCGCCGTCGCTGGAGGTCGGGTTCCGGCATTTCCCGGCCTTCCAGAACACCGGCATCAAGCAGATCATCAACGGTCCCTTCACCTTCGCGCCGGACGGCAATCCGCTGGTCGGGCCGGTGCGCGGCCTGCCGGGATTCTGGGTGGCCTGTGGTGTCATGGCGGGGTTCTCGCAGGGAGGCGGCGTCGGCCTGGCGTTGTCGAACTGGATGATTGAGGGCGATCCCGGCGCCGATATCTGGGCGATGGATGTGTCGCGTTACGGTGACTGGGCGACGATGGCCTACACCAACGCCAAGGTGCGCGAAAACTATTCGCGGCGGTTTTCGATCCGCTTCCCGAACGAGGAACTACCGGCCGGACGGCCACTCAGGACGACACCGGTCTACGACCTGTTGTCGGTCAAGGGCGCGCAATGGGGGGTCGCCTATGGGCTGGAAGTGCCGCTGTGGTACGCGCCCGAAGGCGTCAAGGACGAATTCTCCTGGCGCCGCTCGAACGATTTCGAGCATGTGGCGAGAGAAGTGGAGACGGTTCGGCAGGGCGTTGGTCTCTCGGAAATCTCGTCATTCGCCAAATACAGGGTAACCGGCGAGGGCGCTGCAGCCTGGCTCGACCGCCTGCTTGCCTGCAAGTTGCCAAGCCCCGGCCGCATGACGCTGGCGCCGATGCTGAAGGAAAACGGCAGGCTGATCGGCGATTTCACGCTGGCCAATCTCAGCAGCCTAAATTCTGAAAATGGCGATTGGTTCCTGGCCGGCTCCGGCGTCGCCGAGCAGTACCATATGCGCTGGTTCGAAGCGCATCTGCCGAAGGACGGCTCTGTCAGCATCGAGGCGCTCGGCGCAAAACTCACCGGCTCGTCGATCGCCGGGCCGAGCGCGCGGAAGCTTCTTGAAAAGGTCACACGATCTGACGTGTCGAACGCGGCTTTTCCGTTCATGGCCATCAGCAGGATGGACATCGGCATGGCGCCGTGCCTGGTCGGGCGCGTCAGCTACACCGGCGATCTCGGCTACGAAATCTGGGTGGCGCCGGAATATCAGCGCACCGCCTATCAGGCGCTGATGGCGGCGGGCGAGGAATTCGGCATCGGCCTGTTCGGCTCGCGCGCCCTCAATGCGCTGCGGCTGGAGAAGAATTACGGCTCATGGGCGCGCGAATACCGGCCGATCTACGGGCCGCTGGAGGCTGGGCTCGACCGCTTCGTTGCCTATGGCAAGCAGGCCGATTTTATTGGCAAGCAGGCCGCATTGGCGGAGCGCAAGCACGGCGGCAGACTGCGGCTGCGGGCCTTTGTCGTCGATACTGTCGATGCCGACGTCATCGGCGACGAGCCAATCTGGTTTGGCGGTGCCGTGCGCGGCTGGGTCACGTCGGGCGGCTACGCACATCATTCGAAAAAATCCGTCGCCATCGGCTATGTGCCGAAAGAGATTGCCGACGAAGTTGAAGGCTTCGAGATCGAGATTCTGGGCAAACGCCACGCTGCGCGCATGCAGCCGATCCCGCTGTTCGACGCGAATTTCGAGCGGATGCGTGGGTGAAGACGCGCCGACGCCTCAGCTGTTGCGCCGGTTGTCGAGGGCCAGGGCACCCGGACCGGCAAACACCAGATAGAGGAAAATGAAGCAGAACGAGATCGCCGAATCGCCGCCATTGTTGATGGGGAAGAAGTCGCGCGGCATGTGCGCCATGAAATAGGCGATCGCCATCTCGCCAGCCAGGAGGAAGGCGACCGGCCGGGCGAAGCGCCCAGGCGCCAAGAGAATGCCGCCCACGAATTCGAGGAGGCCAGCGGTCAGCGTCAGCCCGGTCAATGTACCGGCATGGTCGCCGGCGGGAAAATTGAACAGCTTTTGCGTACCATGTTCGATGAATTGCAGTGCCGTCATGATGCGCAATGCGGCCAGAGCCTGCGGCTGATATCTGGCAAGGCCGTCGAAAAGCTTCATCTAAGACTCCATTTCACCCCCGAACCGGCCATAGATTATCGCCCGGCAGGGGACCATTCACTTCGCATGGCCCGCCATCAACAATCAGTGATGGAAATGTTCCTCGTCCTTTCAATATTTTTCTCTCCAGGGTTGTATTTAAACCGCTATAGTTGTACTGAGATCCAGACACTCCAAACCATGTGGGTTCCGTTTGCCATGAGAAAAGTCGTCGTCAGCCTATTCGCCATCCTTGCAGGCACCAGCGTCGCCATGGCCGACGACGCCGGCTGTGCTGCTTTCAAATGGCCAGTGACGCGCGAGGAGGCCCTGTTTGCGGCGGCGCCCGCCGCGCAGTCCGGCGCTGACCTTTCGGTCGGCGAGGCTGCAGATGTGGCGTTGGCGCCGGTCGGCACGATCAGCTTCACCGTTCCGCCGGAACGCGCGCCGGCAGCCGGTACATTCGGCGCGACGGCGAGCGTGGCCGTGCCCCCGGAGGGAAAACTCCAGATCAGCCTGTCTGATGAGGCCTGGATCGATGTCGTTCAGGACGGTAAAGCCGTGAAGTCGGCGGCTTCCAGTGGTATAAAAACCTGTCCGGGGATCCGCAAGAGCGTGCGCTTCAAGCTAGCCGCCGGCCGGGCGACCATCCAGCTCAGCGGCGCCAAGAAGCCCGATCTCAAAGTTTCCGTGCTGACGCCGGAATAGTTCTCAAAGAGCGTTAGATTGGAGGGACAGCGCCCCTCTCTGTCCTGCCGGACATCTCCCCCACGAGGGGGGAGATCGGTTTTTGCTGCCGGTTTCGCCAATCGCGACGCGACGTTGCTACCGCACCGGTGCCATTAGCGCGAAATGGGCGCCTTGTGGGTCTGTGCACTGCACGATCCAGCTGCCGCCGGGGACCTCCATCGGACCCATCAGGATCTTGCCGCCATTGTCGGTGACGCGCTTGGCTGCCGCGTCGATGCCGGGCACGTTGAAATAGAACTGCCAGACCGGCACCGGGATCTGCTCGGGCTTGTTCATCATGCCGCCAACAGGCTCGGCGCCGAAGGCGAAAAGCTGGTAGACGCCCATCGGACCCATGTCCATGGCGTCGCCCTTCTCCCAGCCGAACTGGCTGGAATAGAAATCGAACGCCGCCTTCCAGTCTGACGTGTAGAGCTCATGCCAGCCGACGTTGCCGGGTGTCGTCAACGGCAGCGGCGGCTGGTCGGGGCCGCTGGGCTGCAGGAAGTTGAACATCGCGCCTTGCGGGTCGGCAACGACGGCGAAGCGGCCGACGCCAGGAATGTCGTCGGGCTCGCGGTGAACCGCGCCACCAGCCTTCTTGAGGGACGCCGTTGCGGCATCGACGTCCCTGGTGAGGATATAACCGATCCAAGCCGGCGGCATGCCCATCTTGCGCGCGTCCTCGGGCAGCGTCATCAGCCCGCCGACGCCGCGCTCGCCGACATTCATGACGATATAGCGCGGCATGCCCTGGGCCCCTTCGAAAGGCTGCCCCCTCCAGCCCACCACGGAGGTGTAAAACGCCTCGGCGGCGTCGAGATCGGTGGTCATCAGCTCGTACCAGAAGAAAGGCATGGGGGACTGTGGCATTGTCGTGCTCCTTGCGGTTTGTACATCGATCATGCGCGATCCATTCTAGGACGATCTTCACGACGAAAATCCGACAGCCAACCAAAAAAGATGGCGGCGAATTGGAAATGTTACCGGGTTGTGCGCCCTGCGGTTTTCGATCTTGCTTGCAGTCAACGAGGGGTTGTTGATCCATGCGCCGGGATCTCGCTCACTTCCGAACTTGTCGCGCTGTGCCATCGAGAGAGCCAATCCGTACCTGCTTCGTGACGCATGGCCGTTTGGAAAACATGACTATTATAATCATGTTTTTTGAAGGTTTTCAGCGGGTTGCGGCGAAAATTGACCAATTGATAAAAAAATAAAACGTGCTAGCCTTCCCCAAAACAAGAACATGGGGAACTGACGATGCCAGAAGGCCAGTTCAAGCAAGGCATTGCCGGCGGGCGGCTCTCGCCGGAGCAATATGCCGATAATTTTGCCGACCTGCATCCACCGCTCGATCATCACGAGGCGCTGGTCGAGTCCGACCGCTGCTATTTCTGCTATGACGCGCCGTGCATGAATGCATGCCCGACTTCGATCGACATCCCGCTGTTCATTCGCCAGATTTCGACGGGCAATCCGATCGGCTCAGCCAAGACTATTTTCGATCAGAACATTTTGGGCGGCATGTGCGCCCGCGTCTGCCCGACCGAGACGCTGTGCGAAGAGGTCTGCGTGCGCGAGGTGGCAGAAGGCAAGCCGGTGCAGATTGGTCGCCTTCAGCGCTACGCCACCGATGTCGCGATGGCCGAAAACAAGCAGTTCTACAAGCGCTCCGAACCGACCGGCAAGACGGTCGCCGTGGTCGGCGCCGGACCGGCCGGGCTTGCGGCCGCGCATCGGCTTGCCCGCCACGGTCACGACGTGACCATCCTGGAAGCCCGCCCGAAGCCCGGCGGCCTCAATGAGTACGGTATCGCGGCCTATAAGAGCGTCGACAATTTCGCCCAGGCCGAAGTCGACTATGTCACCTCCATCGGCGGCATCGACATCCAGAACGGCAAGGCGCTCGGCCGTGACTACCAGCTGTCGGACCTGACCAGGAATTACGATGCGGTGTTCCTCGGCATGGGGCTTGCCGGCGTCAATGCCTTGCGAGCGGATGGCGAGGAGGCGCAAGGCGTCACCAATGCCGTCGAGTTCATTGCCGAGCTTCGTCAGGCCAGTGATCTGGCCAGCCTGCCGGTCGGCCGGCGTGTTGTCGTCATCGGCGGCGGCATGACGGCGATCGACGCGGCGGTGCAATCGAAGCTGCTCGGAGCCGAAGAGGTGACGATCTGCTATCGGCGCGGCCCTGAGCACATGAATGCTTCCGAATTCGAGCAGGATCTGGCTGCCGCCAACGGCGTCATCATCCGGCACTGGTTGCAGCCGAAGCGGGTCATTGCCGACGCTGGCAAGGTGTCGGCGATCGAGCTCGAATACACCGCGATGGACGGCGACAGGCTCGTCGGCACCGGCGAGCGGCTGACGCTGACTGCCGACCAAGTGTTCAAGGCGATCGGCCAGAGCTTTGTCCCAGCTGCGCTCAACGGCAGCGGTGCGGAGATCGCGCTGGAAGCCGGCCGCATCAAGGTCGACGCCGAAGGCCGCACCTCGCTGCCAAACGTCTGGGCCGGCGGCGACTGCATCTTTGGCGGCGACGACCTGACAGTCTCGGCCGTCGCGCAAGGCCGCGATGCTGCGGAAGGCATTCATCGGGCATTGACCTCGAACGGGAGGGCATGAGCATGGCAGACATCCGCAATAATTTCGTCGGCATCAAATCGCCGAACCCGTTCTGGCTGGCGTCGGCGCCGCCGACCGACAAGGCCTACAACGTCATCCGCGCCTTCAAGGCCGGCTGGGGCGGTGTCGTCTGGAAGACGCTGGGCGAAGAGGGCCCACCGGTGGTCAACGTCAACGGGCCACGCTATGGCGCCATCTGGGGCGCAGATCGTCGCCTGCTTGGCCTGAACAACATCGAGTTGATTACCGACCGCGACCTGCAGGTCAATCTGCGCGAGATCAAGCAGGTCAAGATGGACTGGCCCGACCGGGCGATCGTCGTCTCGCTGATGGTGCCGTGCGAGGAGCATGCCTGGAAGGCGATCCTGCCGGTGGTCGAGGAGACCGGCGCCGACGGCATAGAGCTCAATTTCGGCTGCCCGCACGGCATGTCGGAACGCGGCATGGGTGCCGCCGTCGGCCAGGTGCCGGAATACATCGAAATGGTGGTGCGCTGGTGCAAGGCCAACACCCGTATGCCGGTGATCACCAAGCTGACGCCGAACATCACCGACATACGCAAGCCGGCACGCGCTGCCCTTGCCGGCGGCACCGATGCGGTGTCGCTGATCAACACCATCAATTCGATCACCGGCGTCAATCTCGATAGTTTCGCACCGGAGCCGACGATCGACGGCAAGGGTTCGCATGGCGGCTATTGCGGTCCGGCGGTGAAGCCGATCGCCATGAACATGGTGGCCGAGATCGCGCGCGACCCTGAAACGCATGGCCTGCCGATCTCCGGCATCGGCGGCATCACCACCTGGCGTGACGCCGCCGAGTTCATGGCGCTCGGCGCCGGCAATGTGCAGGTGTGCACTGCGGCGATGACCTATGGCTTCAAGATCGTGCAGGAGATGATCGCCGGCCTGGAAAACTGGATGGACGAGAAGGGCCATGCCTCGCTCGACGACATCATCGGCCGCGCAACGCCCAACGTCACCGACTGGCAGTACCTCAACCTCAATTACATCGCCAAGGCGCGCATCGACCAGGACGCCTGCATAAAATGCGGCCGCTGCCACATCGCCTGCGAGGACACCTCGCACCAGGCGATCACCAGCATGGTCGACGGCGTCAGGCATTTCGAAGTGATCGAGGCCGAATGCGTCGGCTGCAATCTCTGCGTCAATGTCTGTCCGGTCGAGAACTGCATCACCATGGAGCCTTTGGCGGCCGGCGTGATGGACCAGCGCACCGGCAAGCCGGTATCGCCGATCTATGCCAACTGGACGACGCATCCGAACAATCCGATGGCCAAGGTGGCGGCGGAGTAGCATTGCGAAAAAAAGCGGCGTTCACGGGCGCCGCTTTTTAATTTTGCTATTGCGGATAAAAACTATCCACGATAATCTATATCCATGAATGGGAGAGCGAAATGAAGCTGGGCGAAGGCGTCGAAGCGGCCATCCACTGCGCCGCGATGCTTGCCGGCGTTGATGGCGCCGCGACCTTGCCGGGTGCTGCCATGGCCGAAGCGTTCGGGCTGTCGCCGAGCTATCTGCTAAAGCATCTCAACGCGCTGACAGCGTCGGGCATTCTGGAATCGGTGCCGGGGCCGTCCGGCGGCTACCGGCTGGCACGGCCGGCGGAACGCATAACGCTGCTCGATATCGTACTGGCCGTCGAGGGGCGCGAACCGGCCTTCCGCTGCGCCGAAATCCGCCAGCGCGGCCCGGCGAAGCTCGATGCCTCGGTCTATGTCAAACCCTGCGGCATCAACGTGGCAATGCTGAAGGCCGAACGTGCCTATCGCGCCGCGCTCGCCGACGCCCGGCTGTCCGACATCGTTGCGGAATACACGGCCGATGCCGATCCCCGTTCGGTCGCGGCCAACTGCGCCTTCGTCGGGCGCCACCAGCGGCCGCAGAAATCAAGTTCAACCAAGCAAGCATGAAAGGCTACAGACGATGAAACAGAGGCTGCAATTTTTCGGCGCGGCGCCGGAGATCATGAAGGCGGTGTCGGCGCTCAACAAGGCAGTCGACGAATGCGGGCTCGAAAAAAGCCTGTTGCATCTGATCAAGCTCAGGGCGTCGCAGATCAACGGCTGCTCGTATTGCGTCGAGATGCACAGCCGCGAAGCGCGCCGCGACGGCGAAAGCGAGCAGCGGCTCTATCTGGTCTCCGCCTGGAAGGAATCGCCGCTGTTTTCGGAGCGCGAACGCGCAGCCTTCGCCTGGACCGACGCGCTGACCAGGATCGCCGACAACGGTGTGTCGGACGAACTCTATGCAAGGACGCTTGAGCATTTCTCGGAAGAGGAGCTGGTCAAGCTCTCGGTTGCGCTCGGCATGATCAACACCTGGAACCGGCTTTGCGTTCCGTTCCATGCAATCCATCCGATGCCAGCGGTCTTGGCCGCTTGAGCATGGACCAGGCGCGCAGCCTTGCGCCGCGCGCCTCTTTTCTGCCCAAGGACCTGACAGCATGTTTTCAAACTTTGATAGTGAGATACTATTCGCCGCCCGCTTGCTGCTTGGCGGCGCCTTTGTCTTTGCCGGCCTGCGCAACGTTCAGAACGCGGCATTGGTGAGCCAATTGATGACGACGCGCGGCGTGCCGCAGGCACGGCTGGTGCTGTGGCTGGGGATAGTCCTGCAGATGGTCGCCGGAGCACTGGTGATTGTGGGCATCTGGACCGCTGCCGCCGCTCTGTGCCTGATCCTGTTCCTGATCGTTGCCACGCCGATGTTTCATAACTTCTGGAATCATCAGGGCCCGGAGCGCGCGTCCCGCATCAACGGTTTTGTCGGCAACGTCGCGCTGACCGGAGGATTTCTGGCGCTGATCGCGCAATCGCTTTGACAGCGATCATCGCGTCGAGGTAGCCGCGTTACGCCGCATACCGCAAGCCGCCATCACAGGTCAGGACCTGGCCGGTAACGAAACTGTTCGAAACCAGGAACGCAATCGCCTCGGCGACGTCCTCGGCGCGACCGATACGGCCGACCGGCGTCTTGCCGGCATACTCGGCAAACACCGCCTGCCGCTGCCCATCGGGCAGAAAATCCCACCATGGCGTGTCGATGACACCCGGTGCCACGACATTGACGCGTAACGGCTTCAGCTCCATTGCCAGGATCGGCACCACGGTCAGCAGCATGCCGTTGACGGCGGCGATGCCGGCGACACCCGGCGCCGACAATTGCGCCGACACCGCCGAGATGAAAGTCACCGAGCCACTCTTGTTCAGTGTCGGCAAGGCCGCCTGCAGGCAGGAGAGCTGTGGCCGGACCTTCTCGTCGACGCCACCGCCGATGTCGGTCAGGTCAAGCGTTTCGAACGGGCCGAGCCCCTTGCCGCCGCTGGCGGCCAGCACCAGGTGATCGAAAGGGCCGAGGTCGCTGAAGAACCGGCGAACCTCGTCCGGTTTCGCGGCATCGAAGGCAGCTTTTTCGACCGCACCGCCAAGGCTTTGCCATGCGTTGTCGAGCCTTTCCTGGTTGCGCCCGGTCATCGTCACCTTCATCCCCAGGCCGAGCAGCTCTTTCGCGGTGGCGAGGCCGATGCCGGAGGAGCCGCCGACGACGACGGTGTGATAGGTTTTCTCGGTCATGAATTTTCCTTCTTCGATGTTGCGGAAGCGGGTGCGAGCCCGACAAGGCCGAGGCTCAATTCGCGCAACTGCTGCCTTGCCTTTGCGTCATAGGCTTGCGCATCGGCGCGGGATTCTCTTTGGCCGTCGAAATAGAGGCCGCTTCGCCCTTCGAGTGCCGGCGATGTGGCGAGGTTGGTGATGGCTTCGGCGCCGGTTTCGACCGAGCTCCACGGCGTGATGCCCGCCTGCCGCACCATCGTGGTGTTCATGTAGCTTGCGGGATGCAAGCTGTTGACGGTCACATTGGTGCCGTTCAGCTGCTCCGCCAGATCGATGGTGAACATGATCTGCGCCAGCTTGCTCTGGCAGTAGGCACGGACGCCGTCATAGGAGCGGGTCAGCATGACGTCGTCGAAATCGATCGCCTGCTGGCCGGCCGAGGCGACGTTGACAATGCGCGCCGGCGCGCTGGCCTTGAGCAGCGGCAGCAGCTCCATGGTGAGCAGGAAGCCGGCGAGATAATTGACAGCAAAGCGCAGTTCGTAGCCGTCGGCACTGACTTGTCGTTTGGAGTTGGGACCGGCGGTGCCGACGCCAGCATTGTTGATGAGGATTTCGAGCCGCTTGGTCCTTGCGCTCACGGCCTCCGCGAGGCGGCGGACTTCCGCCAGGGAGGAGAGATCGGCGACGAGCAGCTCGGCCTTGCCGCCGGCGGCTTCGATTTCGGCCACGATCGCCTTGCCCCTTGTCGCGTCGCGGCCATGCACCAGGATGCGGGCGCCGCCAGCGCCGAGCCTTTGCGCGACGACGCGGCCGACGCCGTCGGTCGACCCGGTGATGAGGATTGTCTTGTCTGTCAGTTCCATGTTCAGAGCCTCCATCTCATCGCTCTGAGCGGAAAGATGGGGCACCAGCCACTTGCCAAACAGTTCAAACTTTATCCTGGTATCGATACTGCTATAATAGCGCCGATGGATTCCACCACGCACTCCGCCGAAGACAGCCGCCGCCGCGAGCTTGGCGCCTTCCTGCGCTCGCGGCGCGAAAGGCTGACGCCTTCGGCCACCGGCATCTCGACGGGGTTGCGCCGGCGCACGCCCGGGCTGCGGCGCGAGGAGGTGGCGATGATCGCCGGCGTCGGTACGACCTGGTACACCTGGCTGGAGCAAGGTCGTGACGTTCGGCCGTCGGTGGAAGTGCTGACCGCACTCAGCCGGGCGCTGCGCCTGGACGCGGCCGAGCAGCGGCATCTGTTCATCCTTGCCGGCCGACCGCAGCCGGAGCGTCGCGTCGACGCGCCGGAAAAGGTCGATAGTCCGTTGCTGCACATGCTGCAGAGCCTGGTCCTGCAGCCGGCCTATGTCCTTGGGCGGCGCTGGGATGTGCTGGCCTGGAACTCTGCCGCGGCAGCCGTGTTCGGCGACTATGGTTTGCTGGAGGGCGATTCCCGTAACATCGTCCACATGGTTTTCACCAGCCCGCAGCATCGGCGCCTGCTCGTCGACTGGGAGGAACTGGCGCGTGCCGTGCTGGCGTCATTCCGGGCAGAAAGCGCCAGATATGTCGGCGATCCGGATTTCGAGCGGCTGATCGCGCTGATGACGCGCTCGAGCCCGGAGTTTCGCGCCTGGTGGCCGTTGCGCGACGTGGCCCGCAACCTATCGGGAGTGAAGCATGTCCGGCACCCGATAGCGGGCGCCATGGCTTTCGAGCATATGAGCCTGTCGATCGACGACGGCTCGGATATGAAGCTGATCGTCTACACGCCGCTCGCCGAGCAGAACTCGATCGCCAAGCTCGAACAGCTGCTGGAGACGCTTCCGGCCGAGCGGCGCAGCGCGTGAACCCTATCTTTGTTTGACCATGATCTTGTCCGAAAACCGGCTTCCACTTTTCGGGATCATGGTCGTCAGCCTTTCGGCTTCAGCCCGTCGATGAACAGTTGCTCGAGAAACCTTGCGGCATCCTCGAAGCGGCCGTCGCCACCGCGGTCGGGGCCGAGCACGGCGCGGACCTGGACGTCGAAATCGGCATAATGCTGCGTCGTCGCCCAGATCGAGAAGATCAGGTGCCAGGGGTCGGTGCGGGCAATCTTACCGGCGCGCATCCAGCCCTTGATGACATTGGCTTTCTCGTCGACCAGCGTCTTCAACTCGCCTTCCAGCATCGGCATGATGCGCGGCGCGCCCTGCAGGATCTCGTTGGCGAACAGCCGGCTCTCGCGCGGGAAATCGCGCGCCATTTCGAGCTTGCGCCGGATGTAGCTGCGCAGTTCGGTCAAGGGGTCGCCGATATCGTCGAGTTCGCGCAGCGGCGCCAGCCAGGTGTCGAGAAGCCGCTGCATCAGCGTCTTGTGGATGTCCTCCTTGCGGCGGAAATAATAGAGCAGGTTCGGCTTCGACATGCCGGCGGCTTCGGCGATCTGGTCGATGGTCGAGCCGCGAAAACCATTGGTCGAAAAGACTTCGAGCGCCGCTTCGAGGATGAGCTCGCGCTTTTCCAGCTGGATGCGGGTGCGGCGAGGAGTGGAGCTTTCGACCGCTCCCGTCACCTCGAAAAACCTTCGCTGCGAGGAGCGTCTGGACCAATTCTCTGGACCAGTTTTTCTCCGCCCTGTGGAGCGCACTTCGAAAGCCGCATTTCCGCTAGTAATCCCTTGACCGCTGATAGAGCGGTGCTAACGTTTGTCCAACCGGTCAAAAATTTGCGTAGCACGAAAACACAGCAAAGACCAAGTGTTGGAAAGACCAGGCGTTAGCCGCACCGAAACAGGTTACAAGGGGAAGTCTTGGTCATGTCCAACCGGCTGAAAGTCACGCCGAACGATCTCAGTGCATTCTGGATGCCGTTCACGGCAAACCGGCAGTTCAAGCAGGCGCCGCGCATGATGGTGTCGGCCAAGGACATGCATTACACGACCAGCGACGGGCGCAAGGTTCTCGACGGCACCGCCGGCCTGTGGTGTGTCAATGCCGGCCACTGCCGCCCAAAGATCACCGAGGCGATCCAGAGCCAGGCGGCCGAGCTCGACTATGCGCCGGCGTTCCAGATGGGCCACCCGATCGTGTTCGAGCTGGCGAACCGGCTGGTCGATATCGCGCCGAAGGGCATGGACCATGTGTTCTTCACCAATTCCGGATCGGAATCGGTCGAGACCGCGCTGAAGATGGCGATCGCCTATCACCGCGTAAAAGGCGAGGGTTCGCGCACCCGTCTGATCGGCCGCGAACGCGGCTATCACGGCGTCAATTTCGGCGGCATCTCGGTCGGCGGCATCGTCACCAACCGCAAGATGTTCGGCACACTGCTCGGCGGCGTCGATCACATGCCACACACGCATCTGCCGGAAAAGAACTCCTTCACCAAGGGCGTGCCCGAGCATGGCGCGGAACTGGCGAACGAGCTGGAGCGCATCGTCGCACTGCACGACGCCTCGACCATCGCCGCCGTCATCGTCGAGCCGGTTGCCGGTTCCACCGGCGTCATCCTGCCGCCGAAGGGCTATCTGCAGAAGCTGCGCGAGATCTGCACCAAGCACGGCATTCTTCTGATTTTCGATGAGGTCATCACCGGTTTCGGCCGTCTCGGTACGCCGTTTGCCGCCGACTATTTCGGCGTCACGCCGGATATCATGACCACGGCGAAGGGCGTCTCCAACGGCGTCATCCCGATGGGCGCGGTGTTCGTGAAGAAGGAAATCCACGACGCCTTCATGACCGGGCCCGAGCACATGATCGAGTTCTTCCACGGCTACACCTATTCAGGCAATCCGATCGCCTGCGCGGCGGCGCTGGGCACGCTCGACACCTACAAGGAAGAGGGGCTGCTGACGCGCGGCGAGGAACTGGCGCCGTACTGGGAGGACGCGCTGCACTCGCTGAAGGGCGAGCCGAACGTCATCGACATCCGCAACATCGGCCTGATCGGTGCAATCGAGCTGGCGCCGATCGCCGGCCAGCCGACGAAGCGGGCTTTCTCGGCCTTTGTCAAGGCGTTCGAGCGCGGTGCATTGATCCGCACCACCGGCGACATCATCGCGCTGTCGCCGCCGCTGATCATCACCAAAGGCCAGATCAACGAATTGATCGACCATGTGCGCGAAGTGCTGAGGGCGGTGGATTGAACCAGGCGCAGCTTTCCCTCCCCCTCGAGGGGAGGGTGGCCGCGAAGCGGCCGGGTGGGGTCGGTGCGGCAGCGCGCCAACCTGACCTTCGGCCGCGTAGGTGCCTGTGATGCCGCGGACCCGCGTGAGCTTCGAAATGCGCCAAAAGGCGCGCGCGCTTCGGGTTCATGCGACCAAAGGCGAATCGCTGCTTTGGTATGAACTGCGCGAATTGAAATCGGCCGGGATGAAATTCCGCCGCCAGTGTCCGATCGGGCCTTACATCGTCGACTTTACCTGCCTCGCGGTAAAGCTGGTCGTTGAAGTCGATGGTGATCTGCACGAACAGGAGAAGGGCAAACGGCACGACGCCGTCCGTGATGCCTATCTGCGATCGCTTGGGTTCGATATCTTTCGCGTCGATGAGCCCGATGTCATAAACAGCGCTTGGCATGTCGCACAGGTGGTCAAGGAGAAGGTCGCGCGCATGTCAGCCGACCCCACCCGACCGCTTCGCGGCCACCCTCCCCTCGAGGGGGAGGGGGACGCTGGCGTGCCGCAACCGATGAGGTTTTAGAATATGGCCGCCCCCGGCGAGAATCTGCGAATCAATTCAGACCGTTTGTGGGATTCGATAATGGAGATGGCGAAGATCGGCCCTGGCATTGCCGGCGGCAACAATCGCCAGACCGTTACCGACGAGGACGGCGAAGGGCGGCACCTGTTCAAGCGCTGGTGCGATGAGGCGGGGCTCGAAATGGGCGTCGACGAGATGGGCACGATGTTTGCCCGTCGCGAAGGCACCGATCCCAGCCTGCCGCCGGTCTATGTCGGCAGCCATCTCGACACCCAGCCGACCGGCGGCAAGTATGACGGCGTGCTCGGCGTGCTCGGCGGGCTGGAGGTCGTGCGCTCGCTAAACGATCTCGGCATCAAGACAAAGCACCCGATCGTCGTCACCAACTGGACCAACGAGGAAGGCGCGCGCTTTGCGCCGGCCATGATGGCGTCCGGCGTTTTCGCCGGCGTGCTCGATCAGGCCGACGTTTATTCGCATGTCGACAAGGACGGCAAGAAATTCGGCGAGGAGCTCGAACGGATCGGCTGGAAGGGGACCGAGAAAGTCGGCGAGCGCAAGATCCACGCCTTCTTCGAATTGCATATCGAGCAGGGCCCGATCCTCGAGGACGAGGGTATCGACATTGGTGTCGTCACCCATGGGCAAGGGTTGAAATGGCTGCAGGTGACGCTGACCGGCAAGGAGGCGCATACCGGTTCGACGCCGATGCCGAAGCGGCGCAATGCCGGGCTCGGCATGGCGCGGGTGATCGAATTGGTGCACGAGATCGCCATGGACTACCAACCCGACGCCGTCGGCGCGGTCGGCCATATGGAGGTCTATCCGAACTCGCGCAACATCATCGCCGGCCGCACCGTCTTCACCATCGACATCCGCTCGCCGGAAAAGAAGGTGCTGGACGCTATGGACGGCCGCATCCGCGAAGGCATCGACACGATCTGTGACGCGCTCGACATCAAATATCAAATCGATCAGGTCGGCCATTTCGACCCGGTCACCTTCGACGCGGGCTGCGTCAAGGCTGTGCGGGATGCGGCGGAGCGCCTGGGCTATACGCATCGCAATATCGTCTCCGGCGCCGGCCATGACGCCTGCTGGATCAACCGCGTCGCACCCACCGCAATGGTGATGTGCCCCTGCGTCGACGGTCTCAGCCACAACGAGGCCGAGGAAATCACCAAGGAATGGGCAGCGGCCGGCGCCGACGTGCTGTTCCACGCGGTGGTCGACACGGCGGTGATTGTCGAATGATGGGGTAGCTGCCGCCTCGCAACGCCGCTCGCAAGAAGCGCGAAGAGAATAAGGGAACAAGAAAATGTCCAAAGTCATCAAGAATGGCACGATCGTCACCGCCGACCGCACATGGAAGGCCGATGTGCTGATGCAGCACGGCAAGATCGTTGCCATCGGTTCGAACCTGCATGGCGACCATGAGTTCGACGCCAGCGGCTGCTATGTGATGCCGGGCGGCATCGACCCGCATACCCATCTCGAAATGCCGTTCATGGGCACCTATTCGGCCGACGATTTCGAGAGCGGTACACGCGCCGCCCTTGCCGGCGGCACGACGATGGTCGTCGATTTCTGTCTGCCGGCGCCGCAGCAGTCTCTGCTCGAGGCCCTGCAGATGTGGGACAACAAGACCTCGAAGGCGTCCTGCGACTATTCCTTCCACATGGCAATCACCTGGTGGGGCAAGCAGGTGTTCGACGAGATGGCCACCGTCGTCGACAGGGGCATTACCTCGTTCAAGCATTTCATGGCCTACAAGGGCGCGTTGATGGTCGACGACGACGAGCTTTATTCGTCGTTCCAGCGCTGCGCCGATCTTGGCGCGCTGCCGCTGGTCCATGCCGAGAATGGCGACGTGGTGGCGGCGCTGTCGCAAAAGCTGCTGGCGGCGGGCAACAGCGGCCCGGAGGGACACGCCTATTCGCGGCCGCCGGAAGTCGAAGGCGAGGCGACCAACCGCGCCATCATGATCGCCGACATGGCCGGCGTGCCGCTCTATGTCGTGCATGTCTCCTGCGAGCAGGCGCACGAAGCCATCCGCCGGGCGCGCCAGAAGGGCATGCGGGTATTCGGCGAGCCGCTGATCCAGCACCTGACGCTGGACGAGAGCGAATATTTCAACAAGGACTGGGACCATGCGGCGCGCCGCGTCATGAGCCCGCCCTTCCGCAACAAATTGCACCAGGATTCGCTGTGGGCCGGCCTGCAGGCCGGCTCGCTGCAAGTGGTGGCGACCGACCATTGTGCCTTCACCACCAAACAGAAGCGCAACGGCGTCGGCGACTTCACCAAGATTCCGAACGGCACGGGCGGGCTCGAAGATCGTTTGCCGGTGCTGTGGACGACCGGCGTCAAAACCGGCCGGCTGACGATGAACGAGTTCGTCGCGGTGACCTCGACCAACATCGCCAAGATCCTCAACATGTATCCGAAGAAGGGCGCCATCGTCGAAGGCGCGGACGCCGACATCCTCGTCTGGGACCCCAGCGCCAAGAAGAAGATTACGGCCAAGAAGCAGCAGTCGGTGATCGACTACAACGTCTTCGAAGGTTTTGAGGTAACCGGCCTGCCGCGCTTCGTCTTCTCGCGCGGCGAACTGTCGATCGAGGAAAACGAAGTGAAGGCAAAGCCCGGCCATGGCGAGTTCGTTGCTCGCGAGCCGAACGCGGCTGTTAACCGGGCACTGTCGACCTGGAAGGAGATTTCCGCGCCGCGCAAGGTGGAACGGACGGGCATCCCGGCGACGGGCGTTTGAGCTTGGTGAGCCAGACAGCGATTATCTCGATGGCCGCGGTGATCCTTGCCGCCGGGCCGGCGGCTGACGTCCTTGCCGGTTCCTTTGGCAATGAGGTCGGTTGCGCTGGTGTACGGCTCGGTTATCAGGACAGCGACGATTATGTTGTGCTGACCGCCGACGGCATCGAAACCTATGGCAGCGGCTGCCAGTTCGCACAGCGATTGACGACGGCGCCTGGCACCCTGTTGTTGAGCTCCACCTGTTTCGCCGAGGGCGAGGAGGGCACCACCACGGATGTCGTCAAGGTCATCAACAGAGGAGGGGACGGTTTCTTCGTGACCATTCCCGGCCTTGAGGAGATAGGGCCGCTGAAATCATGTTCGTGACGGTGCCGATGACGGCCGCTGCCTCGATGCCGGCCTCAGGCGACCAACCCGTCCAGTTCCGGCAGCAGGACGACGCTTTCCTGTTCGTTGGGGTCAGTGCGGGCAATGACCGCCGAGGCGGGGCTGTCGCTGAGATTGGCCGGCAGATGCGGGACGCCGGGGGGAATATAGAAAAGATCGCCGGCCTTGACCACGATATGCTGTTCGAGCCGGTCACCATACCAGGTATGGACCTCGCCGGAGAGCACATAGATCGCGGTTTCATGGTTTTCGTGCATATGCGCCTTGGCGCGGGCGCCCGGCGGCATGGTCAGCAGATGCATGCAGATGCCGGACGACCCGACTGTTTCGGCGGCGATACCGGCGAAATAGCTCAGGCCCTGCTTGCCTTCATAAGAGCTTTCAGGGCGGATAAGATGGCAAGTCGGTTTGGGCGACATCGGGGCAACTCCGGGCGTCTATCTGATGGGGTAAGGGCGAGTAGGACCGGGGCGAATAGAACCGGGGCGAGTAGGACTGGTCGAGTGGAAAACAACATCGGGGTAAAATCAATGGGCTTCCGGCCGCGGCAGTGGCCGGAAGCGACAGGCTTCGGCCGATGACGGGAGCATCGCCAGCCGTTGTTTCGGCAAGCAAGCTTGGCCTGACCTTCCAGACCAATGATGGTCCGGTGCAGGCGCTGTCGAATGTCGACCTGACCATCGGCAAGGGCGAATTCGTGTCCTTCATCGGGCCGTCCGGCTGCGGCAAGACGACGTTGCTGCGCGTCATCGCCGATCTGGAGAAGCCGACATCGGGAGCCATCTCCGTCAACGGCATGACGCCCGAGCAGGCGCGCCAGAGCCGCGCCTATGGCTATGTCTTCCAGGCGGCCGCACTTTATCCATGGCGCACGATCGAGCGCAATGTGGCCCTGCCGCTGGAGATCATGGGCCTGTCCAGGGCGGAGCAGGCGGCGCGCATCAAGCGAACCCTCGACCTCGTCAACCTCAGCGGCTTCGAGAAGAAATACCCCTGGCAGCTTTCGGGCGGCATGCAGCAGCGCGCCTCGATCGCGCGGGCGCTCGCCTTCGACGCCGACCTTTTGTTGATGGACGAACCTTTTGGCGCGCTCGACGAGATCGTGCGCGACCACCTCAACGAACAGCTGCTGGAGCTTTGGGAGCGGACCAACAAGACTATCTGCTTCGTCACCCATTCGATCCCCGAGGCGGTCTATCTGTCGACGCGCATTGTCGTCATGTCGCCTCGCCCGGGGCGTGTCAGCGATGTCATAGAATCGACGCTGCCGAAAAAGCGGCCGCTCGATATCCGCGAGACGCCGGAGTTCCTGGCCATCGCGGCACGCGTGCGCGACGGGCTGAGGGCGGGACACAGCTATGATGATTGAGGCGCAGGACAGGATTCCGGCTTCGCCTAACGACGAAGCGGCCACCCGCGCCTTCGTCATCCTAGGGCGGAGCCGCCGCGAAGCGGCGTGCGCAGACCCTAGGATCCATGCCGCGACGTCGGCCGAAGGGCGCAAACAGTCGAGAATAAGCGCCGGGCAAGCCACGGGCGCTGTTCCCTCCAGAGAGGGAGCAATGTTCCGCATCCTTGCGGAGCGGGAAGGTAACGGCATGGATCCTAGGGTCTGCGCCGCGTCGCTTCGCTCCTTGCTCCGCCCTAGGATGACGAAAGCGTGGTTGGCCGCGCTCTCGATATGCGCCGCTTCGCGGCTGCTCCGCCTTTGGAGGACGAAAGAAACGATTGCCGGGGCGAAAGTACGCGGCCTCCGCTTCGCTCCGGCCACCCTCTCCCCGCTGGGGAGAGGAGGGCGCGTATCCGGCGAGGCCTTCTAGATGGATTCCTTCCGTGACAAGCTCGTTCCGGTGACCTCGATCCTCCTGGGCGTGGTCGTCGTCTGGTACGTCATGGCGGTCATCCTCAACGCGCCGTTCCAGCGCGATCTCGACCGCCGCGCCAATCAGACGCCGGGCGTTGTGGAATTCATCGGCAAGACGCTGGCGCAGCCGAAGCCGACGCTGCCGGCGCCGCATCAGGTGGCGGTGAATTTCTTCGAAAACACCTTTTTGCGCAGTGTCACCTCAAGCCGGAGCCTGGTCTACAATGCCTGGGTAACGCTGTCGTCGACGCTGCTCGGCTTTGCCTTCGGCACAGCGCTCGGCATCGTCATCGCCGTCGGCATCGTGCATGTGGCGACGCTCGACCGCAGCCTGATGCCGTGGATCATCGCCTCGCAGACCATTCCGATCCTGGCGGTGGCGCCGATGATCATTGTCGTGCTGGCGGCGGTCGACATCACCGGGCTTATCCCGAAGGCGCTGATCTCGACCTATCTGTCGTTCTTCCCTGTGGCGGTTGGCATGGTGAAGGGGCTTCGCTCGCCCGAGCTCACCCATCTCGACCTGATGCACACCTATAATGCCAGCCCCTCGCAGACCTTCTGGAAATTGCGGGTGCCGGCTTCGGTGCCGTTCCTGTTCACCTCGATGAAGGTGGCTGTGGCCGCCAGCCTGGTTGGCGCCATCGTCGGCGAGCTGCCGACCGGTGCCGTCGCCGGCATCGGCGCCAAACTGCTCGCCGGCGCCTATTACAGCCAGACCATCGACATCTGGTCGGCTCTGGTTGCCGGCTCCGTGGTGGCGGCGCTGCTGGTTATGCTGGTCGGCATTGCCGGGCGCCTAGTCGACCGCGCCATGGGCGGGAGGCCGGCATGAGCTCGCTCCTGAGCCTTTCCTCAATCACCCCCCGATCCTGGCAAGGTTATGCCGCGCTTGTCCTGCTTGTCGGCGCGCTGCTTCTTTGGCCGCTCGTCAGTGCTACGCCCGGTTACGGCATGGCGACTACGGTTTTGATTTTCATTTTGCTGCTCGTGGCAATCGAGGCCGACAACTTTCCACCGATGATAGGGGTGGTGTTGCTGTTCCTTGGCGCGCATGGCGCAGCGTGGATGCTGCTCGCCGGCATAACCGGCAATGAGGGCAGCGCTCGCGCATCCTTCTATCTGCTGCTCGTCGCGGCGTGGTTTTTGGCCTGGCGCTGCGTAACGGTCTTGTCGTCGTTTCGCCCGATTTCGCGCTGGGCGTCAACCGCCCTGCGCCTGATCATACCGGCCATCTTCGGCGCCTGGATCCTGATCATCTGGGAAGCGGTGACGCGTGGTGCCGGCATTCCCTTCATCCTGTTGCCGCCGCCAAGCGCCATCGGTGCACGCATCGTCGGCTCGCTGCCGGTGCTGGGGGCCGATGTCAGGCAGACCATCTTCAAGGCGGTCATCTTCGGCTATGTGGTGGGCAGCGGCGCCGGCTTCCTCGTTGCCATCGCCGCCGACCGCGTGCCGTTCCTGCGGCGCGGGCTTCTGCCGATCGGCAATATGGTGTCGGCGCTGCCGATCATCGGTGTCGCGCCGATCATGGTCATGTGGTTCGGCTTCGACTGGCAGTCGAAGGCAGCGGTGGTCATCATCATGACCTTCTTCCCGATGCTGGTGAACACCGTCGCCGGGCTTGCCGCCTCCGGCCATATGGAGCGCGACCTGATGCGCACCTATGCCTCGAGCTACTGGCAGACGCTGTTCAAGCTGCGGCTGCCGGCGGCGGCACCCTTCATCTTCAATGCGTTGAAGATCAATTCGACGCTGGCGCTGATCGGCGCCATCGTCGCCGAGTTCTTCGGCACGCCGGTGGTCGGCATGGGATTCCGCATTTCGACGGAAGTCGGGCGGATGAACATCGACATGGTGTGGGCGGAAATCGCAGTTGCAGCACTTGCGGGTTCGGTCTTTTATGGCGTGGTCGCTCTTTTCGAGAGAGCAATCACGTTTTGGCATCCCTCTGTCCGTGGTGGATAGGGGCGGTGGGTTTAGGGCGCTAACTTCAGAGGGTAAAAACATGAAAAGACTTGTTGTTTCGATGCTGGCCGGCGCGATGTCGCTTGCCGCGTTCCAGGCGATGGCCGCAGACAAGGTGACGCTGCAGCTGAAATGGGTCACCCAGGCACAGTTCGCCGGCTATTATGTCGCCAAGGCCAAGGGTTTCTATGAAGCCGAGGGCCTCGACGTCGACATCAAGCCCGGCGGCCCGGACATTGCACCGGAGCAGGTTATTGCCGGCGGCGGCGCCGACGTCATCGTCGACTGGATGGGCGGTGCGCTGGCTGCGCGCGAGAAGGGCGTGCCGCTGGTCAACATCGCCCAGCCGTTCAAGAAGGCCGGCATGGAGCTGGTCTGCCCGAAGGACGGCCCGATCAAGACCGAAGCCGACTTCAAGGGCCACACTCTCGGCGTCTGGTTCTTCGGCAACGAGTATCCGTTCTATGCCTGGATGAACAAGCTTGGCCTCAAGACCGATGGCGGGCCGGACGGCGTCACCGTGCTCAAGCAGAGCTTTGACGTGCAGCCGCTGATCCAGAAGCAGGCGGATTGCATTTCGGTCATGACCTACAACGAATACTGGCAGCTCATCGACGCCGGCTACAAGCCGGAAGAGCTGACCGTCTTCAACTATTCCGCCATGGGCAATGATCTGCTCGAAGACGGGCTCTATGCATTGGAGGACAAGCTCAAGGATACGGCCTTCGAGGACAAGATGGTGCGTTTTGTGCGCGCTTCGATGAAGGGTTGGAAATACGCCGTCGACAATTCCGACGAGGCGGCCGGCATCGTCATGGACAATGGCGGCCAGGACGAGAACCACCAGAAGCGGATGATGGGCGAAGTCGCCAAGCTGATCGACAATGCCGATGGCAAGCTCGATCCGGCGACCTACGAGCGCACCGCCAAGGCGCTGCTTGACCAGAAGATCATCAGCAAGGAGCCTACCGGCGCCTACACGACGGCGATCACCGACAAGGCCATCAAATAGAGCTATCAAGCAGGCTCTGTTGGAAGACGAAAAGGGGCGGGCGACCGCCCCTTTTAGTGGGATGTAAAATGAACGTTACCGGCGGAAACATCCGCTCGCAAAATCGTTGTGCCAGTGCATCCGCCTCAAGGGTGTCACAACGGAGGTTTTCCATGCGCATCCAGTCCTTCACGCCGATGCTTTCGGCGCTGGCCATTTCTGCAGCCATCTTCTCTGCTTCACCGGCCTTGGCCGAAACTATAAAGATGACGGCGACGCTCGATGGTGCTCAACAGAACCCGCCCGTCACCACGAAGGGCAAGGGCACCGCCACGCTCAGGTTCAACACCGCCACCAAGAAACTTAGCTGGACCGTGAGATATTCCGGTCTCAGCGGACCGGCGAAGGCCGCACACATTCACGGCCCGGCGGCAAAGGGTGAAAACGCCGACCCGGTGGTGCCGTTCGAAGGCAAGCTGAAGAGCCCGATCAAGGGTTCGGCGACATTGACCGATGCCCAGGCCACCGACCTGGAGGCTGGCAAATATTACGTCAATATCCACACCGCGGCCCACGCCGACGGTGAGATCCGGGGTCAAATCGAGAAGGCGATGTAGCGCCGGTCATTCTGCCGATAGAGGGGCGGGCGACCGCCCCTCTACCGGATCATGACTTTTCCCGTATCTGGGTCATTGTCCGCATCGGCGTAATCGCCTCGGGGTCGAGCCTGATCTCGATGATCGACGGCTTGCCGCTGGCCCGCGCTCGCTCGAAGGCCGCGGCGAAGTCGGCGGTCTTTTCCACCGTCTCGCCATGGCCGCCGTAAGCGCGGGCAAGAGCGGCGAAATCCGGATTCGTCAAATCCGTGGCGACGACACGGCCGGGATATTCGCGCTCCTGATGCATGCGGATGGTGCCGTAGATGCCATTGTTGACGACGATGACGATGATCGGCAGCCCGTATTGCACGGCGGTGGCGAATTCCTGGCCGTTCATCAGGAAACAGCCGTCGCCGGCGAAGGCAATCACGTCGCGGTCGGGGAAAAGCTGCTTGGCGGCGACCGCCGCCGGCGTGCCGTAACCCATCGAGCCGGATGTGGGTGCTGCCTGCGTGCCGAAATGCCGGAAGCGATGGTAACGATGTACCCAGGTGGCGTAGTTGCCGGCACCGTTGGTGAGGATGGCGTCGTCCGGCAGCATCGTTTCGAGATAATTCATGATCGGCCCCATCTGCACGGCGCCGGGGCCGCTCTCCGGAGGCGTCGACCAGTCGAGATAGGCGGCGTGCAGCTTCGCTGCCTCCGCCGCCCACACCGGCGTTGCGGCCGGCTTGCGTTTGGCAAAGGCTTCGACGAAAGCGGCAGGCGAGGCATTGATCGCCAGCGCCGGCCGGTAGACGCGGCCGAGCTCGCCGGCGTCGGCATGGATATGGACCAGCGTCTGGTCGGGGTAGGGGCTCTTCAACAGCGTGTAGTCGGATGACGGCATCTCGCCCATGCGGCCGCCGATGAGCAGTACAAGGTCGGCCTGCTTGATGGCGGTTGCTACTTTGGGATTGATGCCGATGCCGACATCGCCGGCATAGTTCGGGTGGAGATGGTCGAACAGCATCTGGCGGCGGAAGGAACAGCCGACCGGCAGCGACCAGGCTTCGGCTATCGTCCGCATCTGTGCAACGGCCTGCGCGTCCCAGCGCGTGCCGCCAAGGATGACGAAGGGCCGCTTTGCCTTGTTGAGCAACACGTCCAGCGCGTCGAGGTCGGCTTCGCCAGGCCGCGTCTCGACAGGGGTGTAATGCTGGGCTTCCGGTGCCTCGGCGAGGCTGGTCAGTATGTCCTCGGGCAGCGAGATGACGACCGGGCCCGGGCGGCCGGAGGTCGCCACCGAAAAAGCGCGTGTGACGAATTCGGGGATGCGTGCGGCGTCGTCGATCTCGACCACCCATTTGGCGATATCGCCGAAGAACCTGACGTAGTCGACCTCCTGGAAGGCCTCGCGCCCCTTGGCGTGGCTGGCGACCTGGCCGATGAACAGGATGAGGGGGACCGAATCCTGCATGGCGATGTGGATGCCGGCCGAGGCATTGGTGGCGCCGGGGCCGCGGGTGACGAAGCAGATGCCGGGCCTGCCGGTCAGGCGGCCATGGCAGTCGGCCATCATTGCGGCGCCGCCCTCCTGGCGGCAGACGATAGTGCGGATCGGCGAATCATGCAGCGCGTCGAGCACCGCCAGATAGGATTCGCCAGGTACGCAATAGATATGGTCCGTTCCGTTGGCTTCGAGCGCATCGACGATGAGTTGTCCGCCGGTCTTCATTTTCCTGACCTCTCCAGTTCGGCAAGGATTTCTTCGGTGTGTTCGCCGAGACGCGGCGACGGGCGCTCATAGACCAGTGGCGTGCCGGACATGACCATCGGCGCCCGGACCGAGGGCAAGAGATTGCCATGGCCGTCATCGAGGTCGAGCCGCATGCCTCGCGCGATGGTCTGGGGGTCGGCAAACATCTGGCCGATGTTGTTGATCGGGCTGGCCGGCACTCCGGCGGCTTCGAGCCTGGCCAGCAGCGGGTCGCGATCGAAGGCTTTCAGCGCCTCGATCATGTGCTCGCGCAACTTTGCCCGGTTGGCGACGCGGGCGGGATTGGTGGCGAAGTCAGGGTTCGACGCCAGCTCGTCGAGGCCGACGGCAGCGCAGAACTTTGCGAACTGGCCGTCATTGCCGACCGCCAGGATGATGTGGCCATTCTTCACCGGCACCACTTCGTAGGGCGCGATGTTCATATGCGCATTGCCCATCTGCACCGGCGACTGTCCGGAGACGAGATAGTTGAGGTTCTGGTTGCCGAGCGTCGAGATCTGGGTGTCGTAGAGCGCCATGTCGATATGCTGGCCTTCGCCGGTCTTCTCGGCATGGCGAAGCGCCGCCTGGATGGCGATGACCGAATAAAGCCCGGTGAAAACATCTGAAATAGCGACGCCGGCCTTCTGCGGTTCGCGGCCGGCTTCGCCGGTGATCGACATCATGCCGGCCATGCCCTGGATGATGAAATCATAGCCGGCACGCGGCGCATACGGTCCCGACTGGCCAAAACCGGTGATCGAGCAATAGATCAGCCGTGGGTTGATTTTCCTCAGGCTGTCATAGTCGAGGCCGTATTTCTTAAGCCCGCCGACCTTGAAGTTTTCGATCAGCACGTCCGATGTCGCGACCAGCCGGCGCACCGTCTCGGCGCCCTCGGGCGTCGAGAAGTCGATGGCGATGGAGCGCTTGCCGCGGTTGCAGGAATGGTAATAAGCGGCCGAAAGGTTCTCGCCGTCATGGCCGATGACAAAGGGCGGTCCCCATTTGCGGGTGTCGTCGCCGCCGTCCGGGCTTTCGACCTTGATCACGTCGGCGCCGAGGTCGGCAAGCAGCTGCCCGGCCCATGGCCCGGCGAGGATACGTGCGAGTTCGATGACGCGGATGCCTTTGAGCGGAGGCTCAGTCATGGATCACCGTGGTTGATCGAAAGCGCAGCCTCTATCAATCCCGCGCGCCGCTGTCACGGCCCTTGCAATGGGCCAGTATCACTGTGCCCTCAGCACGCGGTCGGCCCAGGCGGCAAAATCCTCCATGATGATGTCTCGGTTGATCTCGTTCAGGCTTTCGTGGCGGGTTTTGGCGTAAACCTTTGACACGAGATTCGAAAAGCCCATCATGTGCATTCGGCCGGCAAGATGGCTGACCGCCTTGCCGCCGTCCGAGGCCGGATCGTGCTCGCCTCCGACCAGGTTGACGGACAGGTCGCGCCGCACGCCGGAAAAATTGCTGTCGCTGCCGCAATGCAGCGTCATCTTGACGATGTCCTGCCACATCGACACCGACGCATCCCAGCCGCAAAGCGGGTCGGCGATGTATTTCTCGACTTCTATGGCATCGCGCGACAGCCAGTCGAACGGCGTCCGGTGATTGGGCACGGCCTTGCCCCAGGCCCGGAACGTCAGCCGGGGCAGCAGGCGCGACGGCACGTCTGAGCCAAGCCGGAACTTTTCCCAACCAAGCATGCCCAGCGCGATTTGGCCGAGCAGTCCGGCCGAGAAATTGCCGTTCCAGATCGCGGCGGCGTGGATGCGCGCCGAGTGGCGGAGAACAAAGTTCAGTGCGACCGACGCGCCCAAGGAATGGCCGAAGACGATGACCGGCAGGCCGGGCCGTTCCGTGGCGATCAGATCGTGGACGGCGGCGACATCGGCGATGACCTTGGCGCCGCCATCCGCATCGGCGAACCTGCCGGGTGGCGCGTCCGGCGCCTTGGTGGCGCCATGGCCACGGTGGTCGTGCGCGTAGACCTGGTAGCCGCGCTCGCCGAGGAAAGCGGCGAAGCGGGCATAGCGCGCGGCGTGCTCGGCCAGTCCGTGATTGATCTGGATGACTGCGCGCGGTTGGCCGATGGCGTGTTTCACATAAAGGTTGAGCTCGGCGCCGGTCGGCGATGCCAGCATCCTCTGCTCGTCAAATGGCATGTCTCGCTCCCGTCGGCGACTGTTGGGCGACGCAGCGATCGACGTCAAGGGACGGTGCCCATTCGGCCGCAGTTGACAGCATGCTGTCAATGTGATTGCATGACAGCATGCTGTCAAATGGTCAGCAGCAGATTGGGGATATGACTATGAAAACCACCGGGGCCATTTCGCGGCGTGCAATCTTGCTGGCGGCCTTCGCCTTTACGACGGCCACCCTGCTGCCAGGGATTGCTGCGTTCAGTCAGGAAACCAGGGAGATCACCATGATGACGTCCACCGTTCCGGGCCCGCAAGGCCAGCTTGCCACTTATAGGATCAACGCCGGCAATGGCCTGCCGATCATGTTCCTGCATGGAGATTGCAGCCGCGCTTCCCACTGGGACCGGGTGATGCAGCTCTCCGTCGAAGGCCGCGAGGCGGTAGCCTTCGATTTTCGCGGCCATGGCGCCTCCGCGCCGGCGCAGGACGGTGACTATGGCTATGACGGCCGTGCAATGGATGTCGGCGCCGTGGCCGACGCGTTTGGCCTGAAGCGGTTTCTCATTGTCGCGCACAGCGGCGGTGGTGGCGTGGCGCTCGCTTATGCCGCCAGCCATGCCGACCGGGTCGCCGGTGTCTTGCTCGTCGACCCGGCGACCGATCCTCGTGCGCTGCCGCAGGCGATTCGTGACGGCTTTGTCCGCGATCTGGCCGGTCCGCAAGGCCGCGATGTCCTGAACGCCTACTACACGTCGATTGCCGGCCCTAACGCGGCTGTTCGCCAGCGTGTTCTGGCCGATGCGGCAGTGGTCGATCCGGCGGCGAGGGCAGGTGTCGGCAAGGCACTGGCCGAATGGAACTCGGAGCCGGCACTCAATGCGTATCGCGGGCCGATGTTCGTATTGGCTACCGAGGCTAGTGACACTCCAGTCGCGCTCTACCGGCTGCGCACGGACATTCCGCGCCAGATCGTGGCGGGCAGCGGCCATTGGGTGATGCTCGACAAGCCCGAGGTCGTAGCCGAAGCCGTCAACAATTTCGTCGCGACCATCGAGGCCGGCCAGAAATGACGACCAGGACCGAAGCCGCAAATGTGCTCACCGATCTGGTGCTTGCCGTGTTCAGGCTGAACGGCAGTTTTCTGGATGCGGCCGACCGGCTGGCCGCTCCAACCGGGCTGACGGCAGCGCGCTGGCAGGTTTTGGGTGCGGTTTTGAAGGAGCCGAAATCCGTGGCCGACATCGCCCGCGACATGGGCCTCGCCCGTCAGAGCGTACAGCGGCTGGCCGACATACTGGCTGCGGAGGGGCTTGCTGCCTATGCCGACAACCCGGCGCATCGCCGCGCCAAGCTGTTGTCGATAACCGATACCGGCTGGGCAGCGGTCAAGAATATCGGCACACGCCAGCATGTTTGGGCGAACCGCGTTTCGGAGGGTATGGACGCCGACGCGCTGAAAGCCTCGCTTGATCTGCTGCGCACCCTGACAGAACGGGTGGAGGCGGGCGGATCCTGATCGACTACGCGAGAGCCGTCTCAATGCGCTGGCGATTGTTTTTACGGCCGGCGAAAGAAATCGTAATTCTGACATGTCGCAAGTTTCTAGCTTGCCGCGTGAATCACGAGGAGTGCCGGAATGCGGATTTGGGCGATATGGGGGGCGGTGTTTCTTGCGTTTGCTGGCGCAAGCGCGGCGCGGGCCGATGTGAAGATGACCGGCTCTTTCGTCGCCGATTCCGCCTGTCCGGCAACGCAGGCGATCAAGAGCGGCAAGAACCCCGGCAACATATCGACTGCGGCTGGCCAGAGCTACGATCTGCTGGCCGGCAACAAGGACGCGCCCACGCACTATCTCATTCGGGTGCCGGGCGCCGATCCGGAGCGCCGCTGGGTCAAGATCAGTTGCGGCCATGTTTCGGGTGGCAATGCGTCGGCGATGCCGGCTGCACCGGCACCTGCCGAGCCGAACAAGCCATCGGCGTCCGGAAAGCCGGAATATGTCTTCGCGCTGAGCTGGCAGCCGGCTTTCTGCGAGACCAAATCCAGCAAGACCGAATGCCGGGCGCAGACCGCCGCCGGTTTCGATGCGACCCACTTCACCTTGCATGGGTTGTGGCCGCAGCCGAACGGAAATTTCTATTGCCAGGTCGCGGCAAGCGACAAGGCGAACGACGATCCAGCGCACTGGCGGGATTTGCCGCCGGTCACGCTGGACCCGAATACGCGAGCGGAACTCGACCAGGTGATGCCGGGCACCGCATCCGCCCTCGAAAGGCATGAATGGATCAAGCACGGCACCTGCTACGGCAAGAGCCAGCAGGAGTATTTCGCCGACGCCTTGAACCTGATGCGCGCGGTGAATGCTTCGCCGGTGCGCGATCTCTTCACCAGAAGCATCGGCAAGCAGCTTACGTCCGATCAGATCCGCAGCACCTTCGACAGCGCGTTCGGCAAAGGCGCGGGCGACCGGGTCCGCGTGTCCTGCGTGATCGATCCTTCGAACGGCAGGCGGCTGATCGGCGAGCTGACGCTCGGCCTGACCGGCCCGATCGCCTCGAACGCTTCGCTCGGTACCCTGCTGCTTGCCTCGGCGCCGACAACCAAGGCCGGCTGCCCGAAGGGCACGGTCGATGCCGTCGGGTTCCAGTAAACAGGCCGAACGCGACTGTCGCTTTGCGCCGGGGATGGTATGATCCCGCGGGTATCATTCGCAGGGGGTGGCGATGAGTGGCATGACGAGCGGCGCGCTGGCGCGGCTGGCGTTCTGGGCCAAGGGCATGACGGCGATCCGCGACGGCCATATGGAATGGCCGGGCTTTTCCTACTCCGAAGTCGAGTGGGTGCGCATGACCACGCTCGCCAAACCCGTCGGCGGCGGCACGTACCAATTGTTCACGCTGGTCAACGCGGCGATCTTCATCGCCATTGCCGCGCTCGGGATCTTCTGTGTCTTCCTGCCGCTGGCGGCGCTGCTGTTCCCGGTACCGGCCGAAACCAGTGCGCTCAAGTTTTCGCTGCTCCTGGCGGCATGCGCCTTCCTGATCATCGGCATCGGCCTGCCGATTTCGCTGCGTCTTTCGGCCGCGCTGGTCGCGCCGAAGGCAATGCGGGCCGCGCTTGTCGCCGTGCCCGGCGACCAGGCGCTTGCGGCAAAAGTGTCATGGCAGATCAACCGGATCACGCTCGTGCTCTGCGGCCTGTTGGTGCCGGGCATCCTTCTGTTCATCGCCTACGATATCGAAGCCGGCCCGATTATTACCGCGTTGAAATGGCTGGCGATCGCGCTGGTGGCGGTTTCGGTTGCGATCGGCGGATGGCAGCGGCGCAAACAATCCTGATTGCCCCAAGCAAAGGCCAGAGTAGCGTTACGCGCCGGCGCTGCGCTCCGGCCTAGTCCATGTGTTGCGGCCGTCTGCTTCGCTGCCGCCCGGTTCGCCGACAACGCGATCGCGCCCCGTCGATTTGGCCTTGTAGAGACGCTGGTCGGCGAGCGCGAAGAGATCGGCAAGGCAACGGGTGGTCTCGCTGACCGTCGAGATGCCGGCGCTGACGGTGATGTCGAACCGGCTGGTGCTTGCGGACGTCTTGACCGCTTGCCTGACGGTTTCGCCCAGCAGCCTGGCGAGCGGCTGCGGACGCCAGCCGAGGATGGCGAATTCCTCGCCGCCGATCCTGAACAGTTGATCTTCGGTCCCGACAAGTTCGCCAAGCAAAATCGCCAGGGCTTTCAGCACCTTGTCGCCCTCGGCATGGCCGAAGCGGTCATTGATCGATTTGAAGTGGTCGACATCGATGATCAGCAGGCTGAGCGGCCTGGCGGTCCGCAGGCTGGTTGCCACGGAGGCCTCGCCTTCGCTGTCGAAGCGACCCCTGTGCAGCAGGCCGGTGAGGCCGTCGCGACCGACGTGCTCGACCAGCGCTTCATAGCGCTCGCGATAGGTCAGCGTGTCGAAAATGTCGGAAAGCCCACGCGGCGCCGGCACCTGCCGTGCCTCGAACCACCTGATATAGGCGACCAGCATGGTGCTGTAGATCAGGGCCGCTGCCATCTTGGCGAACCAGCCGCCGAAGAACACCGCCACCGGCGCACCGGTGACGAAATGCAGCGCCGTGAAAAAACCTGCCTGATCGAAGGTGAGCACGCAGGCGACGGAGACTAGGATTCGGGTGAAAAGCGCCTTGCGCAGATATTTGCCGAGCTTTTCATAGAGCAGGATAATCAGGATGGCGTCGACGAACAGCAGCGTCGTGCCCCACACCATCAGCCAGCCCATCTCGTCGATAAAGCCGATGTCGGGAAGCTTGCCGTCGGGCAGCGGTGCGATGTCGTGCAGGCGCAGGATCAGCACGAGCCCGATCATCAGGGTATTGCCGAGCAGCAGGCCGTAGATCGGCTGGCGGACGGTTGCCGCGTCCTCCTTGATGTAGAGCAGGAGAAGCATGACCAGCTTGCCGGAAAACAGCACGGCCGAACCCGGCGATACCATGCCGAACGGTAGCGCGACGTAGAAGACGCTGGCGAGATAGGTTTCCAGGAAATGCATGACGCCAAGGGCGCAAACAAAGACGCCGAGGCCGATGCGGCCCCTGAACCGAAAAAGCGTGACCATGATGCCGAAATAGAGAACCGCTTCGGCAAAAAGCAGGAAACTGTTCAGCACGGCCCGATCTCTCTCCCCGAAATCGCGGCTGCCAGCGATTTCCCATCCAACACTGTTTTGACGCGGAATGGTTAACCGGAGCTTTCGCCCGGGCGCCGGCACGAAATGAAGCGGCTAAGCGTTTGCGGGTGCGACCAAATCCGCCTGGGGGCGGTTCATCGTTTCACTGAAACGCTGAACCGCCCCATCTTTTTGTTTTTGACGCAATTCCGGACGGAAAACCGTTTCACACTTTTCCTGGAATTGCTCTAGGGCCAAAACTGTTTGCCGTTCGGGGCCGCATCGCTTACATAGCGCCCAACTTCCATTCAAATCCGACATCAGTCGACTTTTCAGGGAAAGCGCGCGTGGCACGCCAGTTCATCTATCACATGGCCGGCCTCAACAAGGCCTACGGCACCAAGAAGGTGCTCGAGAACATTCATCTGTCCTTCTACCCGGACGCCAAGATCGGCATCCTCGGCCCCAACGGCGCCGGCAAGTCGACGATCCTCAAGATCATGGCCGGCATCGACAAGGAGTGGAGCGGCGAGGCCTGGCTGGCCGAGGGTGCTACCGTCGGTTACCTGGCGCAGGAGCCGGCGCTCGATCCGAACAAGAACGTGTTCGAGAACGTCATGGAAGGCGTCGCCGCCAAGACCGCCATCATCGAGCGCTACAACGAATTGATGATGAACTATTCCGACGAGACGGCGGACGAGTCGGCCAAGCTGCAGGACGAGATGGACCGGCTCAACCTCTGGGATCTCGAACAGCAGGTCGAGATGGCGATGGAGGCACTCGGCTGCCCGCCCAAGGAGGCCGACGTCACCAAGCTGTCGGGCGGCGAGCGCCGTCGCGTCGCGCTGTGCCAGCTGCTGCTGCGCCAGCCTGACCTTCTGCTGCTCGACGAGCCGACCAACCATCTCGACGCCGAGACGACGGCGTGGCTGGAAAAGCATCTGCGCGCCTATCCGGGCGCGGTGATGATCATCACCCACGATCGCTACTTCCTCGACAACGTCACCGGCTGGATCCTCGAGCTCGATCGTGGCCGCGGAATCCCGTACGAAGGCAACTACACCAAATATCTCGAAGCCAAGGCCAAGCGGCTCAAGCAGGAGGGCCGCGAGGACGATGCACGCCAGCGGGCGATCGGCCGCGAGCGCGAGTGGATCCAGTCGAGCCCTAAGGCTAGGCAGACCAAGTCGAAAGCCCGTATCCAGGCGTTCCAGGATCTGCTGGATGCAGCCGACAAGCGGCGTCCGAGCGACACGCAGATCGTCATTCCGCACGGCGAGCGGCTCGGCAATGTGGTGATCGAGGTCGAGGGCCTGTCGAAGGGCTTTGGCGACACGCTTTTGATCGACGATCTCGAATTCAAGCTGCCGCCCGGCGGCATCGTCGGCGTCATCGGCCCGAACGGCGCCGGCAAGACGACGCTGTTCCGCATGATCACCGGCCAGGAAAAGCCCGATGCCGGCACCATCCGCGTCGGCGAGACGGTCAAGCTTGGTTATGTCGACCAGAGCCGCGACGCACTCGACCCGACCAAGACCGTCTGGGAAGAGATCTCGGGCGGCGCCGAAGTGGTCAAGCTCGGCAAGTTCGAAGCCAACACCCGCGCCTATTGCGCGTCGTTCAATTTCCGCGGCGGCGACCAGCAGCAAAAGGTCGGCAATCTCTCCGGCGGTCAGCGCAACCGCGTGCATCTGGCCAAGATGCTGAAGACCGGCGGCAACGTGCTGCTGCTCGACGAACCGACCAACGATCTCGATACCGAAACGCTGGCCGCACTTGAAGACGCGCTCGAGAGTTTCGCCGGCTGCGCCGTCATCATCTCGCACGATCGCATGTTCCTCGATCGTCTGGCGACGCACATCCTCGCCTTCGAGGGCGACAGCCATGTCGAATGGTTCGAAGGCAATTTCGAGGATTACGAGCAGGACAAGATCCGCCGTCTCGGCCCGGAAGCGGTCAACCCGCACCGCATGACGTATAAGCGGCTGACGCGGTAAGACATTTACAGGGCGGCGAATTCTCAAATGATCTGAGGAACCAAGATGGCCGACTGGTCCGCCGCCCTCTACCTGAAATTCGAGGATGAGCGCACCCGCCCGGCGCGCGATCTCGTTGCGCAGGTGCAGGTGCCGGCACCGCGCAGGGTCGTGGACATTGGCTGCGGGCCGGGCAATTCGACCGAATTGCTGGTCGAGCGCTGGCCGCAGGCGCAGATCAGCGGCTTCGATACCTCGCCCGACATGATCGAGAAGGCCAAGGCGCGCCTGCCCGGCGTCAGCTTTGCGCTGGCGGATGCGGCGGCGTGGCAGCCGGCCGAACCAGTCGACGTGATCTTTGCCAATGCGGTGTTTCAGTGGCTGCCGGAGCATCCGGCGGTCTTCCAGCGGCTGATGGGATTTTTGGCGCCTGGCGGCGCGCTTGCCGTGCAGATGCCGGACAACATGGCCGAGCCTTCGCACCGGCTGATGCGGGAGACCGCGGCCGAGATGCCGTTTGTCGAAAAGCTCGAGCGCGCGGCCCGCGCGCCGCTGCCGCCGGTCGCGTTCTACTACGACCTTTTGTCGCCATTCTCGGATCGGCTCGATATCTGGCACACGATCTACAATCATCCGCTGGCCGATGCCGAGGCGATCGTCGAGTGGGTGAAGTCGACGGGGCTGAAGCCGTTCCTCGATCCGCTCGACGAAAACGAGCGGCTCCTTTTCCTGACGCGCTACACGGCCAGGATCAGCGAAGCCTATCCGAAAACGGCAAGCGGCAAGGTATTGCTGCGCTTTCCCCGTCTCTTCATCGTGGCGCGGCGTTCTGCTTAGAAGCTCTTAGCTACACCCAAAAACAGCCAGCAGCGGGTGCTTGACCGGCTTTCGCCGTCATGCGCATCTCACTGGGGCACGGCCCTTCATGGGCCATGGGGGGTGGATGATGACACTGAAAAAGATGGTTTTCGGCGGCAGTATTTGTGCGGCCGCTATGCTTGCCTTTTCGATATCGGCGCAGGCCAAGCGAGCGCGCTGCTTCACCAGCGATGACGGCTATTTCTCCTGCAGCTACCGGGCGCTGGACGATGCCGGCAGCTTTCGCATCTCGGCGCCGGGCTATCCGACTTACGTCCTGGAGATCGACGGGCCGGGTTTTGCCTATGGCTATGTCAATCTCGGCCGCCGCAACGTGCCGCTGCCCGGGCAATTCGTGCGGAGCCGCGATGACGGTGCCTGCTGGAACAACCCGCAGACCAATACCAAGCTCTGCGCCTGGTAAAGACTGTTTCCAGGGACTTGATTTAAGCCGGCATAAACTGGCTAGGTGCAAAAGAGGTTGCGCCGAGCTTTTTGCGGCGTCGACATGAAGCCGCAACGCCTGCGCACGGGACGAACTGGAAATGCATCGCGTCATCATCAGCGGCATCGGCGTTGAGATCCCCGAAGCTTCGATCACCAATGAGGAACTCGTCGCCAGCTTCAACAGCTGGGTGGACATGGAGAACGTCCGCCGCGAGGTATCGGGCGAGCCGCTGCTGCAGAAATCGGACAGTGCCTTCATCGTCCATGCCTCGGGCGTCCAGACCCGCCATGTCATCGAACGGGAGGGCATCCTCGACCCGAACCGCATGGCGCCGCGCTTCCCGGCGCGGCCCGACGATGCGCTGTCGCTGGAGGCCGAGTTCGGCATCGCCTCGGCCAGCAAGGCGCTCGATCATGCCGGGCTGAAGCCCGGGGATATAGACCTGGTGATCTGCTCCGCCTCGCACCATCAGCGGCCCTATCCGGCGATCGCCATCGAAATGCAGCAGGCGATGGGGACGAAAGGCGCCGGCTTCGATATGGGGCTTGGCTGCTCGTCGGCGGCGGCGGCATTGCACATCGCCGTCAACCTGGTGCGGGCAGGGGCGCATAAACGCGTGCTGGTGACGACGCCGGAGATCATCACCGGCCATCTCAATTTTCGCGACCGGCAGACGCATTTCATCTTCGGCGACGCTTCCGTGTCGATGATCGTCGAGGGGCTCGCGCAAGGCGAGAAGCGGCCGGGGCGCTTCGAGGTGCTCGACACGCGCGCCTGGACGCAGATGTCGAACAGCATCCGCACCAATCTCGGTTATTACACCCGCGCCACCCAGGACGATCCGTACATGATCGATCTGGAAGGCAATCTGATCAAGCAGATCGGCAACAAGGTGTTCAAGGAAGTCACGGTCGCCGGCCACAAGTTCATCGTCGAATTCCTGGCCGAGCACGGGCTGACGCCGCAAGCGATCCGGCGCTTCTGGCTGCATCAGGCCAATGCGCGGATGAACGCCATGATCCTGAAACTGTCGTTCGGCCATGACGTCGATCATGACCGCGCGCCGATGGTGCTGGAGCGCCTCGGCAACACCGCCGCCGCCGGCGCAATCGTCGCCCTGTCGGAGAACCATGCCGATATGAAGGCCGGCGACTATGGCCTGCTCTGCGCCTTCGGCGCCGGCTACTCGATCGGGGGCGCGCTGTTGCGCATGCTTTAGACTCGTTGTCCCAAAACCGCTGTGCGCCCTCGGTTCAAGCCCGAGGGCATGCTTTTGGGCGACATGCATTAGCTCGGCGCGAACGGAACCAGCATCGGAACGCGCCTGGCATAGTCGTCGTAAGCGCTACCCAGTTCGCTGCGCAGAAAACGCTCCTCCAGCCTTGCCTTCATGATGATGCCGGCGGTGAGAAGGGCGGCGCCAGCGATGCCCCAGAGGGTGCCTTTCGCCGCCATGGTGGCGAGGATTGCCAGAAGCAGCCCGGTGTAGATCGGGTGGCGGACCAGCCGGTAGGGGCCGCTGTCGATGACGCGGTGCTCTGCCTTGGCGGTGACCGTGCCCGACCACAGGCGGCCGAGATGCAGCCGCGCCCACCAGGCAAATGCCAGGCCGGCGGCAATCAGCGCGACGCAGATCCACGCTTCGGCAAGGTTCGGCGTCCAAAGCCTCAGCGGGCCGGCGTAACCGTGCGCCGGGATGAAGAGCAGGATCGTGCCGACCACCAGCACGGCCCGGTAGGGCAGTTCGGCCTCGAAGCCGGCGCGTTTTTCTGCCCGGTCGGCCCAGAAGGCGGCCGCGGCCCATGAGACGACCCAGAGCAGCCAGAGCTGCGCGATTGCCGATGCGGGATGCACGATAAACCTCCGCAGGCTTAACCTGACCGATATTATCAACCGATGCAGCGCGGCAGCAATGCGGCACGCTTGTGCAAGGGCTCGATTCAACCAGGACGCTGGTGGTGCCGACCCGTATCAGCCGTCTTGATTGGAGCATCAACGCTTTCGACTGGACCCTATAAATCGACTTCGGCTAATTGCATCCCGTCGCTAGGAATGAGACCAATGCCGGATCTGTTTCCCGCAACCGAAAATCCAGTCGAGATCGTGCCGGCGCGAAAACTCGCCGCCAGGGTGGCGGCGCTCTATCTCGCATCATTCGATCGTTTTGAGACACGAGCGGTGGATACGCTGCAGCTCGGCTTCGACGGTATCGAAGGCGATTTCCACGCCGGCACGACGCGGCGCTCCGGCGGGCGGGAACCCTGGTATCCGCGCGGCACCGAGATGCGCAACGAACGGCAATTGTCGATCGTCGCGGCGGACGAACTGGCAATCGTTGCCGAACGGATGGGCATTACCGAGATCAAGCCTGAATGGATCGGCGCCAATCTCCTGATCGAAGGCCTGCCGCACCTCTCCATGCTGCCATCCGGCTCGCTGCTGTTCTTCAAAGGCGGCGCGACCGTCAAGATCGACGCGCAGAACGGGCCTTGCCGGATCGCCGGCCGATCAGTCGCCGAAAAGGCCGGGATGGCCGACCACGAGGCCGGCGCGCTGCTGTTCCCGAAGGCGGCAAAGCGCTTGCGCGGGCTCGTCGCCTGGGTCGAGAAGCCCGGCACGATCACGGCCGGCGAGGAGATATCGGTGCGCGTGCCCGAGCAGTGGATTTACCGGGCCTGAAGGTGAGTCCAGGCAAGGCGGTGTTGCCAGTCGAAGCCGCGTTCCTTCGTACCCCTATATCCTGCAGGGCAGAGGGGCACTGTCCCTGGACCTCTCAAAACCCATGCTGAAACGAAGTCGCGATTCAATGCTGAAGGCGAGCAACTTTGTTCTTGCTTTGTGCCGGCAGCTATGCTACTAATTTGGGTATGGTGCTAATTGGCTCCAACGACCCGCCTCCCGAGGCGGGTTTTTTGTTGCCGACCTGACGTAGGCGGGACAGAGGGGGCGCCGCAGAACTCGACGCGTCTGCTTGCCGTCCTCTACGCCTCATCCTCATCGTCGAGCAGACGGGTGGCACGCCAGCGGGTCAGCGCGATGTTGGTTTGTTCGATGACGAAGAAGCGCGCGGAATCGCGGTCATAGCCGTCGGCGAGCAGCTTTTCGTAGTCGGTGTGGGCGTGACGAATATGCGCAATCGTCGCCAGCCACACGGCAATGCTCGGCGGCAAGCTCTTCATGTGCACGGCGCCGGCATCGGCACGGATCTTTTCCATGTCGGCATAGGGCGCCAGCGGCAGAAGCGCTGTCAGCGCCTTGGCGATGGCGCGGCGGCGGCCGGTCGGGGCGCTCACCGCTCGTCCGATCTGGACGTCTCGTTCCGCCCAGCCATGGTCGCCTCGGCGAAGGCATCGGTCGAGGCGAAATAGGGCTTGATGTCGATGACCGGCGTGCCGTCGAGCACGTCGATGGCGTCAAGCTCGACGCGGCCGATGTCGATGTCGAGTGTAACGAGCTTGGCGACATGCAGCCCAATTGGGTTCGGCCGGGCAGGGGAGCGCAGCGAAAAGACGCCTTTCGGCTCCGTGGCATGGCGGGGTTTCTGGACAATCAGTTGCCGCGGCGCATGGTGCAGCCAGGACAGGATGATGACGTGGCTGGCGCGTTCCAGCCCAAGCAGGCCGTCCCGATAGAGCGGATCGATCGTGAGAGCCGCCGGCTGTCCCGTCTCCCGCGCGGCCTTCATGTTTTTGGGGCAGGTCTCCCGCGTAATCCAAGGCGAAGCGATGCGGCCGATGAAGACGATGTGGCCATCCGGCGGCATCGTTGCCGGGTCGGTTTCCAGAAGCTTTTCGCCGCTGCGCGTTTCGAACATGGGTCTCGCCTCGATCATGCTTGCGGGCTTGCGCGGTCCGCGACGCATGCGTCATTTTCTTGTCCGGAAGCGACATAGCGCTTGCAAGCCTATCAAAACCGACATAAACATATGTTTATATCTTTTCAAAGAGAATGCTCGCATGCATGTCGCTCTCGACACGATGGTAGATACATTGAAGGCGGCTGCCGAATCCAGCCGGCTGCGCATATTGGCGCTGCTGTCGCGCGGCGATCTGACGGTGTCCGATCTCACCGAAATCCTCGGCCAATCGCAGCCGCGCGTCTCGCGCCATTTGAAATTGCTGCTGGAGGCAGGGCTGATCGGCCGCTACCAGGAGGGCTCGTGGGCGTTCTTCCGGCTATCGGATTCCGACTCCTCGCGCGATTTCGTGCTGAGGCTGGTTTCCGGCATCCGCGGCGCCGATCCGCAGGTCGAGCGTGATCTCGAACGGCTGGCCGCGGTCAAGCGCAAGCGGCAGGACCGGGCTGCCGAATATTTCTCGGTAAACGCCGCAAGCTGGGACCATATCCGCTCGCTGCATGTGCCGGACCGCGCGGTCGAGGCAGCCCTCATCAAAGTCGTCGGCAAGCGGCCGTTCCAGTCGATGCTCGATCTCGGCACCGGCACCGGACGGCTGCTCGAGATCTTTTCGCCGCTCTATCGGCGCGGCGTCGGCATCGACATGTCGCGCGAGATGCTGACTGTGGCGCGCGCCAATCTCGACAAGGCGGGCGTTTCGAATGCGCAGGTGCGCCAGGGCGACATTTTTGCGCCGCCGGTCGAGCGCGACGCCTTCGACCTCGTTACCATCCATCAGGTGCTGCACTATCTCGACGATCCCGCCCGCGCCATCCGCGAGGCGGCGCGGCTGTTGCGCCCGGCCGGCCGGCTGGTGATCGTCGATTTCGCGCCGCACACGCTGGAGTTCTTGCGCGAGGAGCACGCGCATATGCGCCTCGGCTTTTCCGACCGGCAAATTGGCGACTGGTTTTCCGAGGCCGGCCTCGACCTCGAGGACAGCCAGGAATTCGAGCCGCGCGGCGGCAACGAGGCCAAGCTCACCGTCAAACTCTGGCTCGGCCGCGATCGGCGCATGCTGATTGCCGAGCCTTCCAACGACAGACAACCGGCCAATGCGTATCCGATAGGGGAAACCGCCTGATGAACCAGTTCCGCTTCTCCCGCCGCCCCGACATCGGCGACAAGGTCAGGGTTTCGTTCGAGTTCTTTCCGCCGAAAAACGACGACATGGAAGCAAGGCTGTGGGACACGGTCACCCGGCTGGAGCCGCTCAGGCCGAAATTCGTCTCGGTCACCTATGGCGCCGGTGGTTCGACCCGCGAGCGCACGGCCCGTACCGTCAAGCGCATCCTCAATGAAACGACGCTGACGCCGGCGGCGCACATGACCTGCGTCGATGCGGCGCGCCACGAGGTCGATGCGGTGATCCGGGAGTTCGCCGACATGGGCGTCAAGCGTTTCGTCGCCCTGCGCGGCGATCCGGCCGAGGGCGTCGGCGCGGCCTACCGGCCGCATCCGGAAGGCTATGCCAATGGCGCCGAACTGGTCGATGCGCTGAAGGGCGCCGGCGATTTCGACATATCAGTCTCGGCCTATCCGGAAAAACATCCGGAAAGCCCGGATTTCGCCACCGACTTCGACATGCTGAAGCGCAAGGCCGACAACGGAGCGACGCGGGCGATCACCCAGTTCTTCTTCGACAACGATCTCTATGAACGCTATGTCGAGCGGGCACGGCGGGCCGGCATCTACATACCGATCGTGCCGGGCATATTGCCGGTGCACAATTTCACCCAGGTCGCCAACTTCTCGGCACGGTGCGGAGCCTTGGTGCCGGCATGGCTGGCCGAGCGCTTCGATGGGCTGCAAAACGACCCGCAAACGCATGCGCTGGTGGCGTCTGCCGTGGCGGCCGAGCAGGTGCTGGACCTTGTCGAGCGCGGCGTCGGCGATTTCCACTTCTACACGATGAACCGGGCCGATCTGGTCTTTGCCATCTGCCACATGATCGGCATCAGGTCGCACGAAGTCGAGGCGGCGGGATCCGCCGCGGCGTAAAGCGGCAAGCTCCTTTTTGAAATGCCAAAGATCGGGGAATGCAAAAGGCCGGGCAAAATGCCCGGCCTTTTCAATGATTTGGAGTATTCGGTGCTGGTCTTCCCCCGCTCAGCGGCCTTATGGAAGGACGCCCATAATGAGGGCGCCGATGAATGCAAACGCAGCACAAATCATCAATGCGTTGATCGGCCTCGTCAGTCCCATGTCATAGCCTCCTCTTAAAGAGCTATGGCGAGAGTCTAGGGTCATTTGTGCCACAGGCAAGCAGAAACTTTGCTGCAATGCGACGAGATTGTGGAATTTGCGACCTGCCGTTTGCCGTTAGGCATTGAAACTCTTTGTCAAAAGCCGGCTCGGGACCTGTGAATAATTTGTGGCAAAGCCGAGGCAGCAACGAGAATGGCAGCGCTACCGCGCCAGAAATCGGAATCGATTTCGGAACGAACGAAGATTCGAAACGTCCTTTGCACGTCCAGCCGGATGCTGGACGCTACATGACGCGAAGGGCAACCAGCAGCGCGGTGTGAGGATAGCCCGGACTTGAATATGCTGCCAATTGGCACTATATTGCCTGCCAAGTGTTGGAGGTCGGAATGAGTGTCGCTTATGCTGTTCGCGATCCTGCAAATCAGGCTTTGCCGGCAAATCTGGCGGATGCCTCGGCACGGGCGCGGATCACGCCAGCTGCTGTTGCCGGCATCGTCAGGCTCGCAGACATCTGGCATCTGACCAGCACCGAGATCTGTGCCTTGATCGGCGACGTGTCGGAGAGAACCTGGTTCCGCATGAAGAAGGGCGAATGGGAGGGCGTTCTCTCCCAGGATTCGCTGACACGCATCAGCGCCCTGATCGGCATCTTCAAAGGACTGCGGCTTCTGTTTTCCGAAGCGCTTGCCGATGAATGGGTGCGGTTACCGAACAAAGGGCCTCTTTATGGTGGCCGGCGCCCCCTGGACGTGATGATCGAGGGCGGCATTCCGAAACTGCTGCAGGTTCGCCAACACATCGACGCCTTGCGCGGTGGACTTTGAATGCAGATCCCGCCGCGCGCTGACATTTCCCAGCGCGACACGATCCGGCTGATTTCGACAGGCAGGCTCAAGGAACCGGTCCTGATGCCGTTGGCCAGGAATCATGGAGATTTGGAAGACCTTGCGGAGCTCGAAGGAGCCACCAGCGGCCGCCTTCAGGCGCAGCAAGGGGGATTGCCCGACCTCGATCCGCGCGAACTGGTGTTCGGGAGGCCAGGCTACACCTTCATCAATGCGGCGTTCGCTTACACCCGTCCGGGCGGCAATCGTTTCAACGATGATGCCAGGGGCGCTTGGTACTGTGCGTTCGATGCGGAAACTGCGCTCGGCGAGGTCTCGTTTCATCTGACGCGAGAGCTTGCCGCGATCGAACGGTTCGAAAACGTCACCGACTACGCGGAGCTCGTTGCCGACTTCATAGGCTCGTTTCACGATCTGCGCGGTGCTGAGTTCAGCAAGGACCCGGTGCTCGATCCGGATACCGCCTTAGCCTATCCGGCCGGTCAGGCGCTGGCGAAACAACTCCGCAAGCAAGACGCCGCGACCGGTCTTGTGTATCCTTCCGTGAGACATGTTGGCGGGACCTGCCTTGCCGCCTTCCTTCCCGATCTCGTTCAGAATCTCCGGCAAGGCGGTATCTGGCGTCTGGAATGGCAGGGTTCATCTGTTCCCGCGATCACGCCCATATAGCGCACGATCGGAAGCGACAACTTCGCTGTGCCATCTCTAACGCCGCCCGAACAGGCGACCGTCGATGGTGACGAGGCCGAGCGCGATCAGCGCCATGCCGCCGAGTTCGAACAGTTCGAGCCGCTCGCCGAGGAACAGGAAGCCGAGCAGGATGGCACTGGCCGGCACGATCAGCGTGACCAGCGAGGCGTTGGTGGCGCCGGCCGAGGCGACAAGGTTGAAATAGAGGATATAGGCGAAAGCCGTCGACAGCAGCGCCAGCGCCAGCACCGCCGCCCAGACCGGCGGCGAGGCCGAAAACAGATTGGCGGCATCATAGGTGAACAAAACGACCGGGATCATGATGATGGTCGAGCAAGTCAATTGGCCGGTGGCAATGACCGGTGACGGGACACCCTTGAAGCGGCGGGCAATCATCAGCGCAACCGCATAGGAGACCGAGGCACCGATGAGCGCGAATTTCGCCCAGACCGGGCCGCCGAGCCCGGCGACAAGGCCGGGACCGATCATCACCGCCGTTCCCGCGATACCGAGGGCGATGCCGGCGAGCTTGTTCCACGACAGCTTTTCATCACTGGTCAGGGCGTTGGCGAGGATCAGCGTCCAGAACGGCGTCGTCGAATTGAGCACCGAGGCGACACCGGCGCCAAGCTCGGTCTGGCCGGCAAAGATCAGCGAGAAAGGGATGACGTTGTTGGCGAACGCCAGCAGGAAGAACAGGCCGGCATGCGGCAAGGCGAGGCGAAACGACGGGCCGCGGACCGCAAGATAGAGCTGCAGTGCCGCGGCCGCGATGGTGACGCGGAACAGCACCAGCACCAGCGGCGGAAGTTCCGCCACCGCAATGCGGGCAAAGAAGAACGAACCGCCCCAGATGGCGCCGAGCAGCAGAAGCTGCGCCCAGTCTTTGAGCACCATCGGACCGCGCACAGTGTTGGTGGCAGCTATCGCCATTGGTCGTCCTCCCAGACGAGATGCCTTGCTCGTCAGGCATCTGTTCACGCCATATCCGATCCGGCCGCAAGGGCCACCCAAAACCTGAGCGATGGCCTGGCTCGCCCATAACCGGCGGTACAGAACGGCGTAGCGCCGCGAAGCCGGGGCGGCGAGACATAGAATTGTTTTCATTAGCCGCTAGCTTCGATTAATTGTGCGCAGCCTCAGTCAAGGGATTCGTCCATGCAGCGATTCGAAAATGCCCGCGAGGCAGCGCTGGCGCTTCGCCCGGACGATCCGATCTATTGCTTCCGCCCGCAGGTGCTGAAGGCGGACGCCAAACAGTTCATGGGCATGTTTCCCGGCAAGACCGCCTATGCGGTCAAGACCAATGGCGAACAGATCGTGCTCAACGCCCTGGTCGAGGCCGGCGTCAGCGCCTTCGATGTGGCCTCGCCCGGCGAATTCGCCGCCGTGCGCGCCGTCTCGCCCGACGCCGAGATGCTCTACATGCACCCGGTCAAGGCGCAGTCGGACATCAGGCTGGCGCTGGAAAAATACGCCATCCGCGTCATTTCGCTCGACCATGAAGACGAGATCACCAAGCTGACCAGGGTGGTGCGGGCGCTCGACATCGATCCGGGCGCGATCACCGTGTTCGTGCGCATCCAGACGAAAGGCTCGGCGGCCTACGAGCTGTCGAAGAAGTTCGGCGCCGGACCGGCCAATGCGGTCGAACTCGCCGAACGGCTGAACCGGACGGGCTACAAGGTCGGCCTATGCTTTCACGTCGGCAGCCAGATCGAGGATCCCGACACCTATGAGCGGGCGCTGGCCTCCGCCGACTGGGTGCGCAACCGCGTCGGCTTCGACATTGCCGGGCTCGATGTCGGCGGCGGCTTTCCGGCCGAATACGGTCATGATCCGAACAGCCGCAAGCCGGAGATGCCGTCGCTCGGCCAGATCATGTCGCGGCTGTCGGGCGACCTCCAGGAGTACCAGTTCGACCAGATGCCGCTGGTGGCCGAGCCCGGCCGGGTGATCGTGGCGCGCTGCCTGTCGCTGATTGTGCGTGTGCTGCTGCGCAAGGGCAAAAGGCTCTACATCAATGACGGCATCTGGGCGTCGCTGTCGGATTCATGGACCGGCAAGATCACGCTGCCGGCTCGCTTCATCCCCGATCCGGCGATCCGCTCGCGCAATGGCGAGGACAAGACCATCGTGCCGTTCAAGGTCTGCGGCGCGACCTGCGATTCCGTCGATATATTGTCGCGGCCGTTCTGGTTGCCCGAAACCGTCGATACCGGCGATTGGATCGAGATCGGCCATATCGGCGCCTATTCGCTGTCGCTCCGAACACGGTTCAACGGCTTCTATCCCGATACTTTCGTCGAGGTGGCGACGCCATTCGACGAAGGCGATGCGCCGCAGGGGTTTGCCAGCCTGGAGACGATGGCGGATTAGTTGATGGTGAATGGTGAATAGTGAATAGTGATTGGAAGTAGTTCTTGCGTTCCGTCCGCTTCGGTGAATTGTCACCATTCACCATTCACCATTCACCATTCACCATTCACCCCCCGTAGTCAGGCCACGCCGCCGCCGGCCTGGATGTTCTCGCCGGTAAGCCAGCGAGCTTCGTCGGAAGCCAGGAAAACCGCGACATCGGCGACGTCGCGTGGTGCTCCGATCCGGCCGAAGGGCGACATGCCGGCGGCCACGGCGCGGTCCCGTTCGGGGAGCAGGTCAGTGTCGGTGAAGCCTGGTGAAAGCGCATTCACGGTAACGGCGCGCGGACCGAGTTCGCGCGAGAGGACGCGGACGAACTGCTCGACGGCTCCCTTGCTGCCGAGATAAAGCGCCGTCTGCGTGAAGAACATCCTGGTTCCACCGGTGGAGACGGCAATGATACGGCCACCGTCGCGAACGCGGCGCGCCGCCTCCTGAAGCGTGAAGAAGGTGCCCTTGGCATTGGCGCCGAAGACGTGATCGAAGTCCGCTTCGGTGGCATCGACGAGCGGCTTTATGACGGCGACGCCGACATTGGCGACGACGATGTCAATCGGCCCCATCTGCCTTTCGGTCTCCTCGAACAGCCTGCGAATGTCGGGGAGACTGGAGACGTCCGCCTGGATGGCGACGGCTTTTCCGCCATTCCCTTCAATGGCGGCAACGACCTCCCTGGCTGCCTTCTCGTTGCCGACATAGTTGACGACCACGGCAGCACCCTTGGCCGCGAGCCCCTCCGCGATGGCGCGTCCGATGCCGCGTGAACTGCCGGTCACAAGTGCGGTTTTGCCTTCGAGTGGACGATGCATGGCTTCTCCTTCCGTCTGATGACGGCCGCCTCGATCGAGCGGCGTTCCAGGGAAAGCTAGAGGCATGCTATTGCTAAGAGAATAGCCTATTATCTAACTGACTTGTTAAGCCTGAGGTACATAATGCGAGGAAGCGAGTTTTCCGAACTCACGGCATTTGCAGCAATCATCGAAGAGGGAACCTTCGTCCGTGCCGCGGCCAAGCTCAGGATTTCGCCTCCAGCGCTCAGCCAGACGATACGCGGGCTGGAAGAGCGTCTCGGTGTCCGCCTGCTGAACCGCACCACGCGCAGCATGTCGCCGACCGCTGAGGGCGAGAAGCTGTTTGCCCGCATCGCACCGGCGTTCGGCGAACTGGAAGGGGCCGTAGCCGACGCTCATGCATCACGCGGCCGGCCGGCAGGCTCGCTGCGCATCAATGTTCCGCGCATCGCCGCCATGCGTTTCATCGCGCCCATCCTCGGCGATTTCCGCCGCGCCTATCCCGATATCACCCTCACAATCATTGTCGACGACATGCTCACCGACATCGTCGAGGGCCGCTTCGATGCCGGGATCAGACTGGGTGAGCGGCTGCACAAGGACATGGTGGCGGTGAAGCTCAGCGAGGAACTCGAGATGGCCGCAGTGGCGGCGCCGAGCTATCTGGAGCATCACCCGATGCCGCGTCACCCCGCGGACCTGCATCAGCACCAGTGCATCAATTTCCAGTGGCCGAGCGGCGGCAATCTTTATCGATGGGAGTTCGCCCGGGGCCAACGTGCCTTGGAAGTGGCCGTCAGCGGCGGCCTGACGATCAACGATACGGAACTGATGATCGGGGCGGTTCTGGATGGGGTCGGCGTGGCGTACATGCTGGAATATCAGGTCCGGCCGTGGATCGAAGCGGGAAAGCTCATCCGTTTTCTCGAAGCCTGGTCGCCGAGATTTCCGGGTTTTTATCTCTATCACGCGAGTTCCCGCCAGGTTCCGGCGCCGCTGCGAGCGTTCATCGATTTCCTGCTGGCGAGGCGGTGAATAGTGAATAGTGAATAGTAGTAGCTCTGGTGCCCAGTGCGGCTCCGGTGCTATTCCTTTTCACCATTCACCACCCTCACAGTCTGGCCAGCAGCTCCGGCGTCGGCCAGCCGTCGACCGGCAGGCCCAGCCGCATCTGCTCCTTGCGGATAGCTTCGCGGGTGTTGGTGCCCAGTATGCCGTCGACGGTACCGACATCATAGCCTTTCGCCTCGAGCTTGGTCTGCAGCGCCTTCATCTGGTCGCCGTTGAGGCCGGGTTCGGGGTTGCGCGGATCGAAGCGCGGCGCGCCCCCCAGCCGGGCGGCAAGATTTGCCGCGGTCAGGGCATAGGTGAAGGACTGGTTCCACTCGAGATAGACGTCGAAATTGTCGTAGGTCAGGAAGGCTGGCCCCTTGCGACCCATAGGCAATGCCAGGCCGGCCTTCATGCGGTTGTCGAGAAGCGGCGTACCGTCGGGCCTGGTAACGCCCCACTGCGCCCACTGCGTCAACGGCAGCTTGTTGGTGCGTCCCGTCTGCTCCCACGGCAAATCGTCGGGCACGCGGACTTCCTCGATCCAGGGCTGATCGCGCTTCCAGCCGCGCGACTGGATCTTGCTGGCCGTGCTCATGATCACATCCGGCGCGCTGCCGCGCAGGTCGACCAGGCCATCGCCGTCGCCGTCGACGCCGTGGCCGAGATAGTCGGAAGGCAGCATCTGCGTCTGGCCGATCTCGCCGGCCCAGGCACCGGTCACGTCGGCCGGCACCACGCCGCGATCGATCAACATCAGCAGCGGCACGATCTGCGGCCGGAACAGCTGCGGGCGGCGGCAGTCATGCGAGAGGCTCACCAGCGCGTTCAGCGTATGAAAATCGCCTTGCACGGCGCCAAAATCGGTTTCCAGGGCCCAGAAAGCGGCGATGACCGGCGCCTGCACGCCGAATTGGCGATCGGCGCGGGCAAAGACCTCGGCATATTTTTGCAGGTTGGCCGCACCTTGCTTCAGCCGATGCGACGAGATCATGCGGTTCGAGAATTCGATGAAGGTCTGGGTGAAGACGCCTTGGGCGCGGTCGCGTGCCAATGCCTTCTCATCGAGGGTGGCGTTTTCCAGCGCATCAAGGCCGGCAGCGCCGACGCCAGCCGCCCTGGCCTCCGCCGCCACACCCTGCTTCCATGCCTCGAAATCGCCGCCGCATTGCTCTGCCGCGGCCGGCACGGCGCTCAGGAGCAGCGCCGCGAGAAGTCCAAAGCGCAATCGCATCGCTATCCTTCCAAGAAGATTACCGGCGGTTGCAGGCATTCGTCATTGGCTGTGTCGAAAAGCAGGCGACAGGCCCGGTGTCAACGGGTGTTCTGCCGCAACCACTTCTTCCAGGCGGCTTCGGAGCCGTTGAAGACGCTGATGTCGGCGTTTCCGGCCATGCCCGGCACGACACCCGTTCCGGTATACTGCCAGAAGGTGAAGGGATGACTGCCGTATTTCTGGCGCGGGTGCCCGGCCACGGAGCGCAGCCAGTAGGGGTAATTGCGGAAGCCCGATAAACCATTATCTTCGAAGAAGTCCACCGACGTGTAGATGATCGGCTTCTTGCCGTAGTGTTTTTCGACGATTTCGAGGAATGTGCTCATCTCGCTGCGTACCGTGGCGGCATCGGGCCGCAGCTTGCAGGTCGGCGATTTCGGGTTCCATTCCATGTCGAGAACCGGCGGCATGGCCGAGCTGTCTTTGGGCACGTTCTGGATGAACCAGCGCGCCTGGGTAGCGGCCGGCGTGCAAAAGTAGAAGAAATGATAGGCGGCGCGGGGAATGCCCGACGCCTTGGTGCGGCTCCAATGCTCGTTGAAAGCTTCATCGAACCGGTCTCCGCCTTCGGTTGCCTTGATGAAAGCGAAGGAGATGCCGCTGGCCCTGGCCGCCGGCCAGTCGATCGAGGTCTGGTATTTGGAGACGTCGGTGCCGTGGACGGCATAGCTCCACGGTGCGCCGCTGTCCCATTCATGCGGGTCGGAATCGGCAAAACGCGGCGCGCGTACCGCAACCATCGCGGCGCTGGACGACGACAGCGATGGCGTCAGATCCTCGACCGTCGAGCAGGCACCAAGCAACATCAGCGTGATGAGGACCGCGAAACGGCGCATCGCTACTTCCTGAGCCGGTTTCAGCCGGCCGCTGATGGGTCTTTCCGCGGGTGGCCCCTCGACCGGGCGCGGCGTGTCTGAAACCGACTTACGCGATGCGCCTTGATCTTCGTTTCATGCATTCCCAAACCGTTGCGCAGTTTTGGGACGCATGCATTCAAGCCCCGCCGGACGGTCACCCCACAGGATCGCCCGGTCTGTCCTAAGCGCATCGTTTCGACGCGCTTAGTTCTTTTGTCTGTGCATGTCGTTGTCCCAGAACCGCTGCGCACCCTCGGGTCAGGCCCAAGGGCATGCTTTTGGGTGACATACACCTGTGATCGCCGATCATGGTTGATATTCGGTTGACGGCGCTCGACAAGAGCCGCGATTTTGCCGAAACAATGGCGGCAAATCGATGACATAGATCGAGCGCGCCGAGGGAACTCAAAATGCAGATCCTTTTGAAGTTCGTCAAATGGCTGCTCGGCCTGGCTGTGCTGGCCGCCGCGATACTCGCCGCCTGGCTGTATTTCGCCCCGCCGGAACTGATCCGCGTCGGTTCCGGTTACGCGGCCAAGATCGTCTGCTCGAACGTCTTCATCGCCGGGCGGGACGCCGACGATGTGCTTGCCGTCGATGTGCAGGCGCCGGGTCATCCGCTGCTGAAGCTGATGAGGGTGTCGGTCGACAAGGAGAAGGGAACGGTTTCGGCGGGCCTGTTCGGTGTGCTCGGCAAGAGTGTCGCGGTTGCGCGCGACGGGCTCGGCTGCGCCTCGGTTCCCGACGGCGGTATTGCCGCCGCCGAGGCTGTCGCCGGAGCTGCACCGACGCCGGCGCCGCTGCCCGATGCGATCTGGCCGGAAGGCGACGATGTCGGTGCCTCGCAGGATCCAGAGGTCGCGAAGATCCTCGACGATCCAGCAATGACCGGTGCCGGCATGCGGGCGGTGGTGGTGGTCAAGAACGGCCGCATCGTTGCAGAGCGCTATGGCGAAGGCTTTTCCGAAAAGACGCCGCTATTGGGCTGGTCGATGACCAAGACGGTGAATGCGGCGATCGTCGGCACGCTGGTGAAGGAGGGCAAGCTGGCGATGACCAACCAGGGCCTGTTCGGTCCCTGGAAGGGAGATGGCCGCGCCGTGATCAGCCTCGCCGACATGATGGCGATGTCGAGCGGGCTGGAATTCAACGAGGATTATGGCGACGTCGCCGACGTAACGCGCATGCTCTATCTCGAACCGGACATGGCGGGCTTTGCCGGGTCCAAGCCGCTGACCGGCGAGGTTGGCAAGGTGTTTTCCTATTCGAGTGGCACGGCGGTGATGCTGTCCCGATTGTGGCAGGACGCCATCGGCGACAAGGACAAGGCGCTGGCCTGGCCGAGGACCGCGCTGTTCGATCCGCTCGGCATGCACAGTGCAGTGCTTGAGGCCGACGAGCACGGCACCTTCGTCGGCTCGTCCTACCTCTATGCCACGGCACGCGACTGGGCGCGCTTCGGCCAGTTCCTGCTGCAGGGCGGCGTCTGGAACGGCAAGGAGATCCTGCCCGCCGGCTTCGTCGACTGGATGCGGGAACCGGCAACTGCCTCGAAGGTCTATGGCAAGGGGCAATTATGGATCGAAGGGCCGGGCGACGAGGAAAACCCCGGCGCCGGCATTGCCGCCGGCCTGCCCAAGGACGCCTACTGGATGGAGGGGCATGACGGACAAACGGCCGCGATCGTCCCCTCGGAGCAGCTGGTTGTGGTGCGGCTCGGCCTGACGCCGGCCAGGCTCGGCTACCGGCCGCAGGCGATGGTAGCGGCGCTGGTCAAGGCGCTGCACTAGGCTGTAGCGATATTCAGGTGATGCCGGCCTGCAAACGGCGGTTTCCTGCGCTTCCGGCCTTCGCCGGCCAAAGCACTCATGAGCGGTCGTGGCAGTTAAGGCTACGGCCGGCGTAGGCCGGTGCTCGCGTACCCAAAAGTACGCTCCGCTCCGGTTCTCGGACCCCACCGTTTTCGACTCGGCCTGACCTGAATCTCAACACATCCTGGCTATCGACCTGGGCCGATCACGGCGAGCCAGGCATAGCCGCGATAGAGCGTTTGGAAACGGAAGCTTGCGTCGGTTCTTGCAGATTCCGAATCCAGAACCGCGCGCAGCGATTGACGCGGCTCGACGTGGAATTTTTTCAGCCAGCCGCGCAACAGCGTGCGGAACCAGCCGGGCAGGGCTTCCTGCTGGCCAAAATCGACGACATGCAGCGAGCCGCCCGGTGACAGGGCAGCAAGAGCCGCGGATATCGTCTTTTCCCAGCCAGGGATCATCGACAGCGAATAAGAGACAAAGACGCGGTCGAAACTTTCGACGCCGAACAGCGCCTTTGCGTCGAAATCCGTGGCATCGCCGCGCGCCAGCGTGACGCGGCCGGAGAGGCCTTCGCGGGCAAGGGCGGCGGTGGCCGTCTCCAGCATCTCGGCCGAAATATCGAGGCCGAAGAAGCGCGCGCCGAGATAGCGGCGGGCGGCGAGGATGATGTTGCGGCCGGTGCCGCAGCCGAGCTCGAGCACGGTCCCGCCGGCCGGCACATCCAGTCCGTCGATAAGCCGGTCGCGGCCGAGCAGATAGTATTTGCGGGTCAGGTCGTAGACATGACGCTGCCAGCGATAGACGCCGTCCATCAGCTCGGCATGGCTGGCCGGCAAGTCGGTCGTGCTCATGCGGCCCGCTTCACATAGAGGTGGAAGCCGCCATAGATGGCCGAGCGGTCGCGCGCCGAAAACTCGCGCGAGGCGTCGTTCTCGTAGCGCCATTGGTCAAGCAGCGAATTCGAGACGCGGCCGGGCAGCAGGCTGGGTTCCGCTGCGGTGCGGAAGATGACGCGGGCGCCGGTGGAGGCGGTTCGGGTGATCTCGGCCCACAACCCGTTGAGCTGGTCGTCGGTCATCCAGTCCTGTGCATCGAGCAGGACGAAGCGGTCGACCGAACCGGCATCCTTGCCGGCAAGGAACTCGATCAGATTGGCGTGATGGATGGCGACGCGATCGACATTGTCGCGGATGGTCTTGTAGTTGCGTTTTTCGAGATAGGCGGGCAGGGCGGCCTCGCCCGGGTTGGGATAGCGGCGGGCAAAGGCCTGCCAGGCAAAATAATTGATCTTCAGGGGGAAATCGCAGGCGAGTTTTTCCAACCGGGCCTTCAGCACGCTGGCCATGGTGCCGTCGCCCGAGGTGATCAGCGAATCGTACTGGGCCGGCGGAATTCCGAGGCCGAACAGCGAAGCCTTTCGCGATGTCGCCCATTTCAGCAGCCGCTTTTCGAAGACCGGCGCCAGCTCCTCGTCGAAGAAACGGCGTTGATCGGCGATGCTCTTGGCGTCCATGATGCCGGCCGGGTCGACGCCGAAGAACTTTGCGGTGCGGTGGCCCATGGCGATGAACAGGCCAAGCAGGCCGGTCTGGTAGAAATTGCGGTCGAAGACAGCGATGCGGCGACAGCCGCGCCAGTTGCGCCGCTCCCAATAATGGCGGCTGACCGGATCGAGATGCGGCGCGATGAAGCGGTCGTAGGCCTGCGAATTGTGCCCGGTCTCAGCCGCGCCGAAGAAACGGAAAAGGTCGCCCTGCGACGGCAGGTGACGCACGGCTTCGAGCTTCATCCGGTTCAGCGCGATGTGGGCAGCGTTGAGGTCGACGGCATCGATCCTTTCCGGCGACCGGGTGAGATAGGCGAGGATGTTGCAGCCGCCGGAGGCAATGGTGACGATGCGGTGGCCCTCGCCGAGCTGCATCGCGTCCATGTCGATTTCGGGGTCTTCCCAGATCTGCGGATAGACGAGGCCGGAGAACAGGAAGGCGAACAAGCGTTCGGAGATACCAGCCTTCGACAACGGGCGGTTCTGGTAGACGGCCTTGCCGACCTCCTTGCCGCGGCGAAAAACCAGTTCTCCAGAAATGTCCGTCATGGCAAGGCGATTCCCCGTTTGCTTTGCCGCAAGCGGGTAGCGCAGGGTCATGACAGGCCGGTGACAGCCGGAGGCATCGAGAATTCTACTCCGGCGGTCATCTGATGCGGTTTTCTGCGCTTCCGATGCTCACGGACCCAAATGTCCGCTCCGCTTCGGTTCTCGAGAACCACACCACCTGACTCGCCGGAGCGAATTCTGGATGCCTCCGCTAAGGGCGGCCAAATCCACCTGGGGTCGGCGTTGTCACGATGACCGCCTCGCCGGCGTCGAGTACCGTCTGGTCGCAGGCCTTCAGGATTTCGACGCGGCCATCCTTGCGGCGGACCTTGGTCGAACCGGCCTCGCCGTGGCCGCCGCCGTCGAGGCCTTGCGGCGGGCGGTTGCGATGCGAGGACAGGATCGCGCATTCCATCTTTTCGAGGAAGCGGACGGTGCGCTTGGTGCCGTCGCCGGCATTCCATTTGCCTTTGCCGCCGGAGCCCTCGCGGATATGGAAATCCTCGAGCAGTACCGGGAAACGCAGTTCCAGCACTTCGGGATCTGTCAGGCGCGAATTGGTCATATGGGTGTGGACGCCGGAGGTGCCGGCAAAACCGCGGCCGTCATTCATCCGGCCGGCCGGCGAGCCGGAGCAGATCGTCTCGTAATACTGGTACTGCTTGTTGCCGAAGGTGAGATTGTTCATCGTGCCTTGCGCATTGGCCATCGCCCTCATGGCGCCGAATAGCGCGTTGGTGACGTGCTGCGAGGTCTCGACATTGCCGGCGACGACTGCCGCGGGATAGGCGGGCTTCAGCATCGAGCCGTCGGGAATGATGATGTTGATCGGCCGCAGGCAGCCGGCATTCATCGGGATGTTGTCTTCGACCATGACGCGGAAGGCATAGAGCACCGCGGCACGGGCGACCGGCTCGGGTGCGTTGAAATTGTTCTTCATTACCGGCGACGTGCCGGTGAAGTCGACGGTCGCTTGGCGCTTCCGCCGGTCGACCGATATCTTCACCTTGATCATTTGGCCGGTGTCGGTCGGATATTCGTATTCGGAACTGTCGGGCAGCCGCTCTAGCACACGGCGCACACTTTCGGCGGCATTGTCCTGGACATGGCCCATATAGGCTTCGACGACGCCAAGGCCGAAATGCGCGACCATCTTGCGCAGCTCGGCGACACCCTTTTCGTTCGCGGCGATCTGCGCCTTGAGGTCGGCGATGTTCTGGTGCGGATTGCGCGCCGGATAGGGATGGTCGGTGAGCAGCGTCGCGAGGTCCTTCTCGCGGAACCGGCCGCGATCGACGATGCGGAAATTATCGAACAGCACGCCTTCTTCGTCGACGGTGGTGGCAAGCGGCGTCATCGAGCCGGGCGCGGTGCCGCCGATGTCGGCATGGTGGCCACGCGAGGCTACGTAGAAGAGGATCTTCGGTGATAGGCCGATCTCCCCCCTTGTGGGGGAGATGCCCGGCAGGGCAGAGGGGGGCGCGACAGAATGAGAGGTCGGCGGGACAGCGCCCCCCTCTGTCGGCTTCGCCGACATCTCCCCCACAAGGGGGGAGATTGGGCGCTCTTCCTCAAACACCGGCGTCACTACCGTAATATCAGGCAGATGCGTGCCGCCATTGTAAGGGGCGTTGAGGGCAAAGACGTCTCCGGGGTGAATGTCGCCGGAATTGAGCCGGATGATGGTCTCCACCGAGCGGTCCATGGAGCCGAGATGCACCGGCATATGCGGCGCGTTGGCGACCAGCGCGCCATTCCGGTCGAAAACGGCGCAGGAGAAATCGAGCCGCTCCTTGATGTTGACGGAATAGGCGGTGTTTTGCAGCGTTACGCCCATCTGTTCGGCGATCGACATGAACAGGTTATTGAAGACCTCCAGCATCACCGGATCGGCTTCGGTGCCGAGTGCGGCGTGCCGGCGCTTCTTCTCGACGCGCCGCATCAATACGTGGTCCTTGGCGGTGATCTCGGCCTGCCAGCCCGGCTCGACGACAATGGTCTGGTTCGGCTCGATGATCAAAGCGGGGCCGGCGATTTTGTTACCGGGCTTCAGTGTTTCGCGAGGGAAGATGCCGGCGTCGCGCCAGACGCCGTCGACGAAGATTTTCCGGGTCCCGGAAGAACTTGCGGCCACGTCTTCAACAACTGAATCGCTTTCGTCGCGGCCGGTGCCGCCGGTATCGGTACCTTCGACGCCGACCGATTCGACGATCATCGGCTTGTCGTCGTAGACGAAGCCGAACTGCGCCTTGTGCGCCAGTTCGAAGTCCGCCTTGGCCTGCGCGATCGAGCCGTGCCCGAAGTTCACGGGCAGCGCGGTATCGGTGCCGTCGTAGCGGATCTGCAGCACCGGTTTCGAGGCGACCGCGTCTTCGCTGATGCCTTGCGCGGCGAGTTCGTCGATGACGGCTTTGCGCAGCGTTGCGATGAGTTCATCGATCGCCGCCCCGGAGTCCTCCACCAGCGGCTTCAGCAGCGCCTGCTGGCGTGACGCAAACACCGAGGACAGGCCGATGCCGTATGCCGACAGCAGGCCGGAGAACGGATGGATCAGCACCGCCTCCATGCCGAGCGCATCGGCGACCAGGCAAGCGTGCTGGCCGCCGGCGCCGCCGAAACAGTTCAGGAGGTATTCGGTGACATCGTAGCCGCGCTGCACCGAAATCTTCTTGATGGCGTTGGCCATGTTTTCGACCGCGATGGTGACGAACCCTTCGGCGACGGTTTCCGGCGAGCGGCCGTCGCCGATCTCGGCGGCAAGCGCGGTGAATTTTTCGCGAACCGTCTGCACGTCGAGCGGTTCGTCCTGGCCCGGTCCAAAAATGGCCGGGAAGAACTCGGGCTGCAGTTTGCCCAGCATGACATTGGCGTCGGTGACGGCCAGTGGACCGCCGCGCCGGTAGGCGGCCGGGCCGGGGTTGGCGCCGGCCGAATCCGGCCCGGCGCGGAAGCGGCCGGCTTCATAATGCAGGATCGAGCCGCCGCCAGCGGCGACGGTGTGGATGCGCATCATCGGCGCGCGGATGCGCACGCCGGCGACCTCGGTGTCGAAGGCGCGCTCGTATTCGCCATCGTAATGGGCGACATCGGTGGAGGTGCCGCCCATGTCGAAGCCGATGACCTTGCCGAAACCGGCGAGTTTTGCCGTCTCGACCATGCCGACGACTCCGCCAGCGGGGCCGGACAACAGCGCATCCTTCCCCTGGAACATGTCGGCGGCGGTGAGGCCGCCCGACGACATCATGAACATGAGGCGAGGGGATTGGCCAATCTCCCCCCTTGTGGGGGAGATGCCCGGCAGGGCAGAGGGGGGCGTGACAGACTGAGATGTTGGCGGGACAGTGCCCCCCTCTGTTGGCTTCGCCGACATCTCCCCTACAAGGGGGGAGATTGGCGCGGCACCCAGTTCGTCCGCCACCTTCTGCACATACCTTGCCAGGATCGGCGACAGATAGGCGTCGACCACCGTGGTGTCGCCGCGGCCGACCAGCTTGATCAGCGGCGAGACCTCGTGACTGACCGAGACCTGCGAGAATCCGAGCTTTCGACAGACTTTGGCGACCGCCTTTTCGTGCTCGGGATGTTTCCAGGCATGCATGAAGACGATCGCGACCGCATCGATGCCGTCCGCCTTGGCCTGCTCAATAGCCGGGCGTACCGAAGCAATGTCGAGCAGGCGCTCGACACTGCCGTCGGCGCGAACCCTTTCGTCGATTTCGACGACACGCTCATAGAGCTGTTCGGGAAGGATGATCTGCTTGGCAAAGATATCGGGCCTGGCCTGATAGGCAATCCTCAGCGCATCGCGGAACCCTTTGGTGATGAGCAGCAGCACACGGTCGCCCTTGCGCTCGAGAAGCGCATTGGTGGCAACCGTGGTGCCCATTTTTACATCGCCGATCAGAGCGGAGGGGATTGGAGCGCCGGGTTGGACACCGAGCAGTTCGCGAATGCCCTGGATGGCAGCATCGGCATAGGCTCCGGGATTTTCCGAAAGGAGTTTCCTGGGATGCAGCCCGCCTTCCGGGTCACGGCCGATGACGTCGGTGAAGGTACCGCCGCGGTCGATCCAGAAATCCCATTTTGCGGTCATGGCAGCGGCTCCCGGGATTTTCCCTGTTCGATCTGTTAGCCCGCGAGGCCCTGACCGGCAATCGTCAAGTGATTGGAATATGTTACAGGCAGAAATGCAACGTTACGAAACTCATGCGCAGCTTACGCATTGTGTTCTCGACCGCCGCCGGTAACGGAGGCGTGATTAGAGGAGAGATGTCATGAAGAAACTCATTCTTGCGTCGGTGTCGGCGCTTGCGCTGCTTGGCCTTGCCGCCTGCAGCAACAGCGGCACCGACAACACCACGACGCAGAGCACCAATCCGCCGGCATCCGACCAGACGATGAAGCCGGCTGCCCCTGACGCAAACAAGCCTGCCGAGCCGGCTCCGGCTCCGGCGCCTGCGCCGGCTGCCCCGGCGCAGTAGTCGCAGTAGTCGCAGTAGTCAATGTGACAGCCAAGGAAGGCCGGCCTCATACGCCGGCCTTTCTGCTGCTTGCGATACCCGCGCATTGTGACCGCGTGCGACGACGCGGGTTTGCGCGCAGCGGCTTCCATCTGCCGATTTCCATGGGTAAGCACTGACGGCAGTCGCCTCAGGCATTCCGCCAAATCGATTGGGCCAGCCCCTGCGGCACTGTCTTGGCTTGATAGCGATGGGTGGTTGGCCCTATGAAGCCCCCATGTCGATTTGGGACCGCCTCGGCGACTTCGTCACACGCGTTTCATCTTCAGCGTCGTCAGGCGTCGCCGAAGTGGTCGAGGCCGTGCGCACGGTTTTCTCCGGCGATGCCGATCTGCGCCGGCGCGTCGCCTTCTCGGTGGCGATGATCGCCCTGTCGGCCAAGATGGCCAAGGCAGACGGCATCGTCACGCAAGACGAGGTGCGCGCCTTCCAGGAAATATTCGAGGTGCCGAAGGAACAGAGGCGCAATGTGGCGCGGCTCTACGATTTGGCCAAACGCGACATTGCAGGTTTCGAGACCTATGCCGAGCGGATGGCGCAGCTTTGCGGTTCGGGCCATTCGAACTGCCTGATGCTCGAGGACATACTCGACGGGCTGTTCCACATCGCCAAGGCCGACGGGCTGGTGCATGAGCGCGAGGGCCAATTCCTGCATCGCATCGCCGAGATCTTCCGCATCGATGAGGCGCATTACCAGAGCATCCTGGCCCGGCATGTCGATCTGGGTGCCGCCGATCCTTATGTTGTGCTCGGCATCGAGCGTGGGAAACCGTTCGAGGAGGTCCGCAGGCGCTACCGCAAGCTGGTCTCCGACAATCATCCTGACCGGCTGATCGCACGCGGCCTGCCGCAGGAATTCATCAAGATTGCGACGACCAGGCTGGCGGCGATCAACGCGGCCTATGAAATGATCGAGCGAGGCCTGCGGCACGCATGAGCGGCTTTCCGCCCGACGAGCCGAGCGCCGAGGTCAGGGTATCGCCGAATTTCGGGCCACGGCGCCGGACTCTCGAACCCGACATGATCGTGCTGCACTACACCGGAATGGCGACCGGCGCCGGTGCCGAGGCATGGTTGTGCGATCCGGCAAGCGAGGTCTCGTCGCACTACCTGGTCCATGAGGACGGCCGCATTGTTCAGATGGTAAGGGAAAGCGACCGCGCCTGGCATGCCGGCAAGAGCTCGTGGCTCGGACAGAGCGACATCAACTCCTGTTCGATCGGCATCGAGATCGTCAATCCGGGGCATACGCTCGGCTATCGCAACTTTCCAAAACCGCAGATCGACGCGGTGATCGGCCTGTGCGCCGGCATCGTCGAGCGCCATTCCATTCCAGCGCAGCGGGTGCTCGCCCATTCCGACGTGGCACCGGGGCGCAAGGTCGATCCGGGCGAGAAATTTCCATGGAAGGCCTTGTTTGCCGCTGGTATCGGCCATGTTGTGCCGGCAGCACCGATCCGGCGCGGCGCGGTGCTGAAGCCAGGCGATACCGGCGCCGAGGTCGAGGCGCTGCAGTCGATGCTGGCGCTCTATGGTTATCGCGTCGAGATCACCGGCGCTTTCGACCGGCAGACCGAAATCGTGGTCGAGGCATTTCAGCGGCATTTCCGGCAGCGCCTGGTTGACGGCATGGCTGATGGATCGACGATCCGCACGCTGGAAAGGCTGCTCGCTTCCGTAAGGATAGCCTCTCTCAAATAACCTTTTGCCAGCTTAAAAGTTACAATCTGTTACTCAAAGTGACTTGCGTCGCCTTCTTTGGCGCCAATTCCGTCGTCAAAGGCGATCCGTACAGATTGTCGGACGTCTATCCCCCCAGATGTTCCGATGTTGATTGAGGGTATCTGCGCGAAGTTCTTTGTGCAGATCAAACAGAACAGGATCATATGCAGAAATTGACCGTTTTAACGGCAGCCATTGCTGCCGGCGTAATGACTTTTGCCTTCAGTGCGGCGAACAGCGCACCGCTGAGCCAGCGGGCCGATCAGGGCTTCAGTGCCGCAGCCGGCAAAACCGCCATGCCGAAGGGTGGTGCAAAAGTAGAGAAGACCGCCACCGCAAAAGTGGAAAAAGCGGCCGCGGTAAGGACGAAAAAGCCAGTCTCCGCCAAAAGGCCAACCGCTGCGAGAAAGACAATCGCCAAACAGCATGTGAAGCGTAACCGCAAACGCATCGACCGCATGGCAACGGCGTCGGTCGCTCCGCAGAGCAGGCCAGCGCCCCAGGTGGCGGTTGTCGGCGGCAGCGGACAGTATTCGGCGATCATTGCGCGTTATGCCGCCAGCTATGGCGTGCCGGTGTCGCTCGCCAATGCCGTCATCAAGATCGAGAGCAACTACCAGCCGAACCAGGTCGGCAGCGCCGGCGAGATCGGCCTGATGCAGATCAAGCCGGCGACGGCAAGGATGATGGGCTATAGCGGTTCGGTTCAGGGCCTCTATGATCCCGATACCAACATCAAATACGGCATGAAGTACCTTGCCATGGCGCGGGATCTCGGCGGCGGCACGACCTGCGGCACGATCCTGAAATACAATGCCGGCCACGCCGCCACACGGATGAACCCGGTATCCGCAGCCTATTGCGGCAAGGTCAAGGTGCAGCTGGCAGCACTTGGAGCGCCCGCCTGACAAGGGATAACTTGCTTTTTCGTTTGCGTTTTCGGCTCCGAACCCCTTTATACGCCTTGCCAGCTGGCCGGGCGGCCGCACCCGCGAAGCCGAAAGGCTGCGGGTGAGGAAAGTCCGGGCTCCATGGAGACACGGTGCCGGTTAATGGCCGGCGGGGGCGACCCCAGGGAAAGTGCCACAGAAAGCAAACCGCCACGATTTAATCGTGGCAAGGGTGAAAGGGTGGGGTAAGAGCCCACCGCGCGACTGGCAACAGGAGCGGCACGGTAAACCCCACCGGGAGCAAGACCGAATAGGGGCGGTGCGAGGGGAAACCCTCGAGGGCTGTTTCCGGCTCACCGTCCGGGTAGGTTGCGTGAGGCGTATGGCAACATGCGCCCAAGATGAATGGCCGCCACGTTCTCGTTCCGTAAGGGGCGAGGGCCATACAGAACCCGGCTTACAGGCCAGCTGGCAGTTTCCCCGATAAAAGGAAATCTCCTGATATCAGCAGGTTGCGTCTTCGGGCGCAGCCGTTGATTCACTTTTCGACCCGCAATCAAGCGCGGCATTCCTTGAAAATGGTGCGATTTAATCGTACCATTTGGACGGGAGTACTGAGGAGCGCGTCATGGGACAGGTCGACAAACGCAGCATCACGCTGTCGCCGGAATTGGCGGCGGCGGTCGACGACGTGGTCGCCGCCGGCGAATATGCCTCGGCAAGCGAGGTGATCCGCGACGCGCTGCGGCAATGGAAGGATCGGCGCGACCTGCTCGGCTACACCGTCGAGGAATTGCGCAGACTGGTGCAGGAGGGGATCGACAGCGGGCCGGGGCGGTTTGCGTCGATCGACGAAATAAAGGCCGAAGCGCGGAGACGATTGAAACCCGACAGCGCGGCATGAATTTGCTGCCCATCATCCGAACTGCACATGCAGAAGAGGATTTGATCGCGATCTGGCTTTACATTGCGCAAGACAGCGAGGCTGCAGCGGATCGGTTGCTCGATCGGGTCGAAGCCCGCTGGCAGCAATTGGCCACTTATCCCTTCTCAGGTGCACCGCGCGAAGACATCGCGCCCGGCATCCGTCACCTGATCGTCGGCGAATACCTCACTTTGTACCGTGTCAGGGAAGAGGCGATCGAAATCGTTCGCGTGCTGCACGGCCGGCGCAAGATCGACGCTGGCGATCTGAATTCGTGATTGCCGATTCAGCCACCGATTGCGTCTAGCGACGCCTCGATCGCCTGCCAAAGCTCTTCCACCGGCTCGCAGCCGACCGACAGGCGAACGAAGCCGGGCGCAACGGCGTCTCCCCTTTTTGATCGCCGTTCGGCCGAGGTGTGTACGCCACCGAACGATGTCGCTGCCTGCATCAAGGCGCAGTTGTTGATGAAATCCTCGGCCTTGTCCTCCGAGGCGAGCACGAACGAGATCAGAAAGCCGAAGCGCTCCATCTGGGCGCGGGCAAGATTGTGCGATGGGTCACTCTCCAGTCCCGGAAAGCGCAAGCCGCTGATCGCGCGATGGTTTTTCAGCCGTCGCGCTATCATTTCGGCGGAGGTGCACATGCGGTCGAAGCGCACGTCCAGCGTTTCGAGGCCGCGATGCACCAGCCATGCCTCGAACGGCCCGGGGATGGCGCCTGACGTCTCGCGCCAGTCGGTCACCCTCGAGATAATGTCCGCGTCGCGGCTGGCGACATGGCCGAACAGCACATCGGAATGGCCATTTGGCGCCTTGGTGTCGGCGGCAATGACGATATCGGCGCCGAGATCGAGCGGGCGCTGGCCGAAAGGCGTCATCGTCGTGTTGTCTACCACAAGCACCGCACCGGCTTTGTGCGCAGCTTCGGCGACGGCTGCGATGTCGCATATATCCAGCCCTGGGTTGGCGGGCGTTTCGACGAAGGCAAGCCGATATCCGTCAAAGCCGCCGTCGAGGAAGCTCGATGTTGGCCGGACATCATAAGCGACGCCGAAGGATTTCAGGAAACGGTCTGCCAGCGCTCTCGTGGTGTGATAGCCGTCGGACGGCAGCAGGATACGGTCGCCGGCTTTGAGCAGGCCGAAAAACACCGCCGAGATGGCAGCCATCCCCGAGGGAAAGGCGACGCATGGGGCGTCTTCCAAATGCGCCAGCATGTGCTCGACCGCATCCCAGGTCGGATTGCTGAAGCGGCCATATTGATCGAAGCCGGTGGCGTCGCCGGGCGCATGAAAGATGGCGGCCATCGTCAGGGGCAAGGGGATCGGCTCGCCCTTGGCAAGCCTGCCGCGACGCAGATGGGGAAGTGCCGCGGCGCGCGACTTGGCTGTTTCGGACATGGTTTCAAACCTCGTTACTGACCGGAAAAGAAGATGCCCGAGGCTATGCGCGGCAGCGATCCGCAGCAAGCCGCCTCCGGTTGGACCACACGGCCCTAAACGCTTCGTTAGGCTTAATGGAGGATAAAGACCGGAGTGCCGTCAAAGCTGCTCTCCCCAGTCGTGGCAGGCGCGTTTTGAAGACTGTTCCCGTTGACGCCCATAACACCCCATGATATCCCATTCCGATACTCAAGCCTTCGTTCCGTGTCAGGGTGAAGCGTACGCCAATCGGGCAGCCGCGGCGGCTGCGCGTTTGCCTGCGTTCGCCCGTCATGATGAAGCGGGTTTTGGACGTCGACCGGGCCGGGGCGGCGCGGACAGGAAGATGCAGAGGGGTGCGGCGGCGCAAGCGGCCGTAACGCGTAATGGACCGGTTTCTGTCGAACGCGGTGAACAGGATCGATGCGAAGGGACGGGTGTCCGTGCCGGCGCATTTCCGTGCCGTTGTGCAGAAACGCGGCTATTCGGAACTTTATGCGCTACGCTGCCTGGATCGCCCGGCGATGGATGTCGGTGGGCTCGACCTGCTCGATCGGTACGAGCAGCGTATCGCCCAGGAAGACCCGTTCCTGCAGACGGCGGACGACATGTCGTTCTTCTGCCATGGCGATGGAACGTTTCTGAAGCTCGACCAGGACGGCCGTATCACGATGAGCGATTTCATTCGCGAGCATACCGGCATTTCAGCGGAAGTGGCCTTCGTTGGCCGCGGCAATTTCTTTCAGATCTGGGAGCCGGGACGGCTCAGCGCCTATGGGACGGAAGCACGTGCCCGGCTTTTGCAGCTCCGGCAGGGGACGAAGCCCGGGGAGCGGCCAGAATGATGGCGGGCGACGGCGATGAAGTTCATGCCGTTGGCGGACCAGCCCGTCACATTCCGGTCCTCCTTGCCGAAGTTCTGGAGGCGCTGGCGCCGACAAAAGGCGAGGTGATCGTCGACGGCACGTTCGGTGCCGGCGGCTACACCAAGGCCATTCTGGCAAGCGGAGCCTCGGTCGTCGCCATCGACCGCGATCCGGATGCGATCGCGGCGGGGCGGGCCCTTGAACAGCAGTCCGGCGGCAAGCTCAGGCTTGTCCAGGCACCGTTCTCGACGCTCGACGAGCAGGTTGAAAGTGCCGATGGCGTCGTGCTCGACATCGGCATCTCCTCCATGCAGATCGACCAGCCGGAGCGCGGCTTTTCGTTCCGGGCCGATGGACCGCTCGACATGCGCATGGCGCAGGCGGGCCTGAGCGCCGCCGACGTCGTCAACACCTTCAAGGTGGGCGATCTTGCCCGCATCTTCGGTTTTCTCGGCGAGGAACGCCATGCCGGGCGCATCGCGCGCATGATCGAGAGCCGTCGCGAAAAACGCCCCTTCGAGCGCACGCTCGACCTTGCCGATGCCATCGAGACGCATATCGGTCGCGCGCCGAAAGACAAAATCCATCCGGCTACCCGCGTTTTCCAGGCGCTGCGCATCTTCGTCAATGACGAGCTCGGCGAACTGGCCAAGGCACTGTTTGCCGCCGAGCGCGTGCTGAAACCGGGCGGCCGGCTTGCCGTGGTGACCTTCCATTCCCTCGAGGACCGCATCGTCAAGCGCTTCATCGCCGACCGAGCCGATTCAGCCACCGGATCGCGGCATCTGCCCGAGGCGCAGGTGCGCACCGCCACCTTCACCAAGAAGGGCGGCGGCGTGACGCCTAGCGATGCCGAGATATCGGCAAATCCGCGGGCGCGCTCGGCAAGGCTGCGCGCTGCGATCCGTACAGAGGCGCCGGCGCGTGCCGGCGATTTTTCGATTTTCGGCCTGCCAAAACTGCCTGGCCCAAAGCTTCCCGGCGCCGATCGACCGGGAGAGAGGTGAGCACGTGTTTCGTACCAGCGACATAGTCCTGATCGCCGTCATGGTTTCGGCGGCTGCCCTGACCTACAAGACCAAGCGCGAGGCCGAGGAGCAACTGGCGGCAGTGCACAAGATCCAGGCGCAGATCCGTTATGAAGAGGACACGATCGACCTGCTCAAGGCGGACTGGAGCCTGCTTACCCAGCCGTCGCGCCTGCAGAAGCTCACCGAAATCTACAAATCGCAACTCGGACTGGAGCCGGTCAATGCGCGCCAGATCGTCGGGCTGGACGATTTGCCGGCGAAACCCGTCAACATCGAGGACCTTTCATCGCAGCGGCTGGGCGGCATGGCCGATGTGGGCGGCAAGGATCCCGTGGTGACCGGAGGTATCGTCCAATGATCACCGGATTTCCAATCGCCGCCAGACTTCCAAAGATTGTCAGGCTGCTGAAGCGCGGTTCGAAGCCGAATGCAGGCGGATCGATCGTGGTCGAAGGCGCCCGCAAGGCGACGGGTGGCAAGGGCAGGACCCGCATCGTCATGACGATGGCGGTGTTCTTCGGCATTTATTCGACCATTGCCGGGCGGCTGGTCTATCTGGGTTTCCAGAATCCCGACCTGTCGGGCGGGCCACAGAGCCGGGTGACCGCATCGCGACCAGACATCGTCGACCGTAACGGCGAAGTGCTGGCGACCGACATCAAGACGGCGTCGCTGTTTGCTGAGCCGCGCCGCATCGTCGATGCCGACGAGGCGATCGAAAAGCTGTCGACGGTGCTTCCCGAGATCGACTACGAGCAGACATATAACAAGCTGAAGAGCGGCGCCGGCTTCGTCTGGCTGCAGCGGCAACTGACGCCGAAGCAGCAGGCCGACATCATGCAACTCGGCATCCCCGGATTCGGCTTTCGCACCGAGAAGCGCCGGTTCTATCCGGCCGGCGAAACCTCGTCCTACATTGTCGGCCTCACCAACATCGACAATCAGGGCATCTCCGGCATGGAGAAATACATCGACGAACAGGGTTTGAGCGACCTTCAGGCGTCGGGCCTGGCGGTGGCCCAGGATTTGAAGCCGGTGCAGCTCTCGATCGACCTGCGCGTCCAGCATATCGTGCGCGACGAGGTCGCCACCGGCATGGAAAAGTACCACGCCATCGCCGCGGGCGCCGTCGTGCTCAACGTCAAGACCGGTGAGGTGCTGGCGATGGCCTCGGTTCCGGATTTCGATCCGAACAACCCCTATAACGCGCAGGACAAGGACCGGCTCAACCGTATGTCCGCTGGCCTCTACGAAATGGGGTCGACCTTCAAGAGCTTCACCACCGCCATGGCGCTCGATTCCGGCAAGATAACGCTGCAAAGCCGTTTCGACGCGTCGCGCCCGATCAGGATCGGCCATCAGACCATCCATGATTTCCATGGCAAGGGCCGGGTGCTGTCGGTGCCGGAAGTGTTCATCTACTCGTCCAACATCGGCTCGGCTAAGGAAGCCGAAGCGGTTGGCATCGACGGACACCGCGAATTCCTGCATCGCCTGGGAATCCTCGAGAAGATGCAGACCGAACTGCCGGAAGTCGCCCGGCCGACCGAGCCCAAGGTCTGGAAGCAGGTCAATTCGATCACCATCGCCTTCGGCCACGGCGTGTCGACGACGCCGCTGCAGACAGCGGTCGGCTGCGCCGCGCTGATGAATGGCGGCTATCTGATGGACCCGACCTTCCTGCCGCGCACGCAGGAGCAGGCGATGGCGGTGGCCAAGAAAGTGGTCAGCGACAAGACGGTCGAGGGCATGCGCTATCTCTATGCGCTCAATGCCGAAAAGGGATCCGGCCGCAATGCACGGGTGCCAGGATACCGGGTGGGCGGCAAGACGGGAACGGCGGAGAAGGTCGTCAACGGCCGCTACTCGAAGGAAAAGAATTTCAACGCCTTCGTTGCGGCTTTCCCGATGGACGATCCGCAATACATAGTGCTGACGATCGCCGACGAACCGAAGCCGGAAAAGCCCGGCATGGGTGCTACGGCCGCCTCGAACGCGGGCATCATGGCTGCAAACATCATCCGACGTGCGGCTTCCATGCTTGGCGTGAAGCCAGATTTCAGCCATGAAAATGGTGCAACGCTGGTTTCCTATCAGTGATTCTTGGGGCGCGCCGGCAACTGCGCGCTATTTTGTTGCAATGAACGGGGTTCGATGAAGCTGAAAAATCTAGCCGGTATCCTGCCTGTCGAGGGGACAGCTTCCTTCGACATGGAGGTTACAGGGATTTCGTCGGATTCCCGCCAGGTAACACGGGGCGTCGTCTTTTTCGCGCTCACCGGCTCCAAGGCGGATGGCGCAGCCTACGCAGCCGAGGCCGCGAGCCGCGGCGCTGCAGCGATCGTGGTCGGCAAGGGCAGTGCGGTCGCCGGGCTGCCAGTTCCGGTTCTTGTCGTAGACGATCCGCGCCTTGCGCTTGCGCTGAGTGCGGCCCGTTATTTCGGCAAGCAACCGCAAACCATGGTCGCGGTGACCGGAACCAGCGGCAAGACCTCCGTCGCCGCATTCACCCGACAGATATGGGAGCAGGCGGGTTTGGTCGCCGCTTCGATCGGCACGACCGGTGTGGTGGCGCCGGGCCGCAATGAATATGGCTCGCTGACCACGCCGGATCCGGTGGCACTGCACAGGCTGCTCAAGGAGTTGGCGGAGGCCGGCGTCACCCACGCCTCGATGGAAGCGTCTAGCCATGGCCTCGACCAGCGCCGGCTCGACGGCGTCAAGCTTGCGGCCGGCGGCTTCACCAATCTCGGCCGCGACCATATGGACTATCATCCGACGGTCGAGGACTATCATCGCGCCAAATTGCGTCTGTTCGACGCGCTGCTGCCGAAGGGCGCGCCGGCCATCATCTTTGCCGACGACCCGTGGTCGGAGCCGACGATCAAGGCGGCGCATGCAGCGGGACTGAACGTGCTGACGGTCGGACGCCATGGCGATTTCCTGCGGCTGAAGCGGGTCGAGCACGAGCGCCACCGCCAGCGCGCCGAGGTCGAAGCGGACGGCGTTCTCCATGAAGTCGACTTGCCGCTGGCCGGCGACTTCCAGATTGCCAACGCGCTGGTGTCGGCCGGCCTCGCCATTTCGACTGGAACATTTGTTGCCAAAGCGTTGATGGCGCTGGAGAAATTGAAGGGCGCGCCGGGACGGCTCGACCTGGTTGGGACGGCCGCCAACGGCGCCCCCGTCTATGTCGACTACGCGCACAAGCCGGATGCGCTGGAAAACGTGCTGGCTTCGGTTCGCCCCTTTACCACCGGCCGCGTCATCGTCGTATTCGGTTGCGGCGGCGACCGGGACCGGGGCAAGCGGCCGATCATGGGCGAGATCGCCACAAGGCTGGCCGACGTCGTCATCGTCACCGACGACAATCCCCGCTCGGAAGTACCCGAGACGATCCGCGCCGCGATTCTCGCGGCCGCACCGGGTGCGATCGAGATCGGCGACCGGCGCAAGGCCATCCACGAGGCGGTCGGGATGCTTCACGCTGGCGACACGCTGATCGTGGCCGGCAAGGGCCATGAGGAAGGCCAGACCATCGGCACCGAGACGCTGCATTTTTCCGATCATGAGGAAGTTCGCTCGGCGCTCAGGGAGCAAGCAGCGTGAGCTATCTGTGGACCTCCGAGGCGCTGGTTGCCGCCATGGATGGCCGGCCGCTCGGTCCGATGCCTGAAGGCATCGCCGGCATTTCCATCGACAGCCGCAGCCTGCAGCCGGGAGATGCTTTCTTCGCCATCAAGGGCGAGGCCATGGACGGCCATGATTTCGTCACCGCCGCCATCAAGGCGGGCGCCGGCGTGCTGGTCGTCGCCGAGGGCAAGCTGCCGTCGCTGGGGCGGCTGACAGCACCGATGATCGTCGTGGAGGACGTGCTTGTCGCTCTGGAAAAGCTCGGCGTTGCCGCGCGCGCACGCTCAAAGGCGAGGGTGATTGCCGTGACCGGGTCGGCGGGCAAGACCACCACCAAGGAAGCGCTACGCCATGCTCTGTCCGCAGTCGGTACGGTGCATGCATCGGCGCAGTCGTTCAACAATCACTGGGGTGTGCCGCTGACGCTGGCGCGCATGCCGCAGGATTGCGACTATGCCGTCTTCGAGATCGGCATGAACCATCCGGACGAGATCCGGCCTTTGGTCAAGATGGTCCGGCCGCATGTCGCCATCGTTACACTGATCGCAGCCGCTCACCTTGGCTTCTTCCGCAACCTGGACGAGATCGCCAAGGCCAAGGCAGAGGTTTTCGAAGGGCTGGAGCCCGGTGGCGCCGCCCTTCTCAACCGCGACGATGCGCGCTGGAAGCTGCTGGAGAAGATGGCGAAAGAGGCCGGTGTCGAGCATGTCTACGGGTTCGGCGAGAATGCCCGGGCGACCTTCAAACTGATCAAATGCGAGCTCAATGCCGATCACTCGGTTATCACTGCCAAGATCGGCGGGCATGAGATTGTCGCCAGGATCGGCGCGCCGGGCCGCCATATGGTGCAGAATGTGCTGGCCGTACTGGGCGCCGCGCATCTGGTCGGCGCCGACGTCACCAGGGTTGCGCAGGCGCTGGCCGATCTTTCGCCCGAACGCGGACGCGGCAAGCGCTATGTGTTGCGTCATCCCAGGGGGCCGATCACGCTGATCGACGAGAGCTACAACGCCAATCCGGCGTCGATGAGCGCTGCAATGGCACTGCTCAACACGACGCCGGTGTCGGGCGAAGGCAGGCGCATTGCCGTGCTCGGCGATATGCTCGAGCTCGGCAGCCATTCGGCGAAATTGCATGCCGCGCTTGCCGGTCTGATCGTCGGCACCGACACGCGCACGGTTTTTCTCGGCGGCCCGGAAATGCGGGCGCTGGCCGACGTTTTGCCCGACGAGATCAGGACGGAGTACCGCGCCGGCGCGGAAGATCTGAAACCGGTTCTTCTATCGGAATTGAAGCCCGGCGACGTGGTCATGATCAAATCGTCGAAGGGCATAGGCTTTTCAAAGCTGGTCGAGGCGTTGCTCGGCAAGTTTCCGGCGGAAGCCACAAACAGCAGACAGACCTAGGATCGGTCCGGGGGACGCAAGCGCATGCTAACACTGCTCGTCGAATTTGCGGACAAGATCTCGGTCTTCAACGTCTTCCGCTACATAACTTTCCGCACCGGCGGAGCGCTGATCACAGCGGCGCTGATCGTGTTCATCTTCGGACCGACCATCATCAATTCGCTGAGGCTGCGGCAAGGCAAGGGCCAGCCGATCCGCGCCGACGGGCCGCAGACGCATTTCAAGAAGGCGGGAACGCCGACAATGGGCGGATTGATGATCCTGTCCGGCATCGTCGGTTCGTCGCTGCTGTGGGCGAACCTGTCGAGCATCTACGTCTGGGTGGTGCTGCTGGTGACGCTGGGATTCGGCTCGATCGGCTTCTACGACGATTATCTCAAAGTGACCAAGCAGTCGCATCTCGGCTTTTCCGGCAAGGCGCGGCTGGGGCTCGAATTCGTCATCGCCGGCATCGCCGCCTGGGTGATCATGCACAACGGCCAGGCGCCGTTCTCGTCATCGTTGACATTCCCTTTCGCCAAGGAGTTTCTCGTCAATCTCGGCTGGTTCTTCATCCCGTTCTCGTGCTTCGTCATCGTCGGCGCCGGCAATGCGGTGAACCTGACCGACGGCCTCGACGGACTGGCGATCGTGCCGATCATGATCGCGGCGGCGTCCTTCGGCGTCATCGCCTATCTCTCCGGCAATGCGGTGTTCGCCGAATATCTGCAGATCCATTTCGTGCCCGGCACCGGTGAACTTGCAGTGGTCCTTGGAGCGGTGATCGGCGCCGGGCTTGGCTTCCTCTGGTTCAATGCGCCGCCGGCGGCCATCTTCATGGGCGATACCGGCTCGCTGGCGCTGGGCGGGCTGATCGGCACGGTCGCGGTGGCGACCAAGCACGAGATCGTGCTGGTCATCGTCGGCGGCCTGTTCGTCGTCGAGATATTCTCGGTCATCATCCAGGTCGGCTACTTCAAGATGACCGGCAAGCGCGTCTTCCTGATGGCGCCGATCCACCATCATTTCGAAAAGCTCGGCTGGACCGAAAGCCAGGTGGTGATCCGCTTCTGGATCATCGCCGTCATCCTGGCGCTGGTCGGCCTGTCGACCCTGAAGCTCAGATAGGAGGCCGCTTGATCCCCGCCGCATCCTTTTCAGGCAAGCGCGTTTCGCTCTTCGGGCTCGGTGGCTCGGGGATCGCCACGGCGCGCGCACTGATCGAGGGCGGCGCGGATGTGCTGGCCTGGGACGACAATCCCGACAGCGTCGCCAAGGCCGGTGCGGTCGGCATCATGACAGCGGACCTGCGCGGCGCGGACTGGGCAAGGTTTTCCGCCTTCGTGCTGTCGCCCGGCGTGCCGCTGACGCATCCCAAGCCGCACTGGACCGTCGAGCTCGCGCGGGGCTCGGGCGTCGAGATCATCGGCGACATCGAGCTTTTCTGCCGCGAGCGGACGGCGCGGGCGCCGGCAGCACCCTTCATTGCCATCACCGGCACCAACGGCAAGTCGACGACCACGGCACTGACGGCGCACATCCTCAAATCGGCTGGGCGCGACACGCAGATGGGCGGCAATATCGGCCGCGCAGTGATGACGCTGGATCCGCCGCAGCCCGAGCGGCACTATGTGGTTGAGTGCTCGTCCTACCAGATCGATCTTGCCCCTTCGATCAATCCGACGGCCGGCGTCCTGCTCAATCTGACGCCGGACCATCTCGACCGCCACGGCACGATGCAGCACTACGCCTCGATCAAGGAGCGGCTGGTGGCCGGCAGCGAGACGGCAATCATCGGTGTCGACGATTCCTGGTGCGCCCAGATCGCCGACCGGCTGGAGCGTGCGGGCCGGCAGGTCATTCGGATTTCCAAGCGCCTGCCGCTGACCGACGGTTATTTCGCCGACGGCACGAATTTAATGGAAGCCGTGCACGGCCGCTACAGCAGGGTCGCCTTCCTCGAAGGCATCGGCTCGTTGCGCGGCCAGCACAATGCGCAGAATGCACTGGCTGCCGCCGCCGCCTGTCTCAAGGTCGGGCTCGAACTCGGCGAGATCCAATCCGGACTGGAGAGTTTCCCGGGGCTGGCGCACCGCATGGAGCAGGTCGGCCGCAAAGGGCATGTGCTGTTCGTCAACGATTCCAAGGCGACCAATGCCGATGCCGCTGCACCGGCGCTGTCGAGCTTTGCGCGTATCTACTGGATTGCCGGCGGCCTGCCGAAAGAGGGCGGCATCGAGCCGTTACGCGGCTTCTTCCCGCGCATCGCCAAGGCCTATCTGATCGGCGAAGCCGCACCGGCCTTTTCGGCGACGCTGGGCGAAGCGGTGCCCTACGAGATATCAGGCACGTTGGCGGCGGCAGTCGAACACGCCGCCCTCGATGCGGCCAGGGATAATAGCGGCGAGGCAGTGGTGCTGCTGTCGCCGGCCTGCGCCAGTTTCGACCAGTTCAAGAATTTCGAAGTCCGCGGCGAGGCGTTCAGGCAAGCCGCAACCGCCATTGATGGCATGAAGCCCATCGGAGGGACACGATAATGCAAAGCCGTCTCGACAAAAGCCCTGTGGCGACCTGGTGGTGGACGATCGATCGCTGGTTCCTGGCGGCGTTCCTGTCGCTGATGGGGCTCGGCATCGTTTTGTCTTTCGCCGCAAGCCCGGCGGTGGCCGAGCGCATCGGGCTAGACAGTTTCCACTTCGCGACACGCCAGATCATCTTCACCATTCCGGCGCTTGGGGTAATGCTGGCCGTCTCGTTCCTTGAATCCAGGCAGATCCGGCGCATGGCGCTGGTCATGTTGTGCATCATGCTGTTTCTGATGGTGGCGGTGCTCTATATCGGCGTCGAGGTGAAGGGCGCGCGGCGCTGGGTGTCGCTTGCCGGCCTGTCGATCCAGCCGTCCGAGTTCCTGAAACCGGCCTTCGTCATCATCTGCGCCTGGCTGTTCGCCGAGCACAAGCGCCAGCCCGACATTCCGGGCAATCTGTTCGCCATGTTGCTGCTTGCGCTGGTCATCTCGCTGCTGGTGGCGCAGCCTGACCTTGGGCAGACCATGCTGGTGCTCGGCACCTGGGGGGTGATGTTCTTCATGGCCGGGTTGCCGTGGCTGTGGATCGTCGCGCTGGGTGCTGCAGGGGTCGGCGGCGTGTTCGCCGCCTATGCGGTGTTCCCGCACGTTGCCGGCCGCATCGACCGCTTCATGACCGGCGAGGGCGACACGTTCCAGGTCGACATGGGCCGCGAGGCGCTGATCAATGGCGGCTGGTTCGGCGTCGGGCCGGGCGAGGGTACCGTCAAGCGGGTCATCCCCGACAGCCACGCCGATTTTGTCTTCTCCGTCGCCGGCGAGGAATTCGGGCTGATCATGTGTTTCTTCATCATGTCCATCTTCGGCTTCATCGTGCTGCGCGGTCTCAACACGGCACTCAGGGAGCAGGACGATTTCACCCGCTACGCGGTGGGCGGCCTGGTTACGGTCTTCGGCCTGCAGTCGGTCATCAACATGGCCGTCAATCTGCAGCTGATGCCGGCCAAGGGCATGACGCTGCCGTTCATCTCCTACGGCGGCTCTTCGCAGATCGCGATCGCCATCTCGATGGGCATGGTGCTGGCGCTGACGCGCAAGCGCCCGGAAAAGCGCAAGCAGCTGGGCTTCATGCCGTCGCCGCGTGCGATGCCGGCGGAGTGAGATGGCGAAGGGGGTTATCCTTCTGGCGGCAGGCGGAACGGGCGGACATCTGTTCCCGGCCGAGGCGCTGGCACATGAACTGACCAGTCGCGGCTGGACGGTGCATCTGGCGACGGACGACCGCGCCGAGCGCTTTGCCGGGCAGTTCCCGGCGGCCGCCATCCATCCGATCCAGTCGGCGACGATGGGCTCGAAGAATCCCTTTGCTATGCTCGCCGCGTTTTGGAAAATCTGGCGTGGGGTTAGGCAGGCATCCGCCGTCATCGCCAGCATCAAGCCCGCCATCGTGGTCGGCTTCGGCGGCTATCCGACACTGCCGCCGCTTTACGCGGCGACCCGGCGCAAGGTACCGACGCTGATCCACGAGCAGAATGCGGTCATGGGCCGCGCCAACCGGGCGCTCGCCGGCCGCGTCGACGCCGTTGCCGGCGGATTCCTGCCGGAAGACATCAGTGCCACTGGCGCAAAGACGGTGACCACCGGCAATCCGGTCAGGCCGCAAGTATTGGAGGCCGCGAATACACCCTATGCTGCTTCGGCCGGCGAAGAGCCGTTCCGGTTTCTGGTATTTGGAGGCAGCCAGGGCGCGCAGTTCTTTTCCGACGCGGTGCCGGCGGCGATCGCCCGGTTTTCCGATGCACAGCGTAGGCGACTGGCGATCACGCAGCAGGCCCGCGCCGACGATGTGGGGCGGGTGAGAGCCGCCTATGCCGCGCTTGGCATCGAGGCCGAGGTGTCGCCCTTCTTCACCGACATGGCGGCGCGGCTCGCGGCGGCGCATCTGGTGATGTCGCGCTCCGGCGCGTCGACCGTATCGGAAATCGCGGTGATCGGCAGGCCGGCGCTGCTGGTGCCTTATCCCCACGCGCTCGACCACGACCAGGCGGCGAATGCGGCGGCCCTTGCCGCAGCGGGTGGCGCCGAGGTGCATCCGCAATCCACGCTTTCGGTGGAGCGGATCGCTGCGCTTGTCGGCGGGCTGATGGATGATCCAGGCAGGGCGGCGACAATGGCTGCGGCGGCGAAATCGTCCGGTAAACCGGATGCCGCGCGGTTGCTCGCCGATCTGACAGAGGCTATTGCGTCCAGGAAATCCGTTTCGGAATTCAGGAAGGAGACGCACGCATGAAGATGCCACAGACGATCGGCCTCGTGCATTTCATCGGCATTGGCGGCATCGGCATGAGCGGCATCGCCGAGGTGCTGCACAATCTCGGCTACAAGGTGCAGGGATCCGATCAGGCCGACAGCGCCAATGTGCAGCGGCTGCGCGACAAGGGCATCGAATGCTTCGTCGGCCACCAGGCCGAGAACCTCGGCGAGGCCGAAGTGGTCGTCGTCTCCACCGCAATCAAGAAATCAAACCCGGAGCTGAAGGCGGCGAGAGAGAAGTTGCTGCCGATCGTGCGGCGCGCCGAAATGCTGGCCGAGCTGATGCGCTTCCGGCAGGCGGTCGCGATCGGCGGCACGCATGGCAAGACGACGACGACTTCGATGGTGGCGACGCTACTCGATGCCGGCGGGCTCGACCCGACGGTGATCAATGGCGGCATCATCAATGCCTATGGCACCAATGCCCGCATGGGCGACGGCGAATGGATGGTGGTCGAGGCCGACGAGAGCGACGGCACCTTCCTCAAGCTGCCGGCCGAGATTGCCGTCGTCACCAATATCGACCCCGAGCATCTCGACCATTACGGCTCCTTCGACAAAGTGCGCGAGGCGTTTCGCCAGTTCGTCGAGAATGTGCCGTTCTACGGCTTTGGCGTGATGTGCACCGACCATCCTGAGGTGCAGGCGCTGGTCGGCCGCATCGAGGACCGGCGCGTCATCACCTATGGCGAAAATGCGCAGGCCGACGTGCGCTTCACCAATCATCGCATGGATGGCCCGACTTCGGAATTCGACGTGGTGATCCGCGACCGCAAGACGCACGGCCAGATAACGATATCAGGTCTGCGGCTACCGATGCCCGGGCGCCACAATGTCTCCAATGCGACGGCGGCGATTGCCGTCGCGCACGAGCTCGGCCTTTCGGCTGAGGCAATCAAGAAGGGTCTGTCGTCCTTCGCCGGCGTCAAGCGGCGCTTCACCCATACCGGTTCGTGGAACGGTGTCGATGTGTTCGATGATTACGGTCATCATCCGGTCGAGATCACGGCAGTACTGAAGGCTGCGCGCAGCGCTACCAAGGGCCGCATCATCGCCGTTACCCAACCGCATCGCTTCACCCGGCTGCGCGATCTGTTCGACGAGTTTTCCGTCTGCTTCAACGACGCCGATACGGTAATGGTGGCACCTGTCTATGCGGCCGGCGAGGAACCGATCGACGGCGTTACGTCCGACGCACTGGTGTCGCGCATCCGCTCCGGCGGCCATCGCGACGCACGCTACATCGAAGGTCCGGCGGCGATTGCGCCGATCGTGCGCGAGGTGGCGAAGCCGGGCGATTTTGTGGTCTTCCTCGGCGCCGGCAACATCACCCAATGGGCCTATGCGCTGCCCAAGGAACTCGGCGGGACCATCACATGACGCGCGGCCAGGCGTTGATCGAGAAGCTTGGCGACCGGCTTGCCGGACTGCGCGGCCGCATCACGCCCAATGCCGAGATGGACAAGATCACCTGGTTTCGAGCCGGCGGGCTCGCGGACGCATTGTTCCAGCCGGCCGACGAGGACGATCTTGCCACGTTCCTGAAGGCGGTGCCGGAGGAAATTCCGCTGACCGTCGTCGGCGTCGGCTCGAACCTGCTTGTCCGTGACGGCGGCATTGCGGGCTTTGTCATCCGGCTTTCGGCCAAAGGCTTTGGTGAGACCGAAGTTATTGCGCCGACCACGATCAAGGCGGGCGCTGCGACACCCGACAAGCGCCTTGCGGCCGTCGCCTATGAGGCCGGCATCGGTGGCTTTCATTTCTACCACGGCATTCCCGGCGCCGTTGGCGGAGCGCTGAGGATGAACGCCGGCGCCAATGGCGTCGAGACGCGCGAGCGTGTGGTCGAGGTGCGGGCACTCGACCGCAAGGGCAATGTTCATACGCTGAGCAATGCCGATATGGGCTATGCCTATCGCCATTCATCGGCGCCGTCCGGGCTGATCTTCACGTCGGCGCTGCTCGAAGGCGTTCCCGAGGACAAGGCGGCGATCAAGGCCGCGATGGATGCTGTCCAGAACCATCGCGAGACGGTGCAGCCGATCCGCGAAAAGACCGGTGGCTCGACCTTCAAGAATCCCGAGGGCACCTCGGCCTGGAAGGAAATCGACAAGGCCGGCTGCCGCGGCCTGATGGTCGGTGGGGCGCAGATGTCGCCGATGCATTGCAACTTCATGATCAACACCGGAACGGCCACAGGCTACGAGCTTGAATATCTCGGTGAGACGGTGCGCGCGCGTGTGCTCGAAAAATCGGGCATCCGGCTGCAGTGGGAGATCAAGCGCATCGGCAATTTTCGGCCGGGCCATGCTGTCCAGGAATTTCTCGGGCAGTTGCTTTAGGCAAGCCGACCGCCGTTGCCTTTCGGGCTCATGAATTCACATTTTGCTGCCGTTTTTGCGGAAAGTGAATCCATCGGAATCGTAAGCACTTGCCAGCGAATCAACTCTCTGATTCTCTGCCCTGAAGCGTTTCCTGATTTGAGTCGTTTCGACGCGTTACTTGCGTTTCCGTCTGGGGGGCAACCTGCCGGGAGACTCGGACTCAATGTTGCGGAAACAAGGGAGCGAAGTTGCTCGGGCGCATTTGAGTGCGCGCGATGCTTTTCGGGGCATGCACGATGGTGCAGGCCTGCTGTGAGAGGAAATGACGGGGAATGACAAGCAAGCATGTGGCCGTCCTTCTGGGGGGATTCTCGTCCGAGCGGCCCGTGTCCCTGTCGTCGGGTAAAGCCTGCGCCGATGCGCTCGAGGGAGAGGGCTACCAGGTCACCCGCGTCGACGTCTCGCGCGACATCGGCTCGGTGCTGGGCGCGCTCAAGCCTGACGTCGTCTTCAATGCGCTGCACGGCCCCTTCGGCGAGGACGGCACCATCCAGGGCATCCTTGAGTACCTCGCCATTCCGTACACCCATTCCGGCGTGCTTGCCTCGGCGCTCGCGATGAACAAGGAGCAGGCCAAGAAGGTCGCCAAGGCGGCCGGCATTCCGGTGGCCGAATCGAAGGTGGCCAATCGCTTCGCCATCCAGAACAAGCACCCGATGAAGCCGCCCTATGTCGTCAAGCCGGTCAACGAAGGGTCGAGCTTCGGTGTCGTCATCGTCCATGAAGGCCAGTCGCATCCACCGCAGATCATCGGCTCGTCCGAGTGGAGATATGGCGATACGGTGATGGTCGAGCGTTATGTGCACGGACGGGAATTGACCTGCGCGGTGATGGGCGATGTGGCGCTCGGTGTCTGCGAGATCATCCCGACCGGCCATTCCTTCTACGACTACGATTCAAAATACGTCGCGGGAGGATCAAAACACGAATGCCCGGCAAAACTTTCACCGAATATTTACCAAAAAATACAGACACTGACGCTCAAGGCTCACCAAGCTATCGGCTGTCGGGGCGTTTCCCGGTCGGACTTCCGTTATGACGATCGTCACTCCGAAAACGGCGAAATTGTCTGGCTCGAGGTCAACACCCAGCCGGGCATGACGCCGACGTCTTTGGTGCCGGAAATCGCCGCGCAAGCGGGACACTCGTTCGGCGATTTGTTGAGTTGGATGGTGGAGGACGCTTCGTGTCTGCGTTGAAGTGGGGACAGGGCAAGGGGAAGGGCGCGGCCGGGCCGGCGCTGTTCGGCATGCCGTTGTCGTTCGACCATTTCGTGCTGCCGCGCCTGCTCCGCCGGCCGGTGCGCGTGCTGGCGCGCCTCGGCGAAGGCGACTTCGAAGCGCCGCCCTATTGCGCTGCCATGCTGTCGGCGGCACTGCTTGTTTCGAGCAGTGCCTATGGCGCCTATCTCGGCGGATATTCCGACGCCATCGTCCAGAGTGTCACCGCCCGCACCGGCTTTGCCGTCGACCAGGTCAAGGTCGTCGGCAACCGCGAAACGTCCGAGATCGATATTCTCGACAGGCTGGAACTCGACGGCTGGACCTCGCTGATCGGCTTCGATGCCGAAGCCGCGCGCGAACGCATCACCACGCTGCCCTGGGTCGAAGCCGCGGCGGTGCGCAAGGTCTACCCGCATACGCTGGAAGTGCGCGTCGAGGAGCGCGAGCCGTTCGCTCTGTGGCAGCAAGGCAGCGCGCTTTCGGTCATCGAGAAATCCGGCACCGTCATTGCGCCGTTCTCCGGCGGCAAGCAGATGTTGCTGCCGCTGATCATCGGCACCGGCGCACCTGCCAAAGCGCCGGATTTCCTGGCCAAGATCAAGAATTATCCGGAGCTCGCCGCGCGGATCAAGGGCTATATCCGCATCGGCGAACGGCGCTGGGATCTCAAGCTTGAAAACGGCATCACGATCAAGCTTCCCGAAGACGGTGAGGATCAGGCGATTGCCGACCTGGTCAGGATGGACCACGAGAACGGGCTTTTGACGCGCGACATCGCCGCCGTCGACATGCGCCTGTCCGATCGTCTGGTCGTCCAGTTGACGCCGGAAGCGGCGACGCAGCGCCAAGCCGCGCTCGACGAAAAGCCCAAGATGCTGAAGCGCAAGCCGGAGACGAAGATATGAGCTGGCTTGGCGGCAATAGCGATACCTCGTCGCGCCGGTCCGGCATCCTGACGGTGCTGGATGTCGGCTCCAGCAAGGTCTGCTGCGTGGTGGCCAAACTCAAGCCGCGCGACGATGGCAAGCTGCTGCGCGGACGCTCGCATCGCGTCCAGGTGATCGGCATCGGCCACCAGAAATCGCAAGGCGTGAAATCGGGCGTCGTCATCGATCTCGACCGCGCCGAGCACGCCATCCGTCTGGCCGTCGACGCCGCCGAACGCATGGCGGGACTGACGGTCGATTCGCTGATCGTCAACATGACTGCCGGTCGGCTGAAGAGCGAGGCTTTTTCGGCCACCATCAATCTCGGCGGCCATGAGGCCGACGAGGCCGACATCAAGCGCGTGCTTGCCGCCGGTGCCAAGCAGGCGCTGCGGGCCGAGCGCGAGGTGATCCATTCGCTTCCCGTTGCCTTTTCGCTGGATGCTGAGCGCGGTGTGCGGGATCCGCGTGGCATGGTTGGCGACCAGCTTGGCGTCGACATGCACGTGCTGACAGGCGACGCAGCGCCCTTGCGCAATCTGGAGCTCTGCATCAACCGCTCGCACCTGTCGGTCGAGCGCATGGTGGCGACGCCCTATGCCAGCGGGCTAGCCGCGCTGGTCGATGACGAGCTCGAAATGGGTGCGGCCTGCATCGACATGGGCGGCGGCACGACGACGATTTCGGTGTTTTCGGAAGGCAAGTTCGTCCATGGCGACGCCATCGCGATCGGCGGCAACCACGTCACGCTGGACATGGCCAAGGGCCTGTCGACCTCGCTCGATGCCGCCGAAAGGCTGAAGGTGATGCATGGCTCGGCGCTGCCTGGCAGTGCCGACGACCGCGACCTGGTTTCCATCCATCCGATCGGCGAGGACGGCGAGGTGCCGTTGCAGATCCCGCGCTCGGTGATGACGCGCATCATCCGCGCCCGCATCGACGAGACGCTGGAATTGCTGCGCGACCGGCTGAACAAATCCGGCTACGGCAACGCGGTTGGCAAGCGTGTGGTGCTGACCGGCGGCGCCAGCCAGCTTGCCGGCCTGCCCGAAGCAGCACGCCGCATCCTCGGCCGCAATGTGCGCATCGGACGCCCGCTTGGCGTGGCAGGCCTGCCCGAGGCGGCCAAGGGGCCGGCTTTTTCGACGCCCGTAGGGCTTCTGATCTACCCGCAGATGGCGAGCTTCGAGAGCCGCCCGGCGAAGGGAATTTCCGGTCTTCGGATGACCGGAACGGGCGGAAAACTGCATCGAATGAGTCAGTGGTTGAGAGACAGTTTTTAATTTGACGGGGACAGCCCCATAGGCGGCCGCGGCGGCGAAGCGGCGGGAAAGGCAAAGGACCAAGACAATGACCATCAATCTGCAGAAGCCGGACATTACCGAGCTCAAGCCGCGCATCACCGTGTTCGGTGTCGGCGGCGGCGGCGGCAATGCCGTCAACAACATGATCACCGCCGGCTTGCGCGGCGTCGAGTTCGTGGTGGCCAACACCGACGCGCAGGCATTGACGATGTCGAAGGCCGAGCGGCTGATCCAGCTCGGCGCGCATGTCACCGAGGGTCTCGGCGCCGGATCGCAGCCTGAAGTCGGGCGCGCGGCGGCGGAAGAGTGCATCGACGAGATCATCGATCATCTCTCCAACACGCATATGTGCTTCGTCACTGCCGGCATGGGCGGCGGCACCGGTACCGGGGCGGCCCCCGTCGTTGCCCGCGCTGCCCGCGAAAAGGGCATCCTCACCGTCGGCGTCGTCACCAAGCCGTTCCACTTCGAAGGCCAGCGCCGCATGAAGACGGCCGACATGGGTATCGAGGAACTGCAGAAATGCGTCGATACCCTGATCGTCATTCCCAACCAGAACCTGTTCCGGCTGGCCAATGACAAGACCACCTTCGCCGATGCCTTCGCTATGGCCGACCAGGTGCTCTATTCGGGCGTTGCCTGCATCACCGACCTGATGGTCAAGGAAGGCCTGATCAATCTCGACTTCGCCGACGTCCGCTCGGTCATGCGCGAAATGGGCAAGGCGATGATGGGAACCGGCGAGGCTTCGGGCGAGGGCCGCGCAATGGCCGCGGCTGAAGCCGCCATCGCCAACCCGCTGCTCGACGAGACCTCGATGAAGGGCGCCAAGGGCCTGCTGATCTCGATCACCGGCGGCCGCGACCTGACCCTGTTCGAAGTCGATGAGGCCGCAACCCGCATTCGCGAAGAGGTCGACCAGGACGCCAACATCATTCTGGGCGCCACCTTCGACGAGGAACTCGAAGGCGTTATCCGCGTATCGGTGGTCGCCACCGGCATCGACAAATCGGCGGCCGAAATCGCTGCCGCGCCGATCGCCATCCGCGCGGCTCCGCCGAAGCCGGTCAGCCGCCCGGCGGCCCAGGTCACGGAAATGCGCCCGGCGCCTGTCCAGCAACCGATCTATGAACCACGTGCTGCCGATCCGGTCGCCGAGGCCATTCAACTCGCCGAGGCGAATGCGGCAGCGATGGCACAGGCCCGCCCGGCACCGGTCGCGCATGCGGAAGACTTCCGTCCGCAGAGCAAGATCTTCCAGGCGCCTCCCGCTCAGCCGCAGCCGATGATGCAGCCGGTGGCTCAGCAAGCGATGCAGCCCGCTCCGCATCGTGAAATGCCGCAGCCGGTTGCCGCGGCACCCCAGCGCATGCCGCGGGTCGAGGATTTCCCACCGCAGGTGAAGGCTGAGGTGGAAGCCAAGGCCCGGCCGGCTGACCACGAGAACAGCGGCCCGATGGGCTTGCTCAAGCGCCTGACCAACGGGTTGACCCGCCGCGAAGAGGAGCCTGCACGGTTGCAGCCGGCGCAGCCGCGCGAACCGAAACTGCGCCAGGCGCCGGCGGAGGTGCGCCGCCTTGCCAGCCAGGATCCGCAGCTTTACGCGCCGCGCCGCGGCCAGCTGGACGAGCAGGGCCGCCTGACGCCGCAGAGCCGGGCTGTCCAGGAAGACGATCAGTTGGAGATTCCCGCCTTCCTGCGCCGACAGGCCAATTGATCTGTTAACGGTTCGTAACAGTTGTTAACAGGCGAGCAGGAAACTGTTCGCCTGTTAATATTAAAAGCACTTTTAAAACAAGGACTTATGGGGCAATCCTCCGCTGGGCCGCGGTTACAACGAGTAAGAAACCGTGATTTGGAGTCTCCCTGCGGGACCATTATCTTCGCCACCGGCCAAAGTCGGTTTGCTGGGAGTCTCGGGGAAGTGGCCCTGCCTGCCGATCAATCAAGAGCCGCGCCCTCAGGGCAGATGAAGCGGACCTAGGCAGTACGGGCTATGGGGATTGTTTTGCACGACTATCAGACGACACTTAAATCGCGTGCGACGCTGACCGGCATCGGCGTCCACAGTGGCAATCCGGTCACCGTCCATTTCCTGCCGGCAGATGCCGATACGGGTGTTGTCTTCCAGCTTTCGAATGCGAGCGGAAGCCACGAATTTCGCGCGCTCGTTTCCGAGGTCGGCGCCACCGATCTCTCCACCATGCTCGGCGATCCGCAAGGTGAGCACATTGCTACGGTGGAGCATCTGATGGCGACGCTTTTCGGGCTTGGGATCGACAATCTCGTCATCGAAATCGACGGCCATGAGGTGCCTATTCTCGACGGCAGCGCGGTGATGTTCGTCGAGGCCATTGACCAGGCAGGCATCGAAACGCTGCCGGTCAAGCGTCGCTACATCAGGGTGGTAAAGCCGGTTCGCATCGAGAACGGCGCTTGCTGGGCGGAGTTCAGGCCCTATGACGGCACGCGCTTCGAGATCGAGATCGATTTCGAAAGCCCAGCGATCGGGCGCCAGCTTTTTGCATCCGACATGAATGCCGACATTTTCCGCCGCGACGTCGCGCGTGCCCGCACTTTCGGTTTCATGAAGGACGTCGAGCGGCTGTGGGCGGCCGGCTATGCGCTCGGCTCGTCGTTGGAAAACTCCCTGGTGATCGGCGACGACAACCGCGTGATCAACATGGGAGGCGTGCGCTATCCCAACGAGTTCGCGCGCCACAAGACGATGGACGCGATGGGCGACCTGGCGCTCGCCGGTGCCCGGTTCATCGGCTGCTTCCGCTCCTATCGTGGTGGCCACAGGCTGAACGCCGCTGCGCTGCGCCGTCTCTTGTCGGACCGTTCGGCTTTCGAAATCGTCGAGACGACGCGCCGCGAGCGCGGCCGGACCGCCGAGATGAGCGCCGTCAACGCACCCCTCTATGCGCCCTGGATGATCTGATTCTTAAGGTCTTACGGCTCCCGTTGCGGTCAAGCTGTGTTGCATGGATGCATCACCGGCCGGCCAAATTACATAGCTTTCCAGGTAGCGCCAAACCGCCACAAAAATGTGCGATTGGCCGGGGATAGCGTTGCCGGGCAAGGCAATTATGGTTTATGGCTGCTGCCGTCGACTGAAATGACGCCGAAAGGGCGGAATCCAAACATGTTTTTCAAGCGAGTTGGTCAATCGAAGGCGCTGCGGCGGGCTGTTTTCCTGGCGCTTTCGGTGGTCGTTCCATCGCTGTTTCTGTCGGCCTGCATGTCGTCCGAGAAGGACGTCGATCTGTCGACCTATGTCGATCAGACCGAGCCGGCCGACGTGCTCTACAATCAGGGTCTCGCCAATCTGAATGCCGGGCGCCTGCAGGAGGCAAGCCGCAAGTTCGATGCCGTCGACCGCCAGCATCCATATTCCGAATTCGCCCGCAAATCGATGGTGATGGGTGCCTTTGCCGACTACCGTCAGGGCAATTACGACGAGGCGATCGGTTCGGCCAAGCGCTACCTGACCCTCTACCCGTCGACCGACGATGCAGCCTATGCCCAGTATATTATCGGGCTGAGCTACTACCGTCAGATCAAGGACGTCACCCAGGACCAGAAGGAAGCGCGTCTTACCGCGCAGACGATGCAGGATCTGGTGACGCGCTGGCCGACTTCCGAATATGTCGACGATGCCAAGGAGAAGATCCGCTTCGCCAACGATCAGCTCGCCGGCAAGGAGATGCAGATCGGCCGCTACTATCTCGAGCGCCGCGAATACATCGCGGCCGTCAAACGGTTCCGCAACGTCGTGGAGAACTATTCCAACACACGCCATGTCGAGGAGGCGCTGGCGCGTCTTACCGAGAGCTACTATGCGATGGGGCTGACGTCGGAAGCGCAGACCGCTGCGGCCGTGCTCGGCACCAACTATCCCGACAGCCAGTGGTACAAGGACTCCTACAAGCTCCTGCAGAGTGGTGGGCTCGAGCCGCGCGAGAATGCCGGATCGTGGATCTCCAAGGCCGGGAAGCTGATCACCGGCGCCTGAGCGGCGCGTCACCATGCTCTCCAGGCTGTCGATCCGCGATATCGTTCTGATCGAGAAGCTGGACATCGACTTCTCGTCCGGCCTTTCGGTCCTTACCGGCGAAACCGGCGCCGGAAAATCCATCCTGCTCGACGCTTTGTCGCTGGCGCTTGGCGCCCGCGGCGACGCTTCGCTGGTGCGGCATGGCGCGGCACAAGGCCAGATCATCGCCGTCTTCGACGTGCCGCGCAACCACGCGGCTCGCATGCTGCTTGCCGATAATGCCATCGAGGACGACGGCGACATCATCCTGCGCCGCGTCCAGACGGCGGACGGCCGCACGCGTGTGTTCGTCAACGACCAGCCGTCCAGCGTGACGCTGATGCGCGACATCGGCCGTGCGCTGGTCGAGATCCACGGCCAGCATGACGAGCGCGCTTTGGTCGATCCCGGCGCCCATCGCGAGTTGCTCGACAGTTTCGGCGGCCATCTCGGCCCTGCTCGGGCAACCGGCGAGGCGTGGCGGCGTTGGCGTACCTGCGAGCAGGAATTTTCACGACACCGGGCCAAAGTCGAGGCAGCTGCCCGCGAGGCCGATTATCTGCGTGCAGCGGTCGCCGAATTGACCAGGCTCGATCCGCAACCGGGCGAAGAGACGGAGCTGGCCGAACTGCGCGTCGCGATGATGCGAGCCGAAAAGATCGCCTCGGAAATCCACGATGCGCAGGATGTGCTCTCGGGTCCGTCCTCGCCCTTGCCGCAATTGGCCAGCCTGCTCAGGCGGCTGCAGCGCAAGGTGACCGAAGCGCCCGGGCTGCTCGAGGATGTCGTCAAATCGCTCGACGAGGCGATGCTGTCGCTCGACGCAGCGCAGTCGGGCGTGGAAGCAGCACTTCGCGCCACAGAATATGATCCGCAGCGGTTGGAGAAGACCGAGGAGCGGCTGTTTTCGCTGCGTGCCGCCTCGCGCAAGCACAGCGTCGCCGTCGATGACCTGGCGCAATTGCGTGACACCATGGCTGCCGACCTTGCCGATCTCGACGCCGGCGAGGAGCGCCTGCATGCGCTGGAGAAACAGGCTGCAGCGGCGCGTCAGGCCTATGACATTACGGCGGCCCAGCTGTCGTCGCTCCGCCATGCGGCGGCCGTCGGGCTGACCAAGGCGGTAATGGCCGAACTGCCGGCGCTGAAGCTCGAACGGGCCGAGTTCATCGTCGAGATCGCAAGCGATGCCGAGAGCCGCATGGAAGAAGGCATCGACCAGGTCGAGTTCTGGGTGCGCACCAATCCTGGCACCAGGCCGGGCCCGATGATGAAGGTCGCTTCCGGCGGCGAGCTTTCGCGCTTCCTGCTGGCGCTCAAGGTCGCGCTGGCCGATCGCGGGTCGGCGCCGACTTTGGTCTTCGACGAAATCGACACCGGCGTCGGCGGTGCCGTTGCCGATGCCATCGGCCAGCGGCTGGCACGGCTGGCAAAACGCGTGCAGGTGCTTTCGGTCACGCATGCGCCGCAAGTGGCAGCGCGCGCGGCGACGCATTTCCTGATCTCCAAGTCGGGCGGGGCCGACCGGGTCTCGACCGGCATCGCCGAGATGGACCGGGCGGCGCGGCAGGAAGAGATCGCACGCATGCTCGCCGGCGCCACCATCACCGACGAGGCGCGCGCGGCGGCCGAGCGACTGCTGCGGGAGAACACCGCGGCAGCCTAGAGCGGTTCATCTTTTCTTCGTTTCTGCGCAATTCCGGACGGAAAACCGTTTCACAGGTTTCCTGGAATTGCTCTAGACGAGTTCGTTTCCGGCGCTCGCGACCTGAGTCAGGGTCTGGCGCCATCCTGCTGTTCAGGAATGATTTTCCGTGTTTGGTCTCTCCCTCGTGAAAGAATCCTGTTCTATTGTGTCGCGCCACCGTGGAGGGAGCAGTGCATGGACGAAAAACCAGTGGATTCGCTCAGCGAAAGCGAGGCGGCAAGCGAGTTGAAGCGGTTGGCGCAGGAGATCGCCGAGCACGACCGGCGCTACCATGGCGAGGACGCGCCGATAATCACGGATGCGGAATATGACGCGCTGACCCGGCGCAATCTCGCCATCGAGCAGCGGTTTCCGCATCTTGTGCGCGAGGATTCGCCCTCACGCAGGGTCGGCGCGCCGCCGGCGGAAGGTTTTGCCAAGGTGCGCCACGCGGTGCCGATGCTCAGCCTCGCCAAGGCCTATACCGACCAGGACGTCGCGGACTTCATAGAACGGGGCCGGCGATTCTTTGACCGCGACAAGGGTCTGAACATTGCCTTCACGGCTGAGCCGAAGATCGATGGGCTATCGGCCTCCCTACGGTATGAAGGCGGTGTGTTCGTACAGGGGGCAACGCGCGGCGACGGCGCCGTCGGCGAGGACATCACTGCCAATCTCAAGACCATCGCCGATATTCCCAAAACCTTGAAGGGATCGGACTGGCCCGAGGTCATCGAAATACGCGGTGAGGTCTATATGACCTACGCGGAATTCGAGGCGCTGAAGCAACGTTCGGCGGCGATCGGCGGCCAGGATTACGTCAATCCGCGCAATACGGCGGCCGGGTCGCTCCGTCAGAAGGACCCGTCCGTTACCGCCAGCCGCAACCTCAAATTCTTTGCCTACGCCTGGGGCTATACCACAAAGGATCCGGCTCCGACCCAATACGATTCCGTGCAGAAATTCGCGGAGTGGGGATTCAAGGTCAGTCCGCTGATGGTCCGGGCAAAGTCGGTCGAGGAACTGGTCGCGCATTATCACCTAATCGAGACCCAGCGTTCATCGCTGGGCTACGACATCGACGGCGTCGTCTACAAGGTGGACCAGTTGGAATTGCAGCGCAGATGGGGCTTCGTCACCGGCGAACCACGCTGGGCCATCGCCCACAAATTTCCGGCCGAACAGGCGATGACGACCGTGCTGAGGATCGACATTCAGGTCGGCCGTACCGGTACGCTGGCGCCCGTTGCCCGGCTTGCGCCCGTCACGGTCGGCGGCGTCGTGGTCGAAAATGTCACGCTTCATAACGAAGATTACATCAAGGGTCTGGACAGCAACGGCCAGCCGATCCGCGACGGCTATGACGTGCGTATCGGCGACACAGTGGTCATCCAGCGGGCAGGGGACGTCATTCCGCAGATCGTGAGCGTCGTAGCCGACAAGCGTCCGCCAGATGCCATGCCCTACGAATTCCCGCACAAATGTCCGATCTGCGGTTCACCCGCGACGCGCGAAATCAAGGAAAAGACCGGCAAGGAAGATTCCCGCCGACGTTGCACCGGCGAACTGATCTGCCCTGCGCAGGCCGTGGAAGGATTGCGCCACTTTGTGTCGCGCGGCGCCATGGATATCGAAGGCCTGGGCGCCGAAAACATAGACCTGTTCTTCAATGCCGGGTTGGTCAAGACAGCCGCCGATATCTTCACTCTCCGGGACCGCCGTCCCGCCGTCACCAAGGCGCTGGCGGAGCGGCGGGAGGAGCAGGCCAGGCAGCGTGAGGCCGCATCGGGCAAGACGCGCAAGAATGTACGCAGTGTCGAGGAACGCAACTACGACGGCCTCGACAAGCTCTTCGCTGCCATCGACGCTCGTCGCGAACCGGAACTCGATCGCTTCATCTTTGCGCTGGGCATCCGCCATATCGGCGAAACGACGGCCGCTGTGCTGGCCCGAACCTTCTCGACCATCGAGGAGTTGATCCGCATTGGCAAGGAGACAGCAGCGGCAGCCGATCCACACACCGTTTTTCCTTCCATCAACGGCATCGGCGATACCGTGATAGGCGCTCTTCGTGATTTCTTCGGCAATGAACGCAACGACGCCGTGCTTGAAGCGCTGCTCACACAGGTCCACCCGAAGCCGTACATCGTGAACGTCTCAGCCGATAGCGCGGTCGCCGGCAAGACCATCGTGTTTACAGGCACGCTGGAAAGGATGACGCGCCCCGAGGCCAAGGCGATGGCCGAACGTCTCGGCGCGAAGGTCGCCGGCTCGGTTTCTGCGAAGACCGATCTCCTGGTGGCAGGGCCGGGCGCCGGTTCCAAGCTGAAGGACGCGACCAAATTCGGTATCGAGGTGATCGACGAGGACACCTGGCTGCAGCGGATCGGCAAGGGCGGGTGATGGCGGCTGCGTTCAACGGTTTTGGGCAAAAGGCCATTCCCTTCCTCAAGGCGCTCGATTTTCATCAGAGCCGGGAGTGGTTTTTGGAAAACCGCGACCTTTTCGAACGCGACCTGCGCGATCCCTTCGGCGATCTGGTCGAGACGCTCTCCGAGCGCTTCACGGCATTGGGGCTCGGCCTGCGCGGCGACCGCAAGAAGTCGCTGTTCCGGATTAATCGCGATGTGCGTTTCGCCAAGGACAAACGGCCTTATAACCGGCATTTGTCGGCGATCCTTTCGCCTGACGGCACCAAGATGGAACAGGGCGTGTTTTACGTCCATATCGGGCTCGAGCGCTGCTTTGCCGCCATTGCCTGGTGGCAGCCCGGACCGGAGCTATTGCTGGCGCTGCGCAACGCGATCGCGAAGCGGCCCGCTGAATTCCGCAGCCTCGTCGCGGCGCTGAAGAAGAACGGCCTCGAGCTTGATCCGGACGGCTGCATGAAGCGCACGCCGCGCGGCTTCGAGCATATCGCCGAGCCCGATCTCGCTGCCGCGATCCGCAACCGGCATTTTGCCGTCCGGCACGCAATCGAGCTCGCGGATATCTACGGAGCTGGATTGGTCGACGAACTCGTCGACTTCGTCATGCGGGCAAAACCGCTGCTCGACTGGGGCAGGGCGATCGAAGGCAAGGCTTCGCCGCGCTAGTCTAGCGGATAAATCAGACGGTCAAATGCGCCGCGCAGTGTAGAGGCTGGTGGTCATGTTGCGGGTTATGGAGCCTTGGAACTCGTCGCGGACGATGCGCCCCAGCTCCGCGAGGATTGCTTCGCGGTCGCTGCGGATGTTGATATTGGAAAAAGTGGCATAGAGGGCGACCGTCTGGTCAGGATCGAGGACGAGCGACCAGACGCTTGTCCGCTGTTCGATGGCATCGAACGCGCCGGTTCGCTCCAGCGCCGCCACGCGGGCCTCGGCATCAAGCGCGAACGGAATACCATTTGAGCCCGCCGAAGGGCTCGAAGGTCCTTCAAGCAGTGCCTTCGTCGCATCATGAAAGGGATCAGGGCGACTGTTGTCGCCGAATACATTCCAGACCATTGCCCACCAGCCGCCCGGCCGAAGCAGCTCGGCGACCTTGACCAGCGCCATGTCCTCGTCCAGCCAATGAAAGGCAGTGGCGCTGACGCCGAGATCAAAACCGGCCTTCTCAAGGACGGCATCCTCAAACGCAGAGACGCTCACCGAGAGCGCCTTGTCCTGAATAGTCTCGCAAAGGAAAGTCGCGAGGCGAGAATCCGGCTCGATGGCGAGCATCGGACTCGCGCCCAGTTCGAGTAAGCGGCGCGTAGCAGTTCCTGTACCTGCGCCAATCTCGAACGTCGTCGTGCCATGCGCGAGACCGCACCGTTCACATAGAATTTCGAATACCCAATCAGGATAGCCAGGCCGCGTCGCGTGATAGCTGCCGGGATCGGCGCCGAAGGCCAGGCGACCGAATTTTGGATCGATGAAAAATTCGCTCATTGCAACCACCTCTGGGGAACCACCTCTGGCCCTGGTCTGTGGCCGCCACTTCGGCAAGGACCGATGGGCGCCAACGGATATGCCCTCCCAGGTGCCAAGCGTCTGATTTTATCCACTGGGCACTGGAGCGCGCTTGCCGCGACGCTTCAGCTGTCATTTCCGCTGATCGTTTGCCTCAAGCGAATTGGTGTGACAAGCCGGACCGCCCTCCCTACATAGGCCCTTCCCGAGGAGCGGTCGATGTCGGCGGAAGCAATCTCCGAAAACAGCGCGAAAAACGATTTCTGGGACGGCGTGCGGCTCAGCATGCCCGTCGTGGTGGCGTCGGCGCCGTTTGCGTTGCTGTTCGGGGCGCTCGCAGTCGACAACGGGTTTTCCGTGCTCGAAGCGTTCCTGATGAGCGCAACGGTGTTCGGCGGCGCCAGCCAGATGGTCGGCATCGAGCTGTTCGGCCAGCATGTCGCGCCGTGGCTGATCGTGCTGTCGATCTTCGCTGTGAATTTTCGCCATGTGCTCTATTCGGCCGGTATCGGCCGGCGCATCGCGCATTGGCCACTGATCCAGCAGGCGATAGGCTACTTCGTGCTTACCGATCCGCAGTTCGCGGTGGCCGAGCGCAAGGCGGAGGCCGGCGAGACCGTCGGGTTCACCTGGTATATGGGGCTTGGGCTGCCGGTCTATGTGTTCTGGATCATCGAATGCGCGCTCGGCGCGATGTTCGGCAAGCTTATTCCCGACACCCATGCACTGGGCGTCGATTTCCTGCTGCCGATCTATTTTCTCGGCCTGGTCATGAGCTTCCGCAAGCGGCCGCTGTGGCTGCCGGTGGTCGTCGCCAGCGCTGCCGCCTCCATCATTGCCTACAAGACGGTCGGCTCGCCCTGGCATGTTTCCATCGGTGCGCTGGCCGGCGTGCTGCTCGCCGTCATCGTGCCGCCCCGCCACAGCGGCGTGGAGGCACGGCCATGAGCACGACCTTGTGGATCATCATCGCCGCTTCGATCGCGACCTATCTGACCCGCATCGGCGGTCATCTGGTGATCTCACGCTTCGATCATATCCATCCGCGCGTCGAAGCCGGGCTCAGCGCCGTGCCGGCGGCGGTGCTGACCACGCTGGTGGCGCCGGCGGCGCTCAGCGCCGGACCGGCGGAATGGGCAGCCTTGATCGTTGCCGGCCTTGTCTCACTGCGCGGCGGGCTGATGGCGATGTTCCTGGCGGGTGCTGCCGTGCTGATCCTCGCGCGGCAGCTCGTCGGCTGATCGACTTTTGCCTTGGCGGCGAGAGCACACATGCGCTTTACCGCAGCGACTATTGCCGCGCCGACCCGCGACAGGCTCAGCCGGATCGCCTCCGCTCTCTCCTGGTGGGCGCGACGTACGGCGCGGCTATAGAGCGCCTCGCGCTGCTTCGGCGTCAATGCGCTTAGATCGATCGGCTGGATGTCGAAGGGCTCACGCGACATTTTCCATCTCTCCTGGTTTGCCGTGTTGATCGGCAGCTGCACCGGTGATTTACGGCAAAGGCCTAATCAGCTAAAATGAATAATTAAGATCGTTATGTTCTCCAGGAGAGATGTATGGATTTGGCCGATCTGCGCATCTTCCGCACGGTGGTGCGCGAGGGCGGAATCACCAGGGCGGCGGAAAAACTGTTTCGCGTGCAGTCGAACGTGACCACACGCATCCGGCAGCTCGAGGAAGATCTCGGGGTGCAGCTGTTTATCCGGGAGGGCAAGCGCCTGCACGTATCGCCGGCCGGTCACAAATTGGTCGGCTATGCGGATCGGCTGCTGGCGCTTGCGGAGGAGGCGCGAACGGCGATGCTCGATCCACGCCCGCGCGGCACGCTTCGCCTAGGTGCCATGGAGAGCACCGCCGCGGCACGGCTTCCAAGTCTGCTCGCCGATTATCACGCACGTTATCCCGAAGTGGAAATCCAGTTGCGCACCGGCAATCCGCAGGTTCTCGCGACCGCCATGCTTGCCGGCGACCTCGATGCAGCCTTCGCCGCCGAGCCGATCGCCGACGCTCCGTTCGAAAAGCAGTCAGCATTCCAGGAGCAATTGGTCATCGTCTCGGCGGCATCGCGCGTTTCGATCGATGACCGCCTCGACATGCCCAAAACCATGATAGCCTTCGAGCACGGCTGCCCGCACCGCAAGCGGCTGGAACAATGGTATGCGCGCAGAGGGTTTATGGCCGAGAAAACCATCGAGCTTGGTTCATACCATGCCATCCTTGGTTGCGTGGTGGCTGGCATGGGCATAGCGCTGATGCCGAAAAGTGTGCTTTCGGGTTTCCCGGAGAGCCGCTGGCTAAAGCTGCACGAACTGCCCGCTGACGAAGACAACGCCGTCACGGTGTTGTTCTGGCGCAAGGGAGCCGGTTCTCCTAACGTCACGGCTTTGCAGGAACTGCTTGCGGAGCAAAGCCTGTCAACCGGCGTTGCGACCGCAGCTATTGCTTGAAGTCGTGCGGCAGCGGGGCGGTTGCTTTTTCCAGCCAGGCCAGCGTTTCGCCGTCGAGCATAGGTCCGATCTCGGCCAGCACCCGCGCATGGTATTCGTCGAGCCAATGGAGCTCGTCACGGGTTAAGAGGTCCGATCGGACCAGCCGCTTGTCGATCGGGACCAGCGTCAGTGTCTCGAAGCCATGCATGGCGATGTCGCCGCCCTCGATTGCCTCAGCCGGCGTCACCAGGACCAGGTTCTCTATGCGGATGCCGTAAGAACCTTCCTTGTAATAGCCGGGCTCATTGGAGACGATCATGCCGGCCAGCAGCTTTTCGGTGCCGGTCTTGGCGATACGCTGCGGGCCCTCGTGCACGGCAAGATAGGAACCGACACCGTGCCCGGTGCCATGGGCGAAATCGCAGCCGTGTCTCCACAGCGCCAGGCGGGCTACGGCATCGATCTCGGAGCCGCGCGTGCCCTGGGGGAAGCGCAGCATGGAGATGCCGATCATGCCCTTCAGCACCAGCGTGAAGCGCTCGCGCATCTCCTCGGTTGGCGTGCCGATCGGCACGGTGCGGGTGATGTCGGTGGTGCCGTCCTGGTACTGCCCGCCGGAATCGAGCAGGAACAGCTCGCCATCTCGCGGTTTGCGATTGGTGGCGCGGGAGACGCGGTAGTGCATGATGGCGCCGTTAGGACCAGCGCCGGAGATGGTATCGAACGATACGTCGCGCAGCGGCATCTGTGTTTCTTCGCCGGTTTGCCGGCGCGTCTCCTCAAGCCTTGTGACAACGGCGATTTCGTCGAGCGTGCCGGGCTTCTGGCGGTCGAGCCAGCACAGCAGCTTGGCGACCGCGGCGCCGTCGCGGCGATGCGCGGCGCGGGCGCCGGCGATCTCAGCTTTGTTCTTTGTTGCGCGTGGAATGCGGGCCGGATCGGGCACGGCAATGACGGTGCCGCCATTATCCTCGACCAGCATCCTGAGCTTGTCCGCCGCTAGAACCGGGTCCAGCGCGATTTTTGCGCCGCCCTTGGCCCGGGTGACGATTGCCGTTTCGAATTCACCTGGGTCGTGCAATTCAGCGAGTTGCGTCAGATAGGCCGCGACGGTGCGCGAAAACTTGCGCTGGTCCATGAAAAGCAGATGCGACCCGTCGGCGGCCAGCACGGCAAAGCCGAGCGCCAGCGGTGTGTGCGGTACGTCGCCGCCACGAATGTCGAAGGCCCAGGCGATGGAGGAGGGGTCGGTCAGCACGGCATGGGTGGCGCCGTCCTTCTCGATGGCCGCCGCCAGCCGCACCAGCTTGTCCTTGGCCAGTTCGCCGGCAAAGCCGATCGGGTGGATCTCGACCGGCGCCAGTGGCGGCCCGGGCTGGTCCTGCCAGATGGCGTCGATCGGATTCTCGTCGAGCGGCACCAGTACCGCGCCTGATTTCTCGGCCGAAGCCTTCAGCGCCTTGACGTCGCTGATCGTATGCAGCCACGGATCGAAGCCCAACCGCACGCCCTGGCCGAGATTGTCCTTGATCCAGTTGGCCGGCGGGTTGTCGACAAGGCTCTCGATCGAAAAGATGTCGAGATCGACCTCCTGGCGCACCTGCAGCGTGTAGCGCCCGTCGACAAACATGACGGCGCGCTCGCCAAGCACAATGGCGACTCCGGCCGAGCCGCTGAAGCCGGTCAGCCATTTCAGCCGTGCCGAGCGGTCGGCGACATATTCGCCCTGGTGCTCGTCGGCACGGGGCACGATGAAGCCATCCAGCCCGTTCGCCGCCAACCATTGGCGCAGCATTGCCACGCGCGGCTTGCCAACGGCCGGATCGCCGGCGGAATCGAAGGTCTGGAACATGTCGGCTCTCCTCGAATGCTGGCGCGACCGTAGCGCATGACTTCGAAAATCGGAATCGATTTCGGACCGATGATGGCCGGCCGCTACAGCGTCTTTTGCGCATGGAGGCCATGCAGAATCGGCGATTTCAAAAAGCGTCAGCAAGGCTTACCTTCTTCATGTGGAGGAAAGAGTCCTATTGCCCTGCAAAGGAGACCGTCATGTCCACGATTTCACCCGGACGCGGATTTTTCAGAAACGCTGTGAACGCGCTGATCGAAGCTCGCCAGCGCGAAGCGAGCCGGTATGTGAGCGGCGTTCTGCTTGGCTTTGACGACGAAACGCTGAAAGCTCATGGCTACGATCGCGAACAGCTGAAGAAAGCGGCGAACTCGCGCTAAGTCCGAGCGGATTCCGGCTTGCGTTGAAGGCGCTGCGCCTCAGCGCTTGAGGTGAATCGTCACCCAGCCCTCGCGGTGCAAGGTGCGGACGTGCCGGAATTTCTGGCCGACATAGGCTGCGACTACCGCGTCGCGCTGGCGCCCGAGGATGCCCGATAAGACGATCGAGCCACCGAGCGCGATATGTCCGGCCATTTGCGGCGCCAGACGCATCAGCGGCCGCGCCAATATGTTGGCGACGATCAGGTCGAAGGGTGCACGCGCGGCAAAGATCGGATGATGAAAACCGGGCGCCGCTACCGTTTCAATAAACCCCTTGACCTGGTTCAGCCGCGCATTGGCGGCGGCCACCTTGACGGCGACGGGGTCGATGTCGGTCGCCAGCACCGGAATATGCGCGAGCTTGGCCACCGCGATGGCGAGCACCGCGCTGCCGGTGCCAAGGTCGAGCGCGTTGCGCGGATGCTCGCGCCGTATGACCTGCTCCAGCATTTCGAGGCAGCCGGCGGTAGTGCCGTGATGGCCGGTGCCGAAGGCGAGGCCGGCCTCGATCTCGATGGCGAGCTCGCCGCTGTGGCGCTTCCTGCGGTCATGCGCGCCATGGACGAAGAAGCGCCCGGCCCGCACCGGCTTCAATCCCTCTAGCGAGCGCGCCACCCAGTCGATGTCGGGCAGCGCTTCGCGCGCTATCGGTTTCGACAGTGACAGTCCGGCAAGGATGTTCCTAAGCCGCGCCTCGATCGCATCGACGTCGTCGTCGGCATAGAGCGATACTTCGTGGATGTCGCGGTCCTCGTCGACCTCGAGCACCGCAATCGGCAGGCCCTCATCGTCGAACGCCGCACCGAGCGCCGCGAAGATGCGATCAGCCTCGATCTTGCCCGCGGTGAAATACAAACGCGTCTGCGTCATTACCGGATATGTCAACCTTCCGCCGCCAGCCGTTTGAGCTTGGCGATGGCGGCGTCCGGGCTTTCGCCATAGGCTATAGTGCCGGCGAAGTCGCCCTTGGCATTGAGCAGCAGCACCGAAGCGGTGTGGTCCATCGTGTAGTCGCCGTCGTTCGTGTCGACTTTCTTCCAGTAGATGCCGAAGGACTTGGCCATGGCGTGGACCTTGTCGGGATCGCCGGTGATGCCGAGGATGCGATCGGAGAAATTGCTGACATAAGTGTTCATGATTTCGGGCGTGTCGCGCTCCGGGTCGACCGTAACGAAATAGGCGCGCAGGCTCTTGCCGTCATCGCCCATCGTCTTCAGCCAGCCGGCCAACTCGAAAAGCGTGGTCGGACAGACTTCCGGACAATGGGTGAAGCCGAAGAAGACGACGCTGGGGTGGCCGCGAAAGGCGGCTTCGGTGACCGGCGCGCCCTTCTGGTCGACCAGCGTGAAAGGTGCTCCGAACGGCTCGCCGCCATAATGTCCGCGGTACCAGTCGAAGGTGAGCCAACCGATTCCTGCGGCCATCAGGACGAGAATACCGACCAGAATTGAACGCATCATCAGTGAAGTCCGTCGTTATTTCCATCGGCGCCGGGTTGGCGCCGTGAAGCCCTGGCTTGGCGAACACTCTTAGCGGTTCGGTCGCGCCGACGCAAAGATGTCGCGTTGCCGCAACCGGCAATGCTGTGGGAGGCGATCTGCTTGCAAAGCGCTGCCGTTCGTCCCACCTGAGGTCGGCAAAATTCGAACCGCAGGAGGCCTCTTTGCGAAAACTGATTGGCGGCGCGCTGGCCGCATGCCTTGTCATTGGCGCTGGCGCCGCCGCCGCCGAGGAAGTCGGCAAGGTCGGCGTCGATTGGCTCGGCAACGACATCATCGTCGAGGCGATCAAGGATCCGAAGGTCGAGGGCGTGACCTGCCACGTCTCCTATTTCGACCGCGGCGTGATCGACCGCCTGCAGAAAGGCAACTGGTTCGAGGACCCGTCCGATTCCTCGATCTCCTGCCGCCAGACCGGGCCGATCACCATTGGCGACATCGACATGAGCGAGGCCGGCGAGGAGGTGTTCAAGCAAGGCATCAGCCTGATCTGGAAAAAGCAGGTGGTGAACCGCATCTACGACAAGGCCAACGAGACGCTGATTTACCTGTCGCATTCGCGCCAGGTGCAGGATGGCTCGGCAAAAATGTCGGTCACCACTGTGCCGCTCTACGGCCAGAACGTGGTGTGGACCAGCGGCAAGCCGAAATAGAGACTTAAGGTGCTACAGGGTCCTTGGCGCCCAAACGGATGTGCGGCGCTGCACTCGGCTTGCGAGACTATGCGCGCGGGCGTAAAGCGCCCGCATGGACCGTCCCGAACACCTTGTCCTGAAAGATCCCGAGCCGCGCATCCATCCGACGGCGGAGTTGAAGGCGTGCAAGCTTGGACGCTATGCGTCGATCGGCGAGCGGGTCATCCTGCGCGAGGTGACGGTCGGCGACTTCTCCTACTTCGAGCGCCATGCCGAGGCGATCTATACGACGATCGGCAAATTCTGCTCGATCGCCGCCAACAGCCGCATCAATGCGCTGGAGCATCCGGTCGAGCGGCTGACGCAGCACAAGATCAGCTATCGGCCCAACGAATATTTCCGCTGGCTGGGTGTCGATCAGGCGTTCCGCGACCGGCGGCGGGCGAAAGCCGTCAGCATCGGCCATGATGTCTGGATCGGCCATGGCGCCGTGATCATGCCTGGCGTAGTGATCGGCAATGGCGCGATCGTCGGTGCCAATGCGGTGGTGACGCGAGACGTGCCGGCCTATGCAATCGTCGCCAGCGTTCCGGCCCGGCCATTGCGGCAGCGCTTCAGCGCGGAAACTGCGGCCCGGATCGAACGTCTTGCCTGGTGGGACTGGCCGGTCGAGAAACTGGCCAGGGCAGTCCCCGACATGCAGGTCTTGCCCATCGAGGCTTTCCTCGACCGCTGGGAAAACGACGCCACCTGATCTTTGCAAGCGCGGCGCGCGCGGTTTGACCGTGAATTCCACCTCACAGGGAACTTGAGGCAGCTGCCGATTGTTTCTCCCTGCCATGATCGAGAAGCTGTTCACCAGGATCGCCAACTATGTCGCCCATCTTGCCGGTCTGCCACCGACGTTTGCCGTCTGTTTCCTGATCATTGTGGTCTGGGCGGTAAGCGGTCCGGTCTTCGGCTTTTCCGACACGTGGCAGCTCGTCATCAATACCGGCACCACGATCGTCACCTTCCTGATGGTGTTTCTCATCCAGAACACCCAGAACCGCGACAGTGCAGCGATTCAGGCCAAGCTCGACGAGTTGATCCGCGTCAGCAAAGCCAAGAATACCTTTATCGGCATCGAACACCTGACCGAATCCGAAGTCGAGGAAATCCGCGCCAAATGTGAACGAGCGGCGAAGCGGCACGACGAACAGATCGCCGACATGGCCGCAGCAAAAGCCGTGGCTAAGAAGCGCAACACTAAGAAGCATACCGCGGCGTGAGCGAGCTTGTTGTTCGGCTTCCCAACAGAGCTTACGCGAACGGTCGCGGGATCATTTCATGAATGCTGCAAAGGCTTCCTTGTAGTCCGGGTGCCAGCGCGACAGAGCGGGGCGGTTCTCGATGATGTCGCCAATCGCCCAGGCCATGCGCTTTTCGTCCATGGACCGGGTCGCCTCGTTATCGGGACACAGGAGGTAGAAATCGCCGCGCCGCAGCGAGGCCAGCATGAAGTCGATGACCTGCTCGCCGGTCCACGCGCCGGCCGGCTTTTCGGTCGCACCTTCGGTCAGGCCGGTAAAAGTGAACCCGGGAATGAGCAGATGCGCCGCGACACTGGCGCCGGGCTCGTTGCGCAGCGCGTGTGCAAGGCCCTCGGTATAGGTCTTCACGCCAGCTTTGGAAACGTTGTAGGCGAGGTTGCCGGGCGGCGTGGTAATGCCTTGCTTGGAGCCGGTGTTGACGATCAAGCCGGGCTTTCCCGCCGCCAGCATGCGCGGCGCGAAGGCCTCGACGCCATGCACGACACCCCAGAAATTGATGTCCAGCAGCCGCTTCCAGGCGTCACGGTTCTCCCAGGGCTTGCCGGGGTTGTTGCCGACGCCGGCGTTGTTCATCAGCAGCGAGACGTCGCCAAAGGCGCCGGATGTCTTTTCGGCCAAACGGTCGAGCTCGTCGGCTTTCGAGACGTCAGTGGCAACGGCAAGCGCGGCGCTCTCGCCGGCGATGGCGGCGACGGCGTGTCGGGCCTCATCGAGGCGTGCGCCGCCGATATCGGCCAGCACGATCTTCATGCCCATCGCCGCCAGCCGTTTGGCCGCGGCGAGGCCGATGCCGCTGGCTGCGCCGGTGATGACGGCGACATTACCGGAGGCAAGTGCGGGCAGGGCGGTCTGGATCTCGGCGTCGGTGGTCATGATTTTCTCCTGTTCTGGCCGCGGCGAACTTAGCGCGGAACGAGGCTCGCGCAAGCCGATGCCGGCATCTTCGGGTTGACCGCGTCGGCGGGCGCTGCGCATGCTGATATCGAAAAAGGAGAGTGACGATTGACCGACTGGATCGAGATCCTGAAAGAACAGACCGCAACCGGCGACCAGATGAGCCGCGAAGTGCCGCAAATGCTTGCCAATCCCGACATCAGCGAAGCGCAAGTGAAAACGCTGTTTTCGGCGCTCGAAAAACAGGCGGAGTTCGTCGAAAAGCTGCGTATGGCGCTGGAAAAATTCGGCCATGATTTTTCAGTGATCAAGGCGGCCGAGCGGCTGGAGGAGCGCTACGCCGACCTGGCCGCTTCGGTAGCGGAAAAGCTGAAGGAAATGCGAGGCTAGAGCCTGTTCCATGCCGATAGAATTCGGGACGGGGCTCCATCGTCTCGTTTGACCATGATCTTTCCCGAAACCGGCATCCACTTTTCGCTGACGCGGTCCTTCGGTTCGGGATCATGATCCGTCTATTTCTCGATTAGCCGCTCGAAGCGCCTGTCCGGCACGAACCAGACCATCGCCACCAGGACATAGATCGCGACACCGATCCAGTGATTGACGAAGGTCAGCGCGATGGCGGAAAGATAGAGGACCAGCGAGATCTTTCCCTTGCGGTCGTTGCCCAACGCCCTGGCGAAAAGGGTTTCGCTGCCGTGCAGCCGATGCAGGGCCATGGTGAGGATGTTGAAGCCGATGGCGCAGAGCGCCAGGTCGACGCCATAGACGGCGACCGGCACCGGCGCGAAATGGTTCTCACCCATGAAGGCTGTCGTCGCCGGCATCAGCGATAGCCAGAACAGCAGGTTGAGGTTCGCCCACAGCACGCGGCCGTCGACCCGCTGCACGGTATGGAACATGTTGTGCAAATTGTTCCAGTAGATGCCGACATTGATGAAGGACAGCACATAGCTGAGGAATATCGGCCAGAGTGGTGCCAGCGCGGAAAAATCCTCGCCATGCGGCACCTTCAATTCCAGCACCATGATGGTGATGATGATGGCGACTACGCCATCGGTAAATGCCTCGACCCGTCCCTTGCCCATGAATCTCCCCTGACAATCCGCTGAAGTTAAAAGATGATCTCGCTCAGCGCCATCGGCAAAGCTGCCAAACTTGTCAGGAGCAAGCCGGGGAGGGGGAACGGCTGACGCGAAAAAGGCGTTAGGACGTCAGATCCCGAACAGCAAAAGGTCGAAAAAAATGACAGCTCACGTTCGAGTCATGACGCGCGATCACGAACTCGGCGGCCGCGCTGCAGCGGCCGCCGTGGCCGCCATGATCGCGGCTCTTTTCGCCGGCAGCACGGCGCTGACGCCGCTTTACATCATCTACAAGCAGGTCTTCGGCTTCTCGCAGATCACTTTGACGCTGGTCTACGCCGTCTATGTCATCGGCAATCTGGCGGCGCTGCTGATGTTGGGGCGTGTGTCCGATGTCATCGGGCGCCGTCCAATGGCATTGGCCGGGATGGCGGTGGCCGTTGTCAGCGCGGTGGTTTTCCTGTTCGCCGAAAATGTCGCCTGGCTCGATGTCGCCCGAATTCTGAGCGGACTGGGAATCGGGGTCGGCGCGGGTACCGGCACCGCCTGGCTCGCCGAATTGCTCCCGACCGACGACAAGTCACAGGCGGCGACGATTGCCACCAGCACCAATTTCCTCGGCCTCGGCCTCGGTGCGCTGGGGGCCGGGTTGCTCGCCGAATACGCGCCTTGGCCGCTCAGGCTGACATTCGTCGCCTACCTTGCGATGCTCGCGACTGTAACCCTGCTGGTCTGGCGCACGCGGGAAACCGTTTCGCGGCCGGGGAGACTGGCTGACGTTTCGATGCGGCCGCGGCTTTCCGTGCCCGATGACATCCGCGCAAGTTTCGTTGCGCCGGCGGTGACCGGCTTTGGCGCAATGGCGCTGGTCGGCTTTTATGCAGCACTCGCACCGAGCATTTTGGCGCAACAACTGCAGGTAACCAATCATGCCGAAGCCGGCGCTCTGTTCTTTGAATTGGCGATCGTGACGGCCGCCACCATTGTAGCGACAGCACGACTTTCGAGCCGAGCCGCGATGTTCGCAGCGCTTGCGCTGATGATCCCAACCGTCGCGCTGATTGTTGCGGCGCAGGTCTTCGCCTCGATGGCCATAATGATTGCCGGGACCGCCTTGTGCGGCGTGGCGGCAGCGCTCGGCTATCGCGGCGGCTTGCAAGTGGTGAACGAGATCGCGCCGGCGGACCGGCGCGCGGAAGTCGTCTCGGCCTTCTTCATCTGCTGTTTTTGCGGCAACGCGCTGCCGGTGATCGGCATCGGCGTCCTGTCGACCATGACAAGCGCGACCGTGGCAAGCGTGGCCTTTGCCGGCATGATTGTCGTCTTTTCGCTGGTGGCGCTCGGCTTTGGCGCGAAACACGCGCGCTGAGCCGGCCTTTCAGCCGTTCGGCGTCTCGGGTGAAAGATGGGCGCGCTGGCGCGGTACGCCGAGGCCGGTATCCGGCGGTTCGCCGGCAGCCGGCCGGCTCTCGATCATGTGCAGGCTGCGCCAGCGGCCGAAGCGATAATAGGCCGCGGCCAGCACGAGCGAGGTTATCGAGCCGGCCGGAAAGCTCCACCACAGCGCTTCCTCGCCGATCACGCTTCGGAAGAAATAGGCGAAGCTGGTGCGCACCAGCAGCACCGAGATCACCAGGATGATCAGCGGCGGCATCACCGCGCCAGTGGCACGCACGGTGGCGAAGAGCACGATGGTGATGCCGAACAGGATGAAGGACCACGACGCGATCTTGTTGATGTGAGTGGCGATGTCGATTGCTGCACTGTCGCTGCCGAGGAAGAGGCTGAGCACCGCGCGATCGAATACGAACAGCAGCGCGACAAGCACGCCGGTGAGCACAAGGTTGAAGCCGACGCCGGAGGCGGCGATGCGGCCGATCCGGTCCCAGCGCCCGGCGCCGACATTTTGCGCCGCCATGGACGACACCGCGGCGCCGATGGCGAGTGCCGGCATCTGGATATAGGTCCAGAGCTGTGCGGCTATGCCGTAGGCGGCTGCGACCTGCGAGCCGTACGAATTGACCATGCCCATCACCGTCAGAGCCGCGGACGAGACGACGATCATCTGCAGGCCCATCGGCACGCCCTTGAAGACGACAAGTCGCAGCAGCGCCGGGTCCGGCCGCAGCAGAGCAAGATTGGCGCCGGCCAGCCGCAGCGGGTGCTTGCGCGCATAAAGCACGATCAGGATGGCAACCACGCTTACCGTCTGGCCGATCAGCGTCGAGGCGGCCGAGCCGGCGATGCCGAGTTCGGGGAACGGGCCGATGCCGAGGATGAGCAACGGGTTCAAAATGACGTCGAGCACGACGGCCAGCGCCATGAAGAGGAAAGGCGTGCGCGAGTCGCCGGCGCCGCGCAGCACTGTCATGACGAAGGAGAGCAGGTTCATCATCGGCACGGCCAGGAAGATGATGCGCAGATAGGAGCGCGCCAGCGGCAAAGCATCGGCCGGCGTGCCGAGTGCATCGAGGATCGCATCGACCCAGATCCAGCCGCAGACCGCGAACACCACCGAGACGAGGAAGAAGAAGGTGGCGCTGGTGCCGACGATGCGCCGGGCTTCGGGCAGGTCACGAGCGCCGACGGATTGCGCGACCAGGATGGTCGCCGCCATGCCGATGCCGAAGACGGTGCCGAGGATGAGAAACAGCACGAGGTTTGCATTGGACGTGGCGGTCAGCGCCGCTTCACCGAGGAAACGACCGACCCACACGGCATTGATCGAGCCGTTGAGCGACTGCAGCACATTGGAGCCGAGCACCGGCAGGGCAAACAGCAAAAGGGTGCGCGGGATAGGCCCACTGGTGAGGTCGCCGGTCCGCCGGCGCGGGGGCATGTTGTCGTCCATGGCAGGCAACTCGGCGAAGGCTTGTCTTGAGTCCGCAATGATTGCCGATTTAACGGGAGAGGTCGATGCGGCGTCGCAAATTCCGCCTGGCGTGCCTTGATCTAAGCATTTCTCAAACCTTCCGGAATCGTATATTGATCCTGCACGCGTGGGGCCGCATTTCCTGGATCTCATGGGCAAGCCGGGGGGCTCATGTCCGATATTCCGTTGTTTTTTGAGCGCCTGAACCGGCGCGCCTTTCTCGGTGCATCGGCTCTGGGCGCGGCCTCCGTGGCTCTTTCGGCGTGCACCACGACGGACGTGGCGGCGCCGCCGGTGACAGCGGCGCCAAGCGAGCCGGCTTTCGGCGATGCCGCAAGCATGTATGCGGCGCGCGTCGACGAGGGCTATCAACTGCCGGCAATACCGGTAGCCAAGATCGATCCGAAATTCGTCCGCCAAATCGTGTCCGATCCGACCGGTGAAAAACCGGGCACGATCGTCGTCGATACTTCCGAGCACTTCCTCTACCTGGTGCGCGACGGCGGCAAGGCAATTCGCTACGGCGTCAGCCTCGGCAAGGCCGGTTTCGGATGGACCGGCAGTGCCGTGGTTCAGGCGAGAAAGAAGTGGCCGGTGTGGACGCCGCCGCCGGAAATGATCCAGCGCCGGCCGGAACTGGCGAAATACAAGGACGGCATGCCGCCCGGTCCGCACAGCCCGCTGGGCGCCCGCGCGCTGTATCTCTTCCGCGACGGCAAGGACACGATGTACCGGCTGCACGGCACACCGGAGTGGGATTCCATTGGGAGGAACGCTTCATCCGGCTGTGTGCGCTTCATGAATCAGGACATTATCGACCTCTACAGCCGCGTCGACGGCGTCGCGCCGGTCTTCGTGCGCCCGAACCTGTCGGCCGCCGGGAAGATCGCCGCCGTGTCGAACAGGACGGCTGAGCCGATCGATGCCGGCGTGCCAAGGGACGCGGAGATGCTGAAGTGAGTGCCCTCGTGCCGCAACCCCGTTTCACGGCGCATTGATCCTTTAAGACCATTTCTTGCGCGGGCGAGCCGCAACTGAAGCGCACGACCGTTCAATCGCCGGCTCAGGCGGACGCGTTCGGCGCGTCCGCCTGTATGGGTGCCGCTACTTCTTGGCGAGGCCGGGAATCGTGACCTGATAAACCAGGAACATGGTGTCGACATCGGCGCCATCCTCGGCCTTGTAGGCCGCGCCGACCTGGAAACCGTCCTGGGTGAGGAAGTCGTTGTCATTGGCGACGAACAGAAAATAGTCGTCGGGCAGCTTTGGATCGAGGACGCTCACCACCGACATCGCCTCCCACTTCTCTGAGAGGTTGTTGCGGTCGTTGGGCGCGCCATTGTGCAGCCCGAAGCGGCCGAGCTCGCTCTTGTCGTTGATGTCGATGAACGGCGTCAGCTTGGCGGGCGTCACCGATGCATCGAGCTCACCCTTGGGCGCAACCGGCTTGTCCTTGTCGAACTCTGTGCCGGCGATATCGGTTGCCGCCGACACATCGACGATGCTGATCTCGCGATGGAGCGAAGTGTCGCCCTTCAGCCCTTGGCCGTTGCCGCTGTCGCGCGCCAGCATCAGGAAGGTCTTGTCCGACAGCGCCACGATTTCGCTCTGCGCGGCGATCTTGGTTTTGCCCTTGGCATCGGTGAACACCGGCAGCGGCACGACATATTCATGCGCGAGCTTGAGTTGGTCAGGATCCGAAGCATCGTAGACCAGCGCGCGCGTGTTCCGGCGCGTCGAGGGCGAATCGCCGCCATCTTGTCTGGGTGCCGACTGCAGCACGGCGATCAGGAACTTGCCGTCGGGCGTCAGTGCCATGCCTTCAAGGCCCTGGTTGTTCTGGCGGCCGGTTTCGGGATCCTTCGGATCTGGGTCCGCCGCGCCAGGTCCCGGATTGTCGGACGCGAAGTTCGGCGTGCCATGACGCATCGGGACAAGCGCCGCCGGCGGCTGCGTTGCCGACATCAGACGCCCATTGGCGGAGAAGCGATAGATGTTCGGGCCGTATTCGTCCGAGATGAACATGGTGCCGTCGGGCAGCCGCACGATCGCCTCGTTGTCGAGCGCAAGCTTGCCGTTGGCTTCGGGCAGGATCGGCATGTCGTCGGCCGCGGCGCGCACGCCGTTGAGCGGATCGAGGCCGGTTGCGTCGGCGCCCTTGTCGTCGGTCAAAAGCATGGTGTCGGCTAAGGTTGCCTTGAGGCCCGACTGTTCCTGCCCGGCGGCTGGTGTGGCACCCGGCGCGGCCGGCGCGAACTCGATGGCGATCGTGTTGAAACGCGAGCGATAGTCGGTGGTGCCGACGACATTGTAGCCGCGATCCGGCAGCAGCCAAAGCGAGCCCTTGTAGCCGTCCGCCCCATGGGTCCAGCCGGCAGCATCGATCGACATGCCGGAGCCGGACCCAAACGTCTCGCCGAACTTGTCCTTCTGGCTGGCCGGGATGCGGCCGACACCGACTAGGCCCTTGTTGACGAAGCTGACGCCGCCGACTGTCGCGGCGTTTTCAGCCAAGGCCGGGGTCAAGGCGGTGAACATCGCCAGCGCGACGGCGAGGGACGCGGTTCGGTGCAGGTTTTTCATGGATATCCTCCTTGAGACAAAGCTGCCGGGATCTGAAAAGGCGTCGCGTCGCATCAAGGACGCCGCGTAAGCCTTCGGAGAAGCGATCTAGGACGCGAACGTGATACTTGCGTGACAGTGCCGCGCTTGCTTGTCCCCCGTGGTCGCAACTGGCCTGGGTATGGCGAATTCGTCGTCGCCGAGCGAGCCATTAACAACTTTACAAGTAATCATTCTTGTGTAAAGTTATGACAATGAAAGGACCCCGATGACCGCCTATCGTTTCGCCACCCGCCTCAATTCCTTTGCCTCGCGGCCACAGTCCGAGTGGCCCGATCTTGTCGGCAAACCGTCCATGCTGCAAATGGCGGCACGTGCGGCGAAGGTTGCGGAGTTGACCGATCTCGACCTCAACTTTCCCGACCATGTCGATGAAAAACCTGCGGAAATGGCGCGCAAACTCGGCGATTTCGGGCTTTCGATCAATGGCTTCGCCATGCGCTACTACTCTAACCCGGCTTTCAAGCTCGGCGCCTTCACCAACCCGGATCCTTCCGTTCGCCGCGAGGCCATCGACCTGACCAAGGCCGGCATCGACGCCGCGCGCGATGCCGGCGCCAGCCTGATGACATTGTGGTTGGGGCAGGATGGCTTCGACTACGCCTTCCAAGCTGACTACGCAACACTCTGGCAACACGAAATCGATGGCATTCGTGAAGTAGTGGCGCATGACCCGGGCTGTCAGATCAGCCTTGAATACAAACCCAACGAGCCGCGCTCCTACAGCCTGATGCCCGATGCGGCGACGACATTGCTGGCGATCCGCGAGATCGGCCTGCCCAATCTCGGCGTGACGCTCGATTTCGCGCATGTGCTCTATGCCGACGAGCAGCCGGCCTTTGCCGCAGCACTCGTGGCGCGCCATAGCAAGCTGCTCGGCGTGCATCTCAACGACGGCTACGCCAAGCGCGACGACGGCCTGATGGTCGGCGCAGTGCACACGCTGCAGACGATCGAGCTGCTCAGGCAGATCCGCCGCGACGGCTATGCCGGGGCAATCTACTTCGACACGTTCCCCGACATGACCGGGCTCGACCCGGTCCACGAATGCGAAGTCAACATCGCGACTGTCAAGCGCATGCTGCGCGTCGTCGATCGGCTGGAAAAGGACAATCGCCTATCCACTGCCATCGACCGTCAGGACGCGGTCGCCTCGCAGGCCATAATCCAGGAAGCCATGCTCGGGCCGGACAGCTGAGGCCGGGGCCATCACTGTTTTCAACAAGGGAGGAAAGACCATGAAATTTCTGCTTGCCACCGCTACCGCTGCACTGATGGCGCTGTCCGTAGGGTCCTCGTTTTCCGCGGACCTCGCGCCGCTCAATTCCGACACCGAGAAGGATCGCATCGACTGGTCGCAGCTCGAGGCCAAGTTCGGGGCTTTCCCCAAGCTGCCCGAGGGCACCAAGGCGGGTGCGGTCTCCAAGACGCTGACCAACGAATACTGGCGCTCGCTGGGAGAGGGCTACAAGTCGTTCGGCGACCGCACCGGCGTACCCGTCGTCTACCAAGCGGCGCAAAGCGAGGGCGACCAGCTCGGGCAGCTCACCATCGCCGAAGGCCTGGTCACGCAAGGCTACAACGTGCTTCTCGTCTCGCCGCAGACCGACTCCAACTTGCAGCCGATCATGGAACAGGCCAAGGCAGCCAATGTGCCGGTGGTTAACGTCAATGACGCGGTCATCCCGCAGGCCGAGCACTATGTCGGCAATGTCCAGCGCGACAACGGCGTGCGCGTCGCCAAATGGTTCATCAAGAACCGGCCGGATGGCGGCAAGGTTGCCATCGTCGAAGGCCAGGCCGGCGTCTACGCCGCCGTCCAGCGCACCGACGGCTTCAAGACCACCATCACCGAGGCTGGCAAATTCGAGGTCGTCGCCAGCGTCCCCGGCAACTGGGATCGCCAGACCTCCTACGACGCGGCCACCAACATCCTGCAGCAGCACCCCGACCTGATCGGCTTCTATGCCAACAATGACGGCATGGCGCTGGGCATCGTCGAAGCGGTCAAGGCCGCCGGCCTGCAGGACAAAGTCGCCGTCTTCGGCACCGACGGGATTTCCGACGCTTATGCCTCGATCCGCGCCGGCGAGCTGACCGGTACCGTCGATTCTTTCCCGGTGCTGACCGGCGAGGTGGCGCTGGAATCGGCGCTGCGGCTGGTGGCCGGGCAGAAGCTGCCGCGCGTCGTCGCCACGCCGCAGGCGCTGATCACCAAGGACAATGCCGACCGTTACTCAGGCGGTGGCGATTCCGTGCGCAAGGCGCTGCTCGAGGACGCGGCAGTGGGCCAATAGAGCAGGGGCGGCGGGTGCCGGCCTTGGGTCGGCACCTTTGCCTGGAGAACTGAAGCAATGCCAGCGCGGCTGCAATTCGAGAGCATTTCCAAGCTGTTTCCGGCCGTACGGGCGCTGAGCGATGTGTCCTTTTCGGTCGGCGCCGGCGAAATCCATGGCCTGCTTGGCGAAAACGGTGCCGGCAAGTCGACGCTGCTGCGCATCCTGTCAGGCGTCTACCGGCCGACAGCGGGACGCGTGCTCATCGACGGAAAGCCGGCCATGCTGAACACCCCGGTCGCGGCGCGCGCCGCCGGTGTGGCGATGATCCATCAGGAATTACAGCAGGTGCCACGTCTTAGCGTCGCGCAGAACATGTTTCTCGGCCATCCGCTGACGCGCGGCGGCGTCTTCGTCGCACGGCGCGAGCAGGAACGCCGTGCTGCGGAAGCGCTGGCCGCCATCGACCCGACCATCGATCCGGCAGCCCCGCTGGGCAGCCTGAAGGTGGCGCAGCGGCAGATCGTCGAGATCGGCCGGGCGCTGCTCGACCGCGCCAGAATCGTGGCGATGGACGAGCCGACGTCGAGCCTCACGCCGAGCGAGTTCGAACGACTGGCCGAGGTGATTGCCGGTCTGGCGCGCGACGGTGTCGCCGTCGTTTATGTCTCGCACAAGCTGGACGAGGTGTTCGGCATCTGCCAGCGCGCCACCATCATGCGCGACGGCGCCGTGGTCGGGTCCGTCGATATCGCACAGGTCTCGGAAAAGGCCGTCGTTTCGATGATGGTCGGCCGCGAGCTTGCCCAGGAACAGCACCGCTCGCATGCTTCCGCCGAGATCAGGCTGAGCGTGCGCGGCCTTGCCTCGGCGTCCAAGGTCCATGACGTTTCGTTCGAGCTGCATCGCGGCGAGGTGCTGGGCATTGCCGGCCTGGTCGGGTCGGGTCGTACCGAACTGCTGCGGTTGCTCGCCGGTGCCGACCGGGCCTCATCAGGCGCAATAGAGATCGACTGCAAGGCGGTACAGCTTTCCAGTCCGCGCGACGCGATTGCGGCCGGCATCGGCCTGGTGCCGGAGGAACGCAAGCGCGAAGGCATCGTGCCGTTGCGGTCGATCTCCAGCAACATGGCGCTGGCCTCGATGGGCGTGTTCGCGCCGCGCGGCGTCATCGATCATCGCCAGCTGAAGCGCGTGGCTGCCGAGAAGATGAAACGCGTCAATCTCAGGCCGTTCCTGCTCGATCGGCCGATCCGGTTGTTCAGCGGCGGCAACCAGCAGAAAGCGATCATCGGCCGCTGGCTGGCGGCCGGAACGCGGATCCTTCTGTTCGACGAGCCGACGCGCGGCATCGATGTCGGCGCCAAGGCGGAGATCTACCACCTGATCGAGGAACTCGCCGCCGAAGGCCATTCGGTAATCGTCGTGTCGTCCGAACTCCCCGAGGTGATCCGGCTCGCCGACCGCGTGCTGGTCATGCGCGACGGCACGGTCGCCGCCGAACTGGGCCGCGCAAGTCTCAGCGAACACGTGATCGCCGCGCACGCCATACCCCAAACAGAGATTGAGGCCGGCAAGGCGCAAGGACATCGCCGGTGCATAACGGACAGGACCAGCGGATGACCGAAATAACGCAACACACAGCAGCGCGCCCAAGGGCAGATTTCCTGCACCGGTTTTCCGTGCGCGACGCCGGCACGCTGATCGGCCTGGTGGTGATCCTTACCGTCTTCGGGGCGCTGGTCCCCGGCTTTTTTGCCGAGCGTAACCTGATCAACATCCTGCAGCAGTCGAGCATCAATGCCTGCCTGGCGTTGGGCATGACGCTGGTGATCATCTCGGGCGGCGTCGACCTGTCCGTCGGGCCGACGGCAGCCCTTTCGGCCGTCATCTCGGCCTCGATGCTGGTTGCCGGCGTGCCGTTTCCGCTGGCCATCGCCGCCGGCTTCGCCATCGGCCTTGCCTGCGGACTGCTCAACGGCGTGCTGGTCGCCTATGTCGGGCTGCAGCCTTTCATCGTCACGCTCGGCACGCTGAGCACCTACCGGGCACTGGCGCTGATCTATACCGGCGGCAATCCGGTGCTCGGCCTGCCTGCCGGCTTTCGCGCCATCTTCAACGGCTCGCTGTTCGGATTGCCGTTGGCCGTCATCATCGTGGCCGTCGTCGCGCTGATTGCCTGGATCGTCCTCAAGAAGACGCCGTTCGGCGAATATCTGCTCGCCGTCGGCGGCAATGAGGAGGCAGCCTACATAGCCGGCGTGCCGATCGCCCGCACCAAGATCGCCGCCTATATGATCTCGGGCCTGCTGGCAGCGCTTGCAGCGCAGGTCCTGATCGGCCGGCTGGGTGCGGCCGAACCCATTCTGGGCAATCTCTGGGAGCTCGACGCCATAGCAGCGGCGGCGATCGGCGGCGCCTCGCTGATGGGCGGCAAGGGCAGCGTCGTCGGCACGATCCTGGGTGCCGTCATCCTCGGCAGTATGCGCAACGGCCTGACGCTGATGAACGTGCAGTCCTTCTATCAGCTCTTGGCAACTGGCCTTATAATCCTCGCCGCGATGCTTATCGATCGCGTGACGAGGGGACGTGGATGACCTTGACCGGCCTGGACCTGAAAGCAGTAGGACCGCGCATCCGCATGATGATGCCGCATCTGACGCCGCTCGAGGCGAAGGTGGTTGAAACCGTCTTCGGACGGCGCGGTTTCGATGAGACCATACAGCTCAAGCAGATCGCCGAGGAGGCCGGTGTGTCGGAGGCGATGGTGGTCAAGATCGCCAAGAAGCTGGGTTTTTCCGGCTATCGCGATTTCCGCACCGCCGTCTATGAGTACAGCCGCCTGCCGACCGCCGAGATGCATCAGGAGCTGTCGGTGGACGACAGTTCGGCCGAGATCGTGCAGAAGGTGTTCCGCACCTCCATCCAGGCGCTGGAGGAGACGCTCGCCATCCTCGACATGGACGATTTCGACCGTGCCGCCGATCTGCTTTCCCGCGCCAGGAATCGCGATTTCTACGGCGTTGGCGGCTCGGCACAGATCGCACGCGACGTTTCGCACAAATTCCTGCGCATCGGCATCCGCACCTCTGTCTATGACGATTCGCACATGATGCTAATGTCGGCCTCGCTGCTCGGCGCCGACGACATTGCTGTCGGCTTCTCGCATTCCGGCAACACGAGCGCCGTCATCGACGCCATCCAACTTGCGCGCAAAAGCGGCGCGCGCACGCTGGCCATCACCAACTATGACAACTCGCCATTGGCAGCCGTAGCCGACATCGTGCTCTGCTCGACCGCGCAAGGCTCGCCGTTGATGGGTGAGAACGCAGCGGCGCGCATTGCCCAGCTCAACATTCTCGACGCGCTGTTCGTCGCAGTCGCGCAACGCGACTACCAGGCGGCGGAGCGCAATCTCGGCCGCACCATGTCTGCGGTGACGTCGAAACGGAAAGATAAGAACTCATGAAAGGCAAGCGGCTCATGAAGGTCTGGGGCACATGACGGCTCCTCCGCCGCTGGTGACCGTATTCGGCAGCCTGCACTACGATATCATGGTCGAAGCCCCCGATCGCCCACGCAAGGGCGAAACGGTGACCGGCCATGCCTGGCATCCAAAATGCGGCGGCAAGGGCGGCAACCAGGCGGTGTCGGCAGCGCGGGCCGGTGTGCGTGCGGCAATGATCGGTGCTGTCGGCGATGACGATTTCGGCCGGGCGCTTCTCGACAATCTCGATCGCAACGACGTTGACCGGCGCTTCGTGGGAGTGGCTTCCGGCGCCGGCTCGGGCATGAGCGTGGCGATCTTCGACGCCAGCGGCGACTATGGCGCGGTGATCGTCTCGGGCAGCAATCTCACTCTCGGCGAAAAGGAGATTGCGGAGGCGGGTGAGCTGATCGCGCAAACGACGGTGCTGCTGCTGCAGAACGAGGTGCCGGACGCCGCCAACATTGTCGCGGCGCGGGCGGTGAAGGCGCATGGCGGCCGCGTCCTCCTCAACGCGGCGCCCGCCCGAAATCTATCCGCCGAGCTGATCGCGCTCACCGACATCGTCATCGTCAACGCCATCGAGGCGGAATTCCTGGCCGGCGTTCCTGTCGTCGACACGCTCGAGGGTGCGGCGAAGGCGGCCGGTATGCTCGTCGGTTCCTATCCGGCTGCGATTGTCACGGCAGGTGGGGAGGGGGTCGCCTATTGCGACCGCGACAGCCAGGCATTCGCCTTGCCGGCGATGCCGGTGAAGGTGGTCAGCACCCACGGTGCCGGCGATGAATTCGTCGGCGCCTTTGCGGCGGGGCTTGGGCGTGGAGAGCCTGTCGAAGCGGCACTTGCCGCCGCCAATGCCGCCGCTGCCTCGCTGGTCGCAACGCCGGAGCGCGAGCGGGGCCGGCTTGACCGACCTCAGCCTGCTCAGTGATCGCCGCGATTCAATCGCTGTCGCGCGCGATAAGCTCCAGCGGCCAGACTTCGCGGGTGATGCGGGCGCCTTCGGCGCCGGCATAAGCCGGGATCGATGCCAGCAGCATTTCGGCCAGCCGCTCGCCCATCGGCTCAAGCGCCGGGCGGAAGCCGGTCAGCGCTGGCGAAAAATAGCGGCAAAGCGGGGTGTCGACGATGACGATCACCGCAACGTCGTGGCCGGGCCTGATGCCCGTCTCGGCCAGAGCCTTGCAGCCGCCAAGCGCCATCGCGTCATTGTTGAAGATGATGGCGGTCGGCGGGTCCTTGGAGCGCATGACCTTGGGCGTCACCGCGTAGCCGCCGGCCTCGTTGATGAAGCCGTCGGCAATCAGTTCGGGGTCGAATTCGATGCCGTGCCGCCGCAACGCCTTGCGGTAGCCGGCGAGGAACAGATAGCCGAAGTTGAGGTCGAGCGACGGGCGGATAGCGGCGATGCGGCGGTGGCCGCGTGCGACGAGGCGATCGACCGCGTCAGCCCCGGCTTTTTCGAAGTCGAGGTCGAGCGAGGGATATGAATCGCCGCCGGAGCGGCTGCGGCCGAGCGTCGCGAACGGGAAACCGGACTGGGTCAAATAGTCGATGCGCTCGTCCTCGCGCCGCGTCCACGCCAGCACCACTGCATCCGCCCGCCGGGTCTCGACAACACGGCGCAGGCGCTCCTGCTGATAGTCGCCCGGCGCACCCATCACGACGATCAGGTCGAGCCCGCTTTCGGCGAGCTTGGCCTGCAGCCCGGTCAGGAACGGAATGAAGAACGGCTCGCCATATTCCTGGTCGCCCGGATGCGGCTGCAGCATGAAGGCGACCGAATGGGTGGCGCCGCGCCGCAGGCTACGGCCGGACTGGTTCGGCGAATAATTCAGCTTCTTGGCCGCATCGAGCACGCGCTGGCGTGTGTCGGCATTGACGTCGGCGCGGCCGTTGAGCGCGCGCGACACCGTGCCGATCGAAATGTTCAGGTGACGTGCAAGGTCGTGAATGCTGGACGCCAAAGGACAGTTCTCCCCCTTGCTTGGCTAGCACCGGCAGCTCTCCGGGCCAAGGCGGCAGGACAATTTTTCGCACCGGCTAATTGACATTGTACGCCATCGGGTGTGTTCTCGTAAACGTTTACGGAAAAAGGTTTACGGTCCTGCCGTGAATGCCGTGACGATCGGTCTGGAGGGGCCGAGAGGGAGGAGTGCTGGATGATCAATGTCGTCCTGGTCGGCTGCGGCGCGATGAGCAAGGCCTGGCTCGATGCGGCCAGGCAGATCGACGGGCTCACCATTGTCGCCCTGGTCGATCTCGACGCCGAAAGGGCGCGGGCGAGGGCGCGCGAATACGAGCTTTCGAGCGCCGTTATCGGAACCGACCTCGACGCCGTGCTCGACCAGACCAGGCCCGACGCGGTATTCGACGTGGTGGTGCCCGCCGCCCGCCGCGAGGTCGCGCTTTCCGCCTTTGCCCACCATTGCCATCTCTTGACCGAAAAGCCGCTGGCCGACAGCCCGGATAATGCGCGTGCCATTGTCGAGGCCGCCCGCAGCGCCGGGCGTATCCATGCCGTCGTGCAGAACCGCCGCTATGTCGCCAATGTCAGGCGCATCCGGCGCTTTCTCGATTCCGGCGTCATTGGTGCTGCGACCAGCATCCACGCCGAGTTCTTCGTAGCGCCGCATTTCGGCGGTTTTCGCGAAGAGATGCGCCATGTGCTGCTGCTCGATATGGCGATCCACACATTCGATGCCGCCCGCTACATGGTGGCCGGCGAACCGGCCGGCGTCTATTGCCAGGAGTGGGAGCCGGCCAATTCCTGGTATCGGCAAGGGTCGTCGGCAGCCGCAAGTTTCGACCTCGGCGGCGGCAAGCTGTTCACCTATGCCGGCAGCTGGTGCGCGGCCGGCTTCCGTACCAGCTGGGACAGTACATGGCGCATCGTCGCCGAGCGCGGCAGCATTGTCTGGGACGGCGAGGACGGGCTGAAGGCGGAAGTCGTGCGGCCGGTCCGTGAAGGCCTGTTCGACCGTACCGAACCGATAGCCGTGCCGCCGCTTGACCCGGCCGATCGCGTCGGCGGCCATCTCGGCATCATCCAGGATTTCGTCCGCGCCGTCGAAACCGGCACCGAGCCGGAGACGCGCGGCGCCGACAACATCAAGAGCCTGGCCATGGTTTTCGCGGCGATCGAGAGCGCCGAAACTGGGCGCCGGGTCGCCATCGCTGCACAGGAAGGATCATGATGCCAAACCCGCTGCTCGACATCAGGATCGGCACAATGGTGCGGGCCAATCTCGACGACCCGGCCGCCTATGTCAGGCAGATTCTGCCGCTCGGCTTCGAGAGCATCCAGCCGTTCTTCTGGCAGACGCTGGGCGGCAAGGACATTCCAAGGCTGGCAGGCGAGCTCCGCGAGGCGATCGGCGATGCCGATGTCGTCATCTCGTCGATCGGCGTGTTCGGCAATCCGCTGGAGAGCGGTGAAGTCGATCGCGGCGTGCTCCAGGCGTGGGAAACGATCATCGACAACGCGCATCTGTTCGGCACCAACATGGTCAGCGGCTTTACCGGCCGCATTCGCGGCAAACCGCTGCCCGACAGCCTGCCGCGCTTCCGCGAGGTCTGGGGGAAGCTGGCAAAGCGTGCCGCAGACAAGGGCGTGCGCATAGCCTTCGAGAACTGCGCGATGGACGGCAACTGGGCCAGCGGCGACTGGAACATCGCCCATAATCCAGACGCCTGGGAGCTGATGTTCAATGAATTGCCGGACGACAATCTCGGTCTGGAGTGGGAGCCCTGCCACCAGCTGGTCTACCTGATCGACCCGATCCCGCAGATCCGCAAATGGGCGCCGCGCATCTTCCACGTCCACGGCAAAGACGCGACAGTGCGCTGGGACGTGATCCGTGAACATGGCGTGTTCGGCCGCCTGCCGTTCGTTCAGATGCGCACGCCTGGCTTCGGCGACAGCGACTGGACGCGGGTGATCAGCGAGCTGCGGCTGGTCGGCTACAAAGGTGCCATCGACATCGAGGGCTGGCACGACCCGGTCTACCGCGGCGATCTCGAGATCACCGGGCAGGCGCGTGCGCTGGATTATCTCCAACAATGCCGGGGAGGCGCGAGCTATCTGCCGAACCCGGTGTGAGAAGTCGGCCGGCGGGAGGTGCCGGCCAGCGAAAGATTACGGCGCAATGCCGAAGCGATCGTCGAAACCCCTCGGCTAGCGAGGGAATAAAGGGAGGATAAGTGCATGAGCATTACGATGAGAAGGACAGTTCTGCGCTCGACCGTCGCGGCGGCCGCGATGGCGCTCGCCGCCACACTCTCGACCTTGCCAGCGCAGGCGCTCGATGCGCAATGGTGTAAGGATGTCCATATCCGTTTCTTCGCCGGCGGGGCGGAGGGCGATGCGTTCGGCACCATCGTCTATAATGGTGCCAAGCAGGCGGCCGCCGATCTCGGGCCCAAGGTCGACTATATCTTCTCTGGGTGGGACGTGGAGAAGATGGTCCAGCAGTTGCGCGAGGCTGTTGCGGTCAAGCCCCAAGGCATCGCCATGATGGGCCACCCAGGCGACGCCGCGATCATGCCGCTGGCCGAACAGGCGCACAAGGACGGCATCAAGATGATGTACCAGAACGTGCCGGTGCCGACGGTCACGGCGGCGTTCGGCGGCGGCTATGTCGGCGCCCAGCAGGAGCAGCAGGGCCGCGCGCTCGGCGCCGAGGCGTTCAAGCTGGCCGGGCTCAAGGCCGGCGACAAGGCGATCATGATCGGCCCGTTCGAGAACGAGAGCCGCGGCGCGCGCGAACGCGGCACGGTCGCCGCACTGAAAGAGGCCGGCATCGACGTCGTTCAAATCAATTCTCAAACCGAGTGGGCAGCCGACCCCAATCTGGCCATTCCGGTGATCACGGCAGCACTGCTCAACAATCCCGACGTCAAGGCGGTCGGCTATCCCGGCGGGCAGCTGCTGGGCAATGTGCCGACCTACATGCAGGCGGCGGGCAGGAAGCCGGGCGACATCTTCAACTTTGGTTTCGACACCAGCCCGCAGATTGTCGAGGGCTTCAAGGGCGGCTGGGTGCAGCTGACGGCCGACCAGCAGCCGTTCCTGCAGGGCTATCTGCCGATCCTCAGCCTCTGCCAGCAAGTGGTGCTGGGTTTGGCGCCAATGAACGTCGACACCGGCGCCGGCTTCGTCACGCCGCAGAATTACGAGATTGTCGCCGAGCTGGCCAAGCAGGCGCTGCGCTGACCTCCCAAGCCGTCGGCCGGGATTTAGCCCGGCCGGCGGGGCCGCTGGCGAAGACGCCGGCACGAAATCAAGCGAGGACCGCCATGGCCGAACGCCTCATCGAACTGCGTGACATCAGCAAGTCCTACGGCCAGGTCTATGCACTTGGCGGCGTCAATCTCAGCGTCGACCGCGGCGAGGTGGTCGGCCTGATCGGCGACAACGGCGCCGGCAAGTCGACGCTGATCAAGATCCTTTCCGGCGTGGTCAAGCCGACCAGCGGCGAAATCCTCATTCGCGGCAAACCGGTGACCGGGTGGAGCGCCGCGCGCTCGCGCGACGCCGGCATCGAAACGGTGTTCCAGGACCGGGCGCTCGCCGTGCAGCAGACGATCGTGCGCAACATCTTCATGGGCCGCGAGCTCACCGGCTGGCTTGGCTGGCTGAAGGTCAACAAGGAGATCGCGGAGGCGAGCCGGCTGATGCGCGAGATCGGCTTCACCTCGAAGGTGTTCACGCCGCAGTCGATCGTCGGCCAGCTGTCGGGCGGCGAACGCCAGGGCGTGGCAATCGCCCGCGCCATCTACAAGAAGGCCGACCTGATCGTCCTCGACGAGCCGACGACGGCGCTGTCGCTGACCGAAACGGCGAAGGTTTTTCATTTTGTGCGCCAGGTGCGGGCGAGCGGCCGGTCGATCCTGTTCATCGGCCACAATATCCACCACGTCTTCGATATCGCCGACCGCTTCGTCGTGCTCGATCGCGGCAAGGTCGCGCTCAGCGCCGACCGGAGCGAGGTCAAGTCGGCCGAAGACCTCATCAATTTCATGGAAGACGTGGCACACCCCGGCGGACTGGCGGGATTGCACGACGCCGGGGAGCAGGCAACGCGATGAGCAAGACAATGGAGCCCGATCTGCAAACCCCTCTCGGCAGCAGCGAAGCCGCCCCGAAGGCATGGAAACACCCGTCCGATCACTGGATGCGCGGCTTTGTCCTCGACAACCGCGCCGCACTCGGCACGCTTGCGGTGTTCATCGTGATGATGGCGGTGTTCATGATCGCCAATCCGACGGTCTTCACCAGCTGGTATCTCTATAGTTCCGTGCTGACCACGTTGCCTGTGGCGCTGTTCGTGGTGGTGCCGCTGGTTTTCGTCGTCACCTGCGGCGAGATCGACCTGTCGTTTCCGGCAACGATGGGCTTCGCCTCTTGGGTGTTTGCGCTGGTCGTGCGGGCCGGCTACGACCCGTTCGTCGGCATCGCCGCGGCAATGGTCACCGGCATGCTGCTCGGCTTCCTGGTCGGCTCGCTGGTCGTCTATGGGGGGCTGTCGTCGCTGATCGCCACGCTCGGCATGAATTTCCTGCTGCGCGGCCTGATCCAGATCATCAACGAGGGCAGGTCGACGGCGCTGACCGGCCTTGCCGACAGCTGGGCCTACAAGATCTTCTCCAGCCAGCTTTACGGCATTCCGGTGCAGATCTTCTGGGCCATCGGCTTCGTCGTGCTGTCGGCGCTGCTCTACAACCGCCATCGCTTCGGTGCCCAGGTCAAGGTGGTCGGCGACAATCCCGACAGCGCCCAGCAGATGGGCATCGACGTCAAGCGCGTCAGGGTGAAGGTGTTCGTCTTCGTCGGCATCGGCGCGGCGATCGCCGGCACGTTCTCGGTGATGATCAACTTCACCTGGTGGCCGACGGCCGGCGACGGCTATCTCTTGCCGGTGCTGGCATCGGTGTTCGTCGGCGGCACCCCGACCTGGGGCGGCATCGGCACCGTCGTCGGCGGTGCGATCGGCGCGGTCACCGTCTCCTTCATCCAGACCGGCGTCGTCGCGGCGGGACTGAGCGGCTTCTACGTCCAGTTCTTCAACGGGCTAATCATCATCTTGTCGCTGCTTGGCCATAAGTGGAACCAGGCGCGGTATCGCTAACGACAGGCGACCTCAAACTCCCGTGACAAACCCGTCCAGCACGCGTTTCTGGCCGGCTTTGTCGAAGTCGATGGTAAGCTTGTTGCCTTCGATTGCCGAGATGTTGCCGTTGCCGAATTTCTGGTGGAAGACGCGGTCGCCGACATTGAAGGGGGACGGCGTGTCGGCGACGGATTTGGCGACCAGTTCGCCGTCGATGGTGCGGCCCTTGATCGAGGTGCGGCCGGCGCCGTAGCCGGAGTCGGTTTCGCCATAGCCGATGCGCTCGACCTGGTGGCCGGAGCGCGTGCCCCAATTGCGGTCGGTCGCCTCGGTGCGGTTGGCCTGAGCGCGCTGCCAGCCCGGTGTCGCATAGGTGCTGGAGAAAGCGCCGGATTTTTCAGCACCGTTATCGCCGCCTATGTTGTCGAAGCGCGATGCTCCATAGGGGTTCTGCCTGCCTGCACCTTGGCCGCCACGACCGGAGGCGAACGAGCCGCCACCATAGGCATTGCCATAGCCGCCATAGGAGTTGCCGCTCTCGGAAACTTCGACATGGGCTTCCGGCAGCTCGTCGAGAAAGCGCGACGGGATGGTCGATTGCCAGAGGCCGTGGATGCGGCGGTTGGAAACGAACCAGATGTGCAGGTTCTTCTTGGCGCGGGTCAGGCCGACATAGGCGAGGCGGCGTTCCTCCTCCAGCCCTGAGCGGCCGCCCTCGTCGAGCGAGCGTTGGTGTGGGAACAGGCCTTCCTCCCAGCCGGGCAGGAACACGGTTTCGAATTCGAGGCCCTTGGCCGAATGCAGCGTCATGATGTTGACGGCATCGAGCTCGGCGTTCTGCTCGGCGTCCATCACCAGCGCGACATGTTCGAGGAAGGAGCGCAGCGATTCGTACTCCTCCATGGAGCGGATCAACTCCTTGAGGTTTTCCAGCCGCCCCGGCGCTTCGACCGAGCGGTCGTTCTTCCACATGTCGGTGTAGCCGCTCTCCTCGAGAATGGTCTCGGCGAGCTCGGTGTGCGGCGTGGTTTCCAGCGCTTTCTGCCAGCGCTCGAAATTGGCCGATACCTCGCGCAGTGCCGCGCGCGGCTTCGGCTTCAGCTCGTCGCTCTCAGCGAGTGTTGCCGCCGCCTCCAGCATCGGGATGCGCAGGGCGCGTGCGGTGTCGTGGATCTGGCGGATGGTGGCCTCGCCAAGGCCGCGCTTCGGTACGTTGACGATGCGCTCGAAGGCGAGGTCGTCGGCGCCTTGAGCGACGACGCGGAAGAAGGCCAGCGCGTCGCGGATTTCGAGCCGCTCGTAGAAACGCGGGCCGCCGATGACGCGGTAGTTGAGGCCGAGCGTGACGAAGCGGTCCTCGAATTCGCGCATCTGGAAGGACGCACGGACGAGGATCGCCATGTCGTTGAGATTATGCTTCTGGCGCTGGTAGGACTCGATGGTCTCGCCGACGGCGCGGGCCTCCTCTTCGGAATCCCAGGCGGCATGGACATGCACCTTCTCGTCGTCCTCGGCGATCTTTTCGGTGAACAGCGTCTTGCCGAAGCGGCCCTCATTGTGGGCGATGAGATGCGACGCGGTGCCGAGGATGTGCGCGGTCGAGCGGTAGTTGCGCTCCAGCCGGATGATGGTGGCGCCGGGAAAATCCTTGTCGAAGCGCAGGATGTTGTCGACCTCGGCGCCGCGCCAGCCATAGATCGACTGGTCGTCGTCGCCAACGCAGCAGATATTTACGGTGGCTGGCCGCGGATTTCCCTCCCCCTTGAGGGGAGGGTGGCCGGGCAAAGCCCGGCCGGGTGGGGTCCGTGCGGCAGTGCTCGACGCATCAGCGGTGCCTTCTGCGGCAACCTCCTCCGCCCGCTTCGCGGGCACCTCCCCCTCAGGGGGGGCGGATTGAGGCCGCTGTGCCAGCAGGCGCAGCCACATGTACTGCGCGGTGTTGGTGTCCTGATATTCGTCGACGAGGATGTAGCGGAAGCGCTTGTGGTATTCCTTCAGCACGTCCGGATTGGCGCGGAAGATGCGGATCGGGTGGCACAGCAGATCGCCGAAGTCGCAGGCGTTCAGCGTTTTCAGCCGCTCCTGATAGGCCTTGTAGAGCTCGCGGCCCTTGCCGTTGGCGAAGGCACGGGCATCGCCCTCGGGGATGTCGGCGGGGCCGAGGCCCTTGTTCTTCCAGCCGTCGATCATCTGGGCGAACTGCTTGGCCGGCCAGCGCTTGTCATCCAGTCCTTCGGCCTGGATGAGCTGCTTGATCAGCCGCACGACATCATCGGTGTCGAGAATGGTGAAGTCGGATTTGAGCCCAGCCAGCTCGGCATGTCTGCGCAGCAGCTTGACGCCGATCGAATGGAAGGTGCCGAGCCACGGCATGCCCTCGACATTGCCGTCGCCGATCAACAGGCCGATGCGCTGCTTCATCTCGCGCGCCGCCTTGTTGGTGAAGGTGACGGCGAGGATCTGCGAGGGGAAGGCCTTGCCGGTGGCAAGGATGTGGGCAATGCGGGTGGTGAGCACCCGCGTCTTGCCGGTGCCGGCGCCGGCCAGCACCAGCACCGGGCCTTCGGTGGTTTCCACCGCCAGCCGCTGCTCGGGGTTGAGGCCGTTGAGATAATCGGGCGCGTTGTTCTGGTTGCTGCGGGCAGCCATGGCGCGCGCGGCAATGCCCGACGGGGCCACGGGCCGCGCGTTCGGTTCGTCAAAAAAGGGCATGTCTTCCGAAAAGCCGGACATCTCCCCCCGAATGTAGTGATTCGGCAGCGAAAGGCCAGAAGTGTCTCCGTTTTGTTCTCTGTCCAGTCGGTAGACTCACAATCTGGAATGGGTCCGCTAACCAAAAGGCCGGGCTTGCCGAGGGCCGGCGCCGTAAAACGTCGAGCTTGCTTGACAGGGGAGGCGGGCCGGAGAAAGTTGCGTGGGGGCAGGAACGCAATGCGGGGTTGCCCATGGACGCGTCGCGGAGCGCACCAGTCGAAGGAGCACCGTCTTGGCTGTGGTCATCACCTCCCTGATCCTTTTCCTCATCGGCCTGGCGGTTGGCGGCGGCGGCATCTGGCTCGTGACACTGGGCGGCAGCTGGTATTACGTCATCGTCGGTCTAGCTTTCCTTGTCGCCGCCTGGCTGCTCTATAGGCGCAGATCCACGGCGCTGTGGCTCTACGCGGCGATCGTGCTCGGCACGCTCGCCTGGGCGGTCTGGGAGATCGGCTTCGACTGGTGGGAGCTCGGCCCGCGCGGCGGCATCATCGTGCTTGTCGCGCTATGGCTGTTGACGCCATGGGCGCGGCGCGGGCTTACCGGTCCCGACGGACGCGCGCCGCTGATCCTCGCCGTGCTGGCCTCGCTTGCGGTCGCCGGCTATTCGATGACGACCGATCCAAAGGATATTGCGGGTGAACTCAACACCGACAAGGTGACGCCGACGGCCGATCTCGGCGGCAACGTGCCGGCCGGCGAATGGCACTATTACGGTCGTACCCAATATGGCCAGCGCTATTCGCCGCTCGACCAGATCACCGCCGAAAACGTTGCCAATCTGCAGCCGGCCTGGACCTATCGCACCGGCGACGTGAAAGGGCCCGACGACATCGGCGAGACGACCTATCAGGTGACGCCGCTGAAGATTGCCGACACGCTCTATATTTGCACGCCGCATAATTTCGCCATCGCCATCGATGCCGCGAGCGGTAAGGAAAAATGGCGCTTCGATCCCAAGATCAAGTTGAACAAGGACCGTCAGCACCAGACCTGCCGCGGCGTGTCCTACTATGCCGATGCCAAGATCGCCGCCGGCCAGCCCTGCGCCACACGCATCTACCTGCCGACGTCCGACGCCCGGCTGATCGCGCTCGATGCCGCGAACGGCCAGGTCTGCCCGACTTTCGCCGAAGGTGGCACGCTGAACCTGCTTGCCAACATGCCATATCCGAAGCCGGGCTATTATTATTCGACCTCGGCGCCGCTGATCGTCGCCAACAAGATCATCGTCGGCGGCGCGGTCAACGACAATTATTCGACGCAGGAGCCGTCCGGCGTTATCCGTGCCTACGATGCCGACACCGGCGCGCTGTTGTGGAACTGGGATTCCGGCAATCCTGACCAGACGACGCCGCTGCCGCCGGGCCAAACCTATACCAACAATTCGCCCAACATGTGGTCGACGGCGAGCGCCGACGAGAAGCTCGGGCTGCTTTATGTGCCGCTCGGCAACAAGACGCCGGACCAGCTCGGCGCCGGGCGCAGCGCCAATGACGAGAAATTCTCCTCTTCGATCACCGCGCTCGATCTCAACAGCGGACAATTGCGCTGGGTGCGACAGACCGTGCATCACGATCTCTGGGACATGGACGTGCCGGCGCAGCCGACGCTGGTCGACATCACCACGGAAAGTGGCGTGGTGCCGGCGCTGGTCGGGCCGACCAAGCAGGGTGACCTTTATGTGCTCGACCGGCGCAGCGGCGAGCCGATCGTTCCGGTCAAGGAACTACCGGCGCCGGGCGGCGCGATCGAAGGCGACCATACCTCGCCGACGCAGCCGCTCTCGGACCTGAGCTTCAGTCCGAAACCGCTGACCGGCGCCGACATGTGGGGCATCACCATGTTCGACCAGCTGGCCTGCCGGATCGAGCTTCGGAAGCTGCGCTATGAGGGCCGCTATACGCCGCCGTCACTGCAGGGCTCGCTGATCTACCCCGGCAATTTCGGCACCTTCAACTGGGGCGGCGTGGCAGTCGATCCGGTCCGGCAGGTGATGTTCGGCATGCCGACATACCTGGCGTTCATCTCCAAGCTGGTGCCGCGCGCCGACGTGCCGCCGCCTGGCGACACCAAGGGCAGCGAACAGGGCCTGAACCGCAATGAGGGTGCGCCTTACGCAGTGATATTGAAGCCGTTCCTGTCGCCGCTCGGCATTCCCTGCCAGGCGCCGCCCTGGGGCTATGTGGCGGGCGCCGATCTTCGGACCGGCAAGATCGTCTACAAGCATCGCAACGGCACCGTCTACGACATGACGCCGCTGCCGCTGCCGTTCAAGGTCGGCGTGCCCGGCATCGGCGGGCCGATGATCACTGCCGGCGGCGTCGCCTTCCTCGGTGCGGCAGTCGACGACTATGTGCGCGCCTATGACCTGACGACTGGCAAGCAGCTGTGGCAGGCGCGGCTGCCGGCGGGCGGGCAGTCGACACCGATGACCTACACGGTGGCCGACGGACGCCAGTTCGTCGTCATCGTTGCCGGCGGCCACGGCTCGGTCGGCACCAAGCCGGGCGATTATGTGATGGCCTATACGCTGCCGAAATAGAGAAGTTCCTTCAGAGTCCGAGATGCCCTTTCAGGTCGGGTACCGATGCAAGGACCTCACTGGTCAGCTGCGGGCCGGCGGCTGTCTCGGCCTGCTGGACCAGCATCGTGCCGGCCTGGCTGATTTGTGCGAGCGTGAGGCCTGATGCCTTGAGTATGGCGACGCCGTTGATCAGCGCGCCGGTCTTTTCGCCGAGAGCGCCGCCGAGCGCGCCCTCCAGCGAGGACAGGAGACCACCACCGGAGGCCGCGCCGGGAGCCATGACATCATACTGCTTGGCCAGGGCGTCGGCTCCCGGGATCTTGGCGAAGAAGCTCGACAGAGTCGTGCCTTCCGCCTCGTGTTCGAGCACCGAGAAAATCGTGCCGGCGATCTTTTCCGTCAAAGCCTGGTTGAGACCGGACTTCTGGGAGACGGTGTTGATGATGTCCTGAACGTCCATGATCTTTCCTCAGGCTTTGGTGCTTGCGGGCGGGTGCCGGTTGGCGCGGACCTTGACCAACGATCGTTTGAAGGCGGTGAACCGCAGCGCCAGCAAAGTCATAGCGGCGAGTGCGAACCCACTTGCCAGAAGCGCGGAGGGAAAGGTCATGGGCGTATTCCTTCGTCGTCAATCAGACATTCTTTTCCCGCCAAATGGCCATTCTAGTTCGCCAAATGGCCCGAGTGAGGCATAGCCCGGTAACTTCTTTTTACATCGTGGTGCGTGCATTTAGCATTGCCACAAAGGACCAAAATTTAATGACACTGCGGCGCGCGGCATCACGGCCCTCGTGCAGGGACTTTTGGCAGCCTCACTCAGCCGTGACTGGACCAGGCAAGCTTCGGCTCTATGTTGCCGCGGGGGGCCGACGAGGAGCGCGCCATGACAACATCTGCCGGACCCACTGCCACCGAGCCTGTCATTACTCAGGCGATGATCGATGCCTATGATGAATACACGCATCTGACGCTCGACCGGCGGCGCTTCATGGAGCAATTGACCAGGCTTGCCGGATCGGGTGCGGCAGCGGCCGCGATCGCGCCGCTGCTGGCGGCGAACTCGGCCCAGGCGGCTATTGTTGCGGAAGACGATCCGCGTGTGAAAGGCGAAGACATCAGCTACCCGGGCAGCGGTGGCGAGATGAAGGGCTATCTGGTCAAGCCGGCGGGTCAGTCCGGCAAGCTGGGCACCGTCATCGTCGTGCACGAAAACCGGGGACTCAACCCGCATATTCGCGATGTGGCGCGGCGCGTTGCACTGGAAGGGTTCGTAGCGCTTGCACCGGACTTCATGACACCCCTCGGCGGCACGCCGGGCGATGAAAACAGGGCACGTGACCTGTTTTCCCAGCTCGATCCAGCACAGGTCGCCGCCAATGCCGTGGCAACGGTCGCCTACCTCAAGGGCTACAAGGACGGCAACGGCAAGGTCGGCGCCGTCGGCTTCTGCTGGGGCGGCGGCACGGTGAACATGCTGGCCGTCAACGCGCCGGACCTCGCCGCCGCCGTCGCCTATTACGGCATGCAGCCGAAGGCCCAGGACGTGCCGAAGATCAAGGCCGCGCTCATGCTGCATTATGCGGGCCTCGACACCCGCACCAATGCCGGCATCGACGCCTTCAAGAAGGAACTCGACGCGGCCCATGTCGAATACTCGGTCTATGTCTATGAAGGCGCCAACCATGCCTTCAACAACGACACGTCGGCGGCCCGCTACGACAAGAAGGCGGCCGATCTCGCCTGGGGCCGGACGATCGCCTTCCTCAAGGAGAAGCTGGCCTGATCAGGCGGGCGCCGGTTTGTGAAATGCAACGCCGGCCACCACCAGCGCGATGCCGATGCAGTCGGTGAGGCTCGGCACCTGCCGCAGCACAATGACGCCGATCAACGTCGCGGTGACCGGCAGCAAAGACAGCATCAGCGCGAAGCTGGAGCGCGGCAGCCGCGACATGGCAAGCTGGTCGCAAACATAGGGAATGACCGACGAGCAGATGCCGACGCCGACCGCTGCAAGCAGCAGCGGCGGCGCCGAGAAAGCCGGCAGTGCATCGGCAAAACCGATCGGCAGTACGACGAGAAGGGCGACCGCCATGGCGGCACCCAGCCCGGCGATGCCGTCGCCGGCGCCGGCGCGCGCGACGCGGTGGCCGAGCACGATATAGCCAACGAACAGCGCGCCGTTGAGGAAGGCCCAGAACAGGCCGACCGGGTCGCTCGACCATTTGACGTCGATGAGCAGCAAGGTGCCGGCGACGGCGATGGCAAGGGCGGCGAGATTGCGCGGGCTTCTGAGGCCGACAAGCGCGACGCCGATAGTGCCGACGAATTCGATTGCCGCCACCAGCGAGATCGGCAGCCGGTCGAGCGCCAGGTAAAACGAGCAGTTCATCACCCCAAGGCAGACGCCGAAAGGCACAAGCAACAATCGCGTCGAGCGATCGGCGCGGGCGAAGACCGCCCATGGCCGGGTCAATGGGGCAAAGACGAGTGCAGCGGTGGCGATGCGCAGCCAAGCCATGCCGAGCACGCCGACATGCGGGAACAGCAGCACCGCGAAGGCCGGTCCGAGATAGTGGAACACGGCGCTGACGCCGAACCAGAGATGCGGCGGGACCGCGTTTGCCAAGGTAAAGGCGGGGCCGGCGAGTGCCGGACTTGCTGCCGGGCCTTGCGTCCGATCTTGCATGGGATCAGTATCGCAGGCGATTTTTGCCATTGATATGGATGATGGCCGGTCTTTGCGGCTATTTGCTTTCCGAAAGCAAGGAGTATTCCGCTGAAACGCCTTCGAAATGAAAATAGCGATCTGGACCCGGCAGACCTGAAAATCCTGCGCCTGCTGGAGAAGGATGCGCGCACCAGCACCGCCGAACTGGCGCGCTCGGTCGGCCTGTCGGCGCCGAGCGTTGCCGAGCGCATCAAGCGGCTGCAGGAAAGCGGCGTGATCGAGGCCTATACGGTGCGCATCAATCCGGCCGCACTGGGCATGAAGCTGTCGGCATGGCTGCGCATCAGGCCGGTGCCGGGACAGCTCGCCGTGGTGGCCGACATCATCCGCGACCTGCCGGAAATCGCCCAATGCGACCGGGTGACCGGCGAGGACTGCTTCATCGCGCTGGCGCATGTCGGCTCGGTTGCCGAGCTCGAACGGGTGATCGACAGGATCATTCCCCATGCGATGACCAATACGGCGATCATCCAGTCGTCGCCGGTGGTGCCGCGATCGCCGCTGGGTGCGGTGAAGCGGCTGCCTTGAGGGTTGGGGTCGTTCGTCAGCCAGCACATCATCAGAAATGCAAACCGGACGGCCGGTCTGTTTCTTCCCGCACCGTTCAGGCGTGGCCGCGTTTAATCCGCGCCTGCTTCAGGATGGCGCGCCAGCGGATCATAGCGAAGGGGATCGGCTCGTTGTTGTTGGCAATGTGGAAGATCTCGTTGTTGAGGTTCTTCAGCGAGCGCCAGAAATCATAGTCGGTGATGCGTGGATCAGCCGCCAGCCTGTCCGCCTCGACCTTGATGTCGGTTTTCATGCACGTTCCCCGAACCGCTGCTGCTCCGCCGCCCGTATCGCAATTCGATGCGGACGGTTTTCCAACGCCGCGCTGAGTCGTTCAACGTCTCAATTCGGCTTGTTCACGTTAAAACCTCGGTAAGGTTAACGGCGGTTGGACTGCGGTTCAAGCCGACTTACGACGAATACCGATCGAGCGACCGGCGCGCTCCGGCATCGGCAGCGCGGCATGGGCGGCGCGCATCGCTTCCACCTTGGCCAGGACGTCGGCGGGGAAGGGCGCGACCTTTGGACCAGCCATGTCGACGTGCAGCGACAGCGTTTCGGAGGTGGCGGCGAGCCAGCCGTCGAGATGGCGGATTTCCTGATAGGCCCTCAGCCGCTTCTCGTCATGGTCGAGGAGTTGGAACGAGACCGTGACCTTGTGGTCGAGATGCAGTTCCTGGACGTAGCAGACATGGACTTCCGCGGTGTAGATGGTCAGCCGTCGTTCTTTCACATAATCCGGCCCCATCCCCATCATCTCGAAGGCTTCGTCGGAGCAACGGTCGAACAGCACGTTGTAATAGGCCATGTTGAGATGGCCGTTGTAGTCGATCCAGGCCTCTTCGATGTCCATGGCGCGAGAGAAGAAAGGGGCGGGGATGGGCATCGGAAACTTCCTTCTCGTCATGCCGGGGTGAGCGTGGACTGGACAGAGCGTGGTTGGTGAGACTACGCATCCCTAGATGCAGAACAAGGGTGGACGCTGGTCCATTCGCGGAGGAATCGATGGCTCTAAGCGACCTCAATCCGGTCGAGCGCAATGAAGAAGGGATCGCCGCCGTACTCGGCATCCTCAAGCAGCGGCTCGGCGAGCGATTCCAGACCGGCCAGGCGATCCGCGCCCAGCACGCGCACACCACGACCTATATCCCGACGCAGGCGCCGGACGGCGTCGCCTTTGCCGAGACGACGGAGGAGGTGCAGGAGATCGTGCGCGCATGCGCGGCACATCGCGTGCCGGTGATTGCCTTCGGCGTCGGCTCTTCGCTGGAAGGCCACACCAATGCGCCGGGCGGCGGCATCTCGCTCGATACGTCACGCATGAACCGCATCATTGCGGTCAATCCGCAGGATCTCGATTGCACCATCGAGCCCGGTGTGACGCGCGAGGATCTGAACCGGCACCTGCGCGACACCGGCCTGTTCTTTCCGATCGATCCGGGCGCCAACGCCTCGCTCGGCGGCATGGCTGCGACGCGTGCGTCGGGCACCAACGCGGTGCGCTACGGCACGATGCGCGAGAACGTCCTGTCGCTGACGGCGGTGATGGCCGACGGCGAAGCAGTGACGACCGGCAAGCGCGCCAAGAAAAGCTCGGCCGGCTATGATCTGACGCGGCTGCTGATCGGCTCGGAAGGCACGCTTGGCATCATCACCCAGCTGACCTTGAAGCTGCAGGGCATTCCGCAGGCGATTTCAGGCGGCGTCTGTCCGTTTCCCAGCCTCGAGGCGGCGTGCAACGCAGTGATCGCAACCATCCAGATGGGCATTCCGGTGGCGCGCATCGAACTGGTCAACGCACTGCAGATGCGGGCGATGAAGACCTATTCGAAGCTCGACTATCCGGAGAGCCCCTGCCTGTTCGTCGAGTTCCACGGCAGCGATGCCAGCGTCGCCGAACAGGCCGAGACCTTCGGCATAATCGCCGAGGAAAATGGCGGCGGCCCGTTCCTGTGGACCAGCGTCGCCGAAGAGAGGACGAAATTGTGGAAAGCCAGGCACGACGCTTACTGGTCGTCGCTGACGCTGCGGCCAGGCGCCAAGGGCCTCTCCACCGATGTCTGCGTGCCGATCTCGCGCTTTGCCGAATGTGTCACCGAGACCGAGGCGGATATCGCCGAGATGGGCCTGATCGCGCCGATCGTCGGCCATGCCGGCGACGGCAATTTCCATGTGCTGGTGCTGATGGACGTGGACGATCCGAAGGAGATCGCATTGGCGGAAAAATTCGTGGCGCGGCTCAATATGCGCGCCATCGCCATGGACGGCACCTGCACCGGCGAGCATGGCATAGGGCAAGGCAAGATCGGCTTCCTGCGGCATGAGCTTGGCCATGGCGTCGACATCATGCGCACGATCAAGCAGGCGCTCGATCCGCTGAACATCATGAACCCGGGCAAGATATTGCCGGCAATCGGGAAATAACGGCGATGGCCGCAGGCGAGGCTCTTCTGCCCATCGAAGCACCGCCTCTTTCCGCCGGTGCACCACTACCTCACGTCTTTGCCGACGAAGACAAGTTGCTGGTCGCCTATATCGTCAACAAGACGGATCCGTCATTCGATGGGACGAATCCGCGCTCGGTTTCGCCTGTAACCAACGGCCAATCGATTGCGATCCTGACGGCAAAGCCTTGCCTGGCACTTCAATTCGGCCTGCCGAACGATGAGGCCTTGAGCGGCCATCGGCTCTACAAACTGGGCTTGCAGCCCTATGCTGCATTTGAGGTACTCAACTCGTCATGGATCGGTTCGCTGGAACATGCAAATCGAGTTCACAGTTCTCATCGGCCTGGGCTGTTTTCTGGCTATCGGCACTTCATCTTCACTTTCCACGACTCGACGCTTGAATTTGTCGCGGAGAGCTTTTCGATGAACTGTCGCGACGGGTCGGTTCTGACCTCGTTTATGGCGGCCATCAGTCCGAGCGCCACGGCGCTGCCAGACAAACGAATACGGCTTCTCGACCGGCTTTGGCGACGCGATTGATCCGCTGGTCCATCAGCCTTGACCGCAGCGACATTTGGTCGGAGACTCCGGACGTTGCCAATGCCTGAAACCAGGGCAAACGTGGCAAACGGAGGAGCAAGCAACATGGCGATTTCACGCAAGGAAGAGGCTCGGGCGCTGAGCGCCGACGAACGTGCTCTCGTCGAGAAGTCGCACCATCCAACGGTACAGCATCTTGCCGACGCCGAACTTGCCAGCCTGGTCAAGCTCCTGAGGGAACGGCGCGACAAGGCCCAGACCGAGGCGCATCGCCGCCGCCGCGAAATCCGCGGCAAGGGCACGCCAAAGGGCGCCGGCGCCTCGAAGGCCGATGGAGTTCGCAGTTGAAGCTGGCGGTTCTGGCAATGACCATGCGGCGGCTCAATGGCGAGGCCGAACGCCGCCGTCAAATGGCAGCGCGTGTTTCGCTGGTCGAGAATGCACGCAAGGCGCTGTCCATGAAGCAGGGCGCTGCGGCAGACGGTCCCGAGTTCAACACGCGCACCGCGCACAAAGGCATGCGCGCGATCGTGAGCCGGCGGCCTGAGAATCTGATCCGCCCGATGGAACTCGGCCGGCAGCGGCAGGCGGCAAAGGTGGCGCAGGCAAAGCGCGACGCACGCTGAGTTTTCCTGCCCGCCTTCTTTTGCCCTGGAAGCCTGTCCGGCGGGAATTGCCTCTTTATCGACACGCTGATGCGGGTAGAGTGCGGCTGAATTTCAACCAATCGCTTCGGAGTTCATGCTCGCACGCCTGTTCGTGATCTTCGGTGGGCTTCTTGTGCTGGTGCTGTGTGCGGCGCTGGTGGTGCCGTACTTTGTCGACTGGACGGGTTACCGTGCCGATTTCGAGCGCGAGGCGAGTGCCGTTCTCGGCCGCAAGGTGACCGTGCGAGGCGATGCAACGGCAAGGCTGCTGCCGTTTCCCTCGGTGACGTTCTCGAACGTCGCCGTTGCCGGTGGCCCCAACGGCCATCCGGCGATGACCGTCGAAACCTTTTCGATGGATGCAGAACTCGCGCCATTCCTGCGCGGTGAAGTGCTGATCTTCGACATGCGCCTGGTGCGGCCGAAGGCGACCATCGACATCGCCGCCGACGGCACGGTCGACTGGACGATACGGCCGTCCTCGCCCTTCGATCCCGGCCAGATCTCCATCGAGAAGCTGACGGTTACAGAAGGACAGATCGCGCTCAGCCACGCCGCCGGCGGGCGCAGCCATCTTATTTCCGAGATCAACTCGACGATCTCTGCCAAGTCGCTGGCCGGCCCCTGGCGGATGGACGGTTCGCTGTTGCTGGACGGGTTGCGGACCACGATCGCCGTTTCCACCGGCAAGGCCGAACCAGACGGGCAAATGCGGCTCAGGCTCAAGGCCGATCCGGACGCCTATCCGCTAGTCGTCGAGACCGACGGCAATGTGGGCCTCGTCGAGGGCGCCGCGGTCTATTCGGGCCAGTTCAAGATATCGGGTGCAGACCGGGCTGCGGCGCTGCCGCGCGGCACCGGCGGCGAGGCGCTGAAAGTCAGCGCCGGCAAACCGGACCCGGGCTTCAGGCTGAACGGCAAGTTTTCGCTCGACCACCAGAAGCTCGGCGTCGACGAATTCCGCTTCGAGACCGGGCCGCTCGACAATCCCTACACCGCCGACGGCAAGGCTGCGGTCGACCTTGGGCTGAAGCCGCATTTCTCGATCGAGGCCAATGGCGCGCAGGTGCAGTTCGACGAAGCGGTGGGGGCGGCGGCCGGTGCCGGACTGACGCTATCGGAGCGGGTGGCGGCGCTCGAGCAGGCGCTGCTCGATCTGCCGAAGTCGACCATACCGGGCACGGTCGAGGTGAAACTGCCGGCGGTGGTGGCAGGCGATACCACCGTTCGTGACGTGCACCTGTCCGCCGAGCCGGCCGAGGGTGGCTGGGCGGTAAAATCGCTGGCCGCCACGCTGCCCGGCCGCGCCAAGCTGGAAGCCAAAGGCATGGTCAGCGTCGAGGACCGTTTCGGTTTCACCGGATCGCTGCTTCTGGCGGTCGCGCAGCCCTCCGGCTTTGCCGCCTGGCTGTCGAAGGACGTCGACGAGGCGATCCGCCGCTTACCGGCCGCCGGCTTCAAGGCCAAGGTGGATTTGAGCGAAAAACACCAGGCCTTCAGCGATCTCGAGCTCATCCTCGGCAAGGCAAAGTTCTCCGGCCGCATCGATTCCAGCCAGCCCGACGACACTCGTCCATCGGTGCTGATGCAACTGGAAGGCGGCGAACTCGACGTTGATGGGCTCGCCGCCTTCGCCTCGATCTTCGTCAGCGACAAGGGCGCCAACCGCTTTTCCGACCGCGACCTCGATTTCCAGATCAAGGCCGGGCCGGTCAGCGCCGGCGGGTTGACCGCCGACAGCGTCGACACCGCGCTTAGACTACGCGACGGGCTGCTTGAGATCGACCGGCTGTCGGTCGGCGGACTTGCCGGAGCCTCGATCAGCGCCACCGGCCGGATCAAGGATTTCCCGGCGAGCCCGACCGGCAAACTCAACGCCTCTGTGGTCGCCGTCGACCTCAAGCCGCTGATCGACGTCGCCGTCCGGCACTATCCGGACAATGCGGTGCTGAAGGGGCTGGCGGAGCGGGCTGCTGCCTATCCCGAGCTGTTCCAGGATGCGCGTATCGACGCGGTCACGAGTGCCGCAGACAATGGCGACGGTACGACCGGACTGGCTATGAGCGCACAGGGCAAGGCCGGTGGTTCGGCCTTTTCCGCATCGTTGTCCGGCAAAGGGGCGCTCGACCGGCCTCTCGAAGCGCCGGTGACGTTGACCTTCAACGCAGGGAACGCCGACGCCACCGCGCTTCTGGCGCTTTACGGTCTGCCGGCGCTGCCGCTCGGCATGCTCGGCGAGGCGACCACCGACGTCTCGGCCAAAGGCACGCTTGGCGGCGGCCTGGCGACACGCTTCAGCCTGGCCGGCAACGACTTCAAAGCTGGTTTCGACGGGACAATTGCCGACACGCCTCAGGGCGCGGCCGCCAAGGGCAAGGTCAGCCTTGAAACGGCCGACATCGAGCCATGGCTGATGACGACCGGCGTCGGCCTGCCCGGCATGGGGACCGGTATGTCGACGTCGCTTGCTGCCGATGCCGACTACGGCAACGGTCTCCTGGTGTTGAGCGGCCTCAGCGGCGCCGTCAATGAAGCGGCGGTTTCCGGTGACGTAAATATCGACGTCAAAGAGGGGCTGCCGCATCTTGCCGGCGCGCTGTCGCTGGACGAGCTGGACCTCGATCCGATGGCGGTGATGCTGTTCGGCGACCAGGCCTTCCTTGTCAATGACGGGGCCTGGCCGACAGCACCGTTCAGCCAGAAATCCAGTCTGCCATTTACCGCCGATCTCGATCTGACGGCGGCGTCGCTTTCCGCCGGCCCGCTTGCCACCGCCTATGACGCTGCGCTGTCGCTGCAGCTCGACCAGGAGGGTATCCGCGTTTCCGACCTCAAGGCAAAATTCCTCGGCGGCGCGTTGAGTGGCCTGTTCGAGCTCAAGAACAATGACGGCACCGGGCTTTTCTCCGGTCAGATGAAACTCGCCGGCTCCGATTTGACAGCCGTGCTGCCGGAGGCCGGCATCGGCGGAAGCGGCGATTTCTCGACGGCGCTTTCGACCAGCGGCAAATCGGTCGACGCGATGGTCGCGGCGCTGTCCGGTTCCGGCACGGCAACGCTCAAGGGCATGACTATTGCCGGCTTCAATCCGGATGCCTTTGGCGCTTTCATCGCCAAGGCCGACGCGATAGGGCGCAATATCGACGCCTCGAAGACTGCCGACTTTGTGCCGCAGATCGCCGCGGCCGGCAGTTTTCCGGCGCAGGACACCGATATTGCCTTCACTATCGCCGGCGGCACGCTGAGAGCACCACCGGTCAAATTCGAAAGCCCGGGCGCGACGCTGTCCGCCGACATCACCGCCGATCTGAACACCAGCACCGTCGATGCCAAGGGCGAGATCGCTTACCGGCCCGGCGACGAGGCGCTGGTCGGCTCCGAACCGATTTTGAATTTCAGCGTCGACGGGCCGTTCGGCGCCACCAAACGGCAATTCGACAGCGAGCCGCTGGCACAGTTCCTGACCCAGCGTGCACTGGAAAAGGAGCAGCAGCGGGTCGAAGCCATGCAAGCCGCTCTGCTCGAGAAACAAAGGCTGCGGCGTGAGGTGCGCTACTACGCTGCCCTGCAAACCGAGCGTGAAAGAGCGGCGGCGGAACGGCGCAAGCAGGAGGAAGCGGCGCGGCTGAAGGCTGAGGCCGACGCCAGGGCAAAGGCTGAAGCCGAGGCTCAGGCCCAAGCCGAAGCGGAGGCGAGGGCGCAGGCCGAGGCCAAGGCAAAGGCTGAAGCGGACGCCAAGGCAAAGGCCGAAGCTGAGGCGCAAGCCCAAGCCGAAGCGGAGGCCAGGGCGCAGGCTGAAGCCAAGGCGAAGGCGGATGCAGCGGCGAAGGCCGAAGCGGAGGCCAGGGCGAAAGCCGAGGCGGCTGCAAAGGCCGAAGCGGATGCCGAAGCCAAAGCCAAGGCGGCGCAACAGGCTGCCGAGGAAGCAGCGCAGGCCGAAGAACAGCAACGCCGGAGGGCGGAAGAGGCGTTGCGGATCGCCTCGGAAGAGAAGGCCAAGCTCGACGCCGAACGCAAGGCCGCGGCGGAGCGAGCGGAACGGGCGCCACCGGCCGCAAATAACGTGCCACCGCCAAGCCCGACGCCGCCAAAGCTCAAGTTCGATCCCTCGTCGATCGACGATCTGCTAAAATCGCTGAATGGCGGGTGACGGCTCTTCCCTTATGTGTCGCGTCCAGCAAGCAAGCGCTTGAGCATCGGCTCGATCCGCCCGAGTTCGTCGAGATGAGCGGCTGACAGATCGGCGAGACTGTCGTCGGCGCGCTCGGTCAGCCGCAGCAGCACGCGGCGGTGGTCCTCCTCGTCGTGATCTCTCGCGACGAGCCCGGCTTCGCAAAGACGGTTGACCAATTCCACGGCGCTGTGATGGCGGATGCGCAGGCGTTCCGCGAGGTCACCAATGGTCACCGGCCCTCCTCCGGGAAATCCCTTGATCGCAAGCAGGGCCTGGTGCTGGCGTGGCGTCAGGCCGGCTTCCTGCGCCTGGATCTGGCTGAATTCGAGAAAGCAGCGGATCAGGTAGCGAAATTCGGACAGCCTCTGGTAGTCGGCCGGCCCGATCGTGGCGCCACGCTTTTGTGGCTTCGAAGTGTCTGCCATCGATTCCTTTCGACAAAGCCGCAAACGGGCCTTGAATATTTATATCGTGTTACGATACAGAGCGAACCAACATGGCTGGTGCCCGCCATCTTCGGTGGCACGGCCGGCGACCGATCCGCAAGTCGGCACGCCGCCAGAAAGCAAGGTTTGCAAATGAAATCCGATCATGCCAACCCCGGCCATCTGCGCGATTTTACCACCGATGCCAGGGTGCTGCTCATTGCAGGCATCGCGGTGGTGGTGGCAACGGCGGGGTTGTTTGCCGGCATTGCCCTTTTGAAGCTGATCCGGCTTGCCACGAACATCGCCTATTTTGGCCAGTTCACGCTCGCCGACCTGAAACTGCAGGATACGCCGCTTGGCTATGCCGCGGTATTTGTTCCGGTGATCGGGGCACTGATCATCGGTGTGATGGCTCGCTTCGGAAGCGAAAAGATCCGCGGCCATGGCATTCCCGAAGCCATCGAGGCGATCCTGCTCGGACGCTCGCGGCTCGACGCCAAGGTGGCAATCCTGAAGCCGTTGTCGTCGGCAGTCTCGATCGGTACCGGCGGGCCATTCGGCGCGGAAGGGCCGATCATCATGACCGGCGGCGCCATCGGTTCGCTGATCGCGCAGATGCTGCCGGTCAGCGACAATGAACGCAAGACGCTGCTGGTGGCGGGTGCGGCGGCCGGCATGACCACCGTGTTTGGAACGCCGATCGCCGCCATCATGCTTGCAGTGGAATTGCTGCTCTTCGAGTGGACGCCGCGCAGCTTCATTCCCGTGGCGGTCGCTGCCATCATTGCCGAGGTCGAGCGCACCATGCTGCATCTGCCTGGGCCGATCTTCCCGTTTCAGGGCGGCATGGAGGTTTCATTTCCCGGCCTTGCCGGCTGGCTGCTGGTCGGCTTGGCAGCCGGGCTGCTATCGGGGTTGCTGACCCAGATGGTCTACGCCTGCGAGGACGGTTTCCAGAAGCTGCCCATCCACTGGATGTGGTGGCCGATGCTCGGCGGGCTGGTGGTCGGCATTGGCGGGCTGATCGAGCCGCAGGCGCTCGGCGTCGGCTATGACAATATCGCCGACATGCTGGATGGCCGCACGATAGCAACCGCTGCGCTCACCCTGTTGGTGGTCAAGGCGATCATCTGGTCGGTCGCACTCGGCTCGGGGACGTCGGGAGGTGTGCTGGCGCCGCTGCTGATCATGGGCGGAGCGATGGGCGCGGTCCTCGCTGGCTTCCTGCCGGCCGCGGATCCGGGCTTCTGGGCGCTGCTGGCGATGGCGGCGACGATGGGCGGCACGATGCGCGCGCCGCTGACCGCCACCTTCTTTGCGGTTGAACTGACCGGCAACACCCATGTCCTGGTGCCGCTGATCGCGGCGACCGCCACCGCGCATGCGGTGACTGTTCTCTTGATGAAGCCCTCGATCCTCACCGAAAAAATCGCAAGGCGAGGGCATCACATGATTCGCGAATACCGTGTCGATCCGTTCGCCCTGACAAGGGTGCGCGAGGTGATGACCAGCGAGGTCGAAAGCGCGCCGGCGACGATGACGCTGCACGGCGCTGCAGCGTTCCTGACGGCGCCCGAGACGCGGCATCCGAGCTTTCCGGTCGTCGATGAAGAGGGCCACGTGCTCGGCGTTATCGACCCGCCGGCGATCCTGCGCTGGAGACGCGCCGGCAAGCACCGCACGACGACGCTTGGCGAACTGCTGGCCGGCAGCAAGGTCACGCTGGCCTATCCGGATGAGTATCTCGAGGGCCTCTCCGACAAGCTGCTGATGGCGAACGTGTCCCATTTGCCGGTCGTCACGCGAGAAACTGCCCGGCTGGTGGGCTATGTCGGCTGGAAGGACCTGATGCGCGTCAGATCGAAGAAGCAGGCCGAAGAACGCGACCGCTCGGCTTTGCTGGGCTTCGGCACGCGGCGCAGGAAACAGGACAGCGTCGCCTGAAGGCTACAAATTGCCGCGCTTGGCCCAGTCCAGCACATAGAGCCGGAGCGCCGAGGAGAGGTTGGCATCGCGCGGGCGGCTCTCGTCGATTTCGGCGACAAGGGCGGCGAGCGTCAGTTTTCGCACGGCCGCGATGGCGACCAGGTCGTCGTAAAAAGGCTTTTCAAGCGAATAGCTGGTGCGGTGGCCGCGAATGGTTACCGAGCGCTTTTCGACCGGGCTCACGCGACGATCCTATTCACACTTCAAGCATCGGATTTGTCCGAATCGCCGGATTTCTCGCGGCGATGGCCGGCGACGAATTTGTCGGCCTTGTCGGCGATCAGGCGGTCGCGATCCCGGCTGGTTTTGGAACGGCCATGCAGCGCCCGATTCTGTTCGGCCAGGCGCTCCTTCTCGGCTCGCGCCTTCTGCTTGCGTGCCTGACGGAGATTGACGATCTCGGCCATGTCACGCCGCCTGACGGGTCACTTCTTGCGGAAGGCGTCGAGCGACACCACGTCGGCGCCCTTGGCGCCGGCGTCGGCCGCGGCAGGCTTCTTTTCCGCCTCAGCGGCTTTCTTCTTCGTCTCGGGCTTTTTCTCGGCGACGATGGCCAGCGGCTCGGGAGCAGGCTTGGCCTTTGTCTCCTGTTCCGCCGGGGCATCCGTCTTGACGTCGAATTCGAGCTCGAAGTTGACGGACGGGTCGTAAAAGCCGCGCACGGCCGAGAACGGGATTTCCAATTTTTCCGGGACGTCGGAAAACGACAGCCCGACTTCGAAACCGGTGTCGCTCACCTTCAGGTCCCAATACTGGAACTGGATGACGATGGTCATCTGTTCGGGATAGCGCTCGCGCAGCCGCGACGACACGCGCACACCCGGCGCGCCGGTGAGAAAGGTGATGAAGAAATGATGGTTGCCCGGGAGACCGGTGCGCGCGACCTCGGCCAGGACCTTGCGCATGACGCCGCGCAACGCCTCCTGGGCCAGAATGTCGTAGCGGATGTGGTCGTCGGCCATGTGGCTGTCGGGTTCCGTTGAATCGTCCTGATAGCTGTAATCAAGCTTGAGCGCGGCGTAAACCGGATATAGATCGCCGGCGTGCGGAAGCGAAGCCCATTGGCGACGATTTGATCGTCAAACGGCTTTGATCGTCAAGCGTTGGCGAGCGCGCGCTGTTTGCTTGCCCGGGACACCGGCTGCCGCTTGCCGAAGGCGCGCAGGAAGGTGCGCACGCCATTTGTCGCCGATTGCACCACCTCGTCCTCGGTCGGTGTACCGCCGAGCATGAATGTCGTCTGCAATTCGGCATTGGCAAGCGCCATGAACTGGCGCGCTGCGACATCGGGATCGTCGATATCAAGCAAGCCGGCATGAGCGAGGCGGGCGAAGCGAGCGGCGATAGCCGGCCACGTCCTGCCCGGTCCTTCTTCGCGCCATTCGGCGAACAACTCGGGATAGCGCCCGCCCTCGGTCTGGATCAACTTGCGCAGGAATTTGCCGTCGCGGTTGCAGATGCAATTGTGATTCATCCGCACAGCAAAGGCGATGAGGTCGGCCTCGAGATCCTTCGGCTGATCGGGAAAAGTGGAAATCGTGGCAAAGATGCCGGCATTGCAACGTTCGGTGAGGTCGCGGACGATGGCAACGAAGAGTTTTTCCTTGTCGCCATGATGATTGTAGATGGTCTGGCGAGAGACGCCGGCCTCGGCGGCAATCATGTCGATATTGGCACCGGCGAAGCTTTCGCGGCAGAAGACCGAGGCGGCGGCGTCGACAATCGACATCCGCTTGGCCTCATGGCCCCGCGGCGGGAAAATGTCAGGAGAAACGTTGACCTTCATGCAAAACTATATAGAGGTGGTTGACGAATTAGACAAGCCTGTCTAAATTTGTGGACTTGCACGAAGGGGTTCCGCAGAAGAGTCGGAACTCCACGGGATGGAACGTCCTAGGGTTACACGTCGGTCCTCGGCGGCAGCCAGAATTCGAAAGAGCCTGCTATCATGAACGCCAAATTCCTCCGCATTGCGGTCGTGCTCGGCCTATTGTCCGCGATCGGCCCGTTTGCCATCGACATGTATCTTCCGGCCCTGCCGTCAATCGGCGAGGATCTGCATGCCGGCACTGCCGCGGTGCAGATGAGCCTGCTGATCTTCTTTCTTTCCATGGGCTTCGGCCAGATCGTCGTCGGACCGATCTCCGACATGGTTGGCCGCAAGCTGCCGCTCTACGGCGGCTTGGCGCTGTTCATGGTCGGCGGCGTCGGCTCGGCGCTGGCCCCCTCGATCGAATGGCTGATCGCCTTCCGCTTCCTGCAAGGGCTCGGCGCCAGCGCCGGCATGGCCGTGCCGCGCGCGATCGTGCGCGACCTGCATACCGGCACCGAGGCCGCCAAGCTGATGTCGCTGCTGATGCTGGTGTTTTCGGTGTCGCCGATCCTGGCGCCGCTGACCGGTAGCCAGATCATCGAGAATTTCGGCTGGCGCGCTGTGTTCTGGACGGTGACGGGCGCGGCCGTGCTCGCCACCATCCTGCTGGCGACCTCGCTCAAGGAGACGCGGCCGGTCGAGGAGCGCGCCGGGTCGTCCTTCGGGACGGCACTTTCCGGCTACCGCTTCCTGATGGGGGACCGCAACTTCCTTGGCCTGACGGCCATCGCCGGCTTCGGCATTGCGAGCTTCTTCGTCTATCTATCGAGCTCGTCCTTCATCCTGATCGACCATTATGGGCTGTCGCCTTCGGTCTACAGCGTGTTCTTCTCGATCAATGCGGTTGCCTTTATCGGCATGTCGCAGCTGACCGGGTTGCTATCCGAGCGGTTCGGGCTGCAGCGCGTGGTGCGCGTCGCGGTGACCGGCTATGCGACGACGATGGTGGTGCTGTTCGCGGTGATGGCATCGGGTGTCGACCGGCTCGACGTGATGGCGGCGCTGCTGTTCATCGGCTACGGCTTTCTCGGCCTGGTCATCCCGACCACGTCGGTGCTGGCCATGGAAGAGCATGGCGAGATCGCCGGCACCGCGTCGGCGCTGATGGGCACGCTGCACTTCGCCATCGGCGCGGTCGCCATGGGCGTCGCCGGCGTGTTTTTCGACGGCACGCCGCTGCCGATGGTGGCGGGCATCACGCTCTGCGCGGCGATCTCCTTCACGCTGGCCAAGATAACGCTCGGCCGCAGCCGGGACGTTGCGGAAGCGCCGGCGGAGTAAGCTTCACCTATCGAGACAAAAAGGCCGGGCGATGTTCCCGGCCTTTTCACGTTTGCGGTCCCGGTTCAAAGCAGCCTATGCCTATATGACGGGTTCAGGACATGCAGCTTCGACATCTCAAGACCTTCGTGGCGGTCGCCACCACCTTGAACATCACGCGCGCCTCCGAGCGGGTTCATCTTGCCCAATCGAGCGTGACCGAACAGATCCAGGCGCTGGAAGCCGATCTGGGCACGTCGCTGTTCGACAGGTCACGGCGTAGCTTGAAGCTGACGGCGGCGGGACAGCGCCTGCTCGACTACGCAAACGATCTCCTCGACCTCGCGGACGAAGCCCGTTCCGCTGTCGCCGACGCGAGCGGCACGCTTGCCGGTCGCCTGACGGTCGGCGGCCTGGAGACGCTTTGCTCGACACGCTTGCCAGCTTTGCTGGGGGAATTCCATCGGCGTCATCCCGATGTGGAACTGAACCTCAGGGTGGACGATAGCAGTGGGTTGCGTGCCGGCGTGACAAGCGGGGCGCTGGACGTATCTTTCCATTTCGGGGCCGTCCCGGCGGTGGCGCCGGAGCTGCGAAGCGAGCAAGTGGCAGTAGAAGAGCTCGTCACCATAATGCCGGCAAATCACCGGTTGGCCGGACATTCTACCATGACGCCCGACGATCTGGCTGACGAGGCTTTCCTCGTCACCCAGCCCGGCTGCGTCTATCGGCGGATGTTCGACGAAACGTTTGCCGCAACGTTGCCCGACCGTCCGAGGCTGGTTGGCGAGTTCGCCAGCATGGGCGCGATACGGAGCCTTGTTGAAAGCGGTCTGGGATGCGCGCTGGTCCCGCGTCTCGTGGCTTCTGCGGCTGACGCCAATATCGTCGTGCTGCCCTGGGTCGGAATCAGCCCGGTGACGCCGGTCACCATGGTATGGCGCCACCGGCGCATTCAAGCGCCGGTCTTGCGGCTGTTCCTCGCAATGGTACGCGAAATTTGGCCATTGCTAGACCAGCCGCTGGCCACCATCGACATGAAGCACGGTTCCGGTGATGAAGCCGTTATGCATCAGGGACGTGATGGCTTGGGCAATGTCGGCTGCCTGGCCGATCCGGCCGACGAGCAGGCGCTTTGCCATGGCCTCCAGCGCGGCCGTCTTGCCGCTGCCGACGACGGCATCCCAAATCGGCGTGTCGACCCAGCCGGGCGAGACGACGTTGACGCGGATCGGCGCCAGTTCGATGGCAAGCGCGTAGGCGAGTGAGCCAAGGGCCCCATTAACGGCTGCCACCACCGAGCCTTTCGCCGCCGGACGATAGGCGGCGATGCCCGAAGTCAGCGTGATCGATCCGCCGGGCGTCAGACGAGGCGCGCCATGCTTGGCAAGAAGAAGCGGCCCGACGATTTTGGAATCCATCACTTTCCGCGCCACCGAGATATCCATCTCGGGAAGCAACACGTAGACGCCGGTAACGTCGGCGGCGGTCGAGACGATGTGGTCGAGCGTGCCGACATCCTGGAACAGGCGCTGGACCTCGTCCTCGTTTGTGACGTCGGCTGCGATCGTCCTCAGCCTTTCCGGATGAGGCAAGCGCTGCCGCGCGGCCGACAACCGGTCCTCGGAGCGGCCGACGATCGTAACCTCGGCGCCGGCGGCAAGCTGCTGTTCGGCAAGCGACAGCCCCATGCCGGAACTGCCGCCAGCGATCAGGATGCGTTCGTGTTTTGGTGTGGTTTCCTGGTTCATGTTATCTCTCCATGAGGCAGCTCGCCGGGCATGACCACACGCGGCGAGAAACTGAGGCCTTGTCCCGCAAAGGCATGGAAGAAGGGAAACGGGAAGAAACGAATGCTGCCATCGGAGGTTCCGATGATGGGGCTTTTACCTCAGCCTGAGACGCCTCAGCCTGAGACGTTGACGATGCGCGATTTTCTGTGTAGCGTCGATCATCATGACGATCGCAATGGTTCTTGCAGTGGTAGGAAAGCGCACGGGCAGGATGGTGTAACCATCCGGCGACAGCCACCCGTGCGCGACAAACAGGCTCCCGACGGGGCCTTTTTTTATGCCCGAAATTCTTCTTACGCCCGATTTCGGCGATGCCCCGTCAACCCATCCTCATCACGCTACGGGACAGAACCATGACAGGCGATAATTCCATTCAGGATACGAGCAACCGCATGACAGGAGCGGAGATCGTTCTCCGCGCACTCAAAGACAATGGTGTCGAGCATATTTTCGGCTATCCCGGCGCGGCCATATTGCCGATCTATGACGAGATATTCCTGCAGGACGACATCAAGCATATCCTCGTGCGCCACGAGCAGGGCGCCGGCCATGCCGCGGAGGGTTATGCCCGGTCTACGGGCAAGGTCGGCGTGATGCTGGTCACATCAGGCCCAGGCACGACGAATGCCGTGACGCCCCTGCAGGACGCGCTGATGGATTCAGTGCCGATCGTCTGTCTGTCCGGACAAGTGCCGACAACATTGATCGGCTCCGATGCTTTTCAGGAATGTGACACGATTGGCATCACGCGATCCTGCACCAAGCACAACTCTTTGGTCAAAGACGTCAATGACCTGGCGTCAGCGATCCATAGGGCGTTCCACATCGCCCGGTCAGGGCGACCGGGGCCTGTTCTCGTCGACATGCCAAAGGACGTTCTGTTTGCGTCCGGCGTGTACACGCCGCCTTCGGACGTTGTCGCACTGAAGAGTTATCAACCGAAGCTGCAGGGCGACATCGGCAAGATCGGCCAGGCAATAGAATTGATGGCTAATGCCAGCCGTCCCGTTATTTATGCCGGCGGCGGCATCGTCAATTCCGGCCCGGAAGCATCGAGACTGCTCCGGGAGCTGGTTCAACTGACCGACTTTCCGGTCACTTCGACGCTTATGGGCCTTGGAGCTTACCCCGCCTCCGGCAAGAACTGGCTCAAGATGGTCGGCCTGCACGGTTCCTATGAGGCGAACATGGCGATGCACGATTGCGACGTCATGATCTGTATCGGCGCGCGCTTCGATGACCGCGTGACCTCGCGCGTGGATGCTTTTTCGCCGAACTCCAGCAAGATCCATATCGATATAGATCCGTCCTCGATCAACAAGAACGTCCATGTCGATATCGGCATACAAGGCGATGTCGGCAATGTTCTGGATGACATGGTTCGTCTATGGCGCGCATTGCCTCGCAAGCCGGATGAAGGCCGCCTCCAGGAGTGGTGGAGAAGGATCGCCGGCTGGCGCGCACGCAATTCGTTCTCCTATGAGATGAACAAGGATGTGATCATGCCGCAATATGCGGTGCAGCGTCTCTACGCGCTGACGAAGGATCGCGACACATACATCACCACTGAAGTCGGCCAGCATCAGATGTGGGCGGCCCAATTCTACGGCTTCGAAAAGCCGAACCGCTGGATGAGTTCGGGCGGCCTCGGGACGATGGGCTACGGCCTGCCGGCGGCGCTGGGCGTGCAGATCGCACATCCGGACAGCCTGGTCATCGATATCGCCGGCGACGCATCGGTTCAGATGACCATGAAAGAGCTGTCGACCGCAGTCCAGTACGACGCGCCGATCAAGATATTCATCCTGAACAACGGATATATGGGCATGGTTCGCCAGTGGCAGCAAATTCTTCACGGCAACCGCCTCGCACATTCCTATTCCGAGGCCTTGCCCGATTTCGTCAAATTGGCCGATGCGTTCGGAGCGGTCGGCCTGCGCTGCGACAAACCAGCCGAGCTTGACGATGCGATACAGGAAATCATCGATGTGGACCGGCCGGTGCTCTTCGACTGTCGTGTTGCCAAGCTCGCCAATTGTTTTCCGATGATCCGGACGGGCAGGGGACACAATGAGATGCTGTTGTCACATGAGGCCACAGGCAAAACATTCGCCGGTGCGATCAATGCGATCAGCCACGGGCTGGTATGAACGCCGTGGCATCTTTGGGCCTATCAGGGCGCATAAAAAGCCCGCCGGCGAGCCTGCAGCTGCACATGTCAAAAAGGGGAGAAATGGAGGTTTCTGTTGCCAGGTACCTCCGAACCCCGCCTAGAAGTGCGAACCACTAGGGCTTGAATTGAAGCTGTCGCACCGCTTACGCGGCGAGACGTGCTTCCGCATAGTTGTCGTTGGCAACTATAAGTTTAGCCCGATAACGGTGGTACAATGCCGGGCAAAAGTACGATCTTTACACCTTCGTCGATCCTATTTCGCCCCCAGCAAAAGCCGCTCCTGAACAGCGGTTTTTGGTGGAGGCGCCGGGTACCGCCCCCGGGTCCGAACGGCTTATTTCATCGCCTGTTTATCGCCATAGTCGGTCGAGCCGACGAGGCGAATATAGGGACTGGCGGTGGAAAATGAAAGGCCGGAATGCCACTTTCGTCCGTGTCAAAGTGGATCATCAAGGGGTTGACTTGCCGCCGGTCTCAACCGAAGCTTTGCGGCGGTGAGGAGACCTAGCGCATAATTTGCGGCAGCGCGCCACAATCCTCATCCACCGGATCCCGTGGCGCCGACGAGGGGAAATTCGATGGCCGACTATCTCGCAGACGTAAAGAAATATGATGCGGCGGCGGATGCCGACGCGGTTGCCAGGATCGTCAAGCATCTGGGCATCGCGCTCAGGAGTCGCGATTCCTCGCTGGTGTCCTGCACCGACCCGGAGGAACTGAAGCGCGTCAGGAACAGCTGGGTCGCCGGCAAGCTCGGCGTCACCGACGGCGCCAGGGCGGATGCGGCTATCGAAAAGACCTGCAAGGCGATGGCGGCCGACAACAGCAAGAGCCGGGTGACCTTCTATTATCTCGTCGCCAAGGATCTGGGCATGCTCGGCTCGCTCTGAGCAAACTCGCCGCCGGTGCCGGTGGGCTCCGGTGGAATCGTCTCGCTTTGCTGTGTTCGGCCGACGGTCATTCGGCTATGATGGCTGACAACCCGAATCGGACCGGAGCCGATGCGCCAGTATCTCGACCTTCTGAAGCATGTGCTGGAAAACGGCGCCGATCGCGGCGACCGCACCGGCACCGGAACGCGCTCGGTATTCGGCTACCAGATGCGCTTCGACCTGGCCCGCGGCTTTCCGGTCACCACCACCAAGAAGCTGCACCTCAAGTCGATCATCCACGAGCTTTTGTGGTTCCTGGCCGGCGACACCAACATCAAGTATCTCAACGATCACGGCGTCTCGATCTGGGATGAATGGGCCGACGAGAATGGCGATCTCGGCCCGGTCTATGGCAAACAATGGCGGTCGTGGCCGGACGGCCATGGCGGCGCCATCGACCAGATTGCGAATCTCCTGAAGGAGATACGCAAAAATCCTAATTCGCGGCGGCTGATCATTTCGGCGTGGAACCCGGCCGAGGTGGAGGCCATGGCGTTGCCGCCCTGCCACTGCCTGTTCCAGTTCTATGTTTCGGAAGGCAAGCTTTCCTGCCAGCTCTACCAGCGTTCGGGTGATATCTTTCTCGGTGTGCCGTTCAACATTGCTTCCTATGCGTTGCTGACGCTGATGGTGGCGCAGGTAACCGGATTGAAACCCGGCGATTTCATCCACACGCTCGGCGACGCGCATCTTTACTCGAACCATTTCGAGCAGGCGCGCGAACAATTGCGGCGCACGCCCAAGGCGTTGCCGACGCTCTGGATAAATCCCGAGGTGAAGGATCTCTTTGCCTTCCGCTTCGAGGATTTCCGGCTCGAGAACTATTTCGCCGACGCGACGATCAAGGCGCCGATCGCGGTCTAGGACCTACCTGACTGTCCATATCGAAATTGCCTGCTGCAGCTGCGCTCGCTTGCCCGTGCCGCGGGTACTGATTTCACGTGATATTTCCTTTGGCCTCGACACCGCTGTATCCAACGGAGGTTATCGCACGCCGAGAAACCTGAGCTCAGAATGCCGTCGCCGGTAAAGAGCCTTTCCTTGTTATGTTCACATGGATATATCGATGGACGGCTCTGGGCGATCCGGGACGAGGAGAGTTTCATGCAGGCGCGCAAAGGTTCGACGACGATTGCCCTCGCGGGTCTCGCCGCCATGCTGATGGCTGCGGTGCCGGCGGCCCATGCCGATGACAAGGTGGTCGTGTTTGCTGCGGCGAGCCTGAAGGACGGGCTCGACGCCGTCAACAAGGCCTGCGAGGCCGATGTCGGCGAGGCGGCAACCATTTCCTACGCGGCGAGCTCGGCGCTGGCCAGGCAGATCGAAAGCGGCGCGCCGGCAGACCTGTTCATCTCTGCCGATCTCGACTGGATGAAGTATCTTGCCGACAGGAAGCTGACCAAGCCCGGCACCGAAGTGAAATTGCTTGGCAACCAGATCGTGCTGATTGCGCCGCGGGATTCCAAGGTCGAGACCAGGATTGAAAAGGGGTTCGATCTTGCCGGGCTCGTCGGTGACGGCAAACTTGCCATGGGCGATGTCAAGGCGGTGCCGGCAGGCAAATACGGCAAGGCAGCCCTCGAATCGCTCGGTGTCTGGTCTTCCGTCGAAGGCAAGGTGGCGCAGGCCGAAAATGTGCGCGCCGCCCTAAAACTGGTGTCGATCGGCGAGGCAGCACTCGGCATCGTCTATGCCACGGATGCGCATGCGGAGCCCGGCGTGAAGGTGATCGGCACTTTCCCCGACAATACACATCCGCCGATCATCTATCCGGTTGCCCAGCTTGCGGATTCGAAGGGCAAGGATACCCCGGCATTCCTGAAATGCCTGCAATCCGCCAAGGCTGGCGAACTCTTCAAGGCGCAAGGTTTTACAATGCTTGCGCCGAGCAACTGACGAACGGCACCGTACATGAACTGGCTGCTGAACCTCGCTCCCGACGAATGGAATGCGGTCCGGCTGTCGATCAAGGTGGCGACCGTGGCGATGATTGCCAGCCTGCCGCCGGGCGTAGCAATCGCCCTTGTGCTCGCCCGTGGCCAGTTCTGGGGCAAGACACTGCTCAACGGTCTGGTGCATCTGCCGCTGATCCTGCCGCCGGTGGTGACCGGCTATTTGCTGCTTTTGACTTTCGGCAAGCGTGGTCCGGCCGGGGCCTTCCTGGCCGAGCATTTCGGCATCGTTTTTTCGTTTCGCTGGACAGGCGCCGCGCTCGCCTGCGGCGTGATGGGCTTTCCATTGATGGTGCGGGCGATCCGGCTGTCGATCGAAGCGGTCGACCGCAAAATCGAGGCGGCCGCCGGCACGCTCGGCGCCAATCCGCTATGGGTATTCGGCACGATCACGCTGCCGCTGATCCTGCCCGGCCTGATCGCCGGTGCGATCCTCTCCTTCGCCAAGGCGATGGGCGAATTCGGCGCGACGATCACCTTTGTCTCCAACATTCCGAACGAGACCCAGACGCTGCCGTCGGCGATCTACACTTTCACGCAGGTTCCCGGCGGCGACGCCGGCGCGCTCAGGCTGACGCTGATCTCGATCGTCATCTCGATGGCTGCACTTGTTGCCTCGGAAGTGCTGGCGCGGCGCGTCGGCCGGCGGATGGACATCGAATGACGGTTCAGGTCGACATCAGCCACCGGCTTGGCGATTTCGCGGTCAATGCCCGCTTCGAGAGCGCCGGGCGGCTGACTGCGCTTTTCGGGCCTTCCGGCTCCGGAAAGACGACGCTGATCAATTTGATTGCCGGGCTGATCCGCCCCGACAAAGGCCGCATCGCGGCCGAGGGCCGCGTTCTGGTCGATAGCGATGCCGGCCTGTTCGTGCCGAAGCACAAGCGACGGATCGGCATGGTGTTCCAGGATGCGCGGCTGTTTCCGCATATGAGCGTGGCGAGCAATCTGCGCTATGGCCGCTGGTTCACGCCGGCTGCAGAGCGCTATGCGGATATCAATAGCGTGGTCGAACTGCTCGGCATCGGTCATTTGCTCGACCGGCGGCCGGCAAAACTCTCCGGTGGCGAGAAGCAGCGCGTGGCAATCGGCCGGGCGCTGCTTGCCAGTCCGAAATTGCTGCTGATGGACGAGCCGCTGGCTTCGCTCGACGAGGCGCGCAAGGCCGAGATCTTGCCTTATATCGAGCGGCTGCGCGACGAGACGAAAATCCCGATCGTCTATGTCAGCCACTCGATCGCCGAAGTGGCGCGGCTGGCGAGCGACGTCGTGGTGCTGGTGCAAGGCAAGGTCGCCGCTTCCGGTCCGACCGGAGCGATCATGCAGCGTCTGGATCTGTTGCCGGCCGAAGAGCGCAGCGAGGGCGGTGCCGTGCTGGATGCCGCGGTTCTGCGCCACGACGAGGCGTTTGGCATGACCGTGCTGGGCTCAGCGGCGGGCGAGATCCGTGTGCCTCTTCTGGCAACGCCGGTCGGTGCGCCGGTGCGTGTCCGTATCCGTGCGCGCGACGTGATGATCGCCACCGAGCAGCCGGTTGGCCTCAGCGCGCTCAACATATTGCCGGGCACGATCGTGGCGATAGAGCCGGGCGAAGGGCCTACGGTCGAGATTGGCCTCGACTGCAATGGCGCAACCGTGCTTGCCCGCATCACCGAACAGTCGCGGCAGACGCTGGGGCTTCGGCCTGGTCGAAAAGTCTTCGCGGTGGTCAAGACAGTGAGCTTCGACCGGGCGAATACCGGCGCCGGCTTGCCGGCCGAGGCGGATGGGTGAACGGCGGATACTGTCGCTATATCGTTTTGGAATAGCGGTATCGCTGGAGAACTTGTAGAATGGCGTGACTGCGGAGGAGCAAATGCCGTCGCTGAGTTTGCGGATAAATCTCGATCCAGATGGCCGCATCGGGCCGGGCAAGATCGAGCTTCTGGAACAGATCGCCGCCTTCGGCTCGATTTCGGCCGCGGCGCGCGGCATGGAGATGTCCTATAAGCACGCTTGGGATCTGGTCGAAGACATGAACCGCGTGTTCGGCAAACCGCTGGTAGCGGCACAGACGGGCGGCAAGAAAGGCGGCGGCGCTCAGTTGACCTCGGTGGGCTTGGCGGTCGTCAGCCGCTTCCGCGCCATCGAGCGGGCCGCGTCTTCAGCAGCGGCGGCACATATGGAGGCGCTGCAGGCCGAGATCGACGCTGCGTGAACTCGGCGGAATTCATGCCGCGCGTGATCCTTGCTACTCCTCAAGCTCGCCGGGCTTGCGCAGCAGATAGGTGTCCATGATCCAGCCTTTTGTCCGGCGGGCCTCCTCACGGGTGCTCACGATCTCGTCGCCGACGTCGCCAATCCGGCCCGAGATGACGATCTCGTCGGCCGTGCCGAGATAGGCGCCCCAGTGGACGGTGACGTCTTTGTCGTCCAGCGTGTTGAAGGCGCATTTGCCGTCCAGCATGACGATGGTGCTGCCGGCGTTTTCGGGCAGACCTTCCTCGGCGAGCCGGCGGCCGGTGGTGATCAAAATGGCGTCGCCGATCCGGTTCAATGCCATTTTGTGGCTGGCTGCGAGTGCCTGGATGGCGGTGATGCCGGGGATGACCTCCAACTCGAACGCGACATTGCCTCTCAGGCGTACGCGCTCCAGGATGCGCAGCGCACTGTCGTAGAGCGACGGATCGCCCCAGATCAGGAAGGCGCCGCAGCCATCTTCGGGGAGTTCGTCGCGGATCAGGCCTTCGTAGATCGCGGCGATCGCCTCGTGCCAGTCGTCGACAGTCGAGCGGTAGGAAGGCGCCGGCTCGGCGCGCACCGGCACATCGAATTCAACGCGGCGCGAGTTTGGGTTAGTGACGAAGCGGTCGCAGATCTGGCGGCGCAATTCGGCGAGATCGTTCTTCTTGGCGCCCTTGTCGGGAATGAACAGAACGTCGGCCCGGTTGAGGCTGTTAATGGCCTGGACCGTCATGTGCTCCGGATTGCCGGCGCCGATGCCGATGACAAGAAGCTTGCGCATGGGCGAACTCCTGCCCGATCGGGGCCGGCGTGTCTAGACCGGCATGACATGTCGGCAGGCGCCGGCGCGTTTGCCGAAAGGCTTTGAAACGCCACATTGAACAGCTAGAGTCATGTTGGCATTTTCGCCGGGGGAGTTTCCATGTTCCGTTACGTCCTGACCGCAGCGTTGGCGCTCTCGGCTACGCCTGCGCTCGCCAATGATTCGGTTGCCGAACTCGGCACCGGTGGGCTGATCCTTTCGCGCAGCGATGCGGTGGCGATGGAAAGCGAGGATCTCTACATCTCGCCGGAAAAAGTGACGGTCGATTACGTCTTCCGCAACAACACCGACAAGGATGTCGATGCAATCGTCGCCTTTCCGATGCCCGACATCGAAGGCGATCCCGAAGAAATCCCGGCGATTCCGGAGGCGCAGAGCGACAATTTCCTCGGCTTCGAAGTGACGATCGACGGGGTGCCGGCAAAGCCGCAGCTCGAGCAGAAAGTGTTCGCGCTCGGCATCGATATCGGCGCCGACCTGAAGGCGCAGGGCGTGCCGTTCTATCCGTTCGGCGACGCGGCCAAGGCAGCGCTGGCAAAGCTGCCGCAAGCGGTCGCCGACGACTGGGTCAACCGCGGCATCATCATCCAGGACACTGCCGACGACGGTTCGGGCATGAAGACCGTCTACACGCCGTTCTGGCAATTGCGCTCGACCTATTGGTGGCGCTCGACTTTTCCGGCAAACAAGGCGGTCCATGTCTCGCATCGCTACAAGCCGAGCGTCGGCGGCACCTCCTCGGTCAGCTTCTTCTATGACGGCCAGTTCCAGGGTCAGTATGCCGCCTACAAGACCCGCTACTGCATGGACGATGCCTTCGAAAACGCCGTGCGCAAGGCAGCCAAGGACGATCCCGACGGCTACCCCAAGTATTTCGAGAACCGCATCGCCTATATCCTGACCACGGGCGGCAACTGGGCGTCGGGAAACATCGGCACGTTCAAGCTGACCGTCGACAAGGGCGATCCGAAGAACCTGGTCTCGTTTTGCGGCGAAAACGTCAGGAAAATCGGACCGACGACGTTCGAGATGAAGGCGCAGAACTTCTACCCCGAGCACGACATCGACATATTGCTGCTGGAGCCATCCGATGGCGGGAACGGCGGCTGATGGACCTCGCGATTTATGTCGCCATCGCCGAGAACGGCGTGATCGGGCGCGAGGGTGGGTTGCCGTGGCGGCTGTCCACCGATCTCAAGCGGTTCAAAGCCGATACGATGGGCAAGCCCATCATCATGGGCCGCAAGACCTATGAAGGCATCGGCCGACCGTTGCCAGGCAGGCTCAACATCGTGGTGACGCGGGACAGGGCATGGCGCGCCGAGGGCGTCGAAGTCGCGCACTCGATCGAGGACGCAATCGCGCTGGCGACGGTGCGCGGGCGCTGCATGGCCGGCGCCGACGAGATCTGCGTCATCGGCGGCGGCGAGATCTATGCTCAGGCGCTACCGCTGGCCGATCGGCTGCACGTGACCCATGTTCTGGCCGCGGTCGACGGCGACGCCCATTTCCCGCCGATCGACCCGGCGCTATGGCGGATCGTCCGCTCACAGGAGGTTGAGGCCGGTGAGAAGGACAGCCATGCGACACGCTATTCGGTTTACGAGCGGCGCCGCGACGTGAATTGAAGACGACAAAGCGTCGTGACAGGTCTAAATGGACCCAAAGGCGGACTGTGACGGCAGCCGATCGCGTTGAAAGCGTGCCGTTGCATCCCTATAGAAGAATAATATTGGATTTTGCGCCGGCGAACCGGCGCTCGAGGGAATTCCAAGCGAAAGGACATTCATGCCCTGGAACGACAAGAGCGGCGGCGGCGGCCCGTGGGGCGGCGGCAACAATCAGGGACCTTGGGGACAGGGACCCAAGGGACCCAGCGGCCCGCAGGGCTCGCCTCCCGATCTCGAGGATATCATCCGGCGCGGGCAGGACAGGTTGCGGCGCGCACTGCCGGGCGGCGGTGGCGCGAGCCCGGCCGTGTTCGGACTGATTGCCGCGGCGCTGGTGGTGCTATGGGCGTTCAAGGCGGTCTACACAGTGCAGCCCGACGAAGTTGCGGTGGAACTCAGGTTCGGCCAGCCGAAGGCGGAGCTCTCGCAGCCTGGCCTGCATTTCCATTGGTGGCCCATCGAAACGGTCGAGACCGCCAACATCGCCGAGCAGCTTGTCAGTATCGGCGGCGGCAGTTCCAGCGGCAATGGCCTGATGCTTTCCGGCGACCAGAACATCGTCAATGTGCAGTTTTCTGTGGCCTATCAGGTCTCCGACCCTAAGGCCTATCTGTTCGACGTGTCCGACCCGGACGGCATGCTGCAGCAGGTCGCCGAAAGCGCGATGCGCGAAGCCGTCGGCCGGCGCCCGGCGCAGGACATTTTCCGCGACGACCGGCAAGGCATTGCGGCGTCGGTGCGTGAGATCATCCAGACGACGCTGGACGGCTACAAGGCCGGCCTCAACGTCAACGCCATTTCGATCGAGGACGCCGCGCCACCGCGCGAGGTGGCAGACGCGTTCGACGAGGTGCAGCGCGCCGAGCAGGACGAGGACAAGTTCGTCGAGCAGGCCAATCAGTATTCCAACCAGAAGCTCGGCCAGGCACGCGGTGCGGCCGCACAGATCCGCGAAGACGCGGCCGCCTACAAGAACCGGGTCGTGCAGGAGGCCGAAGGCGAGGCGCAGCGCTTCATCTCGGTTTATGACGAATATGCCAAGGCGCCGGAGGTGACGCGCAAGCGGCTCTACCTGGAAACGATGGAGAGGGTGCTGAAGGATTCGAGCAAGGTCATCGTCGAGCAAGGCAACGGGCAAGGGGTCGTTCCCTACCTGCCGCTGCCGGCATTGCAGCAGAAGGCGCCGGCACCGGCCACCGGAGGAAACCAGTGATGGCCAACCGTCTTCCTGTCATTGCGGTCATCGCCGCGGTCATCCTGTTCCTGCTCTATTCGTCGGTCTTCGTCGTCAATGCGCGCCAGCAGGCGCTGGTGCTCAGGTTCGGCGAAATCGTCGACGTCAAGAACCAGCCGGGCATCTATTTCAAGGCGCCATTCTCCTTCTTCGATGCCGACACCGTGCAGCTGATCGAAAACAGGGTCCTGCGCTTCGACCTCGACAACATCCGCGTCCAGGTTTCGGGCGGCAAGTTCTATGAGGTCGATGCCTTTATCGCCTATCGTATCTCGGATCCGCGTGTGTTCCGCGCCGCGGTCTCCGGCCAGATCGAGCTGGCCGAGGCCCGGCTGAGGACGCGTCTCGACGCTGCCTTGCGCCGCGTCTACGGCCTGCGCGACTTCGAGGCGGCACTCTCGGAAGAGCGCGCCGTAATGATGCGTGAGGTGCGCGATCAGCTGAGGCCCGATGCCACCTCGCTTGGCCTGCAGATCGAGGATGTCCGCATCCGCCGCACCGATCTCACGGCCGAAGTCTCGCAGCAGACCTTCGACCGCATGAAGGCCGAACGTCTCGCCGAAGCCGAGCGGCTGAGGGCGCGAGGCAATGAGGCAGCGCAGCGGATCAGGGCTCGCGCCGACCGCGAAGTGGTCGAAATCGTCGCCGAAGCGCAAAAAGAGTCTGAAATCCTGCGTGGTGAAGGTGAAGCCCAGCGCAGCGCCACGTTTGCCGGAGCCTATCAGCGCGATCCGGCCTTCTTCGATTTCTATCGGTCGATGAATGCCTATGGCACTGCGCTGAACAGCAGCGGAACGACGATGGTGCTGTCGCCGAATTCCGAGTTCTTCCGCTTTTTCCGCGATCCGAACAGCAAGGAAACGCCTGCAGCACCACCGCCAGCGCCGGCCGTTCCCGCGCCACCGGCGGCGCAGCCAGGCACCGGCCAGTAGGGCCGGTGCAGGGATAGCCGGCGTAACGGAGGATTTATCCTCTGGCGGTAGCCGTAGCCGCAAACGTGCCTTATTTCTTGCCAACATGACGCGACGCGGCGTTTTTGCCGAAGCGCGTTTTTAGAACACCCGGAGGCCTTTCGATGACATCCACCACCCTTCTGCGTTCAGCGAGGCGGACGTTCATCGCCGGGGCCGCTGCGCTTCTGGTCGGCGCCGTTGCCGTTCCGTCGTTCGTGACGCCGACAGTGGCAGCCGACGGGCCGCCCTCGGTTGCCGATCTCGCCGCCGGCCTGCTCGGCGCGGTGGTCAACATCTCGACGTCGCAGACGGTGAAGGGCACTGAGGGGCCGGGCGCGGTGCCGATGCCGCAGCTCCCGGAAGGCTCACCCTTCCAGGACTTCTTTGACGATTTCTTCAAGAACCGTGGCGGCGACAAGGGCGGCGGCGGGCAAAAGGTGCAGTCGCTAGGCTCCGGCTTTGTGGTCGACGCCGAGCAGGGCATCGTGGTGACCAACAACCACGTCATTGCCGATGCCGACGACATCGAGGTGAATTTCTCCGACGGTGTGACGCTCAAGGCGACGCTGGTCGGCACCGACACCAAGACCGACGTCGCGGTGCTGAAGGTCGATCCGAAAGGGCACAGACTGACGGCTGTGAAGTTTGGCGATTCCAACAAGATGCGTGTCGGCGACTGGGTAATGGCGATCGGCAATCCGTTCGGTCTCGGCGGCACGGTGACAGTCGGCATCGTCTCGGCGCGCAATCGCGACATCAATTCGGGCCCGTATGACGACTTCATCCAGACCGATGCCGCGATCAACCGCGGCAATTCCGGTGGACCGCTGTTCAACAGCAGCGGCGAGGTTATCGGCATCAACACGGCAATCATCTCGCCGTCGGGTGGCTCGATCGGCATCGGCTTCTCGATCCCGTCGCAGCTTGCCTCAGGCGTCGTCGACCAGCTTCGCCAGTTCGGCGAGACGCGGCGCGGCTGGCTCGGCGTGCGCATCCAGCCGGTGACCGACGACATTGCCGAAAGCCTGGGCATGGCGACCGCCAAGGGCGCGCTGGTCGCCGGCGTCATCAAGGGTGGGCCGGTCGACAACGGCACCATCCAGGCCGGCGACGTCATCATCAAGTTCGATGGCAAGGACATCCATGAAATGCGCGACCTGCCGCGCGTCGTGGCGGAAAGCCCGGTCGGCAAGGCGGTCGACGTGATCATCGTGCGCAAAGGAGTCGAGCAGACGGTCAAGGTGACGCTCGGCCGGCTCGAAGACGGCGAAAAGCTCGCCAGCGGCGGTGAAAACGGCAACACCGACCAGGATGATGCCGACAAGGCACCTGCGGTTTCGACGGCTTCCGTGCTCGGCATGACGATCGGCGAGCTCAATGACGAGACGCGCACGAAATTCGGCATCGCCGCCGACGTTTCCGGCGTCGTCGTGACCGACGTCACCAAGGATTCGGCGGCGGCCGAACGCGGCATCCAGCCGGGCGAGGTGATCACCGAGATCGCGCAGGAATCGGTCGCAACGCCCAAGGACGTCATGGACCGGATCGGTGCGCTGAAGGAGCAGGGGCGCAAGAACGCGCTTTTGATGCTGGCGTCGAAGACCGGCGAGCTGAGGTTTGTGACAATCCGGATGGATTGAGTCCGGAAGCGCCTGCAACACTCTGATGTTGAAAAGGAAAAGGGCGGCTAGCGGGTCGCCTTTTTTCTTGCCTGCCAGTCTGTGCGTGGCAGCCTGTAGAAGACATGTCGCCTGAGTGCGGTGTGGCTGTCCGGAACACCGGGATGGTCGAAGTCGGAGGCCGGGTCGGCGGTCATGCCCAGGCGCTCCATGACGGCAGTGGACCGGCTGTTATCCTTGACTGCGAAGGACACGATTTCGTCGAGGCAAAGTCTTTCAAAGCCATAGGTGAGCCAGGCTTCGGCTGCTTCGGTGACATAGAAGCGGCCCCAGAATTCGGGTGCCAGCCGCCAGCCGATCTCGATCGTGCCGGGCGGCAGGAATGGCAAATGATCGGTTCGGGTTATGCCGACGAAGCCGATGCATTCACCTGTGGCTGCGATCTCAGCGGCCGCGAAGCCGAAGCCGTCGCGATCGATAGCCGCGCGCAACTCATCCATCTTGGCGTTAGCCTGGGCACGGTCGCGCCGAAACGGAAAGAATTCCATGACGCGCTCGTCGGAATTGATGCGATGGAAGAGATCGCGGTCACGATCTTCCCAGTTGCGCAGGATCAGGCGCTCGGTGCGGATCGGCGTCATTCGACAAATTCCTCCCGGCGATAACCCTGCAGATAAAGCAAGGCGGTGAGGTCGCCGTGGTCGATGCGGATCTTTGCCTCGGCTGCCACCGCCGGCTTGGCATGCAAGGCGACGCCGATGCCGGCAAGACGGATCATGTCGAGATCGTTGGCGCCGTCGCCGACGGCAATGGCATCGGCAGGCGTCAGGCCGAGGCGGGCCGAAATCTCGATAAGGGCTTCGGCCTTGGCGGCGCGGCCGAGGATCGGTTCGGCGACCAAACCGGTGAAGCGGCGATCCTGCTCGATCAGGCGGTTGGCGCGATTTTCGTGAAAGCCGAGCAATGCTGCGATGCGGGTGGTGAAGATGTCGAAACCACCGGAAATCAGCGCCGTCCAGGCGCCGCTGGCCGCCATTGTCTGGACGAGCGTGCGGCCGCCGGAGGCAAGCGTCAGGCGATTATCTATGATGCGGTCGATGATTGCGGCATCGAGACCCTCGAGCAGGGCCACGCGCTCGCGCAAGGCCGGCTCGAATGCGATCTCGCCGTTCATCGATCGCGCGGTGATGGCGGCGACACGATCTTTGACGCCGATCTCGTCGGCAAGCTCGTCGATGCATTCCTGGTCGATCATCGTCGAATCCATATCGGCGATCAGGATCTTCTTGCGCCTGTTCTCAGCCGGCTGGACGGCCACGTCGATCGGTTCGGAAGCAAGCGCGGCCTGCAGGCGCGCCGTTATTTCGGAAGCGTCGGCGGTCTCCGGCAAGTCGAGTTCGCAGGCGATGCCTTCGGCCAGCCAGCGAACAGCGCTTGCGCCGACCGACCGCGAGGCCATATTCGCTAGCGTCGACGTCAATGCGCGGCCGGCGGGATGGGATAGAAGCGTGGCGATCAGCGGCATCGAAAATTCCAGCGGACAGGCGGGCGAAGGCCGCGTGAAGAACGCGATCCTGATAGCCGGGCCGACCGCCAGCGGCAAGTCGGCGCTCGCACTCGACCTCGCCGAGCGCAATGGCGGTGTCATCATCAACACCGATTCCATGCAAGGCTATTCGGTGCTCGACGTGCTGACGGCACGGCCTGGTCCTGCCGAACTCGCCCGCGTCCCCCACTTTCTTTATGGACACGTCGATCCGTCCACCGCCTATTCCACCGGCGCTTGGTTGCGTGATGTCATAAAGCTGATCGACGACGGCACGTTTTCGGGGCGGCCAGTGATTTTCGTCGGCGGCACCGGGCTTTATTTCCGGGCGCTCACGGAAGGTATCTCGGAGATGCCCGACATTCCGAAATCGATCCGTGATCGCTGGCGCTACGAGCTCCAGGAACAGGGTGCAGTGAGATTGCACCGCATCCTGTTGCGCGAGGATTCTGCGGCCGGCATGATGCTGAAGCCGACGGATGGCCAGCGCATCGTGCGGGCGCTGGAGGTGCTCGACGCGTCGGGCCGTTCCATCCTGGACTGGCAGGCCGCGCGTGGCCGGCCGTTGATCGACAGGAGCAGCGCGCGCTTTTTCGTCATCGAGCCGGAGCGAGCGGCGCTGGTGGAGCGGATCGATGCCCGCTTCGACCGCATGCTGGACAAGGGGGCACTGGACGAGGTGAAACAGCTTTCAGCGCTCGGCCTCGATCCCGACCTGCCGGCGATGAAAGCAATCGGTGTTCGCGAGCTTCAGGCCGCGCTGGCCGGCGCCATCAGTTTTCCCGAGGCCATCGAGCGTGCGAAAATCGCCACGCGGCAATATGCCAAACGGCAGGCGACCTGGTTCAGGCATCAATTAGGCCCGGAATGGCGGAGATTGCGTCCTGGTAAGGGGATCGACTCGATGCTCTCACCCCCTCCTTCGAGCGCAACCTGAAAAGTCGACGCCGAGGGGGCATTTCGCGTTGAAGTTGTCCAGGTTAACTGTCCGTAAGTTCGCGCATGCCATAAGATCGATAGGAACTTTCCAACGGGGAGCAGATGCGTTTCCACAAGGCGGAATCAGCCTTTTTCGTATTTATTTTTGTGATCCTGGCCGCCGGCCTGGTGACGCTTTACGCCTATGGGCTCCTGCAAACCTTGGCCGCCGACATTAGCAATACGCCTTCGGAACTCGATGAAATCATCTATCTCAACAAGCTGCTGTTTGCGACCGGCGTGCTGCTAACGACTGCGCTGTTCTTCGGCATTTTCTTCATCTACCCGCTGATCCGAAAGCAGGCGACGGAAGAAGGCAAGCTGCGGGCCATGACCGTTTCGCTCAGCGCGCGTTCGGAGACGCTGGAGCATGCGGCGCTCACGGACAGCCTCACCGGCATGCAGAACCGGCGCTACTTCGACGATGCGCTGAAGGAATATCTCGAAGAGTTCCGTCGCATCGAGAAACCAGTCGGGCTGATGATCCTCGACCTTGACCATTTCAAGCAGGTCAACGACAGCCACGGCCACGATGTCGGCGACGAGGTGTTGCGGGCCGTCGCTAACTGTCTCAAGGACATGACACGCTATCACGACGTGGTGGCGCGCCTGGGCGGCGAGGAGTTCGCGGTGGTCACGCCCAATATGGACGCCGAACTGCTATCCAAATTCGCCGAGCGCATCCGCAAGGCGATCGCCAACATGTCGGTGCTGACAGGCAATGTCCGACTGAAAATCACGACCAGTGTCGGGCTTGCCGTCTGGGATCGCAAGGAAACCGCCGAGGAGTTCTATCGCCGCGCCGATCGCCAGCTCTACGAGGCGAAGAGGCAAGGGCGCAACCGCGTCTGCGCCTGAAATTCCGTCATTGAATTCGTGATGCTGGCCGTCTGGTATCGTTTTCTGCGTTTCCGATGCACGCAGACCGACGTCACCCAGTCAAGCTGAGATGCTGCCTTTGCGGAGCTTGCCGGAAATAGAGGTGTTGCCGTGACTAAATCCGACCTCTCCGATCTTTACCGGGCCTACATTGCATGCCTGAACAAGCAGGATTGGCCAAATCTGGGGCGGTTTGTTCATGATGAGGTGACTCACAACGGTCGCAAGCTCGGATTGTCCGGCTATCTCGAAATGTTGGTGAGAGACTTCGACGAAATTCCGGACCTTTACTTCGACATTCAGCTATTGGTTGCCGATCCGCCTTATATAGCGAGCCGGCTAAGCTTCGACTGCGCGCCAAGGGGAACGTTCCTTGGGCTCGATGTAAGCGGGAAGAGAATTTCGTTTGCCGAGAACGTATTCTATGAGTTTCAGAGAGGGAAAATTCGCCAGGTGTGGTCAGTTATAGACAAGACAGCCATCGAAGCTCAGCTGTGATATCTGCGAGCGCTGCCTAAAAGTCGCTCGGCTCAATCATTCTGGGGGACGCAGCCCGAAGGTCGCCGGCTTGAGGCCGTAGCGCAAGTCGAAATCGTCGTTCCGCTGGGTGCGTGCGGCCGACGGTTTGCGATAGTCCGAATCGCCGGCCTGCCGGCCCGGATCGACGACTTCCGCGAAAGGCATTGCCTGCTGTGATTTCGGCACGTTGCGCAGCCGTTCGACGATCGCCACGAGGTCGACCTCGTCGCCGGTTTCGGACGGCAAGGCGTCCGCACGCTTGGCCGTGCGGGGGATCAAATCCTCGGAGAGCTTTTCGAACTTCATCCGCATCGTCGTCGCCACGCCTTCCCCGAAGGCGATGGCCTCGCGCTGGCCCATGGAAGACAGGAACGCCAGCGTCGAAGCCGAGGAATCGGCGATCGCCGAGCGGATGATCGCCTGGTCCTGCTCGTTGGCGAGCCGCATGGCAAAGAACGTCGAGCACTGCGACAGGATCGTCGGGTCGAGTTCGCCCGGGCGCTGGGTGACGACGCCGAGATAACAGCCATATTTACGGCCTTCCTTGGCGATGCGCGACAGCGCATGCCGCGTCGGTGCGAAACCGAGGCGCGGATCGGCGGGCATGTAGCGATGCGCTTCCTCGCACAGGAAGAGCAGCCGCAGGCGGCCTTCGCTCCACAATGCCAGGTCGAAGGCCAGCCGCGCCAGCACCGAGCAAACGGAATTGACCACCTCGGACGGCATGCCGGCCATTTCGAAGCAGGTCACCGGGCGGCCGTGATGCGGCACGCGGAAAATGTTGCCGATCGTCTCGTGGATGGTGTCTTCGATCAGGCGCGAGTTGAACATGAAACGGTAGCGCGGATCGGATGCCGCCAATTCGATGCGTGTCTTCAGTGACCTGAGGGTCGGGCGATCGTTCTTGCTTTCCAGCAATCCCATGCGCTCGTCGACCAGCTTGATGAGGTCGGCAATGCGATAGGGCACCGGCGCGTCGGCGGTCAGCGCATCGGTGCTGCGCCGTAGAAAGTTGCCGGAGTTAGGATTGCGGTAGAGGTTCTTGGCCGCGGGAATAAGATCGCGCAAGGCGTCGACCTCTTCCGGGACCGTCTCGCGGCCGCGAAACAGCACTTCGGCAAATTCTTCGAGCTTGAACATCCAGAAGGGCAGGTCGAGCGTCGTCGAATCGACCCTGACGCAATATTCGGGCAACGACGCGGCGAACTCGTTGTGTGGATCGAGGATTAGCACGCGCAGGTCGGGCCGGGCGGCGATAGACTTGCGCAAGAGCAGCGACACGGCGGTCGATTTGCCGACCCCGGTGGTGCCGACAATGGCGAAATGGCGCGCCAGCGTATCGTCGATGGCGATATTGGCGTCGATGGCCTCGTCCTGCGACAGCGTGCCGATGGTGATCGAATGACGACCGGCGAGATCGTAGACGGCCTGCAGGTCGCGGCTGCGGATTCGATGGGCAATGGCGCCGATATGCGGATAGGTCGTGATGCCACGGTCGAAGACCGGCTTCGCGCCGGGTTCGGCACCGTCGCGCACCTCGCCGATCAATTCGATGCTGACCTCGATCGGATTCTGGCCCTCGCTGCTCCAGGCACGATCCGACTTGCCGATTTCGTAGACGAGGCCGACGGTTCGTGATGTGCCGAGATTGATCGAGATCATCTTGCCGACGCTCCACAGGCCGGTGACCGTGCCTTCGATATCGTCGGCATAGGCGCTGATGGTGGCGCGCGCGCCATCGCATTGCACGACATTGCCCAGAATCCGCTTGTCGTTCTGCTCCGCCCTGCGGCGCTCCAGCAAAGTCGGTTCTCCAATGGAGGCTTCGCGTTCAACGAGCATGGACAGGCCGGGTCCCCTTTTCCCAAGCGATGAGCCTAGGCGAACGGGGTTAAGGTGGGATGAGGCGGGATGGTTTAGCGGACATTAAGGAGTTTGCGAAAACTGGACGAAACGGTCGTTGCTTCGTAGAAGAATTTTCGATATATCGGATTAATGGATGATATAGCGAACGATATATCTTCGACCATCGGCAGAAGAATACATGCCGAAAGGGTGGTTCGCAGCTGGTCCCTGGCTGAATTGGCGGAGCGGTCCGATGTCTCGAAAGCCATGCTGAGCACGATAGAGCGCGGCATGACCAGCCCGACGGCGGCACTCCTCGTGCGCATTGCGGCCGCCTTCGGCATGACGCTCTCCACTTTGATAGCAAGGGCGGAATTGCAAGGCGGTGGCCTGCTTCGCGAACGTGACCAGCCGGTCTGGAGCGATCTGGCTACCGGTTATGTGCGGCGGCACCTTTCGCCGGTTTCGGACATGCCGCTCGAACTGATCCGAGTCCAACTGCCGGCGGGCGCCAAGGTAAGTTTCCCGGCGGCGTCCTATGCCTTCATCAGGCAACAGATCTGGATGATCTCCGGGCGGCTGGAATTCACCGAGGGCGAAATCGTTCACAGGCTCGAACCCGGCGACTGCCTGGCGCTCGGCGCGCCATCCGATTGCGTCTTTCACGCTCCGGGCCCGGACGCCGCCGACTATCTGGTTGCGTTGGCCAGGAGCTGAGGTGAAGGCGCGTCGTCCGAAACGCTCCGACAATGGCGGTCCGCCGCTCGACGACTATAACGGTCCGCCCTGGAGCAAGGGCGATCCCTATGTCTTTCTTGCCTGGCGGACCGCCTATGCCCAGGCATGGAAAGTGCCGAGCCGCGAGATCATGCTGATGCGGCTGGACAAGGCCGAGCGGCTGGGCCTGACCTATGAGGAATACACGCTCGAACTGCTGGAACGCGGGCGACATCTGCAAGAGGAAGACGCCGATCGCATCGCGGAAATCCGCCGGGCCAGGAAGCGGAAGCGGACCAGTCATTTCGAGTGACAGACGGCGCAGGGGAACCACATGAGTTCGATCGAAATCAGGCCACTCACCGGTACTGACGGGACGCAAAAAATGCTGGCGGATCTGCTGATCGGTACAGTCGCTGCCGGCGGCTCGGTCAGCTTCATGCATCCGCTGGCGCCAGAGATGGCCGCGGCCTTCTGGAACAAGTCGCTTCAGGCGGCCGCCAGAGGCGAAAGGGCGGTGCTTGGAGCCTGGAACGGCGAGGCGCTGGTCGGCACCGTTACCTTGCTGCTCGACTGCCCTCCCAACCAGCCGCACCGGGCCGAGATCGCCAAGCTGATGACCCGCCCCGATTACCGCGGCAAGGGCATAGCAACCCGCCTGATGGAGGCGGCGGAAGTCGTTGCCATGGAGAAAGGCCGCACCCTGTTGGTCCTCGACACGGCAAAAGAGGAGGGGGCTTCCGGCCTCTATGAAAAGCTCGGCTTCACGCTGGCCGGCGAAATACCGGATTATGCGCTGAAGCCGCATGGCGGGCTCACAGCCACCCTCATCTATTGGAAACGCATTGGTGCAGCCTGATCCGGCCAAGTGCACATTCGCCGTTGACAGGGGCGTCAAACCAATTCTATTGTCCGGCACCATGAAAAAGGCACTCATTCTCGTAGGAAAGCGCGTGGGCAAGGCGGTGTAACCGCCGGGCGATGACCTCCCATGCGCAAGACACAGGCTCCCTCGGGGGCCTTTTTTATTGCCCGAAATACGACTAAACGACCAGCAATCGCCCGACGGCGAACAGTATGGGACCAGACCGATGAGCAGTGGACAGTATGAGCGGCGCGAAATGCCAAGAACCGAAATGCCAAGAGCCGAAATGACTGGCGCCGAAATGGTGGTGCAGGCGCTGAAGGACAATGGCGTCAAGCATGTTTTCGGCTATCCGGGCGGCGCGGTTCTGCCAATCTACGATGAAATCTTCCAGCAGGACGAGGTCGAGCACATCCTCGTCCGTCACGAGCAGGGCGCGGGCCACGCGGCGGAAGGCTACGCGCGCTCGACCGGCAAGGCCGGCGTCATGCTGGTGACCTCCGGGCCGGGTGCGACAAATGCGGTGACGCCATTGCAGGACGCGCTGATGGACTCGATCCCGCTGGTCTGCCTGACCGGCCAGGTGCCGACTTCGCTGATCGGCTCGGACGCGTTCCAGGAGTGCGATACGGTCGGCATCACGCGACCCTGCACCAAGCACAACTGGCTGGTGAAAGACGTCAACGAGCTCGCGGCAACGATCCACGAGGCCTTCCATGTGGCAACGACGGGCCGCCCCGGTCCGGTCGTCGTCGACATCCCGAAGGACGTTCAGTTCGCCAGGGGTATCTATGTCCCGCCGCAGACGGCGCCGCGCACCAGCTACCAGCCGAAGGTCCAGGGCGATCTGGAAAAGATCAAGGCGGCGGTCGAGCTGATGGCCGGCGCCAGGAAGCCGATCATCTATTCGGGCGGTGGCGTCATCAATTCCGGCCCGGAGGCGAGCCATCTGCTGCGCGAGTTGGTCGACCTCACCGGCTTTCCCATCACCTCGACGCTGATGGGCCTCGGCGCCTATCCGGCGTCGGGCAAGAACTGGATGGGCATGCTGGGCATGCACGGCACGTATGAAGCGAACATGGCGATGCACGATTGCGACGTCATGCTCTGCATCGGCGCGCGCTTCGACGACCGCATCACCGGGCGGCTGACGGCGTTTTCGCCGAATTCGAAGAAGATCCACATCGACATCGACCCGTCGTCGATCAACAAGAACGTCCACACCGACGTGCCGATCATCGGCGATGTCGGGCGTGTGCTGGAGGATCTGGTGCGGCTGTGGCGGGCAACCGCCAAGGCCGACAAGAAAGCGCTTCACCCGTGGTGGGAGCAGATTGCCAAATGGCGCGCCCGGGATTCGCTCGCCTACAAGATGAACCACGAGGTGATCATGCCGCAATACGCCGTCCAGCGGCTCTATGCGCTGACCAAGGACCTCGACACTTACATCACCACCGAGGTCGGCCAGCATCAGATGTGGGCGGCACAGCACTATCACTTCGAGAAGCCGAACCGCTGGATGACCTCTGGCGGACTGGGCACGATGGGCTACGGCCTGCCGGCCGCGCTCGGCGTGCAGATCGCGCACCCGGATGCGCTGGTCATCGATATCGCTGGCGACGCTTCGGTGCAGATGACGATGCAGGAGATGAGCGCGGCAGTGCAGCACGAGGCGCCGATCAAGATCTTCATCCTCAACAACCAGTATATGGGCATGGTGCGGCAGTGGCAGCAGCTGCTGCACGGCAACCGGTTGTCGCATTCCTACACCGAGGCGATGCCGGATTTCGTCAAGCTCGCCGAAGCCTATGGCGGCCACGGCATTCGCTGCGACAAGCCGGACGAGCTCGACGACGCCATCAAGGAGATGATCGCGGTCAAGAAGCCCGTCCTGTTCGACTGCCGCGTGGCGACGCTCGCCAACTGCTTTCCGATGATCCCGTCGGGCAAGGCGCATAACGAGATGCTGTTGCCTGACGAGGCGACGGACGAAGCTGTGGCCAACGCGATCGACGCCAAGGGCAGGGAACTGGTGTAGCCTGGTTCAAGGAAGCTGTGCGAAAACAGCAGATTAGCGCAAAAGATTGAAATCGAGATTCATGTCATGAACGCACAGTTGCAACCGACCGGCTCGGCCTATTTTATCGCCAAGGAGACGGAAAAACCAGAGAATCACACGCTTTCGGTCCTGGTCGACAACGAGCCGGGTGTGCTTGCGCGGGTCATCGGCCTGTTTTCCGGACGTGGCTACAACATCGAGAGCCTGACGGTCTCGGAAACAGAGCACGAAAAGCACCTGTCGCGCATCACCATCGTGACGCGCGGCACGCCGCACGTGCTGGAGCAGATCAAGCACCAGCTCGAGCGCATCGTGCCGGTGCACCGCGTCGTCGATCTCACCGTGCGGTCGCAGGAATTCGGACAGGAGCGGCCACTGGAGCGGGAACTCGCGCTGGTCAAGGTCGCCGGCACCGGTGAAGCCCGCGTCGAGGCGCTCCGGCTCGCCGATGCATTCCGCGCCAGCGTCATCGATGCCAATACCGAGCATTTCATCTTCGAGATCACCGGCAAGGGCTCCAAGCTCGATCAGTTCATCGCCATCATGAAACCGCTCGGGCTCGTCGAGATCTGCCGTACCGGGGTGGCGGCGATGAACCGCGGCCCGCAAGGGATGTAGTCATCCAACTTGGCTCTATCTCGTCGCTTCGCCACCGATCGCATTGATTAGGGGAACGGCATGACATTCGACGCATTCTTCGCCCTGCTGGTCTATGCCTTCGTGACCTCGATCACACCGGGCCCGAACAACTTCATGCTTCTGGCATCGGGCGTGAATTTCGGCTTGGTCAAGACCGTGCCACACATGCTCGGCATCGGCTTCGGCTTCCTCGTGCTGTTGCTTGCCGTAGGCTTCGGGCTTGGCGCCGTGTTGACGGCCTTTCCGGTGCTGCACACCGGGTTGAAGATCGCCGGCGGCCTCTACCTGCTTTATCTCGCCTGGAAGATCGCCATGTCGCGCTCGCTCGGCGGCGAAGGCGAGGCGAAGGGCCAGCCGATGCGCTTCATCGAGGCTGCGGCGTTCCAATGGGTCAATCCCAAGGCCTGGGTGATGGCGATTACAGCCATGGCCGTCTATACCAATCCGGAACGCCCGTTTGTGTCGGTGGTGCTGATCGCGGCCGCGTTCGCCGTCGTCATGCTGCCGAGCATTTCGACCTGGGCCGGTTTCGGCATGGCACTGCGCGGTTTTCTGGCGGATGCGGTGCGGCTCAAATGGTTCAACATCGCCATGGGCGTGATGCTTGCGGCGACGCTGTGGCCGATGCTGCGTTAGCTGCCGTTCTATTGTGCACTGCACATTAAATCTTCGTAATGACGGGTTTTGGCCCTTTTTCGCCTTCGGCATCCTCTATTATCTGGCAAAAGCGCGGCAAGAGGCTGCGAGTTGAGCTAGACTACGGCCACCGGATAGCGGCGTGTCGGATTAAGAGGCCTTTTGTCGATGCGCGGAAAGATCGTACTTGCGGTGATCGCTGCAGCCTGCGTTGCGGCGGCGTGGCTGTATCTTTCGCCCAGCGCAATGAGCGGTCTTCAGCAGATGCTGTCGGCGAAGCAGACGGCGACGGCGGACAAACCCGCTGCCGCGGCAAATGCCGCGCGTTCGACTTCGGTGGTTGCCGCCACCGCTACGACGGCCGATTTCCCGGTCCGGCGCTATGCAATCGGCTTCGTGTCCTCTCCTGCCGTGGTCAGCATCAACGCACGGGTCTCGAGCCAGATCGTTGCAATCGCGGTCAAGGACGGACAGATGGTGAAGGCCGGAGACCTTCTGTTCTCGCTGGACGATCGCTCGTTGAAGGCGCAACTGGCACGCGATCAGGCGACGCTCGCGAAAGACCAGGCGCTGCTTGCCAGCGCAACGGCCGATCTTCAGCGCGCCAAAAATCTCGTCGCCAGGCAGGCCGGAACACAGCAGACCTATGATCAGGCCGTCGCGGCGCAGAAATCCGCCGCGGCCACCGTCGACGCCGACAAGGCAACGATCGATGCGGACCAAATCCAGCTTGGCTTCGCCACGATCAGGGCGCCGATCTCCGGGAGGCTTGGCGCGGTCAGCGTCGCGGTCGGCGATCTCGTCACCACCAGCAACGGCAGCAGCACGTCGACCCCGCTGGTGACGATCACGCAGGTCGACCCGCTGCAGGTGAACTTCAATCTCCCCGAAAGGGATCTCGCCTTGCTGCACAAGGCGCTGGCGGCGCCGCAGCAAGGTGCGGTAACGCTGACCAAGGACGGTGACCCGAAGCCGATCGGCAAGGGAACGCTGGATTTCGTCGATTCCAGCGTGGACACGGCGTCCGGCACGATCGCAACGCGGGCCAGCGTGCCCAACGCCGATCTTTCGCTGTGGCCGGGCCAATATGTCAACGTCGTGCTCGAGGCCGGCATCATGCCGCAAATGACGTCGGTTCCGACGGTTGCCGTCCAGCCCAGCCAGAAGGGCCCGTTCGTCTATGTGATCAAGCCGGACAACACCGTTGAAATGCAGCCGGTGCAGGTCGCGCTGACAGAAGGTGCCAACACCGCGATTAGTCAGGGTTTGAAAAGCGGCGAGCGTGTCGTCGTCGAGGGCCAGACCAAGCTGAAAAACGGCGCGGCGGTGCGCGAAGGCAAGGCTTCCACCGGCACCGGCGATCAGGCGGCTCCGAAGGTTGCCGAGGCTGACCGGACGGGCGGAACACAGCCATGATTTCCGAATTCTGCATCCGCAGGCCCGTCGCCACGCTGCTCATGTCGTTCGCCCTGGTTCTGGGCGGGCTATTTGCTTACAAATTCCTGCCGGTCGCGGCGCTGCCAAGCGCGGAATTCCCGGTTGTCAACGTCTCGGCCTCGCTGCCTGGGGCCTCGCCGGAAACCATGGCGACCTCGGTGGCAACGCCGCTGATCAAGCAGTTTGCCACTATCGCCGGCATCGATTCGATCTCGACGACCAACTCGCTCGGCTCGACCTCGATCGCCATTCAGTTCGTGCTCAACCGCGACATCGATGCGGCCGCCGCCGACGTGCAGGCAGCGATCGCACGCACACAACGACAATTGCCGCCGGAGATGACCAGCCCGCCGAGCTATCGCAAGGTCAATCCAGCCGACGCGCCAATCCTGCTGATGTCGCTGGTCAGCGACACCATTCCGCTGACCGATCTAGACGCATTTGCCGAGAATGTGATCTCGCCGTCGCTGTCGACGATCGACGGCGTTGCGCAGGTTTCGATCTACGGCCAGCAGAAATATGCCGTGCGCGTCCAGATAGATCCGACGGCGCTCGCCGCTCGCGGCATCTCGATCGACCAACTGCAGACGGCCATTGCCTCGGCCAACAGCAACACGCCGCTCGGCGTGCTCAAGAACAACAAACAGCAACTAACCATTACCGCGAACACGCAGCTCACCAATGCGGCGGGGTTCTCCAACATCATCATCGCCACCAAGAACGGCCATCCAGTGCGGCTCGGCGAGGTGACCCGCGTCATCGATTCGGTCGAGACCACGACTACCGCAAGCTGGTACGACGGTACCCGCGCCATCATCATGGCCGTGCAGCGCCAGCCGGATGCAAACACCGTCGATGTCGTCGACCGCGTCAAGGCGATGCTGCCTTCCTTCGAGGGTCAGATGCCTGCGGCGGCGAGCATCCAGTTGCTCAATGACCGCTCGACGTCGATCCGCGAGGCGGTCGACGACGTGCAGTTCACGCTGCTGCTCACCATCGCGCTGGTGGTGATGGTGATCTTCCTGTTCCTGCGCCGGGTAACGGCGACGGTCATCCCCGCCGTGGCGGTGCCGATTTCGCTCATCGCCACGCTGGGCGTGATGTACCTGTTCGGCTTTTCCATCGACAACGTCTCATTGATGGGGCTGACACTGGCGGTCGGCCTTGTTGTCGACGATGCCATCGTCATGCTGGAAAATATTTTCCGCCATATGGAGGAGGACGGAGTCTCGGCCCTCGAGGCTTCGCTCAAGGGCGCCCGCGAAATCGGCTTCACAATCATCTCGATCTCGATCTCGCTGGTCGCCGTGTTCATTCCGGTGCTTTTGATGGGCGGCGTGATCGGGCGCATCTTCAACGAATTCGCGGTGGTGGTGACGGTCGCCATCCTGGCGTCGATGTTTGTCTCGCTGACGTTGACGCCGATGCTGTGCTCGCGGCTGTTGTCATTATCGAAAGCCGAGCAGAAGGCGGCGCATGGCGAGGACCATAGGCAAAACGTCTTCATGCGGGGCTATGACTGGCTGCTGACATTCTGCCTGCGTCACAATTTTCTGGTTTTCCTTGTCTTCCTGGTGACCGCCGGGCTGTCGGTCTGGCTGATCCAGATATCGCCGAAGGGCTTTTTCCCGCAGGAGGATATCGGCCAGGTCTCGGTGACGACCATCGCGCGCCAGGATATTTCGTTCGACGCCATGGTGAAGCTTCAGGGTCAAGTGGCGGATGTCTTCACCCATTCGCCCTACGTCGCCCATGTCGGCTGGTCGGCGGGCAGTGGAAACAATGCGCTCAACCAGGGCCAGCTGTTTGTGCAGCTGAAGGACAAGGACCAGCGACCGAACATCGACAAGGTGCTTTCGGATCTGCGGCGCCAGCTTGCCAATGTGCCCGGTATCGAAACCTATATGCAGCCGGTGCAGAACCTGCGGCTCGGCGCGCGCGCTTCGGCGAGTGCCTATCAGCTTGCCGTGCAGGGCCTCGATACCGGCCTGACGAACGTCTGGGCGCAAAGGCTGACGGACGCGATGGCCGCCGATCATGGCGCCTTCACCGACGTCACCAATGACCTGCAGAACAACGCGTTGCAGGCGACGCTGGTGATCGACCGCGACAAGGCATCGACGCTTGGCGTCGATACCGACACGTTGCGTTCCAGCCTCTATGGCGGTTTCGGCACCCAGCAGGTGTCGACCATCTTCGGTTCGGCCGACAGCTATAAAGTGGTCATGGAGCTCGACCCGAAGATCGAGTGGTCGCCCGAACGGATGCTGGCGATCAAGGTGAGAACGGCGAGCGGCAGCCTGGTGCCGCTTGGCGCCTTCGCGCGTGTCGATCGGACCGCCGGTACCCTGACCGTCAATCAGCTCGGCCAGCTTCCGGCAGTGACCATCTCCTACAATCTGCCGCAGGGCGTGGCCCTGGGCGACAGCGTGAGCCACATCAATGCGCTGAAGGAAAAGATCGGCATGCCGCCGACGATCTCGACCACTTTCTCGGGCACGGCGAAGACCTTCCAGGATTCGCTTTCCAACCAGGGACTGCTGATCGGTGGCGCGATCCTGACCATCTATATCGTGCTCGGCATGCTCTATGAGAGCTTCATCCACCCGCTCACCATCCTGACCGGGCTTCCGTCGGCGGTGCTTGGCGCGCTGGTGGCACTGCGGTTGGCGGGGATGGATTTGTCGGTGATCGCTGTGATCGGCATCCTGATGCTGATCGGCATCGTCAAGAAGAACGGCATCATGATGATCGACGTGGCGCTCGAGCTCAGGCGCGAGGGGATGTCGCCCGTCGAATCCATCCACAAGGCCTGCCTGATGCGCTTCCGGCCGATCATGATGACCACGCTTGCCGCGCTGATGGGCACCATCCCGATCGCGCTCGGCACCGGTGCCAGTGCGGAACTGCGCCAGCCTCTTGGCGTGGCGGTGGTCGGCGGTCTCGTCGCTTCGCAGGCACTGACGCTGTTCGTCACGCCCGTCATTTACGTCTACATGGAGCATTTTTCCGGCTGGCTCGTCAGGTTGTGGGTGCGGCGCCGGGGCGAGCCGGGCCCGGTCGAGGTGGTCGAGCAGCCGTCACTGTTCGACGAGGAGGAAGAACCGGTGCCGCAGAAGGCGGCAGCCGAATAGCGCTGGCCTAAGCCGTGGTGCTTGCGGCCGGGGGGCCGCGATCGTAATTTGACGCCATGCCGCACAATCACGACCACGACAACGAGCTTGATCCCTTTGCGGCGCGTGTGCGCGCGCTGGAGACGATTCTCACCCGCAAAGGCCTGATCGATCCGGCGGCGATCGACGTCATCGTCGACACCTACGAGACCAAGATCGGGCCGCGCAACGGCGCAAAGGTGGTGGCGAAGGCTTGGGTTGATCCCGGGTTTGCCGCATGGCTGAAGCGTGATGCGACGGCGGCCATCGAATCGCTCGGCTACACCGGCCGGCAAGGCGAGCACATGCAGGCGGTGTTCAATACGGCCGACACTCACAACCTCGTCGTCTGCACGCTATGCTCCTGCTATCCGTGGTCGGTGCTTGGCCTGCCGCCAGTCTGGTACAAGGCGCCGCCCTACCGTTCGCGCGCGGTGATCGATCCGCGCGGCGTGCTCGAGGAATTCGGCCTGACCTTGCCGGCGGCGACGACAATCCGGGTGTGGGATTCGACCGCCGAGCTGCGCTATCTGGTGGTGCCGATGCGCCCAAGGGGCACCGAGGGCTGGGATGAGGCGCGGCTCGCCGATCTGGTGACGCGCGATGCCATGATCGGAACGGCGTTGGCGCAGGAGCCGGCATGAACGGGCCGCAGGATCTCGGCGGCCAGATGGGTTTCGGGCCGGTCGCGCCCGAACCGGACGAACCCTATTTCCATGCCGATTGGGAAAGGCGGGCGCTGGGCGTAACGTTGTGCGCCGGCGCCATGGGCGCCTGGACCATCGACGAGAGTCGGCACGCGCGAGAATCGCTGCATCCAGCGGATTATTATGCCTCCAGCTATTATCAGATATGGATCAAGGCGCTGGAGGTGCTGCTCAAACGCCATGGTTTCGTCAGCGACCGCGACCTGGCTACGGGCGACGCGGTCGACCCGGCAGCGACACCCAAACGGGTGCTCAAGGCTAAGGATGTTCCGGCGGTGCTGGCCAAGGGCGGGCCTTGCGACCGGCCTGTCGCCGCGCCTGCGCGGTTCAAGGCAGGCGACCTCGTGCGAACCAGGAATTTTCATCCGACCGGCCACACCAGGCTGCCGCGCTATGCACGCGGCAAACAAGGCGTCGTCGAGGCGGTACGCGACGGCTTTGTCTTTCCCGACACCAGTGCGCACGGCCAGGGCGAAAACCCGCAATGGGTCTATACCGTGGCCTTCACAGGCGAGGAAATCTGGGGCGAGGGCGCCGACCCGACACTTGTCGTGTCGATCGATGCCTGGGAGAGCTACCTTGAGCCGGCGTGAGACGGGCTCAGTCGTCGCCATGCTGCCCGCCGGTGTCGAGGCGCGTGTGTTTGCCGAGCCGTGGGAGGCCGAGGCCTTTGCCATGACGGTGGCGCTGCACGATAACGGGCTGTTTTCGTGGAGCGAATGGGCGGATGCTTTGTCGGCGGAGGTGAAGCGGCAGGGCGCCGCGCGCGACGGCCGCGATTATTACGAGCACTGGCTGGCGGCGCTGGAAAAGCTGCTTGCTTCGAAAGGTCTGGCCGCGAAGACCGATGTGGACGCGATCGCCGCTGCCTGGGAGCGCGCCGCGCACGCAACGCCGCATGGCAAGCCGATCCTTCTGGAGAACGATCCACAGCAGGCTATGTAAGCTGCGGTCGCCTGGTCTTGTTCTCTTTACGTTCCTGTTCGTCACTGATAGCCTGACACTGTCGCAGCGGCGTAATTGCCGGCGATGAAAATTGATGGTGACGGCAGTCACCTTGTCTTTCCCTCGCGAATCCGGTCTGTCGCGCTGATGGAATTCTCTCCTCAACAGGACGAGGCGCTGAAGGCGGTGGCCGGCTGGCTGAAAGCCGGCAAGCCGCAGCTGTTCAGGCTGTTCGGCTATGCCGGCACCGGCAAGACGACGCTGGCGCGCTATTTCGCCGAGCATGTCGATGGCCAGGTGCAGTTCGCCGCGTTTACGGGCAAGGCGGCGCAGGTGCTGCGTTCCAAGGGCGCGGTCAATGCCCGCACCATCCATTCGCTGATCTACCGGCCGAAGGGCGAAGAATCGGTAGCGGACGAGGTGACCGGCAAGACATCGATGTCGCCGACATTTTCGCTCAACCGGCAGAGCCCGATCTCGCGGGCCAAGCTCGTCGTCATCGATGAATGCTCAATGGTCGACGAGCAACTCGGCCGTGACCTGATGAGCTTCGGCACGCCGATCTTGGTGCTCGGCGATCCCGGCCAGTTGCCGCCAATCTCCGGCGGCGGTTTCTTCACCGATCATGAGCCGGACATTCTGCTCACCGAAATCCATCGCCAGGCACGAGACAACCCGATCATCCGGCTTGCGCTTGACGTGCGCGAGGGCCGCGAGTTCATGCGCGGCGACTATGGCGCGGCGCAAGTGATCGGCAAGGAAGACGTCACCCAGGAACTGGTGCTGAAGGCGGACCAGGTGCTGGTCGGTACCAACCGTACGCGCCGCCGTTATAACCAGCGGCTGCGCGAGCTGAAGGGGTTCAACGCCGATTATCCGCAAGCCGGCGACAAGCTGGTCTGCCTGCGCAACGATCCGGCCAAGGGACTGCTCAACGGCTCGCTGTGGAAGGTGATGACCTCGTCGCGCGAGACGGTCAAGCCCGGCATCAATCTGCTGGTTTCGCCGGAGGAAGACGACCCGGATCGCGGCGTCGCCAAGATCAAGCTGCTCAAGGCGGCATTCGAAGATCCCGACGCCGACATTCCCTGGCAGCAGAAGAAACGGTTCGACGATTTCGACTATGGCTACGCGCTGACCGTGCACAAGGCGCAGGGCTCGCAGTGGAACGAGATCGTGCTTTTCGACGAAAGCTGGGCGTTCAAGGAAACCCGGCAGCGTTGGCTCTACACCGCCATCACGCGCGCGGCCGAACGGCTGACGATCGTCCGATAGGGCGGCCGTATCAGCGCTGGGCGATCGGGTTGGCGCCAAGCCATTCCCAGGCGGCGGCTTCGTCCTTGGCCTCGAAATGCCGGAGTTCGATGGGCAAGGAGGCGGGCAAAAAGGCTCTTGCCTCCGCTATCCAGTTCGGCTCACCGACCGCCGCGCAGCGCCTGATATGCTGCACTGCATGAGCTATGCCCTGTTCGACCGTCTCGTCCGATACATCGGTCCAGTCGACACCCTCATGATCGATCAGGCGCACCAGCACGTCGATTTTTGGGTGCAGCGCGTAGGCTGCCTCCAGCAATCCGAACAGGTTTTCGGCGTCGGCCGCTGCGACATGGCCGACGACATCGATGGCGAAGAGGTCTTCGCGATCGGTATCGATGCGGCGGATCGCCGGTACGGCATCGAGAAAATTCAACAGGGAACTCCTTGCGCTCGATTTTCTTCGTTCCCTTGGAACACCTGAAACCCTCTGTCTGTTCCCCTTAAAGACGGTATAGATGCGCGCCGAGATCAGCCTGGAACCGTGCAAATGCCTGCAAAGCTTTCCGTCAACCTCAACGCCATCGCCATGCTGCGCAACCGGCGGGACTTGCCGTGGCCAAGCGTGACGGGGCTCGGACGCATCGCCCTTGCCGCCGGTGCGCATGGGCTGACGGTGCACCCGCGACCCGACGAGCGGCACACCAGGCATTCCGATCTGCCTGAGATCAGGGCGCTGATCGACGACGAGTTCCCGAATGCGGAATTCAACATCGAGGGCTATCCGACCGGGGAATTCCTGGCGCTTGTGGAAAAGCATCAGCCCGAGCAGGTGACGCTGGTGCCCGACGACCCGGCGCAAGCGACTTCCGATCATGGCTGGAACTTCGCGGCCGAGGCTGCGTTCCTGACACCGGTCGTCAAGCGCCTGAAGAAGGGAGGCTTTCGCGTATCGCTGTTTTCAGATCCGGACCCCGATGGCGTGAATGCCGCTCGCGACACCGGTGCCGACCGGATCGAACTCTATACGGGTCCATACGGCAGCTATCATTCCGATTCGGCAAAAGCGGCGAAGGAATTGGAGAAATTGGGAAAGACGGCGGATGCCGCACTGGCCGCAGGGCTCCAGGTCAATGCCGGGCACGACCTTGTGGTGAGCAATTTGCCGGCGCTGGCCAGGCGCATCCCGGCATTGGCCGAAGTGTCGATCGGACATGGGTTGACAGCCGATGCGTTGGAGTATGGCATGGCCGCAACGGTCAGGCGGTTTCTGAAGGCTTGTGGCTGGTAGAGAGAGGCGAGCCGATAGGCCGTGGGTTCCGGGCATGGCAGCGCGTCCTTTCCATCCCCGCAGCATAGGGCACCGCACGTCTATGGGAGTGTCGTCCATGGCCCTTGCCAACGCTGGTAGCGAGGCAGAACCCATCGAGCAATCCAGCCACTCCACCGTCGAGCAGCACAGCACCAAGGTGCTGATGCTGGGCGCGTTGGGCGTGGTTTACGGCGATATCGGCACCAGCCCAATCTATGCGTTTCGGGAAGCGCTGCACGCATCGTCGGGACCGGTAGCGCGCAACGACGTCCTCGGCGTGCTGTCGCTTATCGTCTGGGCGCTGACGATCATCGTCACGATAAAATACGTCGCTTTCGTTCTCAGAGCCGACAACAAGGGCGAGGGCGGCACGCTGTCGCTGATGTCGCTTGCGCGCAGCGCTTATCCCAATGGAGCCAAGCTCATCCTGGGGATCGGGCTCTGCGGCGCGGCGCTGTTTTTCGGCGATGCCATCATAACGCCGGCCATCTCCGTGCTTTCGGCGGTCGAAGGCCTGGAAGTGGTGACCCCGACGCTGGAAACCTATGTGGTTCCGATCACGCTGATCATCCTGGCGATGCTTTTTGCCGTGCAACGCTTTGGCACCGGCAAGGTGGCGGCGGTGTTCGGACCGGTGACGGCAGTGTGGTTCCTGGCGATCGGCGCCGCCGGGGTCTACCATCTGCTGGACGACCCGTCGGTCCTGCTGGCGATCAATCCCTATTACGCGGTCGCTTACCTGGCCAATACGCCCACCGGCGCCTTCGTCACCGTCGGGGCGGTGTTCCTGGCGGTCACCGGAGCCGAGGCACTCTATGTCGATCTCGGCCATTTCGGGCGCAGGCCGATCGTGCTGGCGTGGTTTTCGGTGGTGTTCCCTTGTCTGCTCCTCAACTACTTCGGACAAGGTGCGTTCGTTCTGGCCAACGGCGGCAAACCCACCAATCCATTCTTCCAGATGCTGCCCGATTGGGCGCTGATGCCCATGGTTGGGCTAGCCACGGCAGCGACGGTGATCGCCAGTCAGGCGGTGATCTCCGGCGCTTTCTCGCTGACCCGCCAGGCGGTGCAGCTCAATTTGCTGCCGCGCATCGAGGTGCAGCATACGTCCGAGATGCAATCCGGCCAGATCTACATGCCGCGGGTCAATCTGGTGGTCGCGCTGGGCGTAATGTTGCTGGTGGTCGGCTTTGGCAGTTCGAGTTCGCTGGCTTCCGCCTATGGCATTTCGGTGACCGGCGAAATGCTGATGACAACCATCCTGCTGTTCGTGGTGATGCGGTTCCGGTGGAAATGGCAGCTTGCCCTCGCTGCCGCGCTGGCCCTCCTGTTCGGCACGATCGATACCGGATTTTTCCTCGCAAACGTCGTCAAGATCGTCGAAGGCGGGTGGGTGTCGATCACGGTCGCTTGCGGCATGGGACTGATCATGTCTACCTGGATCCGCGGCACCCGCTATTTGTTCGACAAGACGCGCCGAAACGAGATCCCGCTGGATTTCCTTGCCGGCAATCTGCTGAAGAAGAAGCCGCATTTGGTATCAGGCACCGCGGTGTTCCTGACCAGCGATCCACTGAGCGCGCCGACCGCGCTGATGCACAGCCTCAAGCACTACAAGGTGCTGCACGAGCAGAACGTCATCCTTTCGGTGGTGACTGCGCCGCAGCCTGTCGTGCCCGACAGCGAGCGCGTCAAGATGGAAACGGTCAACGAGCTGTTCATGCGGGTGACGCTGACCTTCGGCTACATGGAGCAGCCCAACATCCCGCGTGCGCTGGCGATCTGCCGCAAGCAGGGCTGGAAGTTCGACATCATGACGACGTCGTTCTTCCTGTCGCGGCGTTCACTCAAGGCATCGCCCAATTCCGGCATGCCGGTCTGGCAGGACAAGCTGTTCATCGGGCTGGCGCGCACGGCGGCCGATGCCACGGAATATTTCCAGATTCCGACCGGACGTGTCGTCGAGATCGGGACGCAGGTGGCTATTTAGAACGTGCCTGTTGCAGCGTTTCAGGCAGTCTGTCGAGGGGGTCGAGCCTGCCAGGCCGGGAAGACTCGCAATACCGACACGCAGACATTACGTGACGGCACTTGATATTGCAGTGCAGCAAGCGTAGAGCACCGCGCGCTTATCGGAGTGTCGTCCATGGCCCTTACCAATGCTGGTAACGAGGCAGAACCCGTCGAACAATCGAGCCATTCTGAGGTCGAGCAGCACAGCACCAAGGTGCTGATGCTGGGCGCACTCGGTGTCGTTTATGGCGATATCGGCACCAGCCCGATCTATGCTTTCCGCGAGGCATTGGTGGCATCGTCGGGGGGCGAAGTCGCCAACCGTGGCGACATCCTCGGCGTGCTGTCGCTAATCATCTGGTCGCTGACGATCATCGTCACCATCAAATACATCATGTTCGTGCTCAGGGCCGACAATCGCGGCGAGGGCGGGGTGCTGTCGCTGATGGCGCTGGCGCGCAACAGTTTCCCGACCCGCTCGGCGGTGATCCTCGGCATCGGCATCGTCGGCGCCTCGCTGTTTTTCGGTGACGCCGTCATCACGCCGGCGATTTCGGTGCTGTCGGCGGTCGAAGGCATGAACGTCGTCACGCCGACCTTCCAGCCCTATGTGGTGCCGTTGACGCTGGTCATCCTGGCGATTCTGTTTTCGGCACAGCGGTTTGGAACCGGCGGCGTCGCCCTGATCTTCGGCCCGATCACGGCGGTCTGGTTCCTGGCTATCGGCCTTTCCGGCCTCAACCACATCATCGCCGATCCAGAGATCCTGCTGGCAGTCAGCCCGCATTACATCGTCGCGTTCCTGATCAATTCACCAGACGTCGCCTTCGTGACGATCGGCGCCATCTTCCTCGCCGTCACCGGCGCCGAAGCGCTCTATGCCGACCTCGGCCATTTTGGCCGCAAGCCGATCGTTCTCGCCTGGCTGGCAATCGTGTTCCCTTGCCTGTTGCTGAACTATGCCGGGCAGGGCGCATTCGTGCTGGCGAAAAACGGCGTGGTCGGTCATCCCTTCTTCGAAATGAACGAAGGCTGGACGCTTATCCCGATGGTCGTCCTGGCCACAGCTGCGACCGTTATCGCCAGCCAGGCGGTGATCTCCGGCGCTTTCTCGCTGACCAGGCAAGCGGTGCAGCTCAACATGCTGCCGCGCCTGGAAATCCTGCATACGTCGGAAAGACAGTCCGGCCAGATCTACATGCCGCGCGTCAACATGCTACTGGCGCTGGTGGTGATGCTGCTGGTGGTCGGCTTTGGCGAATCCAGCAAGCTTGCCTCAGCCTACGGCATTTCGGTGACCGGCAACATGCTGGTGACGACGGTGCTGCTCTACGTGATCATGAGCCGCATCTGGAAATGGCAGCTCTGGCTGGCCATCTCCCTGACAGTGGTATTCGCGTTCATCGACATCGGCTTCTTTGCCTCGAACATCGTCAAAGTGTTCGAAGGTGGCTGGGCTTCGCTGGCGGTGGCCTTCACCATTGTGCTGGCGATGTGGACCTGGATCCGCGGCAGCCGCTATTTGTTCGAAAAGACGCGCCGGAACGAGATTCCGCTCGATTTCCTTGCCGGCAATCTGCTGAAGAAGAAGCCGCATCTGGTGTCGGGCACCGCGGTGTTCCTGACCAGCGATCCGCTGAGCGCGCCGACCGCGCTGATGCACAGCCTCAAGCACTACAAGGTGCTGCACGAACAGAATGTCATCCTTTCGGTGGTGACGGCGCCGCAGCCTGTCGTGCCCGACAGCGAGCGCGTCAAGATGGAGACGGTCAATGAACTGTTCATGCGCGTGACGCTGACCTTCGGCTATATGGAGCAGCCCAACATCCCGCGCGCGCTGGCTATCTGCCGCAAGCAGGGCTGGAAGTTCGACATCATGACGACGTCGTTCTTCCTGTCGCGGCGTTCACTCAAGGCATCGCCCAATTCCGGCATGCCGGCCTGGCAGGACAAGCTGTTCATCGGGCTGGCGCGCACGGCGGCAGATGCGACGGAATATTTCCAGATCCCGACCGGACGCGTCGTCGAGATCGGGACGCAGGTGGCTATCTGAACAAACGGCCGTGCCCTTCGAAGGGCACGGCAATTGTCAGGCTCAGCTCACCAGAGCCGCCGTGTTTGCTTCAAGAAATTGCTTCAGCGGCTGCGGCTTCCTGCCGGACAGCGTCTCGACCGCGTCGGTCACCATGCCGATCCGGCCCGAGCGGGTGTTGGTGTCGAAGGAAACGACGATGGGAGCGAAAGCCTCGGGAACGCCGGCTGCCTTCAATCCCTCGGTCAGCGCTTCATCCGAAAGATGGACAACTTCGATCGGTCTGCCGGTAACCTCGGTGACGAGGGCTGCAATCTCGGTGACCGTATAGGCCTGCGGACCGGTCAGCGTGTATGTGGTGCTTTCGGTTGCTCCCGAAGCGAGGCCGGCGGCGATCGCCCCGGCCATGTCGTCGCGCGCGCCATGGGCAATGCGGCCGTCTCCAGCGGATGTGTACCACTGCCCAGAGGCGACGGCGTGCGGCAGCGCCATGAACAGGTTCTCCTGGTACCAGCCGTTGCGGAAGATGGTGTAGGGGATACCGCTCGCCTTGATCGCCTGCTCGGTGCCGTGGTGATCGGGCGCAAACAGCACCGGCGATCCCGGCTCCGGATTGGGCATCGATGTGTAGAGCAGATGCGAAACGCCGGCGCTTTTTGCGGCGGCGACCGCGGTCTCATGTTGCTTCAGGCGCTTGCCCGGAACGGCGAGCTCGTTCGTCGAAATGATCAGAACCCTGTCGGCGCCGGTAAATGCACTGGCCAACGATGCGGTGTCGTCGAAGTCGACCGTCCTGATGGTGACGCCTCGGGCTGCCAGATCGGCCAGATTTTCCGGATTGCGGGTAGCGGCGATGACGCGCTGAGGCGAGACCTTGAGCGTGTCAAGCAGATGATTGATGACGCCGCGGCCAAGCTGGCCGGAGGCGCCGGTGACAAGAAGGGTGTCGGTCATGAAAGGTCCTGACGTTGCGCCGGAGCGGCGGGTTCATATGTTAGTCTCAAAAAGAGACCAGCACTAAAATAGGAATTGACCCATCCTCGTAAAGAAGGCAGTTTTGCGGGAGGTAGGCACACCCAGGGAACCAGCCATGGACGGCAAGATCGTCAATCTGAGATCGAAGCTCGAGATATATAAAGCAGGCAGCGGTGGCGGAAACCTTGCGGATTGCCCGGTTCGCGACGTGATCCAGGGCATAAGCAATAAATGGAGTTCGCTGCTGATGGAGGCCTTGGCCGAGAAGCCGTACCGCTTTGGCGAGTTGCGGCGCCTCGTGCCCGATATTTCACAGCGCATGCTCACCCAGACGTTGCACGATCTGCAGCGCGACGGCTATGTGCATCGCCAGGTGTTTCCGACCAAACCGCCGAGCGTCGAATATAGCCTCACCGATCTCGGGCGCTCGATGTTTGGACCCTTGCATCAGCTGATCCAATGGGCCGAGCTCAATCACGGCGCTGTACGCGAGGCGCGGAAGGTTTTCGATGCTGCCGAAGGCTGAGCCTCCAGGCCGAGACGGCGGCTTGATTTAGCGACAGCGCTGAAGGATTGTCCGGCCTGGGCTGGGTCGGGCAAATGGGCAATTCTCTGGATATCGCGATTGCCGGCGCCGGGCCGGCTGGACTTGCCGCCGCGCTCTATCTCAAGCGCGCCGGACATCGGGTTACCGTTTTCGAGCGCTTCGAGCAGCCAAAGCCGGTCGGCTCCGGGCTGATCCTGCAGCCGACCGGGCTGACGGTACTTGCCGATCTCGGCCTGCTCGATGACATTCTGGCGCTGGGCAGCCGCATAGATCGCCTGCATGGTGCAGACGCCAAGACCGGCCGCACCGTACTCGACGTCCGCTATGATGCGCGGCGGGGCGGTCGTTTCGGGCTGGCGGTGCACCGCACGGCTCTGTTCGGCGTGCTTTTCCGCGCCGTCCGGCGCCAAGCGATCACCATCGAGACAGGTATCGAGCTCGAGACGCTGGAAACCGGCGAACGGGCAACATTGGTCTGCGGCAACGGACGACGGATAGGGCCGTTCGACCTGGTAGTGGATGCCAGTGGTTCGCGCTCCAAACTGCGGCGGTGCGTGAACAATCCGGGCGAACCGCGATCGCTCGCCTATGGCGCGTTCTGGGCATCGCTCGGCTGGCGCGGCGAGGGTTTCGACGAGCACGCGCTGCTGCAGCGCTACGACAGCGCGAGCGTGATGATCGCGTGCTGCCGATCGGCCGGCCCGAGCCCGGTGCCGGGAAGATGGCGGCATTCTTCTGGAGCCTGAAGCCGGCGGATGCCGAGTGCGTATTGGCGGCAGGTCTCGAGGCATGGAAGGCGAGATTGGTCGGGCTATGGCCTGAATGCGCGGCCTTCATCGACCAGATCGACAGTTTCGAGCAGCTTTCGCTGGCGCGCTATGGGCATCACACGATGAAGACGCCAGCCGGACGGCGATTGGCCGTTATCGGCGATGCGGCTCATTCAACGAGCCCGCAGCTCGGCCAGGGCGCGAACATGGCGCTGCTCGATGCGGCAGCGCTCAACCACGCACTCATAGGAACGGACCGTATCGATACTGCGCTGGAAACCTACGTCCGGGCGCGGCGATGGCATGTGCGGGTCTTCCAGGCGCTGTCGCTGGTGCTGACGCCGTTTTATCAATCGGATTCGAATGTGATGCCGTTCGTTCGCGACAGGCTGGTGGCGACGCTGGCAAAAGTCCCGCCGGCGCCGCAGTTTCTTGCTTCTATGGTCACAGGAACGGTGATCAATCCGTTCAAGCCGATCGGGCTTGCGGAAGCGCTATGGTCGAATCGCCTTGACGGATGATTTCCGAAAGATGCGAACCCTTGGCCTGCAAGAATGCATGGAGGCGCTGCGCATAGTCGGGAGCGACCGCATCCTTTACGGATGGGCGTTCGTGCAATGCCTCGCGCCAGGCCTCGACATGCGGCTTTCCGTCCAGCATGCCGAAATCGCCGATCCGGTCGAAGACGTCGAAATAGCGGAAAATCGGCCCGTAGACCGCATCGACCAGCGAAAAGCGCTCGCCGGCGAACCATGGCCCGGCCGCGCCGTTCGCCAGTTCCACTTCCAGGCGATCGAACATTGCCGACAGAGCCCCGCTTTCGGCGCGGAAGGCGCTTTCGGTCGGCGCTGAATAGAAGCGGCCGATGGCATTGAGGATTGCCGAGCCGAACTCGATCCAGGCGCGATGCCGGCCACGGGCATAGGGGTCGGTGGGATGCAGCGGATTGGGCTGGGTTTCCTCGAGGAATTCGAGGATGATCGCCGATTCGAAGATTACCGTTTCCTGGGCGTCATGCTCAACGCGAAGCAGCGGCACCTTGCCGAGCGGCGATATTGCCTTGAACCAGGCAGGCTTGTTGGCGAGATCGACCGTGATGCGTTCGAACGGCACGCCCTTTTCGCGAAGTGAAATCGCCGCGCGCTGCACATAGGGGCAAAGATGATGGCTGACGAGGATGAGCTTGTCGGTCACCTCACTCTCCCCAGACATAGTTCAAGACGTCGTCCTCGACGCGGGTGGAGAGGAACATCAGGCGGGAGCCCTTCGGCGCCGGGCCTTCGAGGCGATCACCGTTTCCCATGTCGAACGAGGCGCCGTGCCACTGGCAGACGAGCTTGCCGTCCTTGCAGTCGAGCGGGCCACCGAAATGCAGGCAGACGTTGGCGGCGGCGCGGATACGCTCGCCGCTGCGGTAGACATGGACCTCGCGGCCGAAAAACGGAGCGATCAGGCTGCCTGTTTCCGGAATGTCGGCGATCTTGCAGATTTCATGCTTCATCGGAATTGCCTCTCATGATTGATGCGATTGCATCTATATAGATGCATTTGCATCGATCGTCAAGCTTGATGCAATTGCATCTATCGCCTACGATGCAATCATGACCGGGATTCCTTCACCTCCAGCCATCAAGGCCTGGGCCCGCCTGATGCGGGTTTCGCGCCAGTTGGTGGAACGAGCCGAGGACGCGCTGAAGGACAGTGGCCTGCCGCCGCTTGCCTGGTACGACGTCCTGCATGAGCTTGCCGAGGCGGGCGAGGGCGGATTGCGGCCGTTCCAGCTCACCGAGCGCACGCTGTTTGCGCAATACAACATCTCCCGGCTGCTGGCGCGGCTCGAAGCGGACGGGCTGGTCGAGAAGCTTCCCGTTGCCGATGACGGCCGCGGGCAAACAATCCGCGTCACAGACAAGGGACGCGAGACGCGCCGCCGCATGTGGGCTGTCTACGGCCGGTCGATCGCGGAGTTGGTCGGCTCCCGGCTTTCCAATGATGAGCTCGATGGGCTGTCAGCTCTGCTTGGGCGCCTGCGAGATCCGCCCGCCCTGGAGTGACGCGCCCTCATGACGGAGATGGCGCCGATTGGCGAGGTCAGGCACTGCCCAAGAGGAATGCCAGCGTCGCCAGAACGCCAAGCCCGACGCGGACCATATGCAGATTGCCCCATTTGACGATCAATGTCCGAGCTTCAGGATTGACGGTGTTCGCGTCCATCGCCTCCAGCAACCTATTTGCCGGCATCATCACCAGCAGCGTCCATGGCCAAGGCAGGATGATCAGCACGGCGCCGACCAGATAAGCGAGATTGCCGGTCAGCCACCACGCGACGAGGCCCAGAATACAGGCGATGACGGCGATCGAGGCCTGCATGGCGGCGCCGCGTTTGTAGGAAGGCTGCCATTCCTGCAGCAATGCCTTGTCATCGAGGCGAAGCCGCGCCGGCTGCTCGGCGACGCTGACGTAGATAGCCGCGCCCGCGAACACTGCGGCAACGGCCAAGGCAAGCAATCCGGCGAGCATGATGCGTGTCTCCCGTGATGCCCCGTATGGAGCGCGCTACAGAAATAAGGGCTTGCGCCGGGTCGGGCAATGCGCCATAAGCCGAACCGTAACGTACGGTACGCCGTCGAGCTCGTATCTGAACTGCGGGTGAGTTTGCGTCCTGAGGAAAGACTGTGTTGCATGCTGTGACCGACATCGACACCAGCGAGGCGCTGACGGAGCGGCAGAAGGACGTGCTCGACGCCGCCCTTCGCCTGCTGGTCGAAGAGGGCGATCAGTTGACCATGACCGCCGTGGCGCGGCGGGCGAGCTGCTCGAAGGAGACGCTCTACAAATGGTTCGGCGATCGCGACGGGCTGTTGACCGCGACGGTACAATGGCAGGCGTCCAAGGTCCGGGTGGTGCCGGTCGACCGCAAGGGGCTCGACCTTGCTTCGCTGGCGGCGAGCCTCGAACGCTTCGCTTCGGACTGGCTCACGGTAATTTCGAGCGACACCTCGATCGCGCTGAACCGGGTGGCGGTCGGCCATGCTAGTTCGGGGAAGGACGATCTCGGCGCCATCGTGCTGGAAAATGGCCGCTTCGCGCTGGCCAGGCGCCTTAAGCCGGTGCTGGAGGCAGGCAAGGAAGCTGGTTTCCTCGAGTTTTCCGACGCTGAGACGGCGTTCCGCACCTTTTTCGGGCTGGTCGCCCGTGACGTGCAGATCCGCCTGCTGCTTGGCGACCGGCTGGAATTGACTGATGCGGCGATCGGCGGCGATGCCGTCCGGGCGACGCAGCAGTTTCTCGCTCTTTACGGGGCAAAAACCGGGCAGCAAGGCCCATAGAGCCGGATGATTTCAGGTCGAATCGACCTGAAATCTGAATCCGGCTCTACACTAAACGATGGAGCATGATGTCGTCCGAAAACCGCTTCACACTTTTCGGCATCATGCTCTGAATTCAAAACGGGAAGGAAGAAAAATGCGTGTCTATTACGATCGCGATGCCGATCTCAACCTGATCAAGGGCAAGAAGGTCGCCATCATCGGCTATGGCAGCCAGGGCAGGGCGCATGCGCTCAACCTCAAGGATTCCGGCGTCAAGGACATCGCCATCGGCCTTAAGGCCGGCTCGGCGACCGCCAAGAAGGTCGAGGCCGACGGGCTCAAGGTGATGAGCGTAGCCGATGCCGCCAAGTGGGCCGACCTGATGATGATGGCGACGCCGGATGAGCTGCAGGCCGACATCTACAAATCCGAGATCGCGCCGAACATCCGCGATGGCGCGGCAATCGCCTTCGCCCACGGCCTCAACGTGCATTTTGGCCTGATCGAGCCTAAAGCCTCCGTCGACGTCGTGATGATCGCGCCGAAGGGACCCGGCCATACGGTGCGCGGCGAATACCAGAAGGGCGGCGGCGTGCCGTGCCTGGTCGCGGTCAACCAGGACGCTTCGGGCAACGCGCTCGACCTGGCGCTTTCCTACGCCTGCGGCGTTGGCGGCGGCCGCTCGGGCATTATCGAGACCAATTTCCGCGAGGAGTGCGAGACCGACCTGTTCGGCGAGCAGGTGGTGCTGTGCGGCGGCCTGGTCGAATTGATCCGCGCCGGCTTCGAGACACTGGTGGAAGCCGGCTACGCGCCGGAAATGGCCTATTTCGAGTGCCTGCACGAGGTCAAGCTGATCGTCGACCTGATCTACGAAGGCGGCATCGCCAACATGAACTATTCGATCTCGAACACCGCCGAATGGGGCGAATACGTCTCGGGCCCGCGCATCATCACCGCCGAAACCAAGGCCGAGATGAAGCGGGTGCTGAAGGATATCCAGACCGGCAAGTTCACCTCGGAATGGATGCAGGAATACCGCGCTGGCATGTCGCGCTTCAAGGGCATCCGCCGCAACAACGACAGCCACCAGATCGAGGAAGTCGGCGCCAAGCTGCGCGCGATGATGCCGTGGATTTCCAAGAACAAGCTGGTCGACAAGGCCAAGAACTGATCGCAATTTCATTGCCGATCAAGAAAGGCCGGCGGAGCGATCCGCCGGCCTTTTCGCATCAAGATTGTGTGGTTTCCAGGCTTCTGGACAGGCGCACTATCCTCATCACCGTGATATGCCTGTGCGGGGCATGGCACAAAAGTGCCAAGGGGGTGAGAGTTGGAACTCAAATTTCTGTTGGTCGGGTTTGCCTGCGCGGTTGCCGGCATGCTCTCTCTCGTCACCTTCTTGAAGTGGTGGGAGGTAAGGGCGGCCAGCCGCTGGTCTCCGACGCCGGGAAAGATCATCTCGTCGCGGGTCGAGGCTCGCGAGGTGACCAGTTCGGGATCCGGTTCGGACAGCAGAGGGTCGACCGAGATGCGCAACTTCCCGGCAATCACCTTCGAATACAAGGTGAACGGCAAGACATTTCGCAGTTCGCACTACAGCGTGCAGGAGAACCTTGGAAACTTTGCGGTGGCGGAAACCCTTGCGAAATTTCCAAACGGGGCCGGCGTAACCGTCTTCTACAATCCGGCCGATCCAGCCAAGGCCGTGATCGAACGCACCATGCCCGATGGCTCCTTCAAGTTCATGGTCCAGCTTTCGGCCGGGCTGGTGGTCGGCGCGCTGGTATTGGTCTTCGCCGTCGGCGGCGTCCTCGAAGCGATCCGGCCGTTTTTGCCCAAGCCGCAGAACCTCGGCGCCGCTGCCCTGCTGCTTTTCATGGGATTGTTTGTCCTGCGCATGGGCTTTGCCCAGAAGTCACTGGCCGAACAGGCGGCCAAATGGCCCATCACGGCAGGACGCATCGATGCCTCGGGTCTGCAGAAATTCGAGACCCGCGACAGGTCCGGAGGCGGCTATCGGCCCTGGCACACAGTCTTCAAATCCCGCATCGTCTACAGCTATAGCGTTGCCGGCCAGCGCTACGCCGCCGATCGCATCGCTTTCGGGGCAAACGTGACGGCTTCGCTGCCGAGCCTCGTCAGCGGTCAATCGCAGCGCTATCTCGAGGGCGACAAGGTCGAGGTCCGCTACGACCCCGCCAATCCGGCTGCAGCGGTTCTCGAATGCAGGGTGAGCGGGCTTTGGCTCCTGTGGGTCTGCGCCGCTGGCTTCCTCGGCGGAGCCGCGCTGCTGGTAGGCGTCATCTGAAGCTGCTGTCCTATGCTGCATATCCAGCGGAGGAAGGCACCTGTCGTCAGCATCTGAGAAGAATTCCGCTGTCGAAGCCAGGCCATGTCAATCTCACCGTCGCCCCGTCGACAACAATATGGATGACGCGGGAGAACGGCTCTTCGGCCGACGGGTTGGATCCGTAGCATTGGCTGGCCCGCGCCACCCAGCCCGTTGGCGTCTTGAGGAACGTTGCGTGTTCGCAGCCGAGAGCAGGGACCGACAGCGCGTCGCGATACAATGTGTAGACAGTCTGGCGTTGAACATCCGCAACGGCGGTACAGTTCGATCTGTTCCCGGACCATGTGCCCACATACTGTTCCGCGGCGAAGGCGTGGCCGCACGAAAATCCTAGGATCGAAATGAGCATCAAGAGATTTCGCATCATCGATTCTTTCTTTTCGACGTGGCCTTGGGCCATGCTAAAGCATCAAACTTCACAATGATGCTGCTCCAAGGGACTTAAATGATCATCCGCAAAGCAGCAGCTATTTTTCTGGGCATGCTGAGCCTGTTGCAAGCAGCGAACGCAACAGAATGTTCGCTCAGCCATGCGACCTATCGCGAGCCGGGTTCGGGAGCGACGATACGGTTCCGGCCAATCAACAACGAGCCGGCCGCGCTGACGACCGAGGTCTTTTCGCTGATCGTGCCCAACACCGACCTTCGTCTGCCGTCGGACATCACCTGGACCAATGGCAAGTACTCGTTTCCTGTGGGCACGATCCGGCACACCTGCACCGACGACGATCGTGAGGCGGGTCTCGAGGACGGCACCGGGCTGTGCAGAGTGTGGGATGGGCAGGTCTATGCGTTCAATGCAGGCGGTGCCGAGCAGTTGAGCTCCCGCGAAGCCTCGCCGGCACCGGCAGGGTTGCTGTTGCCTGACTTCGGCGCGATTTTTACCGAATGGCCCGATTTCGCCAATGCCAATCCCGATGGTTCAGCCTGGGATGCCTTTACCTTGTCGGGTTGCAGCGATGAATAGCAAGAGACTGCCGGCCTACGTCTGCGCCCTGCCGGTGCTTATGGCCATGGCCACCGGGGCTCGTGCCGACCAAAGCAAGCCGTCGCGTCCCCCTATCGACAAATGCAGCTGGGAACGGCTGGCGGACAAGGATGTCGGGCTGGCTGCCTGGGTGCAGCGGTGCGATTTCGGTTTTCGCCAGATTCATTTCGAGCTTGGCGGCAATGCTCTTGCCATCAAATACAGCGACGGCGGGCCAGCCGATCCCGTCGTCGAAGTCTTCGATATACTGCCGGGCGAGGCCGCCGACGCTGCGTTGCAGCGCGTTTTTACGCAGAAGACCGAGAAAGCCATCAGCACACGTTGCGTGCTCACGCCTTACACCGAAGGGGCGACGCCCGCGCGCATCCTCCGGTATGTTTTCAGTCCCGATGCCGCCTATCGTGAGGAATTGAAGACCGTCGCCAACCCTGACGAGGTCGGCGAACCGCCTTGCGGCGAATGGGGCGAAGCCCCGGACGGCATTCAGTATTTCGAGGTGCAATCACCCGACCTGCGAAAGCTTCTATTCGTTCGCGTCGGCCAGGAAGAGCCGCTGTTTGACGAGCAGACACTGCAAGTCCTGCCACCCGGGTAACGCCGGGATCTCAGCCGTAGTGCCAACTGGGCTTTGGTTCGGTGCCGGTGAACATCACCCCAATTCGATCCTCGCGGCGCCAGCGGACCACGGCCTTGTAGGCAATTCCGTCGGTCGGAACATAGAGCAGGAACTCATCGGGCACGCGCGCGTCGATCGAGACCTTCAATTCGGCGCCGCCGGCATGCATGTTGCGCAGCGTGCATGTGACCTCGGAGTTGGTCATGCTGGTCAGGATCGTCGCGCCCTTGAAGACGCGCTGCCGGCGTTTGTCCCTCTGTTCGTCCTCGGCCATTGCACGCAATCCAGCCATCTTCGCGTCTCGGCGTTCTGATCGGGAGGACTATTAGACCGGCCTGATAAAAATAACGTTATCACCAGTGAGACTGGCGATTTTCGAGATTCCTGGCGGGAAGAAAAAGGCGCCGCGAAGCACGGCGCCGAATGATGCTTGTTGTCGGCCTGCTCAGCTATAGGGCGAATAGCATTGCTGGCGCGGCCCATTATAGGGCTGGAAGGTGTTGTCCCAGGCGCGGTACGACCGGTAGCGATTGTAACACCATTGGACATGTGCACTGGAAAGCCGCCCTGCGCGATAGTAGCGGCGCGGTGGCGGCGCGTCGTAGTAGTTGTAGTTGTTGTACAGGCTGCCAAGGCCGAGCCCCAGGCCCAAGCCAAGAATCGCGGCACCCGCACTATCATCATAGTAGCCGCCGCGGTAATGGCGGCGATGGTGGCGCCAACGCCAGCTGTCGTCCCAGCCGCCATTGTCCCAGTGTCTCGAGAAATGACGGCCGCGGAAATTGTGGGACCGCCATCTCCAATCGTCGCCGCCGTGCCATTGCCGGAAGCCGTGGTTGCGCCATCGCCAGATCTGCCTGTCGTTGCCGCCTGCCCAATCTTCACGAATTTGCACGATGTCGGCGGCATTGCCCGCCACCGGCAGCAGGGGTTTGGGCATCGGCCCGGCAAGCGAGGGGACCGAGAGGCCGGCTATCAGACCGAGGGCCATGAGCCCGGATCCGACGGAAGATAAAAAGAGCGGTTTCATCGCACTCTCCGAAGATTCAGGCCCCACGCCCAGAATACCCCGGGGAAGGGCCTATTGATGGAACTTTCCATCTGAACGGAAGATGAACAAAAAGGTTCCGTCAACCATGGCGAGCGCGCGATCAATCAGAGCCGGTTTCGGCACCCTTGTTTTCGGGCGCGCTTGCGGGCAAAGGTCAAAGCCATGTCGCTGCGCCTTGCCACCTTCAACGTCGAAAACCTGATGAACAGGTTTGATTATTCCGGATACCGCAATCAGCTCAACGAAGATCGCACGCTGGCGCTTTTCGACATCCAGAGCGAGGCCGAATACAAGATGCTCGAGCAGGCGCGGGCGATCGCGCAGTCTGACGACACGCGGCAGTTGACGGCACTGGCGATCGCGGCCACCCGCGCCGACATCATCTGCATGCAGGAGGTCGACAATATCGAGGCGCTGAGGGCCTTCGAATATGGCTATCTATTCAAGATGGTGGGGCAAGGCTACCGGCAGAAATACACCACCGCCGGCAATGATTCGCGCGGCATCGACGTCGCCGTGATGATGCGCAACGAGACCGCGCAGGGCCAGCCGATCGAATTCGTGCGCATGACCAGCTACGCCTATGTCACGTTCGAGCAATTCGGGCTGCACACGGCGGAATTGGCAGCACTTGGACATCAGGCCAATGAGCGCATCTTCCGGCGCGACTGCCTGGAAATCGATCTGACGGTGGCTGGAGCGCCGTTGACGCTCTATCTCGTGCATTTCAAATCGATGGGCTCTCCCCGCAACGGCCTCGACGGCCGTGAAGCAACAATGCCGCTGCGCATCGCCGAGGCGCAAGCGGTGCGCCGGATCATCGAGGAGCGCTTCGGCAAGGACCATGCCGCCGACAAGCGCTGGGCAATCTGCGGCGACATGAACGACTACCGGCAGCGCGTGAAGATTACCGGCGATGCCGTCGACGGCTATCGCTTCGAGGTCATCGACGAGACCCGGTCCTGCATCGACGTGCTCACTGCCGGCGGTTTTTGCGAAAACGCGGTCGAGCGGCGGCCGGAAATGGACCGCTGGACTTTCTATCACACACGCGGACCGGAAGAGCGGCATCTCTGCCAGCTCGACTACATCCTTTTGTCGAGGGCGCTAGCCAGGCAGAACGCCACCGCCGTTCCCGATATCATCCGCAATGGCCAGCCCTGGCGGACCATATTTCCGGCGGGCCAGGAGGTCGAGCGCTTCCCACGCGCCGGGTGGGACCGGCCGAAGGCATCCGACCATTGCCCGGTAGCAATTGCCCTCGACATGGCGTGAGACCGGCGTGAGTTTCGACCTGCCGCGCAACGTCATCCTGCCGGTCGATGCCATCGATGTCAGGCTCGATCCCGGCCCGCATCCGTTCGAGCGCGACAATGCCGAGGCGATCGCGGTGAACTGGCGGCGTGAGACCGCAGCCAGGCCGGCGCTTTTCGACGGCACCGTGGTGCTGCTTTCCGCGCTCAGCTATCGCGACAATCGCCTCGTCGGCCGCTGCCATGCGGTGCGTTATTCGACCTTCATGCTTTGGCGCGGCAATCGGCAGGTGGCCGGGGCCGAGCATGCCTATGCGCATGCCATGCTGGTCGCCGGCGACAATGCGCTGGTGGCGATCCGAATGGCGCCGCATACGGTCAATGCCGGGCGCATCTACTTCGCCGCCGGTTCGTTCGAGCCAACCGATTTCCGCGACGGCCTTGTCGACGTCGACTTCAACATGATCCGCGAGGTGCGCGAAGAGACTGGCCTCGATCTGTCGGGCGCGACACGCGGCAGGCGCCATTACGCCCTGTCGACGACAAGCGGCACGGTGATCTTTCGCCGCTACCGCGAGAGGGCCTCCGCCGACGACCTGGCACAGCGGATCAGCGCTTTCGTCGCCACCGAGGCAGAGCCAGAAATCGAAGGCCCGGTGATCATCCGCAATGCAGCCGACCTGCCGGACGGGTTGATGCCGCATATGAGACCGCTGATCGAATGGCACTTTGCGCGGGGCCAGGATTAGGTCAGCCGTTTCCGCAACCTGCTCACTCATGCCTCAGCGCGTCAATCGGGTTGAGCCGTGCGCCGCGCAGCGCCGGGAAGAAGCCGAACACCATGCCGATCAGCGCGGAGAAGCCGACCGCAAGAAGGATCACCGCCGGGCTTGGCGCAAACGGGATCGTCAGCGTCACCGAGGCGAGGCCGGCCAGCGCCAGGCCGATCAGGATGCCGATGACGCCGCCAAGCAGCGACAGCACCGTCGCCTCGACCAGGAACTGGATGAGGATGTGCTTTTCATGGGCGCCGATAGCGAGCCTGATGCCGATCTCGCGCGTGCGTTCGGTTACCGACACCAGCATGATGTTCATGATGCCGATGCCGCCGACGAGCAGGCTGACGCCGGCCACGGCACCGAGCATGCCAGTCATGGTGGTGGTCGCGCTGGCCATGGCATCGGCGATTTGGGTCATGTCGCGGATCGAGAAATCATCGTCACGGTCGGGCGTGATGCGGCGCGTGTCGCGCAAGATGTCCTCGACGCGCGTCTGCAGCACCGTGGTTGGCGTGCGGTCGTCGGCGGCGACATAGATCGATTCGATGTCGCGATTGCCGGCAATGCGACGCTGATAGGCGGCGAGCGGCATCAGCACGACATTGTCCTGGTCCTGGCCGAAACCGGTATAGCCCTTCGGTTCGAGCAAGCCGATGATCTTGCAGGAGGTGCGATTGACGCGGATGATCTCGCCTTCGGGATCGCCGGCACCGAAGAACTGCTGGCGCACCGTCTCGCCGATGAGGCAGACGCCGGTGCCCGAGCGGGTTTCCGAATCGCTGAACGGGCGGCCGGAAACCAGCTTCCAGTCGCGGGCATCGAGATAGGCGCTGTCGGTGCCGGTGACGCCCGAAGTCAGGCTTTCGGTGCCGAAAATGACGCGTACCTGCTTTTGCGAGGCCGGCGAGATGGCGCGCGCGCCGTCCAGATGCGCGGCAAGCGCTGCAAGATCCTTGTCGCCCAGCGCTCGGACCACCTGATCGAGCCCTCCCGGGCCGCCGGGCCCGGCAGGGCGGCCGGAACGGATGACGAGCAGATTGCTGCCGAGCTTGGAAATATCGGACTTGACCTTCTCGGTGGTGCCCGAGCCGATGGTCAGCATGGCGATGACGGCGGCGACGCCGATGACGATGCCGAGCAGCGTCAGGAACGAGCGCAGCACGTTGCGGCGGATGGAGCGGAGCGAGAGGCGAACGGTTTCCCAGATCATGGCTAGGCCATCTCCAGATTGGCTGTGTCGGAGGCGACATGGCCATCGAGGAAACGGATCGTGCGCTGCGCATAGCCGGCAACATCGGCTTCGTGCGTGACCATGGCGATGGTCAGGCCGAGATCGCTGTTCAGCTGCGTCAGGAGCTCCATGATCTCGTGCGTGCGGGCGGTGTCGAGATTGCCGGTCGGCTCGTCCGCGACGAGCAGCGTCGGCCTGGTGACGATGGCGCGGGCGATCGCCACGCGCTGCTGCTGGCCGCCGGACAGCTCGGCCGGCGTATGATGCTCGCGGCCGACAAGGCCGACCTCGGCAAGTGCCTGCATGGCAAGGCCGCGACGCTCGCGGGCACCGACGCCGCGATAGATCAGCGGCAGTTCGACATTCTCCGCGGCCGTAGTGCGCGGCAAGAGATTATAGCCCTGGAAGACGAAGCCGACATAGAGATTGCGCAGCTGAGCGCGGCGGTTGCGGTCGAGACGGCCGGCGTCGATGCCTTCGAAGCTGTAGGTCCCGGCGGTCGGCGTGTCGAGGCAGCCAATGATGTTCATGGCCGTCGATTTGCCAGAACCGGACGGGCCCATGATGGCGACGAATTCGCCGCGCCTGATGGCGAGGTCGACGCCGGCCAGCGCATGCACTTGGGCTTCGCCCTGGCCATAGCTTTTCCAGACCTTGTCGAAGCCGATGAGGGTCGCGCCCGATGCCACGATCAGCTCCGCTGCTGCGAGGCGGTAATGACTTGTGCGCCTTCCTCCAGGCCGGAGACGATCTCGGTCAGTTCGCCATCTGTCGAGCCGACCCTGACGTTGACCGGATGCGGCCGCCCATTCTCCAGCACGTAGAGCGTGCGCGAGCCGTCGGTGGGCTTCGTCGCCGCCTGGCGCTGGCGGTTGCCGCCGGGGCGTCCCATGCGGCCGGTGAACAGGTCGGTGAGGCTCCAGCCGCGCTCCGCCGTCTGCGCCGGCCGGTAGCGGAAGGCGATCGATGGCACCGTGAGCACGTTCTTGGCCTGCTTGGTGACGACCGAGACGGTGGCAGTCATGCCGGGCCGCAACAGAAGCTCGCTATTGTCGACATCCAGCCTTGCATCGTAAGTGACGACGCCGTCGGTGGTGACCGAGGCATAGGAGATGTCGCGGATCTCGGCGTCGAATGGCCGTTCAGGGAAGGCATCGACGGTGAAGCGCGCATGCTGGCCAGGTTTGACGGCGCCGATGTCGGCCTCGTCGACTGCAGCCTTCAGCTCCATGTTCTTCAGATCGGCGGCGATGACGAACAGCACCGGCGCCTGCAGCGACGAGGCGACCGTCTGGCCGGGATCGACCGAGCGCGTCAATATGATGCCGTCGATCGGAGCGTAGATGGTGCTCTTGGCAAGATCCGTCTGCTGCGCCTTGAGATCGGCATTGGCCATGGCGAGGTTGGCTTTGGCGATATCGATCGCTGCCTTCGAGCGGTCGCGCGTGGCGGTTGCCGCTTCGAGCGACTGGTCCGTCGCCATGCCGCGCTTGGTCAGTTGCGCCGCGCGCACCAGCGCCTTTTCGTTTTCGGCCAGGGTCACGGTGGCGTCCTCGACGCTCGCCGCCGCTGCCTTGGCCGAGGCCTGGGCGCGCTCGATCTGCACCTCCAGCTTGGCAGTGTCGAGCGCGGCCAGCACATCGCCCTTCTTCACCAGTTGGTTCTCGTTGACCGAGACCGAGCGGACGACGCCGGAGAGTTCGCTGGAAATATCGACCTGGGTGAGGGGCTGCAGCGTGCCGGTAGCCGAAACCGCGACGGTAAGGTCGGCCATGGCGGCCAGTGTCGTGGTATACTCGATCTTGGCGGGCGAGCCCGCATAGCACTGGTAGCCGACGACACTCGCGGCGACGGCAAGCAGTGCGAACACTGCGTAAAACCAACCGCGGCGGCGTTTTGTCTTCAGGCCCTGGTGGTCGAGCCCGAGCGCCGTCTCGATGGCGGAAGCGGATTCCGTCTTTGGCAGATTGACAATCTGGTCCACGCCGGACCCCTATGTTCAGTGATATCCCATCAGTGCACAAATCAGGCTTAATGATTCAAAATTCAAATTAAATTTCGCTCATGTTGGGAATGAGGCAGAGGACTTACTGAGATGCAGCCGCGGAATTACTTGCTTTACGACGTATTCACCACCAACCGGCTGGCCGGCAATCCGCTGGCCGTGGTGCTCGACTGTGACGGGCTGGACGTTGCGGCGATGCAGGCGGTGGCGCGCGAGTTCAACCTGTCCGAAACCGTCTTCGTGCTGCCGCCGGACAACCCGAAGCACCGGGCCCGCATCCGTATCTTCACGCCCGACTATGAAATGCCGTTCGCCGGCCACCCAACCGTCGGCGCCGCGATAGCGCTCGCCGAAATGGCGGGAGAGGCCGCCGGCATCTTCGTGCTGGAGGAGAATATCGGCCCGGTGCGCTGCGCTGTCAGCAAGCACGATGGTTCGACCTTTGCCGAGTTCGACCTGGCGAAACTGCCGGCGCAGCTGGAATTGTCGGCCGATCCCGAGGCGATCGGCGCGGCCCTTGGCCTTGGGCCGCACGAGATCGGCTTCGAGAACCACCGCGTTTCATTCTGGTCGGCTGGAGTGCCTTACGTGACCATCCCCGTCGCCAACCTGGAGGCGGCTGCCCGGATCAGGCTGGACAACCAAGCGTGGTCGGAACTGGCACCGCGCAAAAGCGAATGGGCCTTCGCCAGCCCCTACATCTATTGCCGCGAGACGGTGCACCACGACAGTGCCTTCCATGTCCGCATGATGGTGCCCGGCAATCCGTCCTACGAAGACCCGGCGACCGGCTCGGCGGCGGCCGCGTTCGCCGGCGCGATCATGCATTTCGACGGCCCGACCGACGGCGTTTCACAACTGTGGATCGAGCAGGGGCTGGAGATGGGCCGGCCTTCGCGCATTCGCCTCGAACTGAATGTCGAAGGTGGCAAACTGGCGGCCGCCCGCATCGGCGGCCATGCAGTCAAGGTGGCGGAAGGCAGGCTTTTTGTTTGACGGGCGCGGCACTTCGGCGATTTGTCGGGAAATGAATCCCACGGGGCTGGACATGGCGGATGTCGGCGGCTATATGCCCGCCAACGCCGGTTTTTCCGGCCGAGTGGGTGCGTAGCTCAGTTGGTAGAGCAGCTGACTCTTAATCAGCGGGTCCACAGTTCAATCCTGTGCGCACCCACCAAATTCTTCAAAGACTTGGTGGAAAAGACCCTGAAAGCGGGATGTTTCGCTGCCACCCGGTGGCTGCACTCATTCGGCCTTTATTGGATAGTTGGCCGCAGATAGCTGAGGATCGCCCGCGTTATGGCGAGGACGCCATCGACAGCTTCGAAACTCGTTTTGCTTTTGCCAGCGATCCATTCGAGTTCAGGATGCCTGGGCAGTCGAAGTGCATGGAATAGCGCCTCGCCCGAGAGACCGCCCAGTTCAAAGAATGTAGGTTCATCGTCTGCGTAGTAAGGAAAGTGAAAATTCAGCTGAATCGCCCCACCATATCCAAGCTTGAAGGTCATTCTGACTGTAACATTGTGACCAAATCTGTCCTCAAAAATTCCGCAGAAACCAAGGTCCCTGGCATTGTAGTTATGCCATTGCCTCGCCAATCCCAAAGAACTCCATGCCTTCAGGGTATGGGCTTTCAGTTCTTTGCGATTAGGGAATTTCGTCATTTCTGGAGTTAGATGGGTTGGCGGATCGTAATAGCCGGTTTCTGCTCGCCATTCTTCTGCGGCATTGCGAAGATCTTCAAAAATCTGGACGATTCGCGGATTCGTCGGATTCCCAGAGCGGACTGAAATCCGCCATCGAGAAATCATCTCGCACAGCTCTTCGACCGTATGGCCTGATCGCTCTGCCCAATCCTCCGTGGCCACTATCCACGGCGAATTGTATTTCAGCCCGGCAAAAGCTCCGCTCTTGCTGTCGAAATCTCCGATAATCCGAGCAAGAATATCGCGAAGCCCCTGTTTGGGGTCTCCGAAAATTTGTGAAGGTTGGTTCATCGACGCAGCCCGAACTTTGCGAGCGCTTACTTCTCCGAAACCCCCGCCTCCGCAAAGCTTGCCATGCGGGCATGGCACTCCAATGCCGAGCGGACGATGTTGACCGCGAGGCAGGCGCCGGAGCCTTCGCCGAGCCGCATGCCGAGATCGAGCAGCGGCGGCAGGCCGAGCGCCTCCAACAGGCGGCGGTGGCCGGACTCGGCCGAGACGTGAGCGGCCATGGTGTGGGCAAGGCCGGCGGGATGCAGCCCGGCCAAGGGTGCCGCGGCGGCGGTGCAGACGAAGCCGTCGAGCAGCACCGGCACGCCGAGATGGCGCGCGGCCAGCGTCGCGCCAAGTATTGCGGCGAGCTCGCGCCCACCGAGGGCTGCCGCTATCTTCAGGGGATCGGCCAGCGCCGGGGCGTGGCGCTTCAGGCCGGCCTCGATGGCGACGATCTTGCGCACGAGGCCGGCGTCGTCGACGCCGGTGCCGCGCCCAGTCCATCTTTCCGCGCCGCCGCCGAACAGCGCGGTCGAGATGGCTGCCGCCGGCGTGGTGTTCCCGATACCCATTTCGCCGAAACAGACTAGGTCGAGATCCCTGCTGATCGCGTCGTAGCCTGCCGAGACGGCGGTGAGGAAGGCCTCGTCGTCCATCGCCGGCTCTTGCGTGAAGTCGCCGGTCGGACGGTCGAGGTCGAGCGGGATGACGTCCAGCTCCGCGCCGGCGATGCGGGCAAGCTGGTTGATGGCAGCGCCGCCGCCGGCGAAATTCGCCACCATCTGCACGGTGACCTCCGAGGGGAAGGCCGACACGCCTTGCGCGGTGACGCCGTGGTTGCCGGCGAAGACGAAGACCTTGACGCGGTCGAGCTTTGGCATGTCGCGGCCCTGCCAGCGCGCCAGCCAGGCGGCTGTTGCCTCCAGCCGGCCGAGGCTGCCTTGCGGCTTGGTCAGCGTGTCCTGGCGGCGGGCGACGGCAATGGCCGCGGCGTCGCTGCCACTGGGCAGGTCGAGGCAGGCGGCGCGCAGTTCATCGAGTGATTTGAAAGGCATGGGGGCAAAATCTCCGAAACAGAGTCAAGAAAGGGAAACGGAAGCGACGAGCAGGATCGCGATCTCGCCCAGCTGCTGAAGGGCACCGACGGTGTCGCCGGTCTGGCCGCCGATCTGGTTGAGGCAAAGCGTGCGGAAGGCGGCAAACAAAATCGCAAGCAGGATGAGGGCGAAAACGGCGGCGCCGAACCCAAGCGCCAGCAGCGCGATCGCACCGAGTACGGCACCGATACCGGCGGTTTCGGCCGTGACTGCGCCTGCATCAACCGAGAGGCCGTCGCTGCGAGCCGGCGGCAGCAGGTGCATGAAGGCGCCGGGCAGGCCGCGCGAAGCCGCTTGTGCGGCAATGAGGGCCCAGAGGACATGAGCCGGGCCGGCGAATCCAGAGAGCACGCTCCAGCGGATCAGCAGCGAGATGCCGAGCGCGCAGGCACCGTAGGCACCGATGCGGCTGTCGCGCATGATCTCCAGTTTCCTGTCGCGCGTCTTTCCGCCGCCAAAGCCGTCGGCGACGTCCGAAAGCCCGTCCTCATGCAGGCAGCCGGTGGCAAGCAAGATTGCGGCAAGGGTCAACGCTGCAGCAGGGCCAGCGGCAAGGCCGAGCCCTGTGCCGACGGCGTAGACCAGCGCACCGGCCAGAGCGACGGCGAGACCGGCAACGGGTGCTGCCCAGATCGCAGCGGCAAGGCTGCGGCCACGGAAGTCGGCTCTCGGCAGCGGCAGCCGGGTGAAGAAGACGAGGCAAAGCGCGATATCATCGAGAATTTGCTGTTGCGAGGGGATCTGGAGTTTGAGCATGATCTATTCCGAAAACCGGCTACCACTTTTCGGGATCATGCTCTCGCCCCTCGCAATGGCATGGAAGAAGGTGCCGCTGACATTTTCGCGCCGGTAGCCAGAGGCGCCGAGCGGATTGCCTTGTCCGTCGGCGAGATCGGCCAGCGGCTCGTCATTGCCGGTCGCAATCATCTGCGCGTAGTGGAATTCATGGCCGCGGATCAGGGTGCCTTGGCCGCCGAGCGGACAGCCGGACCGCAGCCGCGCCTCGCGGTAGCCGAGATTCATCTTGCGCTTGGCGAAGCTGGTCGAATGGCCGAGGAGGCCAAGCATCCGATGCGTCTCGCCCGACGCGTCCTCGAGTGCCTCGCCGAGCACCATAAAGCCACCGCACTCACCATGCACCGACCGCGTGGCGGCGAACCGCGCCATGCCGGCCCTGAAATTCGCCGCGGCCGCGAGGCGGCCTGCATGAAGCTCGGGATAGCCGCCGGGCAGCCAGCAGACATCGCAATTGTCGCCAGGCGCCTCATCGGCGAGCGGCGAGAACGGAACGATCTCGGCGCCGGCCTTGCGCCAATGCATGGCGACATGCGGATAGAGGAAGGTGAAGGCGGCGTCCTCGGCGAGTGCAATGCGCTGGCCGGGCGGCGGCAGCGCGTCGCCGAAATTGCCCGGCGCCGGCGTGAATGGCGCCGCCAGCGCCATAATCGCGTCGAGGTCGAGCGAGCGCTCGACCATGTCGGCCAGCCGGTCGAGATGCGCCATCAGATTCTCATATTCGCCGGCCTGGACGAGGCCGAGATGGCGCTCGGGCAGGTTGAGCGAGGGATCGCGCAGGATGGCGCCGACGACAGGCAAGCCGAGTGCTTCGATGGCATCGCCGCATAGCCGGCGGTGGCGCTCGCTGCCCAGCCGGTTGAGCACGACCCCCGCCATGCGTACATCCGGGTCATAGGTGGCAAAACCCTTGGCGACGGCCGCTGCCGTGGTCGACTGGCCGGAGACATCGAGTACAAGCAGCACTGGCAGGCCGTAGAGCCGGGCGAGATCGGCAGCCGAACCGGAACGACCTGGAGCAGCCGGAATCCCGTCGAACAGGCCCATGGCGCTTTCGAGCAAGATAAAATCGGCATCTTCGGTCGCTTCGCCGGCCAGTGCGTTGAGCAGGGCGGGTGGCATTGCCCAGCTGTCGAGATTGATGCCGGACAGGCCAGTGGCGGCGGTGTGAAAGCCGGGATCGATATAGTCCGGGCCGGATTTGGCACCGCGCACTTTCAGCCCGCGCCGGGCGAGCGCGCGCAAGATGCCGATGGTGACGCTGGTCTTGCCCGAGCCCGAGCGCGGCGCGCCGATGATGATGGCGCGGGTCATGGCTCACCCGCCAGTGCCGCGCGCATCCCGACGATGCCGCCGACGACGATCAACGCCGGCGAGGTCAAGCCGGCTGCCGCCGCTTCCTCGGCAATTGTGGCGAGCGTGGCGACGACGATACGCTCCTGCGGCGTCGTCGCGGCAACGATGACCGCGGCGGGTGTCGAAGATGGCAGGCCGCCCTCGAGCAGCGAAGCGGCGATCAGCGACAGGTTGGCCATACCCATATAGATGACCACCGGCTGGCCGGTACGGGCGATGGCCGCCCAGTCGAGATCGTCATCGGTGCCGGCGGCATGGCCGGTCGCCAGGATCAGCGCCTTGTTGATGCCGCGCATGGTGCCGGGAATGCCGGTCGCGGCCAGCGCGCTGAGGCCGGACGTCAGGCCGGGCAGGATGCGGAACGGGATAGTTTCCCCGGCCAGCGCCAGCGCCTCTTCGCCGCCACGCCCGAAAATATAGGGGTCGCCGCCCTTCAGCCTGACGACGCGCCGGCCCGCGCGCGCCAGCCGGACCAGCAAGGCGGTGATGTCGTCCTGCTTCATCGAGGGCTTGCCACCGCGCTTGCCGGCATAGAACAGTTGCGCGCCCTCGGCGACGGCGACGACTTCCGGCGAGACCAGCGCGTCATAGACCAGCGCGTCGCACTGTCCGAGGGCGGCCAGCACTTCCAGCGTCAGGCAGCCGGGATCGCCAGGACCGGCGCCGGCCAGCCAGACATGCCCGGGCTCAAGCTGGCGCGGCTTGAAGTTCAGCCGGGTGAGCGCCTGCTCGACCGTAGTGTTTCTATTGCTGCCGCTCACAATCCGTCCCGTCCGCGAAAGCGCCGCTGGTAGTGCGCGTCATACAGTGAACTTTCGCCAAAGCCTTCCGCCGCCAGCGAGCGGCCGACGAAGATGATTGCCGTGCGCTCCATCGGATCGGCGGCCAATTGCACTTCAATTGTCGCCAGCGTGCCGGTCAGCACGCGCTCGTCCGGCCAGGAGGCGCGGAAAACGACCGCGACCGGGCAGTCGGCGCCGTAATGCGGCGTCAGCTCGGCGACGACGCGGTCGACGGCATGGATGGCGAGGTGGATGGCGAGCGTGGCGCCGGTGCGGCCGAAGCCGGCCAGGGTTTCGCCGGGAGGCATTTTCGAGGCGCGGCCGGAGATGCGGGTCAGCACCAGGCTTTGCGCGACTTCTGGAATGGTCAGCTCGCGGCGCAGCGCTGCCGCCGCAGCGGCGAAAGACGGCACTCCAGGCGTCAGCGTGTAAGGGATGCCGTGCTTTTCCAACCGGCGGATCTGCTCGGCAACGGCGCTCCAGACCGAAAGATCGCCGGAATGCAGGCGGGCGACGTCATGGCCGGCCGCGTGGGCGGCCAGATATTCTGCCTCGATCTCGTCGAGCGACATCGGTGCGGTGTCGATCAACCTCGTTCCGGGCGCGCAGTGCTGCAACAGCTCCGGCGCAACGATCGATCCCGCATAGAGGCAGACGGGACAACTGCCGAGCAGGCGGCTGCCGCGCAAGGTGATCAGGTCGGCGGCACCCGGACCGGCGCCGATGAAATGGACGGTCATGGCGCATCTCCGCTGATGGCGATGGCGCAGGTGACAGCACCGAGCACGGTGCGCGGCCCGAGCAGTTTTGCGCCTTTGCCGGCGGCGGCAAGCGCCGAGGCTTCGGAAACCGACGGGGTGCCGGCGTGCTCCTGCGATAGGTCGGAGTGGCTGGTCGTAGATGCAGCTTTGAGTTCGTCCTGCTCGACAACGATTACCGGAAGGCGGAGTTCGCGTCCGGCGGCGAAGATTGCCGCTTCATCCTGCTTGAGAGACGCGGTCGCGAGGGCCGAAAGCGCGGGCAAGGCAAGCCCGTGCGCCTCCAGCGCGGTTTCTACCGCGGCAAGCACGTCCGTTGCGCTGACGCCTTTGCGGCTGCCGATGCCCGCGACCATCATGGTTTGACCCAGCTCCATTGGGTAACCGGCATAGCTGGCCGCCAGGCCTGCATCGAACCGACCCGCGAAGCACGGGATACAGCGATGCGGTTGAGTTCACCGCCGAGCGCAGCGTGACGGGAAAGCAACAGCGCCTCCATCTCCAGCGTCACCGCGTTGGCGACGAGGCGGCCGCCGGCAGGTAAGGCACCGAGGGCTCTTTCCAGCACGCCGGCATCGCCGCCGCCGCCGCCGATAAAAATCGCCGTCGGCGTTTCCAGGCCGGCAAGCGCTTGCGGTGCCGAACCTTCGACGACGGTGAGACCGGGAACGCCGCAGGCCCCGGCGTTGCGTCGGATGCGCGCGGCGCGGGCCGGATCGGCTTCGACGGCGATGGCGCGCATCGACGGATGCGCCAGCATCCATTCGATGCCGATGGAGCCGGAGCCGGCGCCGATGTCCCATAGCAGTTCGCCGCGCCTTGGCGCGAGAGCGGACAGGGTGACGGCGCGTACTTCGCGCTTGGTGATCTGGCCGTCATGCTCGAACAAATGATCGGCAAGTCCCGCTGTCAGCGGCAGGATGCGTGCTTGCAGAGTCGAATCAACTTCGATCGCGAGCACGTTGAGCGGATTGATCTTTGCGAGGTCGAAGGTGCCGGCGCTCGCCGAGCGCAGCCTTTCGTTCGGGCCGCCAAGCGCCTCCAGAACCGTCAGCCGCGAGGCGCCGAAGCCGAGCTCTGTCAACAGACTGGCAATCGCTCCCGGCGCATCGCTGTCCGAGGTCAGCGCGAGAATGCGGGTGCAAGGATGCAGCAACGGCCGGATCAGGTCGAGCGAGCGACCATGCAGCGAAATGGTCTCGACGTCCTGCAGCGCCCAGCCAAGGCGTGAGGCGGCCAGCGAGAAGGCCGAGGGCGCGGGGATCACCCGCATATCCTCCGCCGCGACCTTGCGGGCGAGGGTGACGCCGACTCCGTGGTGGAAGGGATCGCCAGAGGCCAGCACGCAGACGCGCCTGCCGGAGAGCGCCAGCACGTCGCGCAGCTCGGCATCGAAAGGCGTCGGCCAGGTGCACGCTTCACCTTTGGCGAGCGACGCGACGAGGGCAAGGTGGCGCTTGCCGCCGAAGACGAATTCGGCCTCCGCGATCAACCGCTTGGCCTCGTCGCCGAGACCCGCTACACCGTCCTCGCCGATGCCGATGATCGTGAGCCATTTTGGAGTGAGCACGGCGACGCGCGGACCTTCAGCAGGCATGATGACCCACCGCATTCTGATCCTCGGCGGAACCACCGAAGCCCGGCAACTGGCCGGAAAGGTGGCCGCGCGCGCGGATATTTCGGTCATGCTGTCGCTGGCCGGCCGCACCGAAAGCCCGGCCGCGCAAGGGGTGCCGGTACGGGCCGGGGGCTTCGGCGGTGCCGGCGGGCTGGCGGGGTATCTCCGCCAGAACCAGATCGACCTGCTGATCGACGCCACGCATCCCTATGCGGCGCAAATCTCCGCCAATGCGGCGGAAGCAGCGCGCATGACCGGCGTGCCTATCGTTGCGCTCAGGCGCCCCGGATGGGAGGCGGTCGAGGGTGATCACTGGATGTTGGTCGATAGTGTTGCCAGCGCGGTGACGGCTCTGGGATCGGTGCCGCGCTGCGTGTTCCTGGCGCTCGGGCGGCAGGAGGTCGCTGCCTTCGAGGCAGCTCCCCAGCATCATTATCTCATCCGCAGTGTCGACCCGGTCGAGCCCAGGCTCGCTGTGCCCGACGCGACCTATCTCTTGGCGCGCGGGCCATTCCGGGAAGTCGACGAACATGCACTGCTTCTGCAACGCCACATCGATGTCGTTGTTTCCAAAAACAGCGGCGGCGAGGCGACCTACGGCAAGATCGCGGCAGCGCGAGCGCTGGGAATCGAGGTGGTCATGATCCGCAGGCCGGCGCTGCCGGACGTCGCGTCGGCCGAGACCGTCGATGCACTTGCCGCGATGGTCGATCATTTTCTGGTCGGTCATGTTCTTGGGCCCGCTGCCGAACGCGGCGTGTAGACCAGGGCGGCCTTGTCACCCCGCTTGATGATCCTGGTTTCCGGCGAGCCGATGATGATGCAGGTCGCCATGTCGGCCTTCGCGGCATCGGCGTCGGCCAGTAGACAAACCTCGATGCGCTCGTCGGGACGGCCGGCGGCACGGCCGAAGATCACCGGCGTGGTGCCGGGCAGGATCGCAGCAAGGCATTCGAAGGCGCGGCCTAGCTGCCATGGGCGCGCCTTGCTGATCGGGTTATAGAGCGCGATGACGAAGCCGGCGCCGGCTGCCGCCAGCAGGCGCAGCTCGATCAGGTCCCACGGCTTCAGATTGTCGGACAGCGAGATGGCGCAGAAATCATGGCCGAGCGGCGCGCCAATGCGGGCGGCGACGGCGAGCATGGCGGTGATGCCAGGCACGATAGCGATGTCGACCGCGCGCCATTCGGGCGGGCCAGCCTCGATCGCCTCGCAGACAGCCGCCGCCATGGCGAAGACGCCGGGATCGCCGCCCGACACGACGGCGACATCGTGGCCCTCCGCAGCCTTCATCAGCGCGTCCCTGGAGCGGGCGAGTTCCTCGCGATTGTCGGAGGCGATGCGGGTCTGGTCCGCGCGCAGGTCGAGCCGGTCAAGATAAGGCTGGTAGCCGTAGAAGAATTTCGCCTCGGCAACGGCGCGGCTGGCTTCCGGCGTCACCTGGTCGGCATTGCCTGGCCCGAGGCCGATGACGGTCAGGCGGCCGCTCATGCTTCGGCTCTCAATGCATTTGGCCGGCCCGACCAGCCGGCCACCAGCACGATGGCGAAATAGGGCGCCTGGTCGTCTTTTTTGTCGGCAAGCCGCATCGAGACACCGCCCGGCATGGTGCCGCGCTCGACATAGATTGCCCGCGCCAGCTTGTCGGTTGCCTCCAGCGCACGCCTGATCTTGGGCAGGTTGCGCCCGACTTTCATGATCACCGCGGCATCGGTGTCGGCAAGGCGGCGCGTCAGCTCGAATTCGCTCATGGTGCCCGGCAGCACCGTCAGCACATCGTCGCCCTGGACGATCGGCAGGCCGGTCGCCGACCAGCAGCCGGACATGGCGGTAACGCCGGGAATGACCTCGGTCGGAAAGCGGTGCGCCAGCCTGACATGCAGATGCATATAGGAGCCGTAGAAAAGCGGGTCGCCCTCCGAGAGTACCGCGACCATCCTGCCGGCGCTGAGGTGCTCGGCAAGCTTTTCGGCCGATTGCTCATAGAAATTGGTTATCTGCGAGCGGTAATCGCTGTGATCCTTGTCGATTTCGGTCGTCACTGGATAGAGCAGCGGCAGTTCAATCAAATCGGGGCGAAAATGGGTTTCGACGATGGCCCGGGCGTTGCTGTTGTTGCCGCGCTTAGCGAAATGCGCAACAACATCGGCCTCGGCCAGAGCACGCACTGCCTTCAGCGTCAAAAGTTCCGGGTCGCCAGGACCGGTGCCGACGCCGACCAGCCGACCTTTTGCGATCGCATTCATAGGCCCGGCCTCGCCAAAGCGTTGAGTGCGGCGGCGGTCATGGCGCTGCCGCCCAGCCGACCGCGCACGATGGCGTAAGGCACGCCATAGGAATTTTCGGCCAGCGCATCCTTCGATTCGGCGGCACCGACAAACCCGACCGGCATGCCGATGATCGCCGCCGGCCTTGGCGCGCCGTCGCGCAGCTTTTCCAGCAAATAGAAAAGGGCTGTCGGCGCATTGCCGATGGCGACGACCGAACCGGCCACGCGCTCGCCCCACAGGTCGATCGCCGCGGCCGAGCGGGTGTTGCCGATCTTTTTCGCGATGTCGGCGGTCCGCGGATCGCGCAGCGTACAGATCACCTCGTTGCCGGCCGGAAGCCGGGCGCGCGTGACGCCATGCGAGACCATCTGCGCGTCGCAGAAGATCGGCGCGCCGGCGCCCAGCGCCGTGCGCGCAGCGGCAATGAAATCGCGCGAGAAAACGAAATGCCGCGCAGCCTCGACCTGGCCGCAGGCGTGGATCATGCGGATAGCGACGTCGGCCTCGGCTTCGGAAAAGCGCGACAGGTCGGCCTCGGCGCGGATAATGGCGAAGGAGCGCTCGTAGATCGCCGTGCCATCATGGATGTAGTCGTAGGCGTTCTGGGCGGGCATGCTCATTCCTGTCGGTAGATTTCGGTGATGCCGGCCGCGCCGAGCCTTGCGAGGCAAGCAGCAGCAGTTTCGCCGGGATGTCGTGCGCTGCGGATCGCCGCTGCAATGCGGCCGATGCCGTGCGCAGCGTCGTAGCCCGGCCTGTATCCGGCGGGCAATGCCTTTGCCGTCCCGTCCACGACAAGTCCGGCTCCGTTTTCGCCGCCGACCAGGGTCAGCGCCGCCGGGCCGGGACGGGCGCAGCCCTTGGCACAGCCGGAGATGTGCAATGTGAGCGAGGAATCGAGGAGGTCGCGGTTTTCTGTAGCGATGATCTCGGCGATGTCGCGGGTGGCGATCCGGCCGGAGGCGCAGGCGGGTGCGCCGGGGCAGGCGGCGATCCTGGTGCGCGGATCAGCTGCGTCGGTGACAAAGCCGACGGTTGCGGCGGTTTTCTGGAGTGAAAGACATGCGGCTTGGGAGAGGCCAAGCAAAAGCAGCGCGCGACCTGGCGCCAGGCGGATTTCGGTGACGCCGAGGGTGAGGGCGTATTGCGTCAGGCCGATGAGCTTTTGCGCTGGCATACTGCCGAAAGGGAGGCCGATGCCGAGGGCGATTGCGCTGCCGTTGAGAGGGAAGAGGCCAATCGGCGAAGGCGTTGACTCGGACAGTTTAAGGGGCAGGCGATCCTGCACACCCCCCTCTGTCCTGCCGGACATCTCCCCCGCAAGGGGGGAGATCGGCAACTTCACCGCCAGCTCTTCCTCGGCAGAAATTGACGAAAACCGAGATGAGGGCGCAATCTCCCCCCTTGCGGGGGAGATGTCCGGCAGGACAGAGGGGGGTGCGAAGGAACGCCAGCTTGCCAGAGATCTCAGCTGCCTCTCCGTCAAATCCCGCGCATGAGCATCGCGGCCCTTTTCGGCAATCATCCTGAGAATGGCGATGGCGATGTCACAAGCCGCATCTTGCTCGGCCATAACGAGTAGCATCGCAGTCTGACCGTCGTCAGTGACAGCCACCTGCCACTGCGTTCGCGCACCGGTCCGCATCGCAGCCAGCCTCACATCGGCCGTCACCGCATGCATGGCCAACTGCCCGCCGCCATCGACAACCACCGAAACCTTCGGACCGAGGCGCTGCGCCAGCCCGGCTTCTCCAATCGCAGCACGAATACGCTCAGCCAGCGGACGCGGGTCGGCGATCTCCTGGGGATCCAGCCCGGCCAGCGGGCCGGTCTCGACCGGCACGCCGGTGCGCACCGCGATGCCGAGCGCATCGACCTCCATCGCCAGCAGCCGCGCGCTCTCCGCCGTCAGGCCGCGTATCTGCAGGCTGCCACGCGCGGTCACTTCCATGATGCCGTTGCCATGCCGCAGGGCGGATTCGCCGAGTCCGATCAACGACTTTGGCGACAATCCTCCAGCGACCGGATTGAGCCGCACCAGCAGCCCGTCGCCGGTCTGCATCGGCGCGGACAAAGCAGGGCAGGCGCCGCGTCGGGAGAAGGCGTTCATGCCGCCACTCCAAGCGCCTGGGCTTCGGCAATCAGTGCGGCGAGATCGTCATCGATCGAATTGCGCAGGGGGTGCCAGAGCCCGCGCCGCCGGGCCGAGAGGAAACGCTCGGCAATCACCTTCGCCGCTGCCGGGTTCTCGCGCAGGATGAAGGCGCGGACCAAGGGGTCGCCAAGATAGGCGTCGTGCACGGCCTCGATCAGCGTGCCCGATATGGCATGGGTAGTTTCGGCAAAGCCGACAAGCCGGTCGACCGTCTCGGCGAATTCCGAAGCACCGCGCGGCCCGTGCCGCATCTGGCCGGCAATGAAGCGCGGGTTGACCGCGCGGGCGCGAACTACCCGGGATACGGCGTCGCCAACCGAGCGCGGCTTCGGCTTTTGCGGGTCCGTGGTGTCGAGCACGATGACATCGGCGTTTTTGCCGAGCGCGGCAAGTGCTGCCGAAAAGCCGCCGATGAAGGCGACGTCGGCCGAGCCTTCGAGGATGTCGCGGCCGGGGTCGTCGCCGGTATGAACCAGAAGGTCGGCCTCAGCGATGCGGCCCTCAAAAGCGCCGGGCGCCGAGACACCTTCGCCCTCGGAGCCGCCATAGGCGTGCGAGGTGGCGGCGAGATAGGTGCGGCCGATCTCTTCGCGCGCGGCCCAGTCGCCGCTCGACAACAAATCCTCGACGCCGGCGCCGTAAGTGCCCGGTGAGGTGCCGAAAATGCGCGGGCTGATCTTGCCGTCTTCACGGGTTCTCGCCGCGAGCGGGTTTTCCGAATCGTCCTCTTCGCGGGCGGCGACCGCGTTGGCCGCGGCATCGATCAGCGCGATCTGGGTCGGGAACATGTCGCGGAACAGGCCTGATATGCGCCAGGTGACGTCGACGCGCGGACGGCCGAGCGTTGCCGGCGGCAGCACCTCGATGCCGGTGATGCGGCCGGTGGCGGAATCCCATTGCGGCCGGCAGCCCATCAGCGCCAGGCCTTGCGCGATCTCCTCGCCGCCGGTGCGCAGCGAGGCCGAGCCCCAGAGGTCGATAACCAGCGAGCGCGGCCAGTCGCCATGCGATTGCATGTAGGCGCGGACGACTTCTTCCGCTGCCACCTTGCCCAGATCATAGGCGGTCGGCGTCGGCATGGTGCGCGGGTCGGCGGTAAACAAATTGCGGCCGGTTGGCAGCACATCGCGCCGGCCCCGCGCTGGTGCACCGGCCGGACCGGCGGCGACGTGACGGCCGTCGAGAGCCGCAAGCAGTGCGGCCTTTTCAGCTGCCGCGCTTTGCCGGCGCAACGGATCGGTTTCACCTTCCGGCGAGCGACCGTAAATGTGCAGGCCGTCCTTGATGGCGAAATCCTTGAGATCGCAGAGCCAGGCGTCGATGCGGCGCAAAGCCTCGTCGGCTGCGTCGGTCCTGGCGACGCCCGCCTCAAAGGCGAGCCCGGTCTTTTGCGCGGTTTCGACGATCAGCTTGGCCAGGCGGTCGCGGCGGCGGCGGTCGAGCCCGTCGGCTTGGGCATATTCGTCGACCAGTCGTTCAAGCCTGTGCTGGTTTTCGTCCAGCCCGGCGCCGGTCAGCGGTGGCGGCAGATGGCCAAGCGTGACGGCGGCAATGCGCCGCTTGGCTTGTGCTGCCTCGCCGGGGTTGGAGACGATGAACGGATAAATGACGGGCAGGGCGCCGGTGACGATTTCGGGAAAGCAGTTTTCGCTGAGCGCGACGGTCTTGCCGGGCAGCCATTCCAGCGTGCCGTGGGCGCCGACATGGACAATTGCATGGATGCCGAGCGACTTGCGCAGCCAGAGGCCAAAGGCAACCAGCGCATGCCGCGGCGGCAGCGTCGGGTCGTGATAGTCGGCGCGGCGGTCAACTGAGCGCCCGCGGTCAGGCGCGAGTGTCACGGTGACGTTGCCGAAGGTGGCTGCGCGGAAGGCGAATTTTGCGGCGGCAGGCGCTTGAACACCCCCCTATTTGGGGGGGGCCAAGTAGCGGGGGGCCGCGGGGGGGGGGGGGGGGGGGCGGCCGGGGGGGGGCGCGGCCCCGCCTATTGGCGGGCCGGCGGCGCTCCACCCCCCCCCCCCGCCCGGCCCACAGCCCCCCGCCAGGACAGAGGGGGGTGCCTCGCGCGAACCTGTCTCATCTTCCGCCTTACCCCATGCCGCCTCCACCGCAGCAATTGCCGCCGTCGGCAATTCTGCCGAAAATGCGATGTAATCGTGCAAGGTCAACCCGTTATCACCGCGCTCTAACCTCTCCAGCAACTCGCGCGGCGTTTGCGGAATCCCCTCAACGGCGTAGCCCTGTTCCCTCAGGTCATGCAGCATTGCCAGCACGCTGGACGGGACGTCGAGGCCGACTGCGTAGCCGGTGCGACCGGGGGCGCTCGGATAGTCGGGGATCAGGATGGCCAGCTTGCGTTCCGCGCGGGGCGTCCGCTGCAGGCGCACGAAGGCCTCGACACGGTTCGCCACTTGCGCCACGCGGGCGGGCTCAGGCCGGTTGGCGAAGGCGCGAAAGGCCAATGCGGGATCGGTTTCGCTTTCATCCTTGAAGGAAATGGCGCCGGCCAGGATGCGGCCGTCGAGCTCGGGCAGGACGACATGCATGGCAAGGTCGGCGGGCGCCAGGCCGCGCTGGTTACGTTGCCAGATGTCGCGGCGGGTGGTCGCGACGATGACCTGGAACACCGGTACGCCGGCGCGGTCGAAGAGGGTTTCGATGCCAGGCTCGGCCCCGGAGGCGAAAGCAGTGGTGGTGATGATGGCGGCAGGCTTCAGGGTTGCAAGCGCAGTTTCGACAAAGGCGAGGGATGTTGGGTCCTTCAGGCTGGAGACGAAGATGGGGACGGGGGTGATGCCGCGTTGGCGCAGGGCTTCGAAAAGCGCGTCGATCGGCGCGACATCGGCGGCGAGCAGCATCGAGCGGTAGAACAGAATTGGCACGACGTCCCCCTCCCCCTCGAGGGGAGGGTGGCCCGAAGGGCCGGGTGGGGTCGTCGCGGCAGTGCTCGACGTTTCCTGTTGGTGCGCTTCAAAGTGTTGGCGCGCTTCGGAGAGGACCCCACCCCCGGCCTGCGGCCGGACCCTCCCCTCAAGGGGGAGGGGGACGCCGCGTTCTACGACCCCCAGTCCCGGCTCGTAAAATCCCGCCTTTGGCACGCTGACCGGTTCAGCGACCGCCACACCCGATCCAGCGAGACTTGCCAACCTCTGCACCAGCGCCGCCATATTTGCCGGACCGCCTTCGCGGAAATAGTCGAGCAAGCTGTCCAACTCCTCGCGCGGCAGCGTCGAGCCTTCGATCAGTCGCAAGTCCTCGTCGTGGCTCTCGCCTGGTAGGAGCGCGAGCTTGATACCGCGATTTCGCGCGATAACGGCGAGCTGATCGCAGCCATAGCGCCACCAGTCATAGCCGCCGAGGATGCGGACCAGAATGACCTTGGCGTGGCGGGCGACGCTGTCAATCCAGAGATCGACGGACATCGGATGGCGCAGGTCGCGCAAGGCGGCGAGCCGCATCGATGGCAGGTGGTGCGCATCTGCCTTCCACGCCGTCGCCAGCCCGGCCAGGTCGCTGTCGGTGAAGGACAGCGCCACGACATCCGCAGGCGTTTGCCTGAGATCGACAGGCTCGGCGAGATCGTCGAGCGAGGCGGATGTGGTGGTGAGGATGTGCATCGCGGCTCGTACCTGGGGTCAGCCGGCGAGGATACGCTCGATCGCCGGGCGGTTCAGCCCCTTCAGGCCGATGACGACAAGGCGCGAGCGGCGATCGTCTTCGGCGGTCCAGGCGCGATCGTAATAGTGGTTGACGCGCGGACCGACGGCCTGCAGCAGGAGCCGCATCGGCTTGCCGCCGACTTCGACGAAACCCTTGACGCGCAACACGTTTTCCTCCTCCGCCGCCGTGGCGACGCGTCGTGCGAGCTCGTCCGGGTTGGACACGGACGCGATGTCGATGACGAACGAGTCAAAATCGTCATGCTCGTGGTCGAGCTCGTCGTCGTGGTGGGTCTTGCGGTTCTCGATGTCGTCCTCGACGGCGAGGCCGAGGCCGAGCAGCACCGACGGGTCGACCTTGCCTTGCGAAGTCGGCACGATCTTCACCGCCCGCGCAACATGCTTGCCGATGACGGCATTGGCGCGGGCCGAGCCGGCTGCGTCCATCAGGTCGCTCTTCGACAGGATAATCAGGTCGGCGCAAGCGAGCTGGTCCTCGAATACTTCCTCGACCGGATCGTCGTGTTCGAGCGTCTCGTCCTGCGCGCGCTGCGCCTGCAGGGCGTCCATGTCGTTGGCGACGCGGCCATCAGCCAGCGCCGGTCCGTCGACCACGGCGATGACGCCGTCGACCGTCACGCGGCTTTTCACCGACGGCCACTGGAAGGCCTGGACCAGCGGCTTGGGCAAAGCGAGGCCGGATGTTTCGATCAGGATGTGGTCGACCCTCGGCGTCAGCGACAGGATCTGGTCGAGCGCCGGGACGAAATCGTCGGCCACTGTGCAACAGATGCAGCCATTGGCCAGCTCGACGATGTTTTCGTCGGGGCAGCTGTCGATGCCGCAGCCCTTCAGGATCTCGCCGTCGATGCCGATGTCGCCGAACTCGTTGACGATGATGGCCAGCCGCTTGCCCCCGGCGTTTTCGAGCAAATGGCGGATCAACGTCGTCTTGCCGGCGCCGAGAAAGCCGGTAACGACGGTGCAGGGAACGCGCGAAAGGGAGGCAGTGGTCATATCAGGTCCTTCAAAAGGTCAAGGGGAGGGATGCGGGCAACCAGGCCGCGCTTCAGGCAATCGGGACGGCCGCGCCACGGAATGAGCCCATCCGTCGAGGTGGCGAACAGCTTTGCGCCGGTCACGAGATCGGCGCCGCTGGTCGCGGTCAGGTCGCCGAAGACGTAGCTCCAGCAGCCGTCGCGCAAAATCGCGGCGCTGAGCCGGCGCTTGCAATTGCCGAGGCATTCGACGGTGCGGATTTTAATGTTTTCGCTGGAAGCGGCGCGGCGCGTGTCCTCGGCGAGCAGTTCGCCGGCGCGCGGACGAGCGTCCGAACCGGTCTCGTCACGGCAGGACGAGCAGACGATGACGGTAACGCCGGCCGGGGAATCACCATGGCCGGACAATAAATCCGCTGTCTCAGCCGGGAAACTGCTGTCGCGTTCCAAATCAGGCTCCTTGCCCGGAAAACCCGCCAGGCGATCGGATTCTTATGTCCTAGACGGCAGGTCTCCTGGCTCGCGCGTCATCGCCTGGGTGCCGCCTTCCCGGGAATATCCCAGTGGTTTTCGGCCTTGGCTCGTCGCTTACAGTTGCGGGGACAGCCGCGGATTTGAAATCGAGATTTCGCACCGCATTCCCTCTTGGCCCCTGCCGTTGCGGGCAGGGGACCGTCTGGAATGGATTTAGGCTTGTGGAGGCAGTCGTGTCAACGCACGTCTACGACGCGGCAATGTCGGCCAAAGGCTGTCATGTCCCGCCTTCCGGCAGTGCCAGGATAACTTGCCGGATTGCTTGATAGCCATCGCCATAGTCCCAATCATGACTGATCGCCAGATTTTGACCTTCTTGCCAAACCGCGTTGTCCAGAAGGACTTCGCCACTAATAAGCGTGCCGTTCAAGCCTGCCAGAAAGGTCCGTACAAAATGGCCTCCGGGGGGTACCGAAGCTGTGAACAGCTTTTCCAGCTTGGCATAGAATGCTGGTAGCCTCGGCTTAGCGAGCATAGCTCGGTAGTGGCTTGGGAAATGACGGGTCCGCCATAGATTTTCCAACGGGCATTGTTGCGCCAGATGTTCCAACGGGCGCTGCTTCGCTGCCAAATCTCTACCTCGGCCTGTATGTCGTCGCAGACATGATCAGCCAGCCCCTCAATGGCCACGTGGAAAACACCACGGATAAATTTTTCAAACGCCTGATTCAATTCTTCTTCGCGCGTGTCGCCGAAGCCAGCAAATGATTCAATGACCGGCTGAACATCAAGCAGCGGAGAGAATATGTAGATTTCAAGAACGAGCCGACCGTTAGAACCCGTCTCGAACACCTCAGCCTCAAACCGAAGTTGCCTCGACTGGAGCGTGACGTCCTGCTCTCTACGTATTGCATCTATTCCATGTGCAATCAGCGCACCATGGATCATGTCGAGCACTTCGTGCGATGCCATTACAAACCTACCAGGTTTCTTGGAGCGTCTATGACAGACGCTGTGGGGGTTGGCCATCTATCTGACTGGCCAGCGCCGGCCCAAGATCACCGGCAGCCGTCACCTCGATGCGCTCAAGCCCGAGCCAGCCCTGCATCTGCTTCAATTCCTCGAAGAGTTCGGCGGCAGTTTGCGGCGGGGCGCCGGGCTCCGCATAGGCGGCATGGACGCGCAATACGCCGGCCGGACGGTCGGCCCTGAGGTCGACGCGCCCGACGATGCTGTCGCCGAGCAGGAACGGCAGCACATAATAGCCATACTGGCGCTTTTTGGCCGGCGTGTAGATCTCGATGCGGTAGTGGAAGTCGAACAACCGCTCGGTGCGCGACCGCTCGAAGACGACGGGATCGAACGGCGCGAGCAAGGCGCGCGCCTCGATCCTGCGCGGCAAACGGGCGTCCTTGTGGAGATAGGCCGGCTTGTTCCAGCCTTCGACGCTCACCGGTAACAGCTCGCCGGCCTCGACCAGCTCCTCGAGGCGGCCCTTGATATCGGCGGGCGAGAGGCGGAAATAGTCGCGCAGATCGCCTGCCGTGGCGACGCCGTGGGCGCGGGCGGAGATACGCAGCAATTCGCGGTGCGCATCCTCGGGGCAGGGAACCGGCAGAGTGAGTACCGCCGGCGGCAGTACGCGCTCCGGCAGATCGTAGAACCGCTCGAAGCCGCGGCGATGCGCTGTGGTGATACGGCCGGCCCAGAACAGCCATTCGAAGGCGTGCTTGGCATGGCTCCAGCCCCACCAGCCACCATTGCCCTTTTGGCCTTCGAGGGCTGAAGCGGCGATCGGGCCGTGATCGACGACCTGGCGATAGATCTCCTCGATATAGGCGGGGTGCTCGCGGCCCCATTTGGCCAGTCCGCTGTACATTTCGTCGCCGCGCTCGGCCCGCTGCATGCGCCAGCGCATCAGCGGATAGGTCTCGACCGGCAGGAACGAGGCTTCGTGCGCCCAATATTCGAAGACCATGCGCTTGCGCGTTACGGCAGCGTCGTCGAGCAGCGCCAGCTTGTAGGGGCCAAGCCGCGAATAGAGCGGCATATAGTGGGCGCGCACCACGGCGCTGACGGAATCGATCTGCAGCAGGCCGGTACGGGCAAGCACGCGGGCCAGATGCCTGCGGTCGGGCGTACCGGCGGGGCGGGGGTCGTTGAATCCCTGTGCCGCCAGCGCGATGCGACGGGCCATGCGAAGCGAGATTTTTTCCTTCATCAACGCGGTATCCTGATGATGCTGGACAGAGCAGAGAACCTGCGATTCCGTGCCATGCTAGCAGGGTTTTGGCGGCATCCATGTCAGGAGAGAAAAGTGGAGTGAAAAATGAAAGAAATCAAACAGGAGCGGATCGGACCAGTTTTGCCGGATATGCCGCCCAGCACCGCGATTTGAACAAGGTTTGACTTGCTTCGCCGAAAGCGCTGCGCTAACCCTCGCCGCGTTGCAGCATAGAGCCCCCTTAAAACGGTTCAGTGGTTAAACTGTCACGCTTCCGCAAGTGGGTCCGGTGCTGTAATCAGAGTGGATTGGCCGCCAACGGAAACTGCAGCATGAACGCACTTTTAGGTTCGTACCTGCCCATAGTCCTGTTCATCGGCGTGGCGCTGGTGGTCGGGCTGGCGCTGCTCGCCGCACCCTTCCTGGTGGCCTACCGCAACCCCGATCCGGAAAAGCTTTCGGCCTATGAGTGCGGCTTCAACTCGTTCGACGACGCCCGCATGAAGTTCGATATCCGCTTCTACCTGGTGTCGATCCTGTTCATCATCTTCGACCTGGAGGTGGCCTTCCTGTTTCCTTGGGCGGTGTCGTTCAGTCAGATCGGCATGCTCGGTTTCTGGTCGATGATGGTGTTTTTGGCGGTGCTGACCATCGGCTTTGCCTATGAATGGAAGAAAGGAGCGCTGGAATGGGATTGAGCGACAATTCCGGCACGCTCGTCGCGCCGAAGCCCAAGGGCCTCATCGACCCCAACACCGGCAGGCCGGTAGGGGAGGATGATCCGTTCTTCCTGGAGATCAACAACGAGCTCGCTGACAAGGGCTTTCTCGTCACCTCGACCGAGGCGCTGATCACCTGGGCGCGCAGCGGCTCGTTGATGTTCATGACGTTCGGTCTCGCCTGCTGCGCCGTCGAGATGATCCACACCTCGATGCCGCGCTATGACTCGGAGAGGTTCGGTGTCGCGCCGCGCGCGTCTCCGCGCCAGTCCGATATCATGATCGTCGCCGGAACGCTGACCAACAAGATGGCGCCGGCGCTGCGCAAGGTCTACGACCAGATGCCGGAGCCGCGCTACGTCATCTCGATGGGCTCCTGCGCCAATGGCGGCGGCTATTATCATTATTCCTATTCGGTGGTGCGCGGCTGCGACCGCATCGTGCCGGTCGACATCTACGTGCCCGGCTGTCCGCCGAGCGCCGAAGCACTGCTCTACGGCATCCTTCTGCTGCAGAAGAAGATCCGCCGCACCGGCACGATCGAACGGTGAGCGGCATGACCCAGGCGTTGAACGATCTCTCGACCTATCTCGGCGAGAAGCTGACCGGCCGGATCGGCGAGGCGGTGCTCGCCTATGGCGAACTCACCATCTCGGTCGAGCCGCGCGACCTGATCGAGGTGGTGACCTTCCTGCGCGACGACCCGAAATGCCAGTTCATCTCGATCATCGACGTCTGCGGCGCCGATTACCCGTCGCGGGCAAAGCGCTTCGACGTCGTCTATCATTTGCTGTCGCCGAGACAGAATATCCGCGTCCGCATCAAGGTCCAGGCCGACGAAGAGACGCTGGTGCCGTCGATCACCGGCATTTATCCCGGCGCCGACTGGTTCGAGCGCGAGACTTATGATCTCTACGGCGTGCTGTTTTCGGGCCATCCCGATCTGCGCAGAATCCTGACCGACTACGGCTTCGAGGGCCATCCGCTGCGCAAGGATTTTCCGCTGACCGGCTTCGTCGAGGTGCGCTACGACGACGAAGCCAAGCGCGTCATCTACGAGCCGGTCGAGCTCAAGCAGGAATTCCGCAATTTCGATTTTCTGTCCCCTTGGGAAGGCACGGATTACGTGCTGCCCGGGGATGAGAAGGCAAAGCAGTAAATGGCTGAAACCTCCGTCCGCAATTTTAACATCAATTTCGGCCCTCAACATCCTGCAGCGCATGGTGTTTTGAGGCTGGTTCTTGAGCTGGACGGCGAAGTCGTCGATCGCGTCGATCCGCATATCGGGCTTTTGCATCGCGGCACGGAAAAGCTGATCGAGCACAAGACTTATCTGCAGGCCGTGCCTTATCTCGACCGGCTCGACTATTGCGCGCCAATGAACCAGGAGCATGCCTTTGCGCTTGCCGCCGAGCGGCTGCTCGGTATCGAGGTGCCGAAGCGCGGGCAACTTATTCGAGTTCTCTACTCCGAGATCGGCCGCATCATGTCGCACATCCTCAATGTGACGACGCAGGCGATGGATGTCGGCGCGCTGACGCCGCCGCTGTGGGGTTTCGTCGAGCGCGAAAAGCTGATGGTGTTTTACGAGCGCGCCTCTGGCTCGCGCATGCACGCCGCCTATTTCCGGCCGGGCGGCGTCCATCAGGACCTGCCGCAGAAGCTGATCGAGGACATCGGCAAGTGGATCGATCCGTTCCTGAAGTCGGTCGACGATCTCGACGCGCTTTTGACCGGTAACCGTATCTTCAAGCAGCGCAATGTCGACATTGCCACCGTCTCCTTGGCGGACGCCTGGGCTTGGGGTTTTTCCGGCGTCATGGTGCGCGGCTCGGGTGCGCCGTGGGATCTGCGTAAATCGCAGCCCTACGAATGCTATGCCGAGCTGGATTTCGACATTCCGATCGGCAAGAACGGCGACTGTTTCGACCGTTATCTGGTGCGCATGGAAGAGATGCGGCAGTCGGCGAAAATCATGCGCCAGTGCGTCGACCTGTTGCTCGGCAAAGAGGGCAGCGGGCCGGTGTCCAACCTCGACGGCAAGGTGGTGCCGCCGAAGCGCCAGGCGATGAAGCGCTCGATGGAAGCGCTGATCCATCACTTCAAGCTCTACACCGAAGGCTACCGCGTGCCGGCCGGCGAGGTCTATGCAGCCGTCGAGGCGCCGAAGGGCGAATTTGGCGTCTATCTCGTCTCCGACGGCTCCAACAAGCCCTATCGCTGCAAGCTGCGCGCGCCCGGCTTCGCGCATCTGCAAGCCATGGACTTTTTGTGCCGCGGCCACATGCTGGCCGACGTCACCGCCGTTCTCGGCTCCCTCGACATCGTGTTTGGTGAGGTCGATCGCTAAATGTCAGTCCGCCGTCTCGCAGAAGCCAGCCTCCAGCCAGCCTCCTTCGCCTTCAACCGGGCGAATGCGGCAGCGGCGAAGCAGTGGATCAAGAAATATCCGAAGGGGCGCGAGCAATCCGCGATTATCCCCTTGCTCATGCTGGCGCAGGAGCAGGAAGGCTGGGTGACCAAGGCGGCGATCGAGACGATCTCCGACATGCTCGGCATGCCCTATATTCGCGGGCTGGAAGTCGCCACCTTCTATACGCAATACCAGCTCAATCCGGTCGGCACTCGCGCCCATATCCAGGTCTGCGGCACCACGCCCTGCATGCTGGGCGGCTCGGAGGCGCTGATGGATGTGTGCCGCTCGAAGATCCATCACGACCAGTTCCACACCAACGACAAGGGCACGCTGTCGTGGGAGGAGGTCGAGTGCCTCGGCGCCTGCGTCAACGCACCGATGGTGATGATATTCAAGGACACCTATGAGGATTTGACGCCGGAGCGGCTTGCCGAGATCATTGACCTCTATGACACCGGCAAGGGTGCTTCGGTGACGCCAGGGCCGCAAAACGGCCGCGTCACCTCCGAGCCGGCCAGCGGCCTGACGACCCTCAAGAGCGAAAAGGCGATCCTAAAGGCGACCCGCGACCGGGAAACCAGGGCGGCGACCAAGGCCGCCAAGGAAACGGCGCCGGCGGCTGCCGCCGCAGCACCCGCGGCGCCGGCCCTGCCAGCCGCTCCTGCCGCGCCGGCGCCGGTTGCGCCCTCGAATGCCAGCAAGCCGAAAACCGATGCGGTCGAGACGAGCCCGGCGCTGAAATCGCCGTCGGCGACAAAAGTCGCGCCCGCGGCGGAGAAGGCGGCGAGCGTTGCAGCGCCGCTGCATTCGGCCGCCAATGCCAACAAGGCCGAGCCGCAGGTCGAGGACGTCTCGAAACAGCGCAAAGGGCCCAAGAACAAGGCCGAGCCGGCGTCTGCTTTCAAGGCGCCGGAGGCCAAGGTCAAACCGGCGAAGGCTGCCGCCAAGGCGACCAAGCCGTCGCCCGGAAACAGGAGCCGGCCGACCGGCAAGAAGCCGGTCTGAGGAACGAGCAATGCTTCAGGACAGAGACCGCATCTTCAACAACATCTACGGCCGCTTCGACAAGTCGCTGGCGGGCGCCATGGCGCGCGGCGCCTGGGACAACACGCCCGGCATCGTTGCCAAGGGGCGCGAGTGGATCGTCAACGAGATGAAGGCTTCGGGCCTGCGCGGCCGCGGCGGCGCCGGTTTCCCGACCGGGCTGAAATGGTCGTTCATGCCCAAGCAAAGCGACGGCCGGCCGAGCTATCTCGTCGTCAACGCCGACGAATCCGAGCCCGGCACCTGCAAGGACCGCGACATACTGCGCCACGACCCGCACACGCTGGTCGAAGGCTGCCTGCTTGCCGGCTTCGCCATGGGCGCGGTCGCCGCCTACATCTATGTGCGCGGCGAGTTCATCCGCGAGCGCGAGGCACTGCAACGCGCCATCGACGAGGCCTATGCGGCCAAGCTGATCGGCAAGAACAACACGTCCGGCTATGATTTCGATATCTACATGCACCACGGCGCCGGCGCCTATATCTGCGGCGAGGAAACGGCGCTGCTCGAAAGCCTCGAGGGCAAGAAGGGCCAGCCGCGGCTGAAGCCGCCATTTCCGGCCAATGTCGGCCTCTATGGCTGCCCGACGACAGTCAATAATGTCGAGTCGATCGCGGTCGCGCCGACCATCCTGCGCCGCGGTGCCGCCTGGTTCTCGTCCTTCGGCCGGCCCAACAATGTCGGCACCAAGCTGTTCTGCATCTCCGGCCACGTCAACAATCCGTGCACCGTCGAAGAGGCGATGTCGATCCCGTTCCGCGAACTGATCGAGACGCATTGCGGCGGCATTCGCGGCGGCTGGGACAATCTGCTGGCGGTCATTCCCGGCGGCGCCTCGGTGCCGCTGGTGCCGGCCGAGCAGATCATCGACGCGCCGATGGATTTCGATGCGCTGCGCGACCTGAAATCGGGCCTCGGCACGGCAGCTGTCATCGTCATGGACAAATCCACCGATATCGTGAAAGCGATCGCGCGGCTGTCCTATTTCTACAAGCACGAAAGCTGCGGCCAGTGCACGCCCTGCCGTGAGGGCACCGGCTGGATGTGGCGGGTGATGGAACGGCTGGTGCGCGGCGAGGCGCAGAAGCGCGAGATCGACATGCTGCTCGACGTGACCAAGCAGGTCGAGGGCCACACGATCTGTGCGCTGGGCGATGCCGCGGCATGGCCGATCCAGGGCCTGATGCGGCATTTCCGCGGCGAGGTGGAGCGGCGCATCGACGAGTTTTCGCGCAACGCACACCGCGCCGAACCGGTGCTGGCTGCGGCGGAATAGAAGAATTCAAAAATGCGGGCGAATGTCCGAAACGAGGAAACGAGCGCGGGGCAGACGGAAACGACCAGGAGACCACCTATGTCGCTGTTTTCGACACCCGACGATTTTACGCCCGAAATGGACCCGTTGTTGAAGATGAACCAGGATCTGACCAGGATGATGCCCAAGGAGATGGCCAATGCCGTCAATCTCCTGGCGCATCCTGTCGCGGGCGCGGCGGCGATGACGGCACTCGGCATCGGCCTCGCCAACCACGCCTTTGGTATCTGGATGGGCGTGCTTTCAGGCGCGGCCGAGACCTCGCAGCGGCTTTGGCAGCCGGTTGCCGAGGATTCCGAGGCCCGAACTGACCGCTTTTCTGCGACCGGCAAAAGCTCCTCGACAAAGGCGCGCGCAGCCACCAAAACCCTGATTGCCGAGGCGCAGTCCTTCGCCAACGACGTGACCGACATTGCGACGAGCAGTGCGGCGCGGAGCCTAGCGAATGCGAGCACCGTTGCAGCGGATGCGTCGGCCGGGCTGATGCCGGAGGATTTCAAGCAGCCCAAGCCGATGGACCGGCCAACCGAGCCGGCCGACCTCAAGGCGATATCGGGCATCGGGCCGAAACTGGAAAAGGTGCTGAACGGCCTTGGCATCTGGACATACGCCCAGATTGCCGCGTGGACGCCGCAAGAGATCGCCTGGGTCGAAGATTACCTGTCGTTGAAGGGCCGCATCGGCCGTGACGGCTGGATCGGTCAGGCGGCCGCGTTGGCCGGGGCCAAAAAGTGAATTCAATGTCGTGCGCGGTCTCGGCTGCGCCCGGAAGGAAAGATTGCGGAACGTCCGCAGGGGTTTGAGGCGAAATGGCAAAGCTCAAGGTCGACGGGAAAGAGATCACTGTACCCGACCATTACACGCTGCTGCAGGCGGCCGAGGACGCCGGCGCGGAAGTGCCGCGCTTCTGCTTCCACGAGCGGCTGTCGATCGCCGGCAATTGCCGCATGTGCCTGATCGAGGTCAAGGGCGGGCCGCCCAAACCGCAGGCGTCCTGCGCCATGGGCGTGCGCGACCTGCGCCCGGGCCCGAACGGCGAGCCGCCGGAAATCTTCACCAACACGCCGATGGTCAAGAAGGCCAGGGAAGGCGTGATGGAATTCCTTCTGATCAACCATCCGCTGGATTGCCCGATCTGCGACCAGGGCGGCGAGTGCGACCTGCAGGACCAGGCGATGGCGTTCGGCGTCGATTCCTCGCGCTACCACGAGAACAAGCGGGCGGTCGAAGACAAGTATATCGGGCCGCTGGTCAAGACGATCATGAACCGCTGCATCCATTGCACGCGCTGCGTCCGCTTTACCACCGAGATTGCCGGCATATCGGAGCTTGGTCTGATCGGCCGCGGCGAGGATGCCGAGATCACCACCTATCTCGAAAGCGCGATGACTTCGGAGCTGCAGGGCAATGTCATCGACCTTTGCCCGGTCGGCGCGCTGACCTCCAAACCCTATGCGTTCCAGGCACGGCCTTGGGAACTGACCAAGACAGAATCCATCGACGTGATGGACGCCGTCGGCTCGGCGATCCGCGTCGATAGCCGGGGCCGCGAAGTGATGCGCATCCTGCCGCGTACCAACGAGGCGGTGAACGAGGAATGGATTTCCGACAAGACCCGCTTCATCTGGGACGGCTTGCGCACGCAGCGCCTCGACCGCCCCTATGTGCGCAAGGACGGCAGACTGGCCCCGGCAAGCTGGGCGGAGGCTTTTGCCGCGATCAAGGAAGCGGTGTCGAATGCCGCACCCGAAAAGATCGGTGCCATTGCCGGCGATCTTGCCGCCGTCGAGGAGATCTACGCGCTGAAGCTTCTGATGGCTTCGCTCGGCTCGAAGAACACCGACTGCCGCCAGGACGGTGCCGCACTCGATCCGTCGCTCGGCCGGGCGAGTTATGTGTTCAACCCGACCATCGAAGGCATCGAACAGGCCGATGCGGTGCTGATCATCGGCGCCAATCCGCGCTTCGAGGCGTCCTTGCTCAACGCTCGCATCCGCAAGCGCTGGCGGGCCGGCAATCTGCCGGTCGGCGTTATCGGCGATGTCGGCGATACGCGCTATGATTACGAGCAGCTCGGCGCCGGGCCGGAATCGCTGAAGGATCTGGCCGACGGCAACGGCAAATTCTTCCAGCTGCTGAAGAAGGCGACGCATCCGCTGATCATCGTCGGACAGGGTGCGCTGGCGCGTCCGGACGGCGCGGCCGTGCTTGGCCAGGCGGCGAAGCTCGCCGTCGCCGTCAATGCCGCAAGGGCCGACTGGAACGGTTTTGCCGTGCTGCACACCGCGGCGGCGCGCGTCGGCGGCCTCGATGTCGGCTTCGTGCCGGGCGAGGGCGGCAGGAACGTCGCCGGCATGCTGGGCGAGACCGACGTGCTGTTCCTGCTCGGCGCCGACGAGATCGACATGGCCAAGACCGGCGGCGCTTTCGTCGTCTATATCGGCACGCATGGCGACAAGGGCGCGCATCGCGCCAACGTCATCCTGCCGGGAGCAGCGTATACCGAGAAGTCGGGCACCTTCGTCAACACCGAGGGCCGCGTACAGCAGACCAACCGGGCGGGCTTCGCGCCCGGCGAAGCACGCGAGGACTGGGCTATTCTCAGAGCTCTGTCGGATGTGCTCGGCAAGAAGCTGCCGTTCGATTCGCTGCCGCAGCTGCGCGCTAAGCTCTATGCGGAATACCCGCATCTTGCCCGCATCGACCATGTCGCGGCCGGCGATCCGGCCGACATCGCCAGGGTGGCCAAGCTCGGCGGGCGGCTGAACAAGGGCACCTTCACCTCGCCGGTCAAGGATTTCTACCTGACCAACCCGATCGCGCGGGCTTCCGCGGTGATGGCCGAGTGCTCGGCTTTGGCGAAGAACGGCTTCAGGCAGGCGGCGGAGTAGACATGGACACCTTCTTCTCCTTCTACGTGCTGCCGGCGCTGCTGATCCTTTTGAAGTCGGTCGTGCTGATCGTCGTTCTGTTGATCTTCGTCGCCTATGTGCTTTACGCCGACCGCAAGATCTGGGCGGCGGTGCAATTGCGCCGAGGCCCGAATGTCGTTGGCCCGTGGGGCACGCTGCAGGCCTTCGCCGATCTGCTGAAATTCGTCTTCAAGGAGCCGGTGATCCCGTCCGGCGCCAACAAGGGCGTTTTCCTGCTGGCGCCCTTGGTGTCGGCGGTGCTTGCGATCTCTGCCTGGGCGGTGATCCCGGTCAATGAGGGCTGGGCGATCGCCAACGTCAATGTCGGCATCCTCTATGTCTTCGCCATCTCCTCGCTCGAGGTCTATGGCGTGATCATGGGCGGCTGGGCGTCCAATTCGAAATACCCGTTCCTTGGCGCGCTGCGCTCGGCGGCGCAGATGGTGTCCTACGAGGTCTCCATCGGTTTCGTCATAGTCACCGTGCTACTTTGCGTCGGCTCGCTCAACCTGTCCGACATCGTCTTGTCGCAACAGGACGGGTTGGGCACCCGGCTCGGCCTGCCCAACACCTTCCTCGACTGGCATTGGCTGTCGCTGTTCCCGATGTTCATCGTCTTCTTCATCTCGGCGCTGGCGGAAACCAACCGTCCGCCCTTCGACCTCGTGGAAGCCGAATCGGAACTCGTCGCCGGCCATATGGTCGAATATTCCTCGACGCCGTTCCTGTTGTTCTTCCTCGGCGAATATGTCGCCGTCGTCCTGATGTGCGCGCTGGCCACCATCCTGTTCCTTGGCGGCTGGCTGCCGCCCTTCAACTTCGCGCCGTTCACCTGGGTGCCGGGGCTGATCTGGTTCGTGCTCAAGGTCTGCCTGGTGTTCTTCATGTTCTCGATGGTGAAGGCGTTCGTGCCACGCTACCGCTACGACCAGCTGATGCGGCTCGGCTGGAAGGTCTTCCTGCCGATCTCGCTGTTCATGGTGGTCGCCACCGCCGCATTCCTAAAGATCACGGGGTTTGCGTGATGGGCAATCTGACCGTTGGTTTTCTGGGTGCAGTTGTCGGCGTGCTCGTTGCGGTCTTTGGCAACATTGTTGTGCTGCCCTACGTCTTGCGGCAACAGGACCGAAGGTTGGCAGCAAACTACCGAGTTCCGGTGTTTGGTTGGGACAAGCAGAAAATGGCGTCGCTTACGAGGCTTATGTACCGTTTCCAGATGCCTGTCCTTTTCGGATTCATTGGCGCAATCGCTGCAATACAGATATTTGGGGGTGCTGAATGAGTACGCTATCTCAGGCCGCCAAGTCGCTGCTTTTGCAGGATTTCGTCAGCGCTTTCTTCCTGTCGATGCGCCAGTTCTTCGCGCCGAAGGAGACGATCAACTATCCGCATGAGAAGGGGCCGGTCAGCCCGCGCTTTCGTGGCGAGCATGCGCTGCGCCGTTATCCGAACGGCGAGGAACGCTGCATCGCCTGCAAATTGTGCGAGGCGATCTGCCCGGCACAGGCCATCACCATCGAAGCCGGCCCGCGCCGCAATGACGGCACACGGCGTACCGTGCGCTACGACATCGACATGGTGAAATGCATTTATTGCGGCTTCTGCCAGGAAGCCTGCCCGGTCGACGCCATCGTCGAGGGGCCGAATTTCGAATTCGCGACGGAGACGCGCGAGGAGCTTTATTACGACAAGGATCGGCTTCTGGCCAATGGCGACCGCTGGGAGCGCGAACTGGCGCGCAACATCTCGCTGGATGCGCCTTACCGCTGATATTTGACGCATGGACGGGGCGAGGGCCCTCGTTTAAGGAACACGCAACTTGCCAACCGGAGGCGGTGGCAAAAAACAGGACGAACGTCCTGTTCTGACAGGAAACCCCGGGGGAACCCATGCTGAGTGGACTAGAGGCGGCCTTTTTCTACCTCTTCGCCTTTGTCGCGGTGGCATCGGCGTTCATGGTCGTTTCGGCGCGTAATCCCGTGCATTCGGTGCTGTTCCTGATCCTGACCTTCTTCAACGCCGCCGGCCTGTTCATGCTGACCGGCGCCGAGTTCCTGGCGATGATCCTGCTCGTCGTCTATGTCGGCGCGGTCATGGTGCTGTTCCTGTTCGTCGTAATGATGCTCGACGTCGATTTCGCTGAAATGAAGGAAGGCGCCCTGCAATATGCGCCGATCGGCGCGCTGGTCGGGCTGATCCTGGCGGCGGAGCTGATCGTCGTGCTCGGCGGCTATACATTCGCGCCGAAACTGGCGGCGACGGTCGCCAAGCCCATTCCGGACCTGGCCGCGCGCTCCAACACGGCAGCGCTCGGCGACATCCTCTATACGGATTACCTCTACTACTTCCAGATTGCGGGGCTGGTGCTGCTGGTCGCGATGATTGGCGCCATCGTGCTGACGCTGCGCCACAAGCCGGGCGTCAAGCGGCAGTCGATCGCCGCCCAGGTCGGCCGCACGGCGGCAACCGGGGTGGAAATCCGCAAGGTCAAGACGGGCGAAGGAGTCTGAGATGGTCGTCGGCATCGCGCACTACCTGACCGTATCGGCGATCCTGTTCACGCTCGGCGTGTTCGGCATCTTCCTGAACCGCAGGAACGTCATCGTCATCCTGATGTCGATCGAGCTGATCCTGCTTGCGGTCAACATCAATTTCGTCGCCTTTTCGGCGGCGCTCGGCGATCTGGTCGGCCAGGTGTTCGCATTGTTCGTGCTGACGGTGGCCGCGGCCGAAGCGGCGATCGGCCTTGCCATTCTCGTCGTCTTCTTCCGCAACCGCGGCTCGATCGCGGTCGAAGACGTGAACATGATGAAGGGTTGACGGAACCACCATGTATCAGGCCATCGTCTTCCTTCCGCTGCTCGGCTTTCTGATCGTCGGCCTGTTCGGCACCTCGCTCGGTGCCAAGGCTTCCGAATACATCACATCCGGCTTCCTGGTGATCGCGGCTGTGCTGTCGTGGGTCGCCTTGTTCTCCGTCGGCTTCGGCGGCGGCGAAGTGTTCACCGTGCCGGTGATGCGGTGGATCCAGTCGGGCGGCCTCGAAGCGTCGTGGGCGCTGCGGATCGATACGCTGACGGTGGTGATGCTGGTCGTCGTCAATACGGTGTCGGCGCTGGTCCATATCTACTCGATCGGCTACATGCATCACGACCCGGACCGGCCGCGCTTCTTCGCCTATCTGTCGCTGTTTACCTTCGCCATGCTGATGCTGGCGACGGCCGACAACCTCGTGCAGATGTTCTTCGGCTGGGAAGGCGTCGGCCTTGCCTCCTATCTGCTGATCGGCTTCTGGTACAAGAAGCCGTCGGCCAATGCGGCTGCGATCAAGGCCTTCATCGTTAACCGCGTCGGCGATTTCGGCTTTGCGCTCGGCATATTCGGCGTGTTCGTGCTTTTCGGCTCGGTCAATCTCGGCACCATCTTCGCCAATGCGGCGACGTTCATTCCGGCGGAAGGCGCGCCGCAAGGTGCGGCCGTGCTGACCTTCCTCGGCTATGCACTCGATAAGCAGGCTGCGATGACGGTCGTCTGCCTGCTCCTGTTCATGGGCGCGATGGGCAAGTCGGCGCAGGTGCCGCTGCACACCTGGCTGCCGGATGCCATGGAAGGCCCGACGCCGGTCTCGGCACTGATCCATGCCGCGACCATGGTCACGGCAGGGGTGTTCATGCTGGCGCGGCTGTCGCCGCTGTTCGAGCTGTCGCATTCGGCACTGACGGTGGTCACTTTCATCGGCGCCTTCACCGCCTTCTTCGCGGCGACCGTCGGTCTCGTCCAGAACGACATCAAGCGCGTCATCGCCTATTCGACCTGTTCGCAGCTCGGCTACATGTTCGTGGCACTCGGCGTCGGCGCCTATGGGGCGGCGATTTTCCATCTGTTCACCCACGCCTTCTTCAAGGCGCTGCTGTTCCTCGGCTCGGGCTCGGTCATCCACGCCGTCTCCGACGAGCAGGACATGCGCAAGATGGGCGGCCTGAGGACGCTCATCCCGACGACCTACTGGATGATGGTGATCGGCACGCTGGCGCTGACCGGTGTCGGCATCCCGGTCACGATCATCGGCACGGCGGGCTTCTTTTCCAAGGACGCCATCATCGAAGCGGCCTTCGCCGGCCACAACGCGGTCGCCGCGTTTGCCTTTATATTGCTGGTGATCGCGGCCTGCTTCACCTCCTTCTATTCCTGGCGGCTGATCTTCATGACCTTCCATGGCGAGCCGCGGGCCAGCCACGAGGTCATGCACCATGTCCATGAATCGCCGCCGGTCATGCTGGTGCCGCTGTTCATCCTGGCGGCGGGCGCGCTGTTCGCCGGCGTGATCTTCCACGGCGCCTTCATCGGCGAGGGCTATGCCGAATTCTGGAAGGCGTCGCTGTTCACGCTGCCGGACAACCACATCCTGCACGAAATCCACGAAGTGCCGTTGTGGGTCGAGCTGTCGCCGTTCATCGCCATGCTGATCGGCTTTGCGATTGCCTGGCAGTTCTATATTCGCGCGCCGGAAATGCCTCGGAGCGTCGCCGCCAACCATCGCCTGCTCTACGCCTTCCTGCTCAACAAATGGTATTTCGACGAGCTCTACGACTTCCTGTTCGTGCGGCCGGCAAAGCGCCTCGGCAGCTTCCTGTGGAAGACCGGCGACGGCACCGTCATCGACGGGCTCGGGCCGGACGGCATTTCGGCGCGCGTCGTCGACGTCACCAACCGGGTCGTCAAGCTGCAGACCGGCTATCTCTATCACTATGCCTTCGCCATGCTGATCGGCGTTGCCGCACTCGTCACCTGGATGATGCTCTGATGACCGCCTGGCCGATCCTATCGCTGGTCACCTTCCTGCCGCTGGTTGGTGTGCTGCTCATCCTTTTCGTGCGCGACGACAGCGAGAACGCGCGCCGCAACATCCGCGCCATCGCGCTGTTCACGACTGCGTTCACGTTCGTGATTTCGCTGTTTATCTGGACCGGCTTCGACAATTCGCAGCCTGGCTTCCAGTTCGTCGAGAAGTTTGCCTGGCTGGATTCCGGCATCTCCTACCATATGGGCGTAGACGGCATCTCCATGCTGTTCGTCATCCTGACTACCTTCCTGATGCCGCTCTGCATCCTCGCCTCGTGGGAATCGATCGAGAAGCGCGTCAAGGCCTATATGATCGCCTTCCTGTTGCTCGAGACGCTGATGATCGGCGTGTTTTGCGCGCTCGACATCGTCTTGTTCTACGTCTTCTTCGAAGCCGGGCTGATCCCGATGTTCATCATCATCGGCGTGTGGGGCGGCAAGCGGCGCGTCTATGCCTCGTTCAAGTTCTTCCTCTATACGCTGGCCGGCTCGGTGCTGATGCTGCTCGCCATCATGGCGATGTTCTTCCAGTCCGGCACCACCGACATCCCGACGCTTCTGACGCACAATTTCCCGGCCAGTATGCAGACCTGGCTATGGCTTGCCTTCTTCGCGTCCTTCGCGGTGAAGATGCCGATGTGGCCGGTGCACACCTGGCTGCCGGACGCGCATGTCGAGGCGCCGACGGCCGGCTCGGTGATCCTGGCCGCCATCCTGCTCAAGATGGGCGGGTACGGCTTCCTGCGTTTTTCGCTGCCGATGTTTCCGATTGCATCCGAAATGTTCGCGCCGCTGATCTTCACGCTCTCCGTCGTCGCCATCATCTACACCTCGCTGGTGGCGCTGATGCAGGAGGACATGAAGAAGCTGATCGCCTATTCGTCGGTCGCTCACATGGGCTTCGTTACCATGGGCATCTTCGCCATGAACCAGGAAGGCGTCCAGGGTTCGATCTTCCAGATGCTGTCGCACGGCCTGGTCTCCGGCGCGCTGTTCCTCTGCGTCGGCGTCGTCTACGACCGCATGCACACGCGTGACATCGACGCCTATGGCGGGCTGGTCAACAACATGCCGAAATATGCAACCGTGTTCATGATCTTCACCATGGCCAATGTCGGCCTGCCCGGCACCAGCGGCTTCGTCGGCGAGTTCCTGACCATGCTCGGCGTGTTCCGGGTCAACACCTGGGTGGCGTTCTTCGCCGCCACCGGCGTCATCCTGTCGGCGGCCTATGCGCTCTGGCTCTACCGCAAGGTGATCTTCGGCGCGCTGACCAAGGAAAGCCTGAAAGGCCTGCTCGACCTGTCGACGCGCGAGAAGGTGATCATCTATCCGCTGGTCGCGCTGGTCATCTTCTTCGGCGTCTACCCGGCGCCGATCTTCGACGCGACGGCCGAATCGGTCAAGGCGCTCGTCACCAATGTCACCGCATCCATCGGCGCCGCGCAGACCGCGGCGGCGAACTGACTGGGGGTTTTGCGAACCATGACGCCGGACCTTCTCTCCAGCCTGTCGCTCTCGACGCCAGAGCTGATCCTCGCCATCGGCGCCTTGGCGCTGTTGATGCTCGGCGCCTATTCGCGCGCCAACACCACCGTCACGGTGAGCGGCCTTGCAGTCGCCGTGCTGGTGATCGCCGGCGCCTGGCTGATCTTGTCGCCGGGGCAGGGCAACGCCTATGGCGAAGCCTTCATCCAGGATCCATTCGCCCGCTTCATGAAGGTGCTGGCGCTGATCGGCTCGGCGGTGACGCTGGTCATGTCGGTCCGCTTTGCCCAGGCGGAGCGTTTCGACAAGTTCGAATATCCGGTGCTGATCCTGCTCTGCACGCTCGGCATGATGCTGATGATCTCGGCCAACGGCATGATCGGGCTCTATCTCGGCCTCGAGCTGCAGTCGCTGGCGATCTACGTGCTGGCGGCGATCAACCGCGACAATCTGCGTTCGACCGAGGCCGGGCTGAAATACTTCGTCCTTGGCGCGCTGTCGTCGGGCATGCTGCTTTACGGCATCTCGCTGGTCTACGGCTACACCGGCAATACCGGCTTCCAGGAGATCGCCGCGGCGTTGAGCGGCAGCGAGCGCCAGCTTGGCCTCGTCTTCGGCCTGGTCTTCGTGCTGGCCGGCCTTGCGTTCAAGATCTCGGCGGTGCCGTTCCACATGTGGACGCCCGACGTCTATGAAGGCGCGCCGACGCCGGTGACGGCTTTTCTGGCGGCGGCACCCAAAATGGCGGCGATGGCGCTGATGGTGCGCGTCACCATGGGCGCCTTCAAGCCGATCGCCGCCGACTGGCAGCAGATCATCGTCTTCATCTCGATCGCCTCGATGGCGCTCGGTGCCTTTGCGGCCATCGGCCAGACCAACATCAAACGGCTGATGGCCTATTCCTCCATCGGCCATATGGGTTATGCACTGGTCGGCCTTGCCGCCAACAGCCAGGACGGCGTGCGCGGCGTCGCCATCTACATGCTGATCTACCTGGTGATGACGCTCGGCACCTTCGCCTTCATCCTCGCCATGCGACGCAAGGAGGGCAATGTCGAGCAGATCAGCGATCTCGCCGGCCTGTCGGCGACCAATCCGATCATGGCGACGATCCTCACCATCCTGATGTTCTCGCTGGCCGGCATCCCGCCGCTCGCCGGCTTCTGGGGGAAATGGTACGTGTTCCTCGCCGCCATCAATGCCAATCTCTACGCGCTGGCGATCATCGGCGTGCTCGCCTCTGTGGTGGGCGCCTATTATTATCTGCGCATCATCAAGATCATGTGGTTCGACGAACCGGTCGGCGGCTTCGTGCCGATGGCGACCGAACTGCGCGTCGTGCTCGGTGTCTGTGGCGCCTTCGTGCTGTTCTACGTGCTGATCGGCGGCCCGATCGGAACCTACGCGGCAGCCGCGGCCAAGACCTTCTTCTAACGGAATGACGTTCAGGCTTGCTCCAACCGCGGCTTCGGAAGGGTTCCGGCTCGAGGCGCACGATACGGTCGGCTCCACCAACGCGCTGGCGCTGGAGCACGCGCGGGCCGGCGATCCGGGCAAACTCTGGGTCGTCTCAAAAAAGCAGGAGGCCGGGCGTGGCCGCCGCGGCCGCGCCTGGGCGACGCCCGAGGGCAATCTGGCCGCGACGCTGCTGGTGATTACCAACACCGAGCTTCGACTTGCCGCGACGCTCGGCTTCGTTGCCGGACTGGCGCTGGCCGACGCGCTCGACGCCGTCGTGCCGAAGGGCAGGATCGCGATCGGCCTCGATGGTGCGAGCCAAGGCAAGAACCGTTTCGAGCTGAAATGGCCGAACGATGTGCTTGCCTCGGGCGCCAAGCTCGCCGGCATCCTGCTGGAATCGGCGATGCTGGATGGCGACCGTTCGGCGGTGGCTGTCGGCATCGGCGTCAACGTGGTGGCATACCCTGAGGATTTGCCCTATCCAGCGACGTCGCTCAACGCGCTGGGGTCTGCTTGCGATGCCGAGACGCTGTTTCTGGCGCTGTCGGATGCGTGGAGCGAGAATGCGCGGCTGTGGAACGAAGGGCGTGGGCTTGCCGCCGTCAGGCGGCGGTGGCTGGCGCGTGCGGCGGGGCTTGGCGGGCAGGTTGCTGTCAGAATTGACGGTAATGTGGTGCGCGGCACCTTCGAGACCATTGACGAGGACTGCCGTTTCGTGATCCGCGACGATCAAGGTTCGGTTCTGACGATCGCTGCCGGCGACGTGCATTTCGGCGCGGTTGCCTCGGCTGGCGGTTGACTGGCCAATACGTTTGACTGGCCAGGTATTTGACCAGCTTGAATTTGACCGGCCGACAATTTTGACCGGCCCACAATTTTGACCGGCAAGGAAGGAAAGACCATGGCGATAGCGGAAAACGCCGAACTTGTCTTCGTGCCGCTCGGCGGTGTCGGCGAGATCGGCATGAACTTCGCCCTCTACGGCTATGGGCCGGCCAATGCGCGCGAATGGATCGTCGTTGACGTCGGCGTTACTTTTCCCGATGCAACCCTGCCCGGCGTCGACCTGGTACTGCCCGACATCCGCTTCATCGAGGAGAATGTCGCCAATCTGCGCGGCATCGTCATCACCCATGCGCATGAGGACCATTACGGGGCGTTGCATGACATCTGGCCGAAGCTCAAGGCGCCGGTGTGGATGACGCCGTTCAGCGCCGGCCTGCTGGAAGCCAAGCGGCAGGGCGAACCAGGGGCGCCGAAGATCCCGGTGACGATCTACCGGGCTGGCGAGAAATTCACCGTCGGCCCATTCGAGATCGAAGCCATCCCCGTCGCGCACTCCATTCCCGAACCGATGTCGCTGGCGATCACCACGCCGGCCGGCGTCGTCATCCATACCGGCGACTGGAAGATCGATCCGGCGCCGACGGTCGGGCCGATGACCGACGAGGCGCGCTTCCGCGCCTATGGCGACAAGGGCGTGCTGGCGCTGGTCTGCGATTCTACCAATGCCATGCGGGAAGGGGAATCGCCGTCCGAAGTGGCGGTGGGCGAGGGCCTCAAGAGCGTCATCCAGAACGCCAAGGGGCGGGTCGCCGTCACCAGCTTCTCCTCCAATGTCGGACGCATCGTCTCCATCGCCAGGGCAGCGCGCGATGCCGGTCGCCAGTGCCTGGTGCTTGGCCGCTCGATGAAGCGCGTCATCGATGTGGCTGATGAACTCGGCTATATGGACGGCTTGCCGGAATTCATCGCCGAGGAGGATTACGGCTTCATCCCGCGCGAAAACCTCGTCATCATCTGCACCGGCAGCCAGGGCGAGCCGCTTGCCGCACTTGCCAAGCTGTCGCGCGACGAGATGAAGTCGGTAGCGCTGACGGCCGGCGACACGGTGGTGTTTTCCTCGCGCACCATTCCCGGCAACGAGAAGGCGATCCTCGAGATCAAGAACCGCCTGATCGATCTCGGCATCAAGATCATCGAGGATGGCGATGCGCTGGTGCATGTCTCCGGCCATCCACGCCGCAGCGAATTGCGCAAGATGTATGAATGGGTGCGGCCGCAGATCGGCGTTCCCGTGCATGGCGAGGCGGCGCATCTGGTAGCGCAGGGCTCGCTGATGTCGACGTCCGGCATCGGCCAGGTGGCGCAGGTGCGCGACGGCGACATGCTCAGGCTGTATCCGGGTGCCGCCGCCATTATCGACCAGGTGCCGTTCGGCCGCATCTACAAGGACGGAAGGCTGATCGGCACCGACCAGGCGATGGGTATTCGCGACCGCCGCAAGCTGTCCTTCGCCGGACATGTCGCCGTCAATGTCGTGCTCGACGACAAATACGAGCTTGCCGGCGATCCCGATCTCGTCGCCATCGGCGTCGCCGAGGCCGACGGCAGCGGCGAGAGCCTGGAAGACCTGATGATCGATGCGGCAATCGGCGCCGTGGACTCCATCCCCCGCCAGCGCCGAAAAGACCTCGACCTGGTCCAGGAGGCGGTGCGGCGCGCGGTGCGTGGCGCGGCCAACGAAGCCTGGGGCAAGAAGCCGCTGGTGACAGTGTTCGTCACGCGGTGACGAACAAGGGAGTAGGGGAGTAAGGCAGTAGGGGAATAGGGAAGTAGCAGGTAGGAGCGCAAACAGATGCACTTCTAGATCCAGTTTTTCCCTACTCCCCTACTGCCTTACTCCCCTACTCCCCTAACCCGGGAGTACTCTATGCTCGGACGTCTCAACCATGTTGCGCTTGCCGTGCCGGATCTGGCTGCGGCTGCGGCGGTCTATCGCGATACGCTTGGCGCCCGCGTGACTGCGCCGCAGCGGCTGCCGGAGCATGGCGTTACGGTGGTGTTCGTCGACGTCGGCAACACCAGGATGGAGTTGCTCGAGCCGCTCGGCGAAGCCTCGCCGATCGCCGCATTCCTCGAGAAGAATCCGTCCGGCGGCATGCACCACGTGTGCTATGAGGTGGACGACATTGTTGCGGCGCGCGACCGTCTCAAGGCCAGCGGCGCGCGCGTGCTGGGCGACGGCAATCCGAAGACCGGCGCACATGGCAAGCCGGTATTGTTTCTGCACCCCAAGGATTTCTTCGGCACGCTGGTCGAACTGGAGCAAGCATGAGCTGGGTTTCGTTTGTCGCCCTGTTCTTCGCCACATGGTGGGTGGTGTTGTTCGCCGTCCTGCCGTTCAGCATGCGGACGCAGGACGAAGACCAGGACGTGACGCTTGGCACGGTTCCGAGTGCACCGCGCGGACCGCACATGTTGCGCGCGGCGCTACGCACGACAATCGCCACGCTGGTCCTCATGGGTATCTTCTACGGCATCACGAGAGGGCTTGGTCTCGGTATCGACGACATCCCGCACATCGTGCCGGATTTCAACCAGAGCCCAGCGCATTAGCCGGCTACCTACCGTGTCCGGCTATCCCAGCCTAGCCGACGCCCTGAAATCAAGCTGCGCCAGCAAGGTCAACCCAAAGTAAAGGCCGGGGCGGGTTTGGGCTGACGCAACGTCATGTAGTTTGGTAATCTGTCGTGCTAACCAAATGATTGCACAAAAAAAATGCAAGGCGCGAGGCCTTGCAATTTAAACGCGTCCGATCTGTTTCCGGTGTCCGGCGGCAGCGAGTTACCGCGCCTAGATCGCATCCTCCCAAGACTTTGACCGCGTAGGAGAGCAGATTTTTCTCTACCCTCTCGGTTATGGGGGCACACTAGCCTAAGGCGGGTGAAAATGTCACGAAGAATTTTGCCCGGAAACAGGCAATCTCGTGCTGCAGTGCACAATAGTACGGCAGGCGTTGCTTGCGAAACGCCCAGCAAGCCGTGTGCGGCAATTGCGGCGTCTATGCAGCGCCTGGGCCGGGTTTCCATTCCGCCATGAAATGGCTATGAAGCCGGGGCAAGCAAGCCAGCGCTGCGCCGATTCCGGCGCCGCCATCCTCTCTCACGGACCAGTCCATGCGTTTGTCGCGCTATTTCCTGCCCATTCTCAAAGAAAATCCGCGCGAGGCCGAGATCGTCTCGCATCGGCTGATGCTGCGCGCCGGCATGATCCGCCAGCAGGGGCAGGGCAGCTTTTCTTGGCTGCCGCTCGGCAAGCGGGTGCTGGACAAGGTCTGCCGGATCATTCGCGAGGAGCAGAATCGCGCCGGCGCGCTCGAAATCCTGATGCCGACCATCCAATCGGCCGAGCTGTGGCGCGAAAGCGGCCGCTATGAAGATTACGGCAAGGAGATGCTGCGTATCAAGGACCGGCAAGACCGCGATATGCTCTACGGGCCGACCAACGAGGAGATGGTCACCGAGATCTTCCGCTCCTACGTCAAGTCCTACAAGGACCTGCCGCTCAACCTCTATCACATCCAGTGGAAGTTTCGCGACGAGGTGCGCCCGCGCTTCGGCGTCATGCGTTCGCGCGAGTTCCTCATGAAGGACGCCTATTCCTTCGACCTCGATTATGAAGGCGCCAAAGCCGCCTATAACCGCATGTTCGTGTCCTATCTCAGGACATTTACCCGCATGGGGCTGCAGGCCATTCCGATGCGCGCCGACACCGGGCCGATCGGCGGCGATCTCAGCCATGAGTTCATCATTCTGGCCGACACCGGCGAGAGCCAGGTGTTTTGCCATCGCGACTATCTCTCGCTTGAGGTGCCGGGGGCGGATACCGACTTTTCGAACGACGCCGAGATCGCCGAGATCGTTAAGACGTGGACGACGCCTTATGCCGCCACCGACGAGATGCATGACGAGGCGGCATGGGAGAAGGTGCCGACCGGCGACCGGGTCTCGGCGCGCGGCATCGAGGTTGGCCATATCTTCCATTTCGGCGACAAATATTCCAAGCCGATGGGCGCCAAGGTGACCGGGCCGGACGGCAAGGATCATTTCGTCTCTGGCGGTTCCTACGGCATCGGCCCGTCCCGACTGGTCGCGGCGATCATCGAGGCCAGCCACGACGATAACGGCATCGTCTGGCCGGAAGCGGTGGCACCGTTCGATGTCGGCCTGATCAACATGAAGGCTGGCGATGCCGAATGCGACCGCGTCTGCGGCGAACTGAATGCCGCCTTTGCCGCCGCCGGCAAGGAGGTGCTCTACGACGACACCGACCAGCGGCCGGGCGGCAAGTTCGCTACCACCGACCTGATCGGGCTCCCGTGGCAGGTGATCGTCGGCCCGCGCGGCGTCGCCGCCGGCGAGGTCGAGATCAAGAACCGCAGGACCGGCGAGCGCGAGACGCTGCCGATCGGTGACGTGAAAAAGCGTTTCGGTGCCGCCGCATGAACGAAGCGGCAGCAGCCAAACCTTCGGCGGCAGGACCCTTTTCCGGCTTCGAACGCATGGTGGCGTGGCGCTATCTGCGCTCGCGCCGCAAGGAGACGGTGATCTCGGTGATCGCCTCGATCTCCTTCCTCGGCATCATGCTGGGCGTCGCCACGCTGATCGTCGTCATGGCGGTCATGAACGGCTTTCGCGCCGAACTGCTGACGCGCATCCTCGGCGTCAACGGGCACCTGATCGTGCAGCCGCTCGACATGCCGCTGGAGGACTATGCCCAGGTTGCCGGCCGCATCAACGGCCTGCCCGGCGTTAAATACGCCATTCCGCTGATCGACGGGCAGGTGCTGGCGCAAGGCAATGTCGGCGGCGGCACCGGCGCGCTGGTGCGCGGCATACGCGGCGAGGATCTCGGCAAGATCACCATCGTCGCCAACAACATCAAGGAGGGCTCGATCGTCGGCTTCGACACCGGCGAGGGCGTCGCCATCGGCAGCCGCATGGCCGAAAATCTCGGCCTTGTGCTCGGCGATACCATCACGCTGATCTCGCCCGAGGGCGACATCACGCCGCTCGGCACGACGCCGCGCATGAAGGGCTATCCGGTCACCGCGATCTTCGAGGTCGGCATGTCGGAATATGACAGCTCCATCGTCTACATGCCGTTTTCGGAAGCGCAGCTTTATTTCAACATGGACGGCAGGGCGCAGACGATCGAGATCTACGCCGACAATCCCGACAATATCGACGCACTGAAGCCGAAGGTCGAAGTGGCGGCGCAGCGGCCGATCAGCCTTGTCGATTGGCGGCAACGCAACAAGACGTTCTTCGACGCGCTGCAGGTCGAGCGCAACGTCATGTTCATGATCCTGACGCTGATCGTGCTGGTGGCGGCCCTCAACATCATTTCGGGGCTGATCATGCTGGTGAAGGACAAGGGCCACGACATCGCCATCCTGCGCACCATGGGCGCGACGCGCGGCGCGATCCTGCGCATCTTCCTGATGACAGGGGCTGCGATCGGCGTTGTCGGCACCATCGCCGGCGTGCTGCTCGGCATCGTGATCTGCCTCAACGTCGAGCGCATCCGCCAGTTCTTCTCCTGGCTGGCCAACGAGCGGCTGTTCAATCCCGAGCTCTATTTCCTAAGCCAGCTGCCGGCCCGGATGGATGCCAGCGAGACGATCTCGGTCGTTCTCATGGCGCTGGCGCTGTCGTTCCTGGCGACCCTGTTTCCGGCCTGGCGCGCGGCCAGGCTCGATCCGGTCGAAGCGCTGAGGTACGAATGATGGCCGAGGCCATTATCGAGTTGAAGAGCGTCGAGCGGCACTATGTGCAGGGGCCGCGCAAGCTGACCATCCTGAACGGCGCCGATTTTTCGCTGAAGCGTGGCGAGATGGTGGCGCTGGTGGCGCCGTCGGGCACCGGCAAGTCGACGTTGCTCCATACGGCCGGGCTGCTGGAGCGTCCGGACGCCGGCGACGTGATCCTGGCGGGGCGCGCCTGCGGCCGGCTTTCCGACGACGAGCGCACGGCGATCCGCCGCAACGATGTCGGCTTCGTCTACCAGTTCCATCATTTGTTGCCTGAATTCTCGGCGTTGGAAAACATCATGATGCCGCAGCTGATAAAAGGGCTGCCGCGCAAGGAGGCGGCCGAGCGGGCGGCGCAATTGCTCGACTATATGCAGATCGGCAAGCGGGCGCAGCATCGCCCTTCCGAGCTCTCCGGCGGCGAGCAGCAGCGGGTCGCCATTGCGCGTGCCGTCGCCAATGCGCCGCTGGTGCTTTTGGCCGACGAGCCGACCGGCAATCTCGACCCGGTGACCGCTTCCTATGTGTTCGAGGCGCTGGCAGCGCTGGTCCGGCAATCGGGCCTGGCGGCGCTGATCGCCACCCACAATCACGAGCTTGCCTCGCGCATGGACCGCCGCGTGACGCTGGCCGACGGCAAGGTCGTGCCACTTTAGGTGTGGGCTGCAATTGAGGTGATGACGGCCTGCGAGGCGGCGTGCGCCGTCCCGCCGCATTCCACGGGCGCTGTCGGCCCCGAAAGGGTCGGCAATCTCCCTCTCAACCCTTTCTTAACCCTGCCGAAAATGACCGATCCCAATTCCGGCCATGCCGGGATTGGGCTCGTTGACATTCGAACAAAATTAGAACAAAATACGAACATACTAACAACAGGAGAGAGTTATGACCGATCTTGTTCAGGATGTCGTCTCGTTGGTGTGCATGAGCACGTTCCTCATTTCCATGGCAATCTGGATCGGTGCGATGTGAGGATTGAGCTCAAGGATGTGGCTCGACGCTGATGAGCGAGGGCCGCCTTCGCACCTCGGCGCAGGCGTTCGACGAGTGTTTCAGCCGGCCCTGCGGGACAATTCGACGGGCGATACCGCGGCGGGCCCGAACACGTCCTCGAAGGCGGATTTCAGCGCCAGGTCGAGGTCGGCCATGGTCACGGGAAGGCCGAGATCGACAAGGCTGGTGACGCCGTGATCCTGGACGCCGCACGGCACGATGCCGCTGAAATGGCTGAGGTCCGGCTCGACATTGATGGCGATGCCGTGAAAGCTCACCCAGCGCCTCAGCCTGATGCCGATGGCGGCGATCTTGTCCTCGGCCGCCGAGCCATCGGGCAAAGTAGGGCGATCCGGCCGCACCACCCAGACGCCGACGCGATCCTCGCGGCGTTCGCCACGCACGTTGAAGGCGGCGAGCGTGCCGATGATCCATTGTTCGAGTGCGGCGACGAAGGCGCGGACATCCTCGCGCCGCCGCTTCAGGTCGAGCATCACATAGGCGACGCGCTGGCCCGGCCCATGATAGGTGTATTCGCCGCCGCGCCCGGCGGCAAAGACCGGGAAACGCTCCGGCTCGATCAGGTCCTCGCTGCGAGCGCTGGTGCCGGCCGTGTAGAGCGGCGGGTGCTCGACCAGCCAGACCATCTCGACGGCGGTGCCGCTGCGGATGGCCTCGGCGCGCGCCTCCATCACGGCGAGCGCATCGGGGTAGGCGGTGAGGCCTGGTTCGATGCGCCATTCGACCGGTGCCGAGCCGGGGGAGGGCAGGAACGACGTGGCGATCTGGCTGCGTTCTGTCATGATATCTCGTCTCGCCACTCATATGGCGGCAATCGGTACAAACGTCCAGTTCCGGGCACGCTCGGCCCTTGAAGAGTTATGCCGATGTTCGGCCGATTATTGCTGGCCGCGCACTTGTTTCACCGGAAACGATTTGCTACACGCCGCGGGCCGGTTGGTTCCGGCTCCTACCACGTGCGGTCGTGGCGGAATTGGTAGACGCGCAGCGTTGAGGTCGCTGTGGGGCAACCCGTGGAAGTTCGAGTCTTCTCGACCGCACCATTAGACTTGTGAGCTGACTCTCCTAACTCATTGAAATATCATTCCGACAAATCCCCCGTTCTCGGGGGGAACTTGGAATTCTTGCTGTAATGCGATACAGTCTGCGATACAAAAAGAGATACATCGCGAGATTGGCCCATGCGAAAAGAGGCCGTCGCAGAGCCCGCCAGGGACCCGGATCGCTACCTCATCCAGCGCGACGGGATTTTCTATTACCATCGGCGAGTGCCTGCCAAGCTGGCCGGCATCGACGATCGAGGCAGCTTCATTCGCAAGTCTTTGGGAACGGACGAGCGTCGCCTGGCACGTGCAATGCGCGACAGGCTTGAAGACGCGGATAAGACCCTGTGGGCCGTGCTTCTTTGCGGCGGCGAGACAAGATCAGCACTTGATCAGTATCGCTACGCGGTCCGCCGAGCTGAAGCCATGGGGGTCTCCTATCTTTCAAACGGACAAGTGGCAGGCTTTCAGAATGTTGATGCGATCTTGAAGCGTGTCGAAGCGCTGGAGCGCGTTCAAGCGGCCCCCGCCGTGGCCGACGCTCTCCTTGGCGGTGTGCCGGTGCCGCCGGTCAAAATCTCAGACGCTTTTGATCTCTATGCCGATGAGATCATGGCACATGAAATTGCAGGCAAGAGCCAGTCTCAGCGCCGAATGTGGAGGAAAGTAAAGCAGAGGGCCGTCAGCAATTTTGTCGCCCTGGTCGGCGACAAGCCCATCGGTGAAATCACGCGCGAGGATGGACTGGCTTTCTACCGATTTTGGCTCAAGCGCGTTGCGCCGTCGCCTGATGTCGGACCCGCAACACATTCCGCCTCGGCCGGCAATCGAGATCTCGGCAACATGCGGGATCTCTACAGGCGCTATTTCGCACATCTGGGCGAGGAACAAAAAGGCACCCCATTTGATGACCTCCGCTTTTCGGAGCGTGGCAAGCGCCGTCGTAAACGCCCGTCATTCGAACCCAAATGGATATCCGATCAGATCATGAGGCCAGGCGCTTTAGCATCCCTGGATGCTCAAGCGCGCCGATGCGTTTTGGCGCTGATCGAGACAGGCGCACGGCCAAGCGAGATATGCAATCTCGACGAGACCGTGATCTTCCTTGACACACCGGTTCCCTACATTCGCATCACCCCACGGGAGGACGCCGATGATCCGCGCGAAATCAAGACCGAATGGTCCGTGCGAGATGTGCCGCTGGTAGGCGTCGCCTTGGAAGTTTTTAAGAGAAGTCCACAGGGATTTCCGCGCTACCGCAATCGTGAAGAGGCACTTTCAGCAAACCTGAATAAGTATTTCAAAACCCACAAACTGTTCCCGACTCTGAAGCACAAGATTTACTCGCTCCGGCACAGTTTCGAGGATCGTATGAAAGAGGCAGGCCTCGACAGTGAGCTTCGCAAAATCTTGATGGGCCATACGATCGAGCGGGTAGAGTATGGTTCGGGCGGATCACTGCAATGGCGACGCGACGAGCTCAAAAAAATTGCTTTGCCTTTCGATCCCGAGATCGTTTGAGCCGTTCCTGGACGCGCAGCATTGCGCCCGTCTCTGCCATCAGTTTCTTCCTTTCGCTTTCAAGACGCTCGTAAATTGGGAGATACGCTTGTCCTTTTTTGCCAGCCTTGTGAATAGCAAGCGCCAGTGTATCCAGAGCGCGGTCAATTCGCTCTAACGTCACAGACTCAGGAACCGTGCTGACCCGTGGCAGAGCACAATTCATCCGCGGTTCCCATCTCCGTTTTCGGCTCGGTGATGACACAGAGGAGATAATGGCAGCAGGAGCAGGTGAGAAAAGCGGTTTGGCTCTGGCATAGTGCGGCGGCGCGCTTCGGCGTAGAAATCGGAAAACGGGCCTGCGGCGGCAGCTCTGAAATCGATCGGCGTTAGGCCTTCATCCGCCGGAGATCGGAATCCGCAACCCACCATCTATGGCACGCGACTGCAGATCAGTCGCGGTACGGCACCTCTCGCCGGGGGTGGCGGTCCCGCGTCTCGCCTGTGGCGCCGCTATGCTGACGCTCCTTCGGCACCCGGTTAACCGGTCTCGAGGTCACGAACTGGCTACGTCGACGAAATGAATCCTCCTTAGACCAATGGACATTTCATCGACTGCGCTTTGTACGCCCTTTTTATTGACGAGGCGTTCTTTTGCTACTGTGGGCAAGCGGCCTGACAACAAATCGAAATCGAGTCCCACGAACTCGAAATTGGGAGTCATGACGATGGTTGATGGGGCATGACCTGCCACTGAGTTTTTCCTCCATCTGAGATTAGAGTCCGGCCTCGATTGAAGGACGGACTGATGAAGAGAAAGCGGTTTACGGAAGAGCAGATCATCGCGGTTCTGCGTGAGCACGAAGCGGGGGCGAAGGCGGGCGACCTGGCGCGCAAGCATGGGATCTCCGAGGCGACGCTGTATAACTGGAAGGCGAAGTATGGCGGGATGGACGTCTCCGATGCCAAACGGCTGAAAGCTTTGGAAGACGAGAACGCGAAGCTGAAGAAGCTGCTCGCCGACCAGATGCTGGAAACGTCGGCACTGCGCGAGCTTCTGTCAAAAAAATGGTAGGGCCGGCCGCCAAGCGCGAAGCCGTCGCGCATCTGCAGGCCTCGTGGGCCTGTCGGAGCGGCGGGCCTGTTCCTTTGTGGGCGCTGATCGCAAGATGATCCGGTATCGTTCTTGTCGCCCACCTGAGGCGGCACTGCGCGGCCGGCTACGCGATCTGGCCAACGAGCGCCGGCGCTTCGGCTATCGGCGGCTGTTCATTCTGCTCAGGCGCGAAGGCGAGGCATCGGGTATCAACCGCATCTACCGGCTATACCGCGAAGAAGGACTGGCCGTGCGCAAGCGACGCTCCAGGCGCCGAGCGGTAGGAACGCGGGCTCCGATCCTGGTCCAGGGGAAGCCGAACGCGCGCTGGTCGCTGGATTTCGTCCATGACCAGTTCGGCTGCGGCCGGCGCTTCCGCGTCCTCAACATCGTCGACGACGTGAACGCGCGAATGGCTGCGATCCCGGACACCTCGAACTCCGGCCGCCGGGTGGCGCGTGAACTGACGGAACTGATCGCCCGGCGCGGCAAGCCGGGCATGATCGTCTCTGACCACGGCACCGAGTTCACCTCGAACGCGATCCTCGCCTGGTCGAAGGATCATCAGGTGGAATGGCACTTCATCGCGCCGGGCAAGCCGATGCAGAACGGCGTCTGCGAAAGCTTCAACGGGCGGATGCGGGACGAGTTGCTGAACGAAACCCTGTTCCTCGGCCTCGACCATGCCCGAACAACCATCGCCGAATGGGCAGACGACTACAACCGATCGCGCCCACATTCGGCGCTCGGATACCTCACGCCTGCGGCCTATGCCGCCAATCTCACCGCAACGGACGATCGGCTGCGCAACCCGACCAGTTCCGCCGATCACCCGTTGCTCAACCCGCGCCATACGGCGTAAAACCCGCCGAGGCTCTAACTGCAGGCGGATGAAAATTCAGTGGCAGGTCAGAAGCAACCCCGACCAAGAGTTCGCTCGGCGGACCGGGAACAAAGAAAAGCCGAAAGCAGCCAAGGGTAGAAGAAAAGGTCGGCGCCACGTTAACCACGTTATCGCCTTACATCGAACCTAGAGGTGGCTTTCTCGTTAGTCGTCTATGGAAGACGATCAATCTAGATTCCGTTGTCACCCCGAGCCGTCCGGCACGTGGATGGTGTGGGATGAGGTCGACAATGCCCCGGCAAGCTTAGGAGGCTGCTCACTTGTCGGTCGGACATGGCAGCGCGCCAAAGTGGCCTGCGATTTGCTGAAGCGCATTTATGACAACCGGCTGGAGGCTCGATCGCATGCGAGAAAGCCGGTGGCCGAGCCGGTGGACCGAGTCGACGACCTCATATCATCCATCCGCAAGAGCCGCAGTTTTGCAAGTTTGTCTCAAGGCGGGCGGGGAGTTCCATTGAATTCCGGGCAGTCGATCTCGCGACCCGGGTTGGGTCAAAGGGAAACATAACCGAAGACTGCCCCGGATTGCGCGGCAACTTTGCCGAGGGCGTACACCTGTCTCAGGGGCGAGGAGGACCTTTGGCACGCCTCGCTGCAGGATTTTCGGGAAGAAGGAACTTAATCCCATTCGCCAGCTTATGGCTGGATGAGCACACGCGGCATCAACTTCTTCGACAAATGGATGGCAGAGCATCTGCCTAACGCAAGGTCAAACGATCCGTTCGCCATTAGGGATCTTGCCGACCAGGCTCTCAAAGCGGCTGAGGAGAGCGGCATCAAGGCACATGAGATCGAAGAGGAGGTCGGGAACGTTTTCGACGTCATTTTCGACGCCATGCTGCATCGTGAAGGCGGCATGGTGGAAATGCCCTGAAGCGACTAGCATCCGGCCGACAGACCGGACAGTGAAATTCGGTGCGGCGACACCTTCAACAGATCGCCATGCATGCCTCAGAAACACTTGCCGACACTCTGGCCGCCCGCGAGACGGCCTATGTCAATTGCGGCCATCCGATGTGCTGCAAAATCGACGAGGCTCGATATCCGGCGCTGAGTGACAGGCTCGGCCGTGACCACGGCTCAATGCGTAACGACCTAGTCGGGCTTTTGTTTGCTCAGATTGCAGGGCTGCCGGCCGTGACCGCCGGCCGGTGTTCTTCACATGCATTCCTGACTACGAAGGCCAGCAGCGTGCGCGCAATCGCGGCTGGAAGCCAACTTTTGAACGAGGGGGCTGAAAGTGGCCGGCGCCAAAGCCTACGCGCTGCCGTCGCGGCACAGGAGCGGTGCCTCATGTTTGCTGCGAGAGCAAAGGCCCGTTTCCATACTAGTCCACCATGTCCCGCAGGGGCTTCTTGCGCTTGGGTGCATCTGTTCTCATCCAGGACGCCAGGCGACCAAAGCCGACTGTGAATCGGCGGCGCTCCTGCGACGCGCAAGCCCCCGAGCTGGGCGCGTTGAGCCTGCTCCGAGTCAGCGCGCGCGCCGGTAATGCATGGCGACCGCGCCGCTGCGGAGCGGCTTGGCCGAGATCAGCTCGAGCCGTCGCGTGCTGGGCAGCCCGCTTTGGTAGAGGGTCGGGCCGTGGCCCGCGATTCTCGGGTGCACGAGGAGCTTGTACTCGTCGATTAGATCCAGCCGGTCCAGCTCGGTCGCGAGCTTGCCGCTACCGAGGAGCACGCCGGCCGGGGTCGCGTCCTTGAGCCTCTGCACGCCCGTGCGCAGTTCGCCGCCGATGTGGTGGCTGTTGGTCCACGGGAAGGCCTTTCGCGTCGATGACACTACGTACTTCGGCTTGGCCTCCAGCTTGACCGCCCACTCGCGTATCGCCGGCGGCGCCTCCTCGTCGCCGCGGGCGACTGCCGGCCAGTAGCTCTCCATCATCTCGTAGGTGACGCGACCCCACAGCATTGCTCCGCCCTCATCCATAAGGCGGGTGAAGAAGGCGTGCGTCTCGTCGTCGGCAATTCCCTCCTGGTGGTCGACGCAGCCGTCCAGGGTGACGTTGATGCTGAAAGTCAATAGTCCCATGCGGCGAGTCTAAGCCATACAATGGAGAACATGAAGGCCGATTGCTCGCGGTTGATGTTCAACTTACGCCCCCCGTGCCCCCTTCGTTTCCTTCACGTCCTGCTGCTCGGGTCGCCTTCCGTCCCATAATCATAGCTCCGCGCGTATACGTAGGGGGTGCCAGTGGCGGTGGCGGGCATTTCGTGGGATTGATGCACTGAATCTGGGCCGCGCCGGCCCGGGGGGAAAGACCGTGAAAACCGCCATCACAGTACTCATTGTTCTGCAAGTCGCCGATTTGGTGGCGACGCTTGGGGCCGATTACTTTGGTCGTCGCCGCGCCACGCTATTCGCTGCCTGATCTATGCCACGCACGCCATGGGCGAGCCGAAGGCTTGCAAGGAGGCATTGCCACGGCCGAGCTGCCATAGGACGCGCGTGCCTAGGCGCGACCCATTGCGGCGAGCGTCCCGAGGAAACAGGCCACAAATGAGCCCGCGCGCATGGTTTCCCTTCAGTGGGACGATAGTCACCAGAGCGCGTTCATGCCAGCCGGCATAACCGCACGGGCAGCCCTTCGGCGGCTGCCACTATATCCACCCGGGCTCCCTTGACCGTGTACCTAATTCTCAGGGGAGAGGTACATTTTGGCCTCCTTAGCGGCAGCCTCAAATGCCTTTCGGATCACGTGAGGGTCAATCGGATCGCCCTCCACAGCCGACAGGCAGAGGGTCACAGCGTTGTGCCAGCGAGGTCCTCGCCGGGTCCACGTCTTGAGCTGCTCAAGGGCTGCCCTCGCATTGTTGCAGCTACGCCGATCACCGGCTTCAGTCCTTACGAACACCGGAGGGACGAACCAATGGGTTGGCATGACGGGAATGTAGGGCGGGACGAGCCTGCCGACCACCCAGTGGTAGTCCGCGATAATGGAACAACGCAGGTCCTCGGTAGTTTAGAAATCGCAGCGGTCAATTCTTCGTGGATGCAGCCGCTGTTGGGTCCGCCGGCTTTCTCACGAGTGGCGGGCCCGCCTTATGGAGGGACTAATATCCCCTGCTCCTTGGCGGCAGCCAGGAATGCCTTGCGGGCCTCCTCAGGCTCCATCTCGTCGGCAAGCACAGCGACGCAGACGTGCACCGCGAGATTCCACTGAGGGCCACGTTTGGTCCACTTCAGGAGTTCCTTAGCCGCTGCATCGGCGTTGTTGACGTGGTTCGTCATACTTGGAGACTCAGTCCCGACAGGGACCGGAGGGGAGACCCAATGATTTGGCATAAGGGTCACTCCTTGCCGCCCTTGCCGCCCCTTAAGCCCCCTAAGCAACTTTTGCTCATCCGTCAGCGTTCGTTTTAATGATAGACTAAGCAGCTTTCGAAGGTAGCTGCAGGCCGCATCTGACCTCTGCTTTGTTCTCTCGACGATTTCGTCTGGAATGGTAGACCAGAATGTTTGATAGAAATTTCTGAGCGGGTGATCGGACAAGTGGCTCGAGTGACCAAGGTGAAGACGATCAGGTTCCCATCGATTCATTGTCTGATGCGGACTATGCGGTTCAGTTCGAATTTGACCACGATCTGGGCTAGCTGGTTGCCTGCTTCATCGCGGACTTGAATGCCAGCCTCGTGATAGGTGCCATCGGGCAGCTTTTCTCTTGCGATTTCAAGCAGCGTTTTTGCTGCCTCGTCCTCCGCAGATTCCAGGTTCGGAAGCTCTGAACCTTCAGGGTCTGGGAAGGTCTCTCCATTGCTGGACAAGTCGAAGAAATAGCGCGGCATCAATCCTAACCAGGATTGCCGGAAAATGTTCAATGTCTCTTTTTTACATACAAAGAGCTAATCCAGCATGGCCCGCAGGGGCTCTTGCGCTTCGGCGGCCTGTATTTTCAACCAGCCTGGCCTTGTCGAGGTCGATCGTCACCGGCGGCCTCACGTCGATGGTCACCTTGCCGCCTTCCTCGTCCACCGTTCCTTAGTTTCTTTAACAAAGGCTTTCACCCGGGATGCGTCCCTGTCACGGGTTTGCAGGCCACAGCGATCCGGGATGACCGATCCGTCGGTGGCCGAATTTCGTTCCAACCGTCGGTTGGTGGACGCATTGCAGCTGATGCGCCTAAAGTCCCTGACGGTCCGCGTGCACCGGGCAGGCCCATCCCGCATCCCCCAGCGTGGTGCAAGCCACTTGATCGGATCCCGCCGTCTTGGCATGTGCGGCGGGACTTTTTATCCAATTCGCGGAAACCGAGTCGGCTTCGACCTCCGTCACCTATCCGTCGCGAACGGCTCATGCCGGGAAGGTGATGATGCAGCACTCGACAAGGTTTCGCTTGTCGAATGTCTGGCCGCAAATTGGGCAGAACTCCAAACCATAGGTGGTCGCCCCTTTTGGCTCGAAGCAAACAATCGCAGATGAAGCCGCGCATAACCGCTTTGCGCTTATGTCGGCCGTTCGAGGCGGCGATAGACATTCTCAGAAGCTGACGTTCAGCTTTGCCAGGAGTATCCGCTACGTCATCGTGTCGGTCGCTCCAAATAATGATTTTGTCTTCACTTTCCGGAGAACGGAGGTTCTAATCTATGGGAGCTGCTTCAAATTCGGTCCTGGATCGCGGAAGGGGGGCGACATGGTGGATTCTGCTCGGATCGACAAGCTGATCGCAGCGGTGCCCCCCGCCTTAGCGCTTCGAGCCGGGCTGGACCTTGGCATCTTCACCCGGCTCGGTGGCAGCGCGGTGACTGCTGACAGCCTGGGGGCCGCGCTCAAAGTCGAGCCCGATCGTCTGTCGCGGCTCCTCTACGCGCTCGCCAGCATCGGTCTCCTCGAAGTCAAGGATGGTCAATTTCGCAACGGAGCCGAAGCATCGGCCTTCCTCGACGCGTCCAAGCCGACCTATCGCGGCGGCGATCATGCGCTCCTGCGCGAGCTCTGGGGAGCCGACTTGCTGACCGCAGAGTCGCTGCGACAGAACCGGCCGGCTGCGCTGCACGACTTTTCTGAAGCAGGGCCCGCAGCGGCGGCGGCCTTCAGCCGCATGCTCGCACCGGGCGGGGTGATCTTCGGCCGACATCTGGCCCGGGAGATAGACCTCTCGGCGATCGGTTCGGTGATCGACATCGGCGGGGGCTCCGGGACCATTCTCGTCGGACTTCGCGAGCGGCAGCCGCAGATTGCGGCGACATTGATGGAACTGCCAACGGTCGCAGCGGCCGCGCCAGATATCCTGTCAGAATACGGTGCCGACGACGTGGTTGTCGAAGAGGGGGACATAACTGTCGCGCCATCGATCGGTCGGCACGATCTGGCGATCCTGAAGGCCGTCGTCCAGGTCCTTCCGCCTGACCAGGCGCGCAGTTCGATCCTGAACGCGGCGCGTTGCCTCACACCGGGAGGCGAGATCGCAATTGCGGGGTGGGGTGTCGTCGATGACGACCGCCTCGGCCCGCCTGAGGGTGTCTTTCTCAATATCACCTTCTTGAACCTCTATGGCCACGGCGAATCGTACACTGAAGGTCAGTATCGAGCGTGGATGACCGAGGCTGGATTCCGGGATATCTCCAGGTCGCGCCTGGCGGACGGCTGCACCTTGTTTAGTGCGCGCCTCACGGGCTGATCGTGGTTGGATGGTTGGTTTCGGACGCAAGGCTCTCCGAGGCGCCGATGAGCACACGGCAGTATGCCCGGCTGGTTGATAAATGGGTCTCAGCGATTGGGCTGCGACCTGAAGACGGCACACTACCAAGGGGCTGTCATTGGTGATTAGCGGCCTGCCAGGGCCGTTGCGTTGGCGCCGCCTCAGGTCGAAAATGCCCCATGGAAGCAGTCCGATTTCCCAAGCTCACGACACCAAGGCTCGTGCTTCGGGCGCCGAGCGAACGGGATATCCCAGCATGGTTTGCGCGCGCGATGGATGTCGTCCCTTGCCGGCGATCCCGTTCGTGACGACAGAAGGGCAGGCGAACGGTGGTTCGCCCGTTCGCGTCAGCGATTCGCTGACGGCAAGGCGATCCAGTGGTCCGTAGACCAAGCAGGAGTATCGGACGCGATCGGGACGATAACCCTGTCCTTCGGCGCAACCGACGCCAAGGCAGCCGCATTGGGATTTGTGCTGGCGCGTGCGCATTGGGGGCACGGACTGGGCAGCGAGGCGGCGCGCGAAGTCCTCCGCTACGCCTTTGAAACTCTGGCGCTTGAACAGGTGACGGCCGAGGCAGCGGCGCGCAATTTCGCGTCGCTGCGAATATTGGCGAAGCTCGGCTTCAAACATATCGAGAGCTTAATCGATGAGTCCCACGGCGAGCGCTGCCAGCGTTTTGCGCTCGACGGAGAGGTCGGATCGTCACTGTTGGCGAGCAACGCGATGCCAGACTGCTAGGCTTTGAACCATCCGCCAATAGAGATTGTTTGTTCTGTTTAGGTCCGCAATGAGGTCGCCAGCGGAACGTCCATTTGCTGGTGACTTCAGCCTAGAAGCTGACAGTCGGCTCACGGCCCCATTCCTGACATAGTCGCTACTGCTCAGAAAATCACTTGCTCAGCCGGCTTCCACCGTAGGAATACTCACTTGAGCGTTTGACCCTGAGTTCTTCGTTCGCTACGGGAGCCTCGCGCGGCGTCACAACCATACGCGTCATCGCCGCGCTCATAACACGGATGGGCAAGCGCGTGACTGATCGCGGTCCCCGCGTTCACTCCTGTCTGTTCATCCTGAGCCTATGCCGTCCTCGATGGATTGGGTCTGACCAAGGACCGCCTTCGCTTCGCTCAGTCTCGATCGTCTTCGCGCAACGACGGCGCTCTCGTTTTCTTCCCCTGGCCATACCACCCCACCACGCAGGCATGGCGGGGAGCCCGGTTTGCGTCCATTCCTCGCGGCCCAAGAAAGCCTCGCGCCGCCGTCTTCCACTTCGTTTCAGCCACTTTGGGTGCGGCCCGATCGTCCCCGGTCTCACGACCACCATCGAGGCCGCGATAGGCGCGGCCCGAGAAAACAGAAGGAACGACCACAATGGCGACGATCGGCACTTTCTCCCGCACCGCGAACGGCTTCTCCGGCTCGGTCAAGACCCTGAACCTCAACGTCAAGACGGTGACTTTGACACCGGCCGAAGGCGACAACGAGAAAGGTCCGGACTTCCGCATCTTTGCCGGAGCCACCGAATTCGGAGCGGCATGGAAGAAGACCTCGCGTGAGGGCCGCGACTACCACTCGGTCAAGCTCGACGATCCAAGTTTTCCCGCTCCGATCTATGCGAGCCTGGTCGAGACCGACACCGACGGCGAGTTCTCGCTGATATGGGCTCGCCGCGCCGCAGAATGATCCGAGCTAACACGAAGCCCCGCCGCTCGGCGGGGCTTCGCCAAGTTCGGGTCCGCCACTCGTTGGCACTCCTGTTAGGTGCAGCACGCTACGCTTTGACGAGTGCCTTGCGCGCCTTCCTAGTCGGCGACTTGATTGCCGTTGCGGTTGCTGTCGCTGCTGCCGCACGGGCAGCCCGTTTTGGTTTTTCCGCCGCGGCAGGAGTGGGCGCCACCGCCTTGCGTCCGAGGCCGATTGATTTTGCCAGAGCCGAGCGGGTAGCTGCGTAGTTCGGCGCCACCATCGGGTAATCCGAGGGCAGGCTCCATTTCTGCCGGTATTGGTCAGGGCTCAGATTGTAATGCGTCCCGATATGTCGCTTCAAGGATTTGAATTTCTTTCCATCTTCCAGGCAGATGATGAAATCAGGTGACACTGATTTCTTGACCGATACCGCCGGCTCCAGCTTGACTGCGGCCGGAGCGACAGGCGTGCCGATCCCTTGCAAGGCAACATAGGTGTCCCCAATCAGCTTCGACACCTCGCCGACCGGCAGCGGATTGTTCGACACGTAGGCGGAAACGATGTCGGCGGTAATTGCTACGAGATCATCGTTGTAGTTTCGGTCTGCAGGAACGGTCATCGAGTTTTCCTCTTGTCTAATGGCGCGCGTTGAAACGGATGAGCTGTTTATTGCCAATCTCGCAAACAATTCGTTATTTCCGCCAACAAACCTAATTGGTTGCAAATATCAAGCGGGCATGCTTCGCTTCCATCGTTCGGCCCGGCTGCAGTCAATGTTACTGATCGCGTCGGAGAAGCGAATCTTTCCGCTCGCCTTCTGCGCGGGAGGGGGCCCACACCCTATGGCTCCAGCAAGCGGCGAGAACGATATCTCCCTTGCTGGTGAGTTGCTCGAAGCCGGCATAGCCATCGACGTGCAGCACGCCCTCGAAGTGCTCGAGATGCGAGGCCGGGCGTTCGGCCTTGCGGTTTGGTTCAAACAGATAGATTGCCGCGGGCGGCTCCGGTCCGCCCCAGGGGTGTTGCTCGCGGGCTTACACCCACAGCGGTCCCGTCTTGGTGCGGCCACGGCCTGGATCGAGCACCGGAACCGGTGTGTCATAGGCAAAAAGATGATCGGAGGCGAAGACGTTTTTCGCCAGTCGCTCGTGCGGGGCTTCCAGCCACCAGCAGGAGCCGCCAACCCAGCCGGCGAGCGTCGAACGTGGAAGATCAACACCGTTCCTGCGAAGATCTGCGACTGCCGATAGAGCGGCGTGTGATCGGAATATTTGCTGACCAGCACCTGCGCGAGCAGCGCCGGCGTCGCCAACCCGCCGCTCCGCAGCCGGCGCCTGCACCACCTTCTCGCAGGTCCGGCAGGCGTATTTGGGGCGCGTGGTGCGGATCACGCGCAGCTGCGCTGGCACCCAGTCCAGCATCTCGCTCACGCTTTCGCGGATAAGATTCAGCGCGCCACCGCAGCCGGCGCAGACGGTCCCGTCGACATCGACCAGAACCTCCTCGCGCGGCAGATGATGGGGCAGCGGCTTGCGGCGGGACGGCTGTTCGATCTGCTGTCTCGCGACACGCGGACGGCGCTCCTCTTCGCGGGCGAGATCACCGTCGGGCTCTTCCAGTCCGAGCGCCAGTTGATCAGGATCGAGCCGCTCGGAACGGCGGCCGAACTGCGCGCGCTGCAGCTGCTTTATGATGGATTTAAGGCGCTCGATCTCACCCTCGCGGTGCTCGACAACCGTCGCTATGTCACGCACAAGATGCTGCAGAAGAGCCGGTTCGCTGGGCAGATTGTCGAGGTCGAGCAGCATGTCCGAATCTACCCGAATCGGCTGATTCGAAGAAGCAACTTCGCTCGATTTGGTGCGATTTTGCTACGCTTTTCAGCCGGCCAAAAGCGGTCGCCAGAAGCGTTCCGGCGTGCGTCTATCCCTTCGATGAGCATCGCGAGTTGTGCTGGCGACAGCATCACCGACCCACCTGGCTCGGCCAGACGCCGCCACCAAAAGTTGCCGCGGTCGATGCACTTAGTGAACAGACAAAGCCCGTTCCGTCCCAGAACAGGATCTTCAGGAGCGACGCATTCCTGCCGCGGAACACGAACAGATGTCCCGAGAACGGGTCCTTCTTCGGATGTTCCTGGATCAGCGTGGCGAGGCCATCGAGCCCCTTTCGCATGTCGGTGTGACCGAGCGCCAGGTGCACTTTCACGCCGGCCGGAACGACGATCATGACGCCTTCTCCTTCCCAGTGAGCTGCCGCTTTACCGCAGCCGGAGTACTGCCGGCCGGTGCAAACACGCGCCGTCCATCAGCCAGCTCAATCGCCACCATGCCGTCGGGCGGCTGCACCAGATAGCGCAAGGCCCCGAGCGCGGGCAGCTCTTTTGCTGCGCCATCGGCAAGCACCACCGTTGCCAGTTGCGGCGCCTTGCGAGCGGTCAGGCCGAACTCGACCCGCCAGCGGAACACCATGCTGGTGGCGACGCCATGGCGGCGACAGACCTGCGCCACGGCGACGCCGGGCTTCTCCGTCTCCTGCACGATCGCCCGCTTCTGGTTGTCGCTGAAGCGGCGCCGGTTCGATCGCCCGTCGACCGCGTCCGGCGTCAAGCGGTATTTGCGTCGCGCGCAATTAGCAGCGCTGCTTGATTGGGCTCGGGCACTCGGGTGAAGCAGGGATCGCCACTCGGTTTCGTCGCCGGATTCTTCCAGGCGATTGCGCCAGATCCGCAACGCATGCGGCGACAGACCAAGTGCAGCGGCATACTCCGCGTGCCCCCATGCCGCTCCAGTTCATCGCCTTGACATGCATGCTCCAGAATGCCCGCAGAGCGATCGGGCCGCTGTCCGTACGCCTGCCGTAGCGATGGCGCGGAGGCCTTTTGGGCCGCTTCGGCGGCACCTCCTTGCGCGAACGTGCTGCCTTCTTCCGGTGCAAGTTCTGCAGCCTTTCCGCACGCTTGCGCAGATCATCCGCGCTCACCAGATGGCGCATCCGCAGCTCGAATGTGGTGATCGAGAGATCGCGTCGGCGACAGTATTCCAGTGCATCCTGGTTGCCGCGATACCAGCTCGCAACATGCGACGACCAGTAAGGACTGTTGGCCTTGGCCCAGGAGCGGCGAGCCGCCATCGGAGATCCTCCATATGACGAAGGAACCCCACATGAAGCTCAATTGCACTAGCCGAATAGGTGCAGGGACCGGACGCTTACCGAGGGTGGATTAGGACAGCGAGGGTGGATTAGGACAGCAAGATAAAGCGAGCTGGCGCTCGCGCTCGCTTCGCTCGTAAGTGTCTGTCTGCACATTGTTTTTCCGGGCGGATGTCGACGCAACGCAGAATGACGCGAGGTGCGGGGTTGACGGTCTATGGCTATGCTGTTGATCAGAAAAGCAAAGCTGTCGTGCCGCAGCGATGTGCGATCGGTTGTTCTACGCCGCAGCAAGTCTTTGCGCGCCGTAGAACGCCCGGCGCTCCGGCCACCTTGAAGCACCAAATCCGACTCCCGATGCTGTCGTCATGGCAGATCGTGACAGCGACAGATTCGAGGTTCGCATTGGCCGGATCCGGCGCAGCAGCACGCCGGTTAATTCGCGCACGCTGCCCTTTCTGCGCCAGGTCGAGATTGCCATCCGCAAGCAGGGCGGCAATCCGAATCGCCTCGGCGCAAGCAGGAACGCCGGGAAGGGGAGTGGCCGCTTCAATGCTCGCGGCCGGGGCGGCAAAGCGGCGGCAGGATTGCCAAGGGACAGCGGCAGTTGGAAGCAGGACTCCAATGGCGTCCGCTTTCGCTCCCGCCGCGTCGTGGTAAAGGCGCGCGTTGTCAAGCTGCCGAAGCAAGGGAAGGGGATCAGCGCGCGCGGCCAAAAATTCGCGACGACGAGCAAGGCCGTCGATGCGCATCTGCGCTATCTCCAGCGCGACGGCGTCACCAGGGACGGCAAGGAGGGCAGGGTATACTCGGCCGTCGAGGACGAGGCCGACGGCAAGGCCTTCGTCCAGCGCGGCCGTGGCGACCGGCACCAGTTCCGGTTCATCGTCGCGCCGGAAGATGCCGCCGAGATGGAAGACCTGCGCTCCTTCACCCGCGATCTCATGCGGCAGATGGAAACCGACCTCAACACGCGCCTCGACTGGATCGCTGTCGACCACCACAACACCGGTCATCCGCACACCCACATCCTGGTGCGCGGCGTTACCGATGACGGCAAGATCCTGAACATCGCCGGCGACTACATCGCCCACGGCATCCGCCACCGGGCAGGCGAACTGGTGGAACGGGAACTCGGGCTGCAAAGCGAGCTCGAGGTCGCCCGCAAGCTCGCCAACGAGGTGGACGCCGAACGCCTGACCCGGCTCGACCGCATGCTGATTACCGAACAGCGGGAGCACGACCTTGTCGACCTCCGTCCCAACGCCAGCGACAGCTACACCATTTCCAGCAACCGCTACCTGCTGATCGATCGCTCAAAGAGGCTGCAGCACTTCGGCCTGGCGAACGAGATCGAGCCCGGCCGATGGGTCATCTCCGACAGAGCCGAAAGCACGCTGCGGGCACTTGGCGAGCGCAACGACATCATCAAGACCATGCATAGGGCGCTCGAGCACGGCCTCGCCGATGAACGGGGTGCTGCGCAATATGTCATGCATCGGAAGACCATCACCGAGCCGGTGGTCGGACGCGTGCTGGCCAAGGGCCTTGCCGGCGACGAGATGAGCGACCGGCTGTCGCTCGTCATCGACGGCGTCGACGGGCGCACGCATTATGTCGAGACTGCTGATACGGCAAAGTTCGACGACGTTCAGCGCGGGCATATCGTAGCGCTCGATCCGATCCTGCCGAAGCAGGAGCCGCGTGCGGCCGACCGCAACATCAGCGTCGTAGCCGGCGAGGGTGGCATCTATCGCCCGAGCCAGCACCTGGACGCGATCCGCGAGACATTTTTGGGGCAGGGCAAGGACCCGGATGCCTTCGTCCGTTTCCATGTCCGCCGTCTTGAAGCGCTGCGCCGGGCAGGCCACGTCGAGCGCATCGACGAAGACCACTGGCGCGTTCCGGAAGACCTGTCCGAGCGCGGCATCGCCTACGACGCCCGCAACGCCGGCAAGGACTTCTCCGTGCGTGTGCTCTCGACGTTCGATCTTGACGCGCAGATCGGCAGCGACGGTGCCACCTGGCTCGACCGGGAGCTCACGGCCAAAAGCCCGGTGCCGCTGGTGAGGTCAGGCTTTGGTCTCGACGTGGACAACGCGCTCGACAAACGGGCTGCCCAGCTCGTCAGGATGGGCCATGGCGAACGCGATGCGGGGAGCGGGACGGTCACCTTCGCGCGCGACCTTGTTGCCACGCTGGAGGGCCAGGAGATCACGCGCGTCGGCAAGGAAATGGCCGCGGCGCGCGGCCGCACCTACGCGCCCGTTCAGCCCGGCAACCATGTCGGCGGCACGCTCCTTGGCTCGGTCCCACTTGCCAGCGGGCGCTTCGCCGTGCTGGACGACGGGCTCGGGTTTCAGCTGGTGCCGTGGCAGCCGATGCTCGACAAGCGCATCGGCCAGCACATCAGCGGGTTCGTGCAAAACAGCGGCGGTATCGACTGGAGCTTCGGCAGAAGGCAGGGACTGGGGCTGTGAGCGCGCTCATCGGCGCGGCAGTTTTGGCTCGTAACTATCGCCGGCATATTGCTGCGCCTTTCTGGCTAACGAGTACGGATCGCCGGGCTGAACTGATAGCTTTGCCGACCACAACAGATTGCATTTAATCAGGGCGCTCTGTTCTGCCTTGTACCTGGGATCCACTGCTGCTCGGGCGTCAGCAGTAAAGATCGTAAGTCCCACCAGCATCGCAAGTAAAGAACGCTTCATTGTAGTCCATAAGGAGCGACAGAAGCCGAAATTGCTCTACCTTTCAAGCTTGGCATTTCGGGGGGCTAAATGCAGCAAGCCCATACGGCCCTGCTGCTGCTCATGGGTTTCGACCGACAGGGCGGCCGCGTTTCGTTGCTCGCGGTGCGTCGAGAAGCTCAAGTTGGCAGGGATGAGGAACATTCGATAGCGCCAGGGATTCCTTACTGCTCTACCGCTGGCGAGAACTATCACGAGAGTGTCGCACTTGATCGTTCAACAAAACTCGCATGTGGGCGCTTAGCCTGCAGGCATAAACGTTTTCGACAGCACCACACGCCGTCGTTGCGAAACTAGACAAACATCATAACGATGATCGCGCCGAGGACTATCAGGACAAGCCCACCGATAAGCATTGGCATTAGACTGTTGTCGGGGTCGATACCAGAATCAATCTCCTTCGTTAGCGGCTTGTCGTTCTTCTTTGATTCGGCCATGACTCATCTCCATCCGAGTAAAGCAGCAAGCCTAGAAACCACGTAATACTACGCCCCGTTGCGTGCCACCCCGGTGCGCACCGATAGTATTGGACCGCCAATGAAGTCTTCCGGCATCAGTGTGATGTCGGCCAGCGTATAGCGGTCAAGAGTGTTCTGAAAGGATGCTATCGCTTCGCCAAACATGCTTGAAAGCTTGCAAGAGCCGGTCAATATGCACTGGTTTGCAGTGGAGAAACACTCAACCAGTGCGAAATCCGGCTCGGTCAATCGCACGACATCGCCGATCCGGATCAACTCGGGCCGGCGCCCCAGAACGAGACCACCGGAACGGCCACGGATCGCCTTCAGATAGCCGCTGCGGGTCAGCGTGTTGGCGACCTTGTTGAGATGCGTCTTCGACACGGTAAAGCTACGCGCAGCTTCCTCGATCGTTATGACCCGGCCACCGGCAGAGGCCGTGTACATCAGCAGCCGCAATGCATAGTCCGAGAAAGCTGTAAGCCGCATGGATGTCTCCTTCCGTCGATCGCTGCGCGTTTGTGGAAACCCTCACAAACCAATCCTGCATCACAGGTCCTTCTCAACGATGGGTTCGATGCCGATCGTGGTCTCGCCGCGATTGAAGGCGATCGCGAGACGGAAACTGTGAGCGATGCGCAGAGCGCGCTCCATAAAAAGCGCTGCCACCTCGGGCGGGCAGATGCGGCGCACCGTTGTGCGAAACAACTGTAGCCAGCGACGGAAATGCGCCGAGCCGAGGCCGGCTATGGCCAGATGTGGTGGCAGTGGCCGGCCTTCATATCGGGACGTTCGAAGTAACGTCGCAGACCAGAAGTCGCACATCTTCGCAAGATGCTGTGGCCACGGTCCGGCTCGATCTGATCGTGGAAAATGGGGCCGAGAAGGTCATCGCGATGAATTTCATCATAAAGACCATGCACCACGCCGCGGATCATTGTCTCGTCGAGCAGGTCCGGCAGCGGAACGCCATCGACTACGATCGTTCTCGTGCTTCGACCATCCTCGCTCATCTGCAGCTCCTGCTTTTTCTCCCATGCAAGCCGGTTCAAGCCGCTGGGTTCGCTCCTTGAGGCATCCTCTATAAAAGATAGATTGTCAATCTATGTTATTCTCCGACGGAGGGTTCGGACCAAAGGTAGGCCTGTCCGACCTGGGCATTGCTGAACTGCGTGGACATCATCACGCTAGGCCCGACCCGGGCAGTAGGCAAATTGGCGGAAATTCTCCGATGTGACCCATTTTCGAGAAAGGCCAACGCCTCATCGGATGAGCGTGCCGATCGGAGTCGCTCCCGAACCTGAGATGCCTGGAGGAGACGACAAATTTGCGAAAGGGCAGGGAGGAAGGCGGAAGTGGCAGAGCGCGGCCAGAGTACCGTGTAAATGAGATCAACAGGATCGTCGTCGGGGCCGTCGAAATCGATGGGCTTGGCCAGACGTGTCAAAGACGCGGCAGGCGAAGAGATTGTGCCAAGTAGAGCGTGAGGGATCGCGACCCCACGACCTATGCCCGTGGAGCCGCGATACTCGCGGTCGAAAAGGCCACGAAGAACCATCTGCTCGTCCAGCCCGGTCCTTCGCGCAATCCTGATCGCAATTTTTGACAGGGCTGATTGCTTTCCCTTTGTCACAAGATCAAGCGAAATGTCTTCTTCTGACAGGATGGGGCAGATCATCGGGGTCAACCTCAATGTCGATCCCAACCGGAATCGCAAAATGGGAGTGCAGCCGCACTGCCTAGGCAGGCAGAATGCACCGCGGGATAAGTGGAAATCCTGGCTACCCCCGGACGCGAAGCCAGGGCCTTCTCGCGTCCGGGCTAAAGGCCCGTTTTTAAGCGCTTCGGCTCCCGCCGGAAATCGAGGCTGAAAATATTCATAGCAATTCAGAGGTAGTGAAGGTTTTTTTCGAAATCAAGCAAACAGTGCGCACCCGAGCAGCAGAAATAATGCATTGAAATGCCAATTAATTTCGTTTGACGAGCGAAACAGTCTGCTGCTTGCTGGCCGGACGCGAACAGGTCGTGCCAGAAAGTGGAAATCGCTTTTTCAAAACAGCCTTCCAGATCTTCGGCCAGCGCGGCTTTATTTCAACAAGGAGATCCGTGATGAAGAAACTCGTCCTCGCAGTTGCCCTGACGACGGGGAGTTCGCTTTGCGCCATGGCGGCGGGTGAAGTTACCAAATCTCCGCCAGCCGCGCCTTACCAGCAGGTCAGCAAGCTTGTGAAGCTGCCCGACTTCCTGCCGGGCATGGGCCAACTCTTCATCGATCCGACGACATTGCCGGCCGGACCATTCCTTGCCTATGACCACGACGGCAAGCTTGTCAGCACGATTTATATGCTGCCGACCAAGGACCTCAATCCAGACAAGCGTTTTGACGATCTCGCTTCACCCGGAGGCAATGTCGACCATGTCGATGTCTACTACAATGCCGGCCATCCGGGAGTCGAAGAGCCGCATGTCCACGTCGTGCTGTGGCATGTCTCGGCCGCTGACGAGGCCCAGGTCGCCAAATGACACTCACGCGTCGTGAGATACTAAGTGCGGGCAGCGGCCTTGCCGCCGCCCTCTCGCTCTCTTGTGTGGCAGTATGGGCCGGCGACGCGATCCAAATCCGGATGCAAGGGCGCGACGACGGTTCGCAAGTCTGGTTCGACCCGATCGGCATTCTGATCAAGCCAGGGCAGACGGTCCGATGGACCAACCTCAATCCTGGCAATTCGCACACGACCACGGCGTACAATCCGGCAAACTTCGGGCGACCGCTTCGCATGCCCAAGGCGGCAAAATCGTGGGATTCCGACTACCTCCTGCCCAAGGAAAGCTTTTCGGTTACCTTCACTGAGCGGGGGGTCTACGACTACTACTGTATCCCGCATGAGCATGCTGGAATGGTCGGCCGTGTTATCGTTGGCGAACCAGAGGCACATGGCTGGGCGGAAATGGTCGGAGCAAATGGCGACCTACCGGAGGAGGCCCTAAAAGCATTCCCGACTGTCGAAGACATCATGACGAAAAGGGTCGTCCGGCGAGCTTAGATCATGCGCATGAAAGGCGCGGCCCTCCGCAACAGAAGCGACCGAAGATACCAAACGGAGCGAGAGTTCCTTGGGTATCCGGAGTTAGGGGACTTTCATGTCAGGCTGCGTGTTTGCGTGTGAAACTCAACCATCATCTCAGGCCGGACGCGACGTGCGCACCCAAGTGCCGGACGCACCTCTCGATGCCCGAACTGCTGCCGAGCAACGCGAGCGTGCAACGCACCGGCTTGCCGCCTTGGGCGAGATGACGGGCGGTATTGCCCACGACTTCAGAAACCTCCTGGCAGTAATAGAATCCGGGCTCGGGCTCGCTGAGCGAAGAGCCGACGAGTCCGAAAGGGTTCGTGCCTACATTGCGGCAGCGCGGGAAGGAATCGATCGAGGGATCGAGCTAACGTCACAGCTACTGGCCTTCGCAAAGCATCAGGAATTCGATATCCACGCAGGCAATTTGAATGAGTTCCTCACGTCTTTCGAGCCTTTCCTGAGGTATGGCGCGGGAGCCGATGTCCGCGTCAAGCTGGAGCTTGGGTCCGGTGTCCCAGACTGTTTGATCGATCCCGCACTTTTCGACACCGCAGTGCTTAATCTCGTCATGAACGCACGAGATGCGATGCCAAGTGGCGGGGAGATCCGCGTCATCACCGAGCGATTGGTGCAGACAACCGCGACGCCTGACCCGCCCGGTCCTGGAACCTACGCATGCGTTCGCGTCAAAGACCACGGTTGCGGTATGGCTCCTGAAGTCTTGCGGAAGGTGTTTGATCCATTCTTCACGACGAAGGGTGAGAAGGGTACCGGGATAGGGATGCCGCAAGTGCAGGCACTGACCCAGATGGTTGGTGGTCGGATCCGGATAAAGAGTGAACCAGGCATTGGAACGACGGTCGACCTTCTGTTCCCGTCAGTCCCGTCGACATTTAGACGCCCAACTAGAACTCTCACAATTTGATGTCGCCGCTTGCGACGGAGTGCAATCCCGTCAGCGCTGGACCAACTACGCTCTCGTCCGCACTTGCCGATTGCACCGCATAGACCGGATAGGAGAACTGCGGCATCTCAGGCACAAGATGCAGCCGGCCGGCTTCTATGTGAGGCTGCACAGAACTCATCCTGAAATATCCGGAGCCGCCGGTCGCTAGAACATAGTTCAGTGCGAGCGGACCGAGATCGAAAGAAAGATCCGGCGCAGCGCTTGGGAAATTCATCCCGTGGTGAAGCCCAAAATCCGGCCCCCAATCCATGTAAACATAGTCGGATTCGTCCAGGAGGCGTGCTTCGGAATTGGTAGTCACGAGAACAAGTTTTTCTTCCAGAAGCAGATCGATCTTCAAACCCGGTCTGTGCGGGGGCGCGTACATGATGGCTAAGTCGACCATTCCCGACGCGACCTGATTGATCAAATCCTGCGGCACATCAACGTGCACTCGAAGCGCAATATCCTGAAGCGAGCCGCGCATCCATCGGACCCAATCAAGCAGCAGAGGTTGCGCAAGGCTGACTTCGCTGCCCACCGTCAGAACAGCCCGGCGTCCCGGCGGCACGGCAACCTGGTGAAGTGTACGTTGCCATAGTTGGATGAACATCGGGGCGTGGCGCAGAAATTGCTCGCCGGCCGGGGTCAGCGAAGCTCCGCCTTTGTGGCGGACAAAAAGGGCCCGGCCCAGTTGATGCTCGAGGTTGCGGATTCGTGCGCTTACCGTCGTCTGCGCAACATTCAAGCGCTCGGAGGCCCGAATGAAACTGCCGGTCGATACGATCTCGATAAAGGTGCGGGCGAGTTCGATGTCCATCACGGATATAGCATAAAATTTGCGTTTAAATGTCAATCAATTTCGTTTGTCACATAGTTAGTGTGAGTATTACGCTCGAAGAATTCCACCAAGCCTAGCGCTGGATGCTGCGCAGCGCCGGTTGGAGCGGGCGCAAGCTCTCTCCATCCTCACCCATCGTTTTGCCAGCAGCGTCACAGGAGAAATCATGTCGACGAAAGACAAGAACCAAGAAGACGTGGGGCGTCGCGACTTTCTGAAGCTCTTCGGTGCGGCAGGAGCGGCGGCGAGTACCCTGCCGCTGGGTGGGTCCGCATCGGCGACCGAAATGATGGCCGCGGCGACCGGACAGCCGCATCATCACACAAGCGACGCCTCGAAATCCGATGCACGCGGCTCGGCTTATGAATTCTTCAATGTCGACGAGTCCGCCTTCATCGAGGCCGCGGTCGACACACTGATTCCGAGCGATTCAACAGGCCCCGGCGCCAAGGAACTCGGCGTTGCGATCTACATCGATAGACAAATGGCCGGCGGGTACGGCAAGGGCGACCGGCTGTATCTGGAAGGGCCATTTAGGGAAGGTACGCGCGAGCAAGGTTATCAATTGCCGATGACGCCATCGGAACTGATCCGGGCCGGCATCGCCGACGTCAGCGCCTACGTGCAGAAAAACCACAAGAGCGCTTTCGAGATCCTTTCGGCAAAAGATCGAGTCGCGGTGATGAGCGACCTCGAGGGCAAGAAGGTCGAGCTTCCAACAGTGCCAACCGAAACCTTCTTCGGGCTTCTGCTCCAGCTCACGATCGAGGGTTATTTCGCTGACCCGATGTATGGCGGAAACAAGGACAGGGCGGCCTGGAAGATGATCGGTTTCCCAGGCGCCGACGCCATGTACATGGACAAGATAGAACCATTTCGGAACAAGGCCTATGCGGCTGAACCGAAGGGAATTCAGGATCTCGTTTAATCGACGAAAGAAGACGAAGGAGACTGTAGCATGGCTACCAAACTCAACGCAGTCGATGTCCTGATTGTCGGTCTTGGCTGGACGGGCGGCATCATTGCCAAGGAGCTTGCATCGACCAAGCTGAAAATCGTCGCTCTAGAAAGGGGAGGCCCGCGTGACACCAATCCGGACTTCATCGACCCGCAGATCCATGACGAACTGCGCTACGCCGCCCGACACGACCTCATGCAGAACGTGCGGCGGGAAACCATCACCTTCCGCAATGGTGAAGCGCAAACGGCGCTGCCGATGCGCCAGCTCGGCTCGTTCCTGCCCGGCCAGGGCGTTGGCGGCGCCGGCGTGCACTGGAACGGCGTCACCTGGCGCTGGCTCGAATGGGATCATCAGGCGCGCGCCCGCACGATCGAAAAATACGGCGAAAAGATCATCCCTTCAGATATGCAGCTGCAGGACTGGCCGATCACCTATGATGATCTCGAGCCCTATTACGACAAGTTCGAAAAGACCTGCGGCACCTCCGGCAAGGCCGGCAACATCAACGGTCGGAAGATCGACGGCGGCAACATCTTCGAGGGATCGCGAAAGGACGAGTACCCCAATCCGCCGATGATTGCGGCGCAAAGCATGCTGATGTTCGAGAAAGCGGCCCGCAATCTTGGCTATCACCCTTTCCCCAATCCTTCCTCAAACGCGTCGCGGGACTATGTCAATCCCGATGGCGTGGCCTTCGGCCAGTGTCACTATTGTGGCTTCTGCGAGCGCTTCGGCTGCGAGGCGAATGCCAAGGCGAGCCCGCATTTCACCGTCATTCCGCTGGCGCTGGAGAACCCCAATTTCGAGTTGCGCACCAACTCGATCGTGCTGAAGGTCAATCTCGACTCGACCCGCAAGAAGGCAGTCAGCGTCACCTATCTCGACGCACGAGGGCGGGAGTTCGAACAGCCTGCCGACCTCATCATCCTGTCGGCCTATGCGCTCGGCAACGTCAACCTGCTGCTGCAATCGGGCATTGGCGTGCCTTATGATCCGGCAACGGGCAAGGGCGTGGTCGGCCGCAACTATGCCTATCAGTGCGGTGGCGGGGCTACCGCCTTCTTCGACAAAAAAACCATCCTGAATCGCTTCATGGGGGCCGGCGCGCTCGGCACCTGCATGGATGATTTCAACGGCGACAACTACGATTTCGAGAAGGCCGGCTACATCGGTGGCGGCGGCATCAGCTGCAGCAACTCGGGCGCCAGGCCGATCCAGTCGCATCCCACGCCGCGGGGCACGCCGCGCTGGGGCTCCGACTGGAAGGAGGCAGTGGTCGACAATTATGACCACGCGGCCAGCATTGGCAACCAAGGCGCGGTAATGGCGTACCGGCAGAACTATTTGAGCCTCGATCCGACCTACACCGACGTTTTCGGACGTCCGCTGATGAGGATGACGTTCGATTTCCAGGACAACGAGGTAAAGCAGATGAACGCTCAGGCCGACATCTGCGTGACGATCGCCAAGGAGATGGGTGCGACCAAGGTCGATCGGAGCATTCCCCCGGTGCCTTATTCGATCGTGCCTTACCAGAGCACACACAACACAGGCGGGGCAGTCTTCGGAGCCGACCCGAGCACCAGTGTTCTGAACAAATACCTTCAGGTCTGGGATGTCCCGAACGTGTTCGTCACCGGCGCTTGCGTGTTTCCCCAGAACGCGGGGAAGAACCCGACCGGACCCGTAGGCGCTCTTGCCTACTGGGCGGTGGATGCGATCAAGAACCAGTATCTGAAGAGTCCCGGCCCACTTGTTCCCTCCTGAGGCGACTTCAATCGGATGCGGATCCGGCGGTTTGGATCCGGATCCGGGACTCCAGGGATGTTTCGTACCATATTGCCCCGGCCAGTTCGGCCAGAACCAACCCGTGCTCGTTGAAAGCAGCAAACATGAAATGGACCATGCCTGGATTGGCACCGCGATTCTCACTGCAGTCGGTTCGGCCCATGCGCAGGACACATCTTCCGGCAATGCCGAAGCCGGCGCCGTCGTCTTCAAGGGATGCATGGCCTGCCACAAGGTCGGCCTTGAGGCAAAGAACGGAGTGGGCCCGGCCTTGAATGGCGTCGTCGGCCGAACGGCCGGTGAGTATCCCGATTACAGCTATTCCTCGGCGAACAAGAATTCGGGTCTGACCTGGGATGAACCGACGCTGACGACCTATCTCAGGGCGCCGCGCAAACTGGTGCCCGGCACAAAGATGGCGTTTGCCGGTCTCAGCAAGGACCAGGAGATCGCCGACGTCATTGCCTATCTGAAACAGTTCAACGCTCGGGGCCAGAAGGTCGGCCCCTGACCAGACGGGAAGCTGTCCCTGGGCAAAGTGCAACCTTGATGAAATTTCTCCTGCACAAGGGTCTGGGGGATTCCACGATCCAACAGATCGGCAGCTACCTGCGTAGCCGCGGCGCCGGCCATCACTGGATCGAGCGATATCGCGGCGACATCTTCGTATTCGTGTCGGATGCGGTCGACGAAGAAATCCTGAGGAGCAAATTCGCCAGCCTTCTCGATGCCGTCAACGACACAGACATGGACGGGACAGGATCTCGATGAGCGAAGAAATCTTCAACGAGAGAGTAAGATTGAAGAGGGCATATGAGAGGCCTGCTGCCGGCGATGGCAAGCGCGTATTGATTGACCGGCTTTGGCCGCGTGGGGTCAAGAAGACCGAAGCGGCCATCGACCATTGGGTGAAGGACCTCGCGCCAAGCACCGAGCTTCGGAAATGGTTCGGACACGATCCAGCCCGCTGGTCGGAATTCCGCCGGCGGTATGCGGCGGAAATCCAGGAGCATCGCGGTGAGCTTGACCGGCTGCGCGAGATGATACGGGAGGGCACCGTCACACTCGTCTACTCGGCTCATGACGAGACCCACAACGATGCCGTCGTCCTTAGAGAGCTTTTGCTGAGACAGCGATGAAGACGCCGCATCGCTCCTCCGTTGCCAAAGACGTAGGCGTGCGGTCTCGACAGCGACAACAAACCCGTCTCCCGGAACCAAACCAAGGAAAATTCATCCAATCATCGATGGGCGGGCTCAGTTGAGGAGAAAGACAATGAAATTCTTTGTCGATACCGCCGATATATCTGAAATTCGAGAGCTTGCTGCCGCTGGAATTGTCGACGGGGTAACCACAAACCCGTCCCTTATCGCAAAGACTGGCCGACCGATCAGAGATGTGATCCAGGAGATTGGCCAGACGATCGAGGGCCCGGTTTCAGCGGAAGTCACGGCCATCGACTTTGACGGTATGGTCGCCGAGGGACAGCGCTTGGCCGGCATTGCGACCAATGTGGCTGTCAAGGTGCCGTCCACCTGGGATGGATTCAGGGCTTGCCGGGCGCTCAGTCAGCTCGGACACAAGGTCAATGTCACCCTGTGCTTTTCGGCCAACCAGGCACTGCTCGCGGCAAAGGCAGGCGCGACCTTCATTTCACCATTCGTCGGCAGACTTGACGATCTCGGTCTGGATGGCATGGAGGTGATCCGAGAAATCCGCACGATCTATGACAACGATCAAGCGTTCACGACGGAAATCCTGGCGTCCTCTATTCGCACGCCTCTGCATGTCAAACTGGCGGCAATGGCGGGCGCCGATATCGCAACCGTACCGCCCGCAGTACTCAGAAACCTCGCCAAACACCCGCTCACCGACAAGGGCCTCGAGTCCTTTCTTGCCGACTGGGAGAAGGCGGGGCAAACGATCCTGTAATCGCCCGGGCGAGGGCATGCAGAGAGCTATCATAAAACTTGCACTCAATTGCAGATTAAATTCGTTTGCATGATGTCGGGAATGGCGGGAAATTGAGCCGTGGGGCGCGAGTTTCGCTCTAGTCGGGCGAAAGCGAAATCGAGAATTCGAAGACGCGCTGGCTTTGTGCGCTGAGAGGCTGATGTGCCTGTCGCCGCTCCCCTGGATGCGATTTTCTCGAAATCGCCAAGGAGAAGAAAATGGCTGTGCACCCTACCGAGGTGATCGGACCAGACCTGGTCCAGGGCATCGCGTTCGCCGATCTTCCCGACGGTGGAAAGCTGGTCGGCCATAGCGGCAATGAGCAGGTGCTGCTGGTGCGCCGCGGGGCCGAGATCTTCGCCGTCGGGGCGACTTGCACGCATTACGGCGGACCGCTCGTCGACGGCCTTGTGGTGGAAGACTCCGTCCGGTGTCCGTGGCATCACGCGTGCTTTGATTTGCGTACAGGCGAAGCCTTGCGAACGCCTGCCTTCAGGCCACTCGCGTGCTGGTTGGTGGAACAACGCGATGATCGGATATTCGTGGGCGAGAAGCGCAAGCGGACGGCCCCCAAGCCGCGCGTTGGAGGCTCCGACCCCGTTCCGGAGAAGATCGTCATCGTCGGCGGCGGCGCAGCCGGTTTCTCGGCGGCCGAAATGTTGCGGCGCGAACACTATCAAGGCAGCATCGTCATGCTCAGCAATGATGAAGCACCGCCGGTTGATCGGCCCAATCTTTCCAAGGACTACCTCGCCGGCAAGGCACCGGAGGACTGGATTCCGTTGCGTGGCGAAAGCTTCTACTCAAAGAATAATATCGACCTGCGTCTTAATGCGAACGTCGCTCGGATCGACGTGCGCTCTCGCGAGGTTGTACTCGCGGACGGGACGTCGACTCCTTACGACAAGCTACTTCTTGCGACCGGGGCCGAACCGGTTCGCTTGACCATACCCGAGGCAGGCCAGCCGCATGTTCACGCTCTGCGCTCGTTCGCAGATTGCAAGGCGATCATTGAGCGAGCCACCACTGCGCATATCGCTGTCGTGATTGGTGCCAGTTTCATTGGGCTGGAAGCTGCCGCGGCCCTGCGCTCGCGCAAGATCGAAGTTCATGTCGTGGCGCCGGATAAGCGGCCCATGGAGCGGATCCTGGGTCCGCAAATGGGTGACTTCATCCGCACTATCCATGAGGAGAACGGCGTTGTTTTCCATCTTCAGGACACGGCGAGCAGCATCGATGGCAAAAAGGTGAAGCTCAGCAGCGGCGGCACGTTAGCTGCCGACTTCGTCGTCGCCGGCATAGGCGTGCGCCCGCGGATCGGCCTCGCGGAAAAGGCCGGGCTCATCCTTGACCGCGGGGTTCTCGTGAACGCCTTTCTGGAGACGAGCGCACCAGGCATATTCGCCGCCGGCGACATTGCGCGGTGGCCAGATCCTCACAGTGGCGAGAACATTCGGGTCGAGCACTGGGTGGTTGCAGAGAGGCAGGGGCAAGCAGCCGCGCTCAACATGCTCGGCCATCGTGAGAAATTCGAGGCCGTGCCGTTCTTCTGGAGCCAGCATTACGATGTTCCCATCAACTATGTCGGTCACGCCGAGCGGTGGGACGAGATCGCGGTAGACGGCGACATTGCCGCCAAAGATTGCCTGCTCCGCTTCAAACGAGAAGGGCGCACGCTGGCTGTCGCCTCAATCTTCCGCGACGTTGAAAGTCTGCAGGCCGAGCTGGAAATGGAGCGCCAAATGGCAAGCTAGGTTCGACTTCCGAAAAGCGGAAGTCAGAGTCAGAATGGCGAAGCGGAATGTGGTTGTGACTGAAAGGAGTTCGACTATGTCCACAGAGCAGCAGGAACTAGGTGTCACCCGTGGCTTGGACACGGTTGCGCCCGCCCAGCGTTATTCAAAGATCGTGAAATTCGTCGACGAGGTCGCCAAGCAGGCGGCTAACGATGCACCGACCCTGGTTGAAATCTTCTCGGACAGCGGCCGCTGGTATTGCCGTGTTCGTCGCGGCGATGAAAAGACCCGGCCAATGGGTCCATACACCAAACAACAGGCTCAGCGGATCCAGGAAGCTCGGAGAATGTTGCTCGCCAAAAGAGGTGCCGCTCGCATCATGTTCGAGTAGGAGAAGGAACCCTTGCAATCGTACCGGCCGGCGGACTCCTGCCACAATGATCGTCATGAGTTTTCGAACAATGCAGAGCAGGCCTCCGGCGTCTAGCCGAGCCGGAGGCAAGGACGTCTCAGGCTGGATAGATATTCCGGCATCGTCAACAGACCAGACGGACCTTGTGAGAGAAATTCTCGAGCTTCTCTAGCTTGCGCGTATGCAAGTGTGGTTATGCCCTGACCGCGTCAAATTACAAGATGCGATGTAAAGGGCCGTTGCCTTCTCCGAGGAAAGATAGGAGCGCGAACGCTTAGCGTGCAGGGTTGGGGTTGCTCATCCTCTATTGATTTTGTACCAAGTAACGATCGACAAACCTGGGATCTGATTATGGACGACTACGATAACCAGAAAGGCGCTGAGCCTGAGGACGTGCGCGCCGCATTGAAGGGGTGGGCATGGTTTGGTGTTCTAATGAGCATTGTCTTTGGTGTCGCCTACGTCCTGATTGAGATGTAGTGGCCCACGAAGCAGCTAGCCCTTGCGGACTGCCCGAGAAGATCGGCAACGTCATTGGCGCGTTTGCAGTGACTTGGGCTGTGCTCGGTGCTGGTATATTTAGGCTGCGGACTCATAAAAGCGAAGTGACGATCTGATGACCGCCAAAGCCATGCTCGACAAGAAGGCGCCGCTGGCACTTTCATCGGTATAACGGGCTTTGGCGCCAGCGGCCCGGCGGAGAAACTCTAAAAACTTTTCAATATGCCGCAAAGCCGGTACGACATATTGACCGGCGGTCTGTATGCCCATTTCAGGAACACCGGCTCGATGATTCCCAGCACGCTCCAAGCACCCGACTTCCCGGCAAACGTTCGCGAGCTCGACGATGAAGCGCTGCTGGATATCGTGCAACGGCAAACGGCCCGGTACTTCTGGGAAGGCGCACATCCCGTCAGTGGTCTTGCCCGAGATCGTCAGAAGACCATCGGTGCTCCGGCCAACGATCTCACAGCTATTGGCGGCTCTGGCTTCGGTATCATGGCAATCATCGTTGCTGTTGAACGCGGTTGGATCGATCGCACTGTGGCATTATGCCGATTGCTGCGAATGCTGGATTTCCTGGAAAGCTCGCCGCGCTACCACGGCGTGTTCCCGCATTTCATCAATGGCCGTACCGGTGCGACAATTCCATTCCGTCGCAAGGATGACGGCGCTGATCTGGTCGAAACCACTTTCCTGTTTCAAGGTCTGATCTGCGCCCGCGAGTATTTCGCCGGGATGGCAACCGAGGAGGCACGCCTTCGCCATAGCGTGAACGCGCTGTTGCTGCAGGCCGAGTGGAACTGGTTCACACGCGGAGCCCGGCAACTGATGTGGCACTGGAGCCCGAACCACGGCTGGGCGATGGACAGCCCGATCACGGGTTGGAACGAATGCATGCTCACCTTCGTGCTGGCGGCGGGATCAACTCGCCACCCCATTGATCCGGGCATCTATCACGAAGGCTTTGCTGGTGGATCCGACTTTCGAAACGGGCGCGATCATTACGGGATCGTGCTACCATTGGGAATGGATTCTGGTGGTCCGCTCTTCTTTTCGCAATATTCCTTCTGCGGGCTCGATCCACGAGGCCTAAGCGACCGCTACGCCGACTACTGGCAACAGAACCTCCGTCATACGCAGATCAATTATCGGCATTGCGTCCGCAACCCCCATAACCATTTGGGATACGGCCCTGACTGCTGGGGTCTGACCGCGAGCCATGGGCCGCGAGGATACATCGCGCATGCACCCGACAGGGACTTTGGCGTAATCACCCCGTCCGCTGCCCTGTCGAGTTTCCCGTATGCTCCGGGGGAAGCGATGCGCGCACTGCGCGGTTTCCTGACCAAGCCTCGAAACCGCATATGGGGCCGCTTCGGCTTTGTCGACGCGTTTTGCGAACCTCGCAACTGGTACTCCCGGACATATCTGGCGATCAATCAGGGGCCAATCATCGCAATGATCGAGAACCATCGTACAGGGCTTTTGTGGCGGCTGTTCATGGGCGCGCCGGAAGTGCGCAGGGGCTTGGCGAGGCTGGGCTTCACCAGCCAGCACCTCGACACATCAACGTCTGCTCAGGGGCCACGAGCTGCCGCGGGTATGGTTCCACTAGGTTGCACTTAGCGCCGCAGGGTGGTTTTGTCCCTGAGTGATCTGCTGGCAGGTCGGAACAGTTCGCGAAGCGCGTCCCGCCGCGTCGTAGCTACTGCTCAGGATCGGGAAATGTCAGCGACTTGGTCTCGAGAAAGTCTAACCGCGGGCTCCAAGCGCTATCATGTATTCCCGAAAACGATGGAAAAGATAGCGGCACCAATAAATAACGCAGTCGACATTCTCATGAATAGCTGAAATGAAAAATACTCTCTCATCGCGGCCTCCTTTGTTCCTATTAATTTTTCTCGGCCAAGATTTGACCATATCACATAAGGATACGATCTGGTAATTTATTGCCAGGCCGTGCTACGCAGCTCGCTGCTTGAAAATGGTCGACTGAAGCCGTGTCATGTCCAATTGATCGCGACAGGCAAATAGTCGGTGGGTGTTGTCAAAAACTGACAAATCCGCTCAGGCCACCCAACGCTCCGGGTTGACTGCCTTCAACGGTGACACGGGGAGGCAGGCTTCTCGGAGAGCACATACCTGTTAGTCGCCCTCGGTGGCGATCAAAACCCAGTCGCGCTTCGTTGACTGTGTTTCGCGGGCGAACGTCCACGTATCGATCACCTCAACAATCAGCGTGGGATCGCCAGCCACGACCCAGTCGTTGGCTGAACGGGTGACACTGACCACCTCGGAAACGAAGCGAACGCCGATCTCTGCGGTCCCATTCTCCTCGAGAGCCTCGATGACTTTTGCTTCACTCACGCCGATGAGGGTCAGCTGCAGCGTCTCTTCCCGATCCCGACGCCCGGCAATAGCTCGTTCGAAGGTCTCAAGCACTTCCGGCCCGACAAGGCGTTTCAGCGTTTGGATGTCGCCATCTGCATAGGCCCGCAGGATAACTTCATAGGCCGTTTTCGCGCCGATCAGAAACGCGGCGAGGTCAAAATTCGGATCGATGTCCCGGATCACATCCAAGGGAGGGCCCGCCGATGAAGTGTAATCGGCAACGCCGCTTCGTTGCTCAGTCACCGCATCGCCCCGCTTGGTCTTGTCGTCATCCGAGCGCGGCAGCAGCTGGTCCCAACCTGCCAGCAATGCCCAATAAAACGCGACAATTGCTACGAGCAGGATCTGGTTGTTTGGATCTGTGGTCTCGTTCATGACAGTCTCCCCAACAATAACAGACGCCGATTTGGAGCTAGAGGCCAGTGTTAGAGAATGCGCGGCAGCTTTTCCCATTGGTGGAAGGGTGGCGGCGACGGCAGCAGCCATTCGAGGGTGGCCGCCCCTTCGCCCCATGGGTTGGCGCCAGCCTGGCGTTTGCGGCTGAAGGCTTCCGCTACCGTAATGAAGAAGACGACAAGTCCGGCCGTTGAAATGTAGGACCCGATCGACGAGACGAAATTCCAGCCGGCGAAAGCGTCGGGGTAGTCGGCATAGCGTCGCGGCATGCCGGCCATGCCGAGAAAATGCTGCGGGAAAAAGACCAGGTTGACGCCAATGAACATCACCCAGAAATGCAGCTTGCCCATCGTTTCGTTGTACATATAGCCGGTCATCTTCGGGAACCAGTAATAGAAGCCGGCGAAGATGGCGAAAACCGCGCCCAAAGACAGCACATAATGAAAGTGGGCGACCACAAAATAGGTACCGTGATACACGCGGTCGATACCAGGGTTTGCAACCATGATGCCGGTGACGCCGCCGATGGTGAACAGCAGGACGAAACCGAGAGCCCACTGCATCGGTGTCTTGAAGTCTATCGATCCTCCCCACATAGTCGCTAGCCAGGAAAAAACCTTCACGCCGGTTGGAACGGCGATGACCATCGAGGCGAAGGCAAAGTAACGCTGGGTGTCCACGGACAGGCCGGTCGTATACATATGATGCGCCCACACGACGAAGCCGATCGCGGCGATCGCCACCATCGCATAGGCCATGCCGAGATAGCCGAAGATCGGCTTCCTGGCGAAGGTCGAGATGACATGGCTGATGATGCCGAAGCCGGGTAGAATCATTATGTAGACTTCGGGATGGCCGAAGAACCAGAACAGATGCTGATAGAGGACCGGATCACCGCCGCCGGCGGGCGCGAAGAAGGTCGTCCCGAAATTGCGATCGGTCAAAAGCATGGTGATGGCGCCGGCGAGTACGGGCAGCGACATCAGCAGCATGAAGGCAGTAACCAGCATCGACCAGGCGAACAGAGGCATCTTGTGCATCGTCATGCCAGGCGCGCGCATATTGAAGATGGTGGTGATGAAGTTGATAGCGCCAAGGATCGAAGAGGCACCCGACAGGTGGATTGACAGAATCACGAGGTCGACCGCGGGGCCTGGCTGGCCATCAGTCGACAAGGGCGGGTAGAGCGTCCAGCCGCCGCCATGGCCAAGCGTGCCGGGCGCTCCTGGAACGAACATTGAGGCTATGAAGAGGATAAATGACATCACCAGCAGCCAGAATGAGATGTTGTTCAAGCGCGGAAAGGCCATGTCGGGGGCGCCAATCATGATCGGTACCATCCAGTTGCCGAAGCCACCAATCAGTGCCGGCATTAGGACGAAAAAGATCATGACCAGCCCGTGGGCACTGACGACGACGTTGTAGACCCCCGGATCGCCAAATATCTGCAGGCCCGGCTCCTGCAACTCCATGCGGATCAACACGGAAAGCCCTGCACCGAAGACCCCGGCCATGATCGAGAACAGCAGGTAAAGCGTCCCGATATCCTTGTGGTTGGTGGAGAACAGCCACCTGACGACAAACCGCGGCTTATGATCATCCAAGGCCGTGGTGGCTGGATTGGACATGATTTGCTTCCTGCTCTTCACTGGAGGCGCGGCGGACTCAAAGATGGACCCGGCCGTCTGCGATCCGCCGTCACAGGAGGATCAGGTCTCGCCTGCACTCATTCATTCATCGGTGACGATCACATCCATCGGAATGTCGTGTGGCTGCGGATAGATGGTCTGGATCCTGCTGCCGGCGTAACCGACGCCGACGACGAGAGGCCGCTTCGGCACGGCCGCCAGAGTCCGGTCAAAAAAGCCGCCGCCATAGCCCAGGCGGTAGTTAGCCTGGTCGAAACCGACAACCGGCGCGATGACGACATCCGGCTGGACCGATGGCCCGCTTGACGGAACAAGAATATTCCAGATGCCGCGTTCGAGCGGGTCTCCTGGTCCCCAGATACGAAACTCCATAGGCCAGCCTTTCTTGATGACGACCGGCAGCGCGATCCGCCCGCCGCGCTCGATCACCCGTACCGCCCAGTTGCGAAGGTCCGGCTCGCCGCGAAAAGGCCAGTAGCCGCTGATGATGCGCCCGCTGACCCGGCTGACAGCCCGGTCGAGCGCGGAGGCAACGCGAGTAGACCTCGCCAAGCGTTCCTCGGCGTCGACGGCAAGACGCTCATCGATCAAGCGCTTGCGCTCCGCCTTGCGCCATCGACAGACTTCTGTCCATGCGTCTTGCACAACCGGCCCGGTGCCATATCCGGGAACGAGTTCGTGCATGAAGCACGGCGGCGAGGCGTACTCTCGCGTTTCCAAGGGAAGATCCTCCTGATCAGACATTGTGCGCTCCATCAACTCTTGCGGCGGAAGCCAGCGCGACCTTCTGAACGTTGCGCTGCGTAAAACAGGAAGGCAAACGGAATTAAATGCTGTATTGATGCAAAATTATTGCACTGACTGGAGCCAGAATTGACATCGACCGCGCTCGCACGTTTCTGGAAATCGTCCATTCCGGCAGCTTTCTGAAAGCCGCCGACCGGCTCCACGTTACCCAGACCACGGTAAGCGCGCGGATACGCACGCTGGAAGACGAACTCGGCCGTCAGCTCTTTATCCGCAACCGCAATGGCGCGCAGCTGACTCCGGCGGGCCGGGAATTCGAGCGGTTCGCCCAATCATTCGTACAAATCTGGGAACGGGCACGGCATCAGCTCGCCATCCCATCGGGACGGACAAGCGTGGTTGCCTTGGGCGGAGAGCTCAGTCTGTGGAATCCGCTGCTGCTCGACTGGCTGGTCTGGATGAAGAACGCCAGGCCGGAAATCTCCATCCAGGCCCAGGTCGGCGTTCCGGACCAACTCCTCGAGCAGCTGAGGACCGGCGTTCTGGACATTGCCGTGCTCTATGCGCCGAAGCTGCTGCCGGGTTTCAAGGTAGAGCTTCTCGTCGAGGAGCAACTCGTCCTGGTTCGGACCACGGACGGAGACCGGGGAACGGTCGGGTCCAAGGATTATGTCTATGTCGATTGGGGACTGCTGTTTGCGGCCCAGCATGATGCCAGCTCCTCAGCCTTCGGCGAGCCAGGATTGATGGTCGGCCTTGGTCCGCTCGGGCTGAGCTACATCCTGCGCGCTGGCGGAATGGGCTATTTCCGCAGGGGCGCCGCAGCGCCCCATATCGAGGCGGGACAGCTGGAGGTGGTGGAAGGCGCCCCGGAATTCACCTATCCAGCCTATGCAGTCTATCCGGAAGCAAGCGAGGCGCGCGCCGACGTCCAGGAGGCGTTACGTGGTCTGAAGCAGGTGGTGAAATGACAGCGTTGTTTCAGTTCCAAATCATCGGTCATCAAGCCGGAAAGAAATCCGTTGCCATGGGTTGACCGTACATGCCTTATCCATTCCACACCATCGGTCACTCGACGCGGTCGATCGCCGAATTCGTCGCCCTGCTACGGATCGCAGAGATCACCCTGGTTATCGACATCAGGACTGTCAGACGCTCGCGGGCGAACCCGCAGTTCAACAGCGAGGTGCTTCCCGAAGCGCTGGCAGCGTTCGGGATCGGATATGAATACATTGCCGAGCTTGGCGGCCTGCGCGGCAAGGCGCACGACGTTCCACCTGTGCTCAACGCATTCTGGATCAACCAGAGTTTTCACAATTACGCCGACCACGCGCTGTCGGCGGAGTTTCTTGACGGCCTGAATCGGCTTCTGTCCCTCGGCAGGCAGAGGCGAAGCGCCATCATGTGCTCGGAAACGCTCTGGTGGCGCTGTCACAGAAGAATCGTCGCCGATTATCTCCTCAGCCGCGGCGAGGCCGTCTTTCATTTAATGGGCAAGGATAAGATCGAGCCGGCGAAACTCACCGAAGGTGTGAGGGCAAGGCCTGACGGAACGCTTGTCTACCCGCCTTCACGACTTTCGGGATAGTCGAGCTCTCAGGCGGCCGACGGACCTGGGTCGTCGAACCCGGTGTCGAAGGCCGCGATGTTTTTGTCCACCGCTTGGTCCTGCATCTCATCGGAACGATGAACGACGCGCAGAACCGGTCCGGCCGATCGCGACGAGCCCGGCGCGGCAGCTCCCGCCAGCTTCAATCTCTCGCGCCTTGCGGTTTCCGGCTGATAGACCACTTCATGCACACTCAGCGTTTCAAGGCCGCCGTCCGCAGTTGGAATGGACATCGACTCACCTTCGGCCAAGCCAAGCAGCGCCAGACCGCGCGGATTGGTGATAGGCAAAAGCATTCCAACCAGACCGCGCATCTCGTCATGTGCGACGATGCGGGTTTCGGCAGGGCCGTCGTTTACCCGATAAGCCACGCGGCTGCTGAGCGTCACGACGGTTGCCGGAACATCATCCCGAAACATTACAACGGCGCTCGAAATCTTCCGGTCAAGGATAGCCGAGAGGATTTCGCCGCGGCTCGGATGGCGTTCCCGCATTACTTCAAGAATTGCGTAGTCCTTGGTGGTCAGTTGACAGCTGTCGGTAGTGGGCATGGCGCGTCTCCAGCCGGTTCCGCGGGGCGGAATCCGGCGTTAAGCAATTGATCGGGTGGGAAAACTTCCCCCTGTGCCGGACCATAATAGGCCGGCACAGGGGTCAGACTCCCGCGATCAAGCTGCCCGCGTGATTGAGGAGACGCACGGAAATGCCCATGTCTAGACGCTCGCCTCGATAGTCGAAGGCGCTGGCGGGCGCTGTTCGGTCACGCCTTCCGGAGCCGGTTGTTTCACCGCTAGCACCGAGAGTTCGTGCCGCCGCCCGTCTCGCGCAGTCCACATGATCGACTGTCCGGCCGAGAGGCCGATCAGGGCCGTGCCGATCGGCGTGAGGATTGAAACCTTGCCTTCGGTGATATCCGCATCGCCAGGAAAAACCAGCGTGACCGTTTTCGCGTCGCCGGTGTCTGGCTTGAACGTCACTGTCGAGCCCATCTGGACGGTACCTGTGGGAATCCAACCGTCGGGGACGATACGAGCCCGTTCCAGTTCGGCGAGCAGTTCATCGGAAGCCTCCGGATTTCGTGCGGCGACGGCGCCCGCGAGCGCCGACAGACGCGCATGGTCCGACTGCGAGATGCGGATGTTCGGCCTACGCCGGGTCTTCTTGTCTTGCATTTGAATACTCGTATCTCGTTGGGACGCCGCCGCGAAAGATGATGCGAGCGGCCAATTCAAGAATGTCCTGCTCACAGCCGAGCCGAGTCGATCGGCGGCCCGCGGACTTCCATGTCGATTTTTTAAGTGTTGCCCCTCGGCTCGGGGGCACATGCCAGCCGAGCCGGGGGTTACGATCCCGCGATGGGGCAAACCCGGAAAAGAAAGTCGTGACGGATTTTAACGGCGGCATTCATATCATGATAGTTGGTGAACAGATCCGGGAAGTCAAGGAAGCCGCCTCGGCGGGTATTAAAGTCGCGAGCTAGTCAACGCGAGCGCCAAGCAAGGTGTTTATCACCAGCTCTCTTCGAGAGTTTCTGCCTGTCCCGCTCGGTCTCTCTTCGGCAAGCCCGAGGAGATAAGGCGTTCGGCCAATACTTTCGACAGCGCCTGGCAGGTCCACGGTTCGTGCGTTTGAGCGCCGCTGCTCCTCCTCGGTGAGGTCGCTCCAGCCCAGAGCGCGGCCTAAACCGCTGCCCACGAACCTCAACGCTCAAGACGACACCAGAAATTCGGCTGAGCCCATGATCCGGGCTACATTTCGCGTGCGAAGAACGCGGCTGGCGAGATCGTGCCCGCGTTCATGCGCGCGAAGTTGTCCTCGGCTTGCCGGTTGCCAGCGATCGCCCCGAAGAGTTGCTGCATCTCCATTGGCGGCTCCTCGTTGCGAGTTGGCAGGTGAACTCATACATCGGCAGCGAGTGTTGGTCGCGCTGTCGCTGATAGTCCGCCATAGCCGCCTCGAAACTGCTGTCACCCTTGAAAGCCAGGCCAAGTGCTTTTGCGCAGAGCTCAGCATCCCGGAAGGCATCGCTGATACCCTGCGCAGTGTTTGCCTCCTTGTTATAGCCGGCATCGCCAACGAGCGCCCAGCTTTGCAGAGGAGAGTGCTTTGATCCGGCGTTGCGTACAGGACGCAGCCGGCCTATCTGGACAGCGGCGGCCGGCCGGGCGCATTGACAGGCGCGTGTCGCTCACGGACGAACGCTGATGATCGTCTTCCCCGAGCGTCGCTCGGTCGTTTTGAACGCGGAAACGGCATCGTCGAGGGTCGAGATGTTGCCGATGTTCGTCCGCAGCCGTCCGTCCCGCACGCGCTGGACGATTTCACTCAGTTGAGCACGATCGGACTCGACAACGAAGTCGACCGCCAGGCCATTGGCGGGCGGCGCGTCGGGCGGCCCGACGACGGTCACCAGTGTTCCTCCGGCTCGAACCGCAGGAGAGGGGCCAATCCGTGCTGCTTGTCGATGTCATGGGTTCACCGAAAGAAACTTTTGTCTCTTGGACGGCGAATGCCCGCTTCGCGCCTAATGTCGGTCGTTGCGATGATGTGCGAAAATCCCAAAAGCGGACACTCGCCCCGGCGGCTTACCTCTGCGCCACGAACAGTTTGATCAAGGCAGGCAGATGCCGGCAAGGGAAGCAACTGGCTTGATGATATGGTATATAGGCAAAGTCATGCAGATCTGCCCGTCGGCGAATAGAATTCGCCGGAGAGCAAAAAGGGGAGACCAAGCCGTCTGCGCGGGCTTGGCCATACGACAGCCACGGCCAGCGAAGCCGTTGAGAGTGAAGCTACGATAGGGTCTCGTCACGGCCGTCGACAGCAGGCGCAAATCTGGCTTTCGCCCGCCGCTTGAAAACAGTGTAGCATGCGAAAAACTGTGCGGACGTTCTCATGAGTTTTGATGATATCGACCTCAATTTGCTACGAGTATTCGACGTTATGATGCGTGAAAGGAGCGTAACGCGTGCAGCGACCGAATTGGGAAGAACACAATCCGCTGTAAGTCATTCCCTATCAAAGCTTCGGTATCTCTTGCAGGACGAATTGTTCACGAGAGACGGGGGGGAGATGCGGCCAACCCCACGGGCGGTGGAGTTGCTGTCAGATATTTCTGCTGCACTGGCAACGATCCGCGCGTCGATCGACCGGCATCAGGTGTTCAATCCGGCAACGACGCGACGCAACTTTCGCGTTGGACTTACCGATTACCACGCCATGATATTTATCCCTGGGCTCATTCGAGAATTTTCGAGGCAAGCTCCTGGCGCGACGCTGAACGTCATTCCCGCAAACGGACCCGAGATCGGTTCATCAGTCTATTTGAGACAAGTCGACTGTGCGCTGACGGGAGCCGCGATACGCGATGACCCGGGTCTCCTGAAGGTGGAACTTGGCCAGGATCAGCTATTTTGCGCGGTGTGGAGTGGAAGCAAGATAGCCAGGAACGCAATGACACTGGAAACGTATTTGGCCAGTTCTCACCTGCAGATTTCCGCAGATGGTCTGGCAGAAGGTCTTGCTGATGCCGCCCTCAAGCTAATGGGTTTACGGCGCAATGTCGTTGCGACCATCCCGAATTATCTGGTGCTGCCCTGGGCGCTTCGCGGCACTGAACTGATTACCCATTGCGGCGATGCCATCCTGCAAATGCTGGATGAGAGGAGCGAGGTGACGCTGGTCCCGCCGCCCCTTCCGATATCAAATGTGAATGCGTGGCTCATTGTTCACCGCCAGATGGCGAATGACCCGGGTACCAAATGGCTCCGGGAAATCATCATTAGCATCTACAACGAGTCGCGGACCAAGAGAGATCAAGGGCCAACCGTCGGAGCACCGGGGTTGGCTGCACAATAGATCGCGCGCACTGTCGCTCATTCGATCAGCCCGCTCAAGCAAACCGGCCCGATCACCACTCAAGTCCCTTTTCACCCGAGAGCGGGTGCCTCATAAATTATGAGCAGCGCTCATTTTCGTAATGAGAACAATCAATTTGACGAATACTTATGCTTGAGAGCACAGTCTCTTCAAGAAAAACAGGGGAATACCGAAATGAGATCCACGTTCAAGGGCCTCCTTGCCCTCGCTATCGCGTGCACCGCCTCCTCGGCGTGGTCCACAACCCTCGACAATGTCAAGAAAAATGGCGTGCTGACGTGTGGCACAAATTCGGCCACGGCTGGCTTCAGCCTTCCCGACAATGAAGGCAAATGGACCGGATTTGTGGTCGACTATTGTCGCGCCGTGGCCGCTGCCGTGCTCGGGGATGCGCAAAAGGTCAAGTTCATCCCATTGACGCCAAAAGATCGCTTCACTGCCTTGCAGTCGGGAGAGATCGACATTCTCGCACACAACGCAACCTGGACCTCCTCCCGCGATACATCCCTCGGCATACTGTTTGCCGGCACGTATTTTTATGACGGTCAGGGATTCATGGTGCGCAAGGCGGACAACATCACGTCAGCCAAGGGGCTCGAGGGCGCATCGATATGCGTCACCCAGGGCACCACGACCGAGTTGAACCTTGCCGACTATTTTCGCTCGCAGTCGATCAAGTATACGACGGTTGGTTTCGCCGACGAGGAAGCGGTCGTGAAGGCTTACGAGGAGGGTCGTTGCGACGTCTTGTCCGCGGACACCTCCACCTTGAACGCGTCGCGGCTTCGCATGGCCAAGCCGGACGACAGCATTGTTCTTCCCGAGCTGATCTCAAAGGAGCCGCTTGGCCCGGCGGTGCGGCAGGGTGACGACCAGTGGTTCAATGTGGCGAAGTGGACGCTCTACGTCATGGTGGCCGCGGAAGAAAACGGGGTCACCTCCAAGAACGTCGATGCCATGAAGTCGTCGGACAATCCCAGCATCCGCCGTCTGCTTGGCGTGGACGGTAGCATAGGCAAGGACATCGGGCTCGGCGACGACTGGCCGGTCCAGGTGATCAAACAGGTAGGCAACTACGGTGAAGTCTTTGATCGCAATATCGGCAAGGATTCGCCGCTGAAAATGGAGCGTGGCATGAACGCGCTCTGGAACAAAGGCGGCGTTCAGTACGCTCCGCCGATCCGCTAGGCAAAGCATGGTTGCAAGGCCCTGGCGTGTTACCACCAGCGCCCTGCACGGATCCCGATAGGAACAGGCCATGTCCCATTTGTCGCTTCCCGCGCCGTCGCGCAGGAGCCTGTCGCTGCACGATACGAAAGTGCGAGGCGTTCTCTACCAGCTCTTGCTCGCTGGCTGTCTGCTGGCCTTGGCCCTGGGCATCGGGATGCAGACAGCATCGAATATGCGGGTCCGCGGGATTCCGCTCTCATTCGATTTTTGGAATGAGGCTGCCGGCTTCGACATCAGTCAGACCCTGATACCGTACGATGCGCTGTCCACCTATGGTCAGGCCTTCTGGGTCGGAGTGGTCAACACACTCTACGTCAGCGTACTCGCAATCCTGTTGGCGACCTTGCTTGGCTTCGTCATCGGCGTTGCCCGCCTGTCGCGGAACTGGATCGTTTCGAAGGTGGCGACCGCCTATGTCGAGCTTGTGCGCAATGTCCCGTTATTGCTGCAGCTGCTGTTCTGGTACAACGCCGTCCTCAAGCCGTTGCCCTCCCCGAAGGCGTCTATTGCCATCCCCGGCGGCATCTACCTAAACAATCGCGGCCTCATCATTCCGGAGATCCAGTTGCATCCGGGAGCGGGGTTGGTGAGCCTGGCATTCGTGACGGCCATTTCCTGCTGCGTTGCATTCTGGTTTCGCGCCAGGAGCGTCCAGAGACGGACGGGCAAGCAGCTGCCGGTGCTTTTGGTCAGTCTGGCGACGTTGATAGGATTTCCGCTGGTCGTGTTCCTGGCGGCTGGCGAGCCGGTCTCGTTCGTCGCGCCGCAGCTGCACGGCTTCAATTTTCAAGGCGGGCATCAGCTCTATCCGGAGTTTGCCGCTCTCCTGATCGGTCTGTCGGTCTACACCGGTTCATACATCGCCGAGATCGTTCGAGGTGGAATCCAGGCAGTGCCAAAGGGCCAGACGGAGGCTGCGTATGCGCTGGGGCTGGCGCCGGGCAAGACGCTTCGTCTGGTCGTCGTTCCCCAGGCGCTGCGGATCATCATACCGCCTTTGACAAGCCAGTATCTCAATCTCATCAAGAACTCGTCGCTGGCGGTGTTCATCGGCTATCCCGACCTCGTGCAGATCTTTGCAGGGACGGTGCTCAACCAGACCGGCGCGGCCGTCCAGGTCATGGCGATCACCTTGTCTGTCTATCTCGTTATCTCCCTCGCCACGTCGTTGGCCATGAACGCGTGTAACCGACATTTTGCGATCGTCGAGAGGTGACGCGTGAGCGATCAGTCCATGCATTCGCCTTTTGTCAGCGGTGCGCTCATACCAGCGATGGCGCCCCCCGCCGACGTTCGGCCAGGTCCAGTGACCTGGATGAAAAAGAATCTGTTTTCGACGCCAGCTTCAGGCGCGCTGACAATCTGCTTTGTCGTCCTCGCCGTGTGGCTACTGCATCACTTTTTGAGCTTTGCGATCTTCGACGCGGTCTGGAGCGGCGGTCGCGAAGCATGCCGTGCGAACAGCCAAGGAGCTTGCTGGCCTTTCATTGCCGAGAAGTTCGACTACCTGCGATACGGCGCGTACCCGGTTTCCGAGCGGTGGCGCGTGGACCTTGCGCAGGCGATCGGCGCCATCCTCATCGTTTGGCTCCTGTGGACGAAGGCTCCGCGGCGCGAAGTGGCGGCGTTGCTATTCTTCCTCGTCTACCCCATTGCCGCGTTCGTTCTGGTGCGCGGCGTCGCCTGGCTCCATTTGCCTGTCATCGACACGACGCTCTGGGGCGGTCTCTTGATCACGCTGCTGATGTCGATTGTGGGCATCGTCTTCTCGCTTCCGATCGGAGTTATCCTGGCGCTTGGACGCCGGTCGGAACTCCCTTTCGTCAAGACGGTTTGCGTCACATTCATCGAAGTCGTCCGGGGCGTGCCGTTTATCACGGTGTTGTTCATGGCGAACTTCATGATGCCGCTTTTCGTCCCCGACTATCTGACGCCTGATCGTCTGCTGCGCCCGCTCATCGCGATAGCGTTGTTCTCATCCGCCTATATGGCCGAGGTTGTGAGGGCCGGCCTTCAGGCGATCCCGAAGGGCCAATATGAAGCGGCGAAAGCGCTCGGGATCAACTACTTCGACATAATGCGCCTGATCGTCCTCCCCCAGGCGTTGACGATCGTTATCCCGAGCATCGTGTCGACCTTCATCGGCCTGTTCAAGGACACGACGCTGGTCGCCATCGTCGGCATAGCAGATTTCCTGAAGGCCGTCGAAACGGCGCGAGTCGATCCGAACTGGGCAGGCCCGACGATCTCCTCAACCGGCTACCTCTTTGCCGGACTGGTCTACTGGGGCTTTTGCTTTGGCATGTCCCGCTACTCGCAATCGATGGAGCGCCAATTGGCGCGTGGCCACAAATCCTAGGACGAGATGATGATGCCACAAGCAATGCACGCAGCGACGAAGGCAACGCCCTACGGCAAGGCGATGGCCATCGAACTGCGTGGCGTCAATAAATGGTTCGGTTCGTACCATGCGCTCAAGAACATCAACCTCTCGGTGACGCGGGGGCAGCGCATTGTGATCTGTGGCCCCTCCGGGTCGGGCAAGTCGACGATGATCCGCTGCATCAACCATCTCGAGGAGCATCAGTCGGGCGACATCATCGTCAACGGCAAGTTGGTAACCGAGGATCTGCGCAAGATCGACGCAGTGCGCAGCAACGTCGGGATGGTGTTTCAGCACTTCAATCTGTTTCCCCACCTTACGGTGCTTGAGAATTGCACGCTTGCGCCGTTTTGGGTGAGAAAGATGCCGCGGTCGGCCGCTGAGGTATTGGCGCGCCATTATCTCGATCGCGTCAGAATTGCGGAGAAGGCGGAGAGCTACCCAGGGCAGTTGTCGGGTGGCCAGCAGCAACGCGCTGCAATTGCCCGGGCTCTCTGCATGAACTCAAAGATCATGCTTTTCGACGAGCCGACCTCTGCCCTCGATCCGGAGATGGTCAAGGAGGTGCTCGACACGATGGTGTCGCTTGCGAGTGAAGGCATGACGATGCTGTGCGTGACGCATGAGATGGGCTTCGCGCGGGAGGTGGCCGATCGCGTGGTGTTCATGGACCGCGGGGAGATCGTCGAAACCAACACGCCCCATCAGTTCTTCACCAACTCCCGATCGGAACGGGCACGGCAGTTTCTGGCGCAAATCCTCAAAGAGGGACGTCCGCAGAAGCAAAGCGGCTGTAACCGTAGCAACAGATTTTCTAGGTGACTATCAAATGGCTTGTGCAGACACGCCCGCATCGGCGCTTGGGCAACGAAATATCGCGGGAATAGATTTCGACCAAATCCACGACCGCCAGCAATTCGGATCCGCCAAATGGGCCAACCAGTGGGATGAGTTCTCTCCGCAGGTCGAGGGCCAGAACCTGCTGTCCCTATGGACAGCGGATATGGATTTCCGCGCTCCGGAAACCGTCATCGCGCGGCTGCGCGAGGCCGCGGACCATGGCATTTACGGCTACACACGCCGCGATCCGCGCCACTATGAGATCGTGCAATCGTGGTTCGCGCGCCGGCACAACTGGTCGCCGAAAGTGGAGACCTTGCTTCCCGCCCCGGCGATCATGCCTTCGGTCGCTGCGATACTGCGAACCTTCACGAAGCCCGGTGACGGCGTCATTGTGCAGTCGCCCGTGTACTCGCCCTATTTCGAAGTGGTTCAGGGAAACGGGCGGGTTCTGCTTACGAACCGGCTGAGATTGCACAACAACAGATATGAGCTCGATCTGGAGGATTTCGAGAGACTGGCGGCTGGCGGTGCCAAGGCATTCCTGCTGTGCAATCCTCACAACCCTGCCGGAATGGCCTGGACACTCGAAGAATTGGCGGCGCTTAACGACATTTGTGAGCGCCATGGGATCCTGGTCATATCCGACGATATTCACTGCGACATAAGGTTGTCGGATCGCCCCCACATCGTCTTCTCCTCCATCTCGGAAGATGCCGCGGAGAAATCGTTCATCTGCACCGCGCCAACGAAGACTTTCAATCTTGCCGGGGTTCCTTCGGCAACCATTTCAGTTGCCAGCAAAAAGCGCCGCGAGACGCTTCTTGCCGCAATGCAGGCGTCATTCATGGTAAATGCAAACTTTTTCGGCCGCTTGGCCCTGGAGGTTGCCTACAGCAGCGGCGCGCCATGGCTCGACCAACTCACGCGTTACATCGCCAGCAACATTGATCTGGTTTGCGAGTTCGCCGGTGAACACCTTCCAGGCATCACGCCCATGCGGCCCGACGCATCGTTTCTGGTGTGGTTGGACGCGTGCGCGCTCGATCGCAGAGTGGGTGGAATTCAGAAGTTCTTTGTCGATCAGGCCGGGGTCAATCTCTACGACGGCCGCGTCTATGGGCCTGGCGGCGAAGGCTTCATCCGTCTGAATGTCGGCTGCCCGCGTCCTCTGTTGCGCCAAGGGCTGGAGCGCATGTCCAGCGCGCTGGCATCTTTGTGATTGAGCGCAACCAAGCCGGAATGCTGCGAATGCGAATTGCCGTCATCAATCCCAACACGACCGCTTCGTCGCAGCCGCCTTGGCGGTGGCGGGCCCAGGGACCGAGATATTGGGCATGCAGTCCATGGCTGGACCTGAAGCGATCGAAGGGCCATTTGACGGTGAACTCTCCGTACCGGGCCTGCTCAAGCAGGTGGTCGCGGCGGAAATGGACAATGTCGACGCCCATATTATTGCGTGCTTCGAGGCACCATTGCTGATCGACGCCCGCAAGCAGGGGGAAGCCTCAAGGTGATCCACCGGGTGTCTACTCGCAAATTGGCGACCCGCCCGCCGCCTAATTTACGCGGCGCGTCGTTGAGCGAGGACCGAACGGGCCCGACGAGGGTCGACAGCGGTTACGATGCCGTGGTGGTGATCGCAGTAGACGCGGTCCGGCGAAGTTGACCCAGCACAAAAACGGTAACCGCCGGGTACCGACGGGTCTTCGCTTACCGGGAAGCGGCACTGATAGAGGCCTAGCTGAATGAGGGGGACGTCTCTCGAAATTACTCTGATATTTTCAGGCATGGTTTTCAGGTTCCTAGTTCATAGCCATTGCCGGTTGAGGGCCGCAGTGCGACCGCGGCAGGCCAGCTTCTCTCGTTTTGGAGGGCAATGGATCACCATATGGTGTTGGTTGCAGCGTCAATGAAGCCCGACGGCCTGGTTTCTGAAGCCAATAGTTTGCGACTTAAGGCCACAGTTGCCGCTGGGTAGCGTGCGGTTGACAGCGCGAAGGCGGCCCGGCCGCCCATGTTGCCGTACCTCTGATCGTGGCGGTCACTGCCCCCTGGGTTCGTCGGCAGACCGGGCAGGGGTGCCCTTGTGGGCCCCTATCAGGCGCGCCCGACCGACACCTCCTTCTCAGTCCGGGGCCTCCTCATTCGGTTGCGAGCGTTGTATGGCGCGATGCGCCCCAAGACGCTTTCCGTAGGCTGAACCTTGGACGGCCGCTTCGCGCGCAATGTCCGCCCTTGAGGCGATTTTTGCGATTGCCGGATAGCGGACGCTGCAGGCGATTACCCTGGACATCCTAGTTGCGCCATAAGGCGACCTTCATGCCGCTCAAAGCTGCCCTTCGCGCAACGGCTCGAGTCGGACCTATGCCTGAACTTCAGTCGCAGTCCGAAGATCATGAGCAAACTGCCGGCGATCCTATCCAGCCACTTGCGGATCCGCCGTAGAAAGAACTGATCGCAGCGATGGAGAAAACGTCGGCATCGGCCTGACACTTGGCGCGGTCATTTGGGCCGCGGCGGCACCAGCGGCATCATCAGCCTCAGGCCGGCGAAACCGATGCGTGGGGAACAAGGGTGACAAACAGAGCTGGAGGGCGTATGTTGACATAAAGATGTCTTTATGTGACTTGAGTGCGACTGTCGTCTCGAGGATGAAAAATGTCGCAAAGTTCCTCATCGCTGGATGACCTGTTCGGCCCCGCCACAGCAAAGCCCAACGGTTCCGAAGTGCTTGCTGCTCTGACCGCAGCGGTGCACGAACGCATCCTCATCCTTGACGGCGCCATGGGCACGCAGATCCAGGGCCTCGGGTTTGACGAAGACCATTTTCGGGGTGAGGCCTTCGCCGGCTGTGCCTGCCACCAGCATGGCAACAACGATCTGCTGATCCTGACGCAGCCGAGGGCGATCGAGGAGATCCACTATCAGTACGCCATCGCCGGCGCAGATATCCTTGAAACCAACACCTTCTCCTCGACCTCAATCGCCCAGGCCGATTACCGCATGGAGGATGCGGTCTACGCGTTGAACCGCGATGGCGTGCGACTGGTGCGCCGCGCCGCTGTTCGTGCCGAGCAGGAGGACGGCAAGCGCCGTTTCGTCGCCGGCGCGGTCGGGCCGACCAACCGCACCGCCTCGATGTCGCCAGACGTGAACAATCCCGGCTATCGCGCCGTAACCTTCGACGACCTGCGCCTTGCTTATGGCGAGCAGCTGCGCGGCCTGATCGACGGCGGCGCCGACATCATCCTGCTCGAGACGATCTTCGACACACTCAACGCCAAGGCGGCGATCTTCGCCTGCAACGAGATCTTCATCGAGAAGGGCGTGTACCTGCCGGTGATGATCTCCGGCACCATCACCGACCTGTCCGGGCGCACGCTGTCCGGGCAGACGCCGACCGCCTTCTGGCATTCGGTGCGCCATGCCAGCCCCTTCACCATCGGCCTGAATTGCGCGCTCGGCGCCAACGCCATGCGCGCGCATCTGGCAGAGATATCCGGTGTCGCCGATACGTTCACTTGCGCCTATCCGAATGCCGGCCTGCCCAATGAATTCGGCGGGTATGACGAGAGTCCGGAATTCATGGCCGCGCAGATCGAGGATTTCGCGCGCGAGGGATTGGTCAATGTCGTGGGCGGCTGCTGCGGCTCGACGCCCGACCACATCCGCGCCATCGCAGCGGCGGTGAAGAAATATCCGCCGCGAGCTGTTCCCGACATCGAACCGAAGATGCGCCTGTCGGGGCTCGAGCCGTTCACGCTCACCGACGAGATTCCATTCGTCAATGTCGGCGAGCGCACCAATGTCACCGGGTCGGCAAAATTCAGGAAGCTGATCACGGCGGCCGACTATGTCGCCGCGCTCGATATCGCCCGCGACCAGGTCGCCAATGGCGCCCAGATCATCGACATCAACATGGACGAGGGCCTGATCGATTCGAAGAGGGCGATGATCGAGTATCTCAACCTGATCGCGGCCGAACCTGATATCGCCCGTGTTCCCGTGATGATCGACAGTTCCAAATGGGAGATCATCGAAGCTGGCCTGAAATGCGTGCAGGGCAAACCGCTGGTCAACTCCATCTCGATGAAGGAGGGCGAAGAAGCCTTCCTGCATCATGCCCGACTGGTCCGTGCCTATGGCGCGGCGGTGGTCGTCATGGCCTTCGACGAGGACGGCCAGGCCGACACCAAAGCGCGCAAGGTCGCAATCTGCACCCGCGCCTACAAGCTGTTGACCGAGCAGGCCGGATTCCCGCCGGAGGACATCGTTTTCGATCCGAACGTCTTTGCCATCGCCACCGGCATCGAGGAGCACAACAATTACGGCGTCGACTTCATCGAAGCAGCGCGCGAGATCACCACGACGCTTCCCTATGTTCATATTTCGGGCGGCGTGTCGAACCTCTCCTTCTCGTTCCGCGGCAACGAGCCGGTGCGCGAGGCCATGCATGCGGTGTTCCTCTACCACGCCATCCAGGCGGGCATGGACATGGGCATCGTCAATGCCGGACAGCTTGCCGTCTACGACACCATCGATCCGGACCTGCGCGACGCCTGCGAGGATGTCGTCAACAACCGTGAGCCGAAAGGTGGTAGCACGGCGACCGAGCGCATGCTGGAACTTGCCGAGCGCTTCAAAGGCACGGCTGGCAAGGAGGCGCAGGAGCGCGATCTCGCCTGGCGCGACTGGCCGGTCGAACAGCGCATTTCGCATGCGCTGGTCAACGGCATCACCGAATTCATCGACGCGGACACGGACGAGGCGCGGGGTGCGGCCGAGCGTCCACTGCATGTCATCGAAGGTCCGCTGATGGCGGGCATGAATGTCGTCGGCGACCTGTTCGGCTCCGGCAAGATGTTCCTGCCGCAAGTGGTGAAGTCCGCCCGCGTCATGAAGCAGGCCGTTGCCGGCCTGCTCCCCTACATGGAGGCGGAGAAGCTGGCGAACGCCGCCAACGGCATCGACAATGGCGAGCGCCAGACCGCAGGAAAGATCCTGATGGCGACGGTGAAGGGGGATGTCCACGACATCGGCAAGAACATCGTCGGCGTGGTTCTGGCGTGCAACAATTATGAGATCATCGACCTCGGCGTCATGGTGCCGGCGACGAAGATCCTGCAGACGGCGCGCGAGCAGCAGGTCGACATCATCGGCCTGTCCGGCCTGATCACGCCGTCGCTAGACGAGATGGCGCATATGGCGGCCGAGATGGAACGCGAAGGCTTCGACATTCCGCTGCTGATTGGCGGCGCGACCACCAGCCGCGTGCACACGGCGGTCAAGATCCATCCACGCTACACCAGCGGCCAGACGGTCTACGTCGCCGATGCCAGCCGCGCGGTCGGCGTTGTTTCGGCGCTGCTGTCGAACGAGGCCAAGGCCGGCTACGTCGACAACGTCCGCGCCGAATACAAGAAGGTTGCCGATGCGCATGCGCGCAGCGAAGCCGACAAGCAGCGCCTGCCGCTGGCGCGGGCGCGGGCCAACGCGCACAAGGTCGACTGGTCGGCCTATGTGCCGCCGAAGCCGTCCTTCCTTGGCGTCAAAGTCTTCGAAGGCTGGGATCTGGCCGAGCTCGCTCGCTATATCGACTGGACGCCGTTCTTCCAGACCTGGGAGTTGAAGGGTCGTTATCCCAAGATCCTCGAGGACGAGGCGCAAGGGCCGGCGGCACGCCAGCTTTTCGAGGACGCCCAGGCGATGCTGAAGAAGGTCATTGCCGAAAAATGGTTCGCGCCCAAGGGCGTGATTGGCTTCTGGCCGGCGAATACCGTCGGCGACGACATCAGGCTGTTCACGGACGATAAGCGCTCGCAGGAACTGGCGACCTTCTTCACCTTGCGCCAGCAACTGGCCAAGCGAGACGGCAGGGCCAATGTCGCGCTGTCGGATTTCGTCGCGCCCGCCGACAGCGGTAAAGCCGACTATCTCGGCGGCTTCATCGTCACCGCCGGCATCGAGGAAGTGGCGATCGCCGAGCGCTTCGAGCGGGCGAACGACGATTATTCCTCGATCATGGTCAAGGCGCTGGCCGACCGTTTCGCCGAAGCCTTCGCCGAGCGCATGCATGAGAAGGTGCGCAAGGAGTTCTGGGGTTACGCGCCCGACGAGAACCTGGCACCGGACGACCTGATCGGCGAACCTTATCGCGGCATCCGCCCGGCGCCCGGCTATCCAGCGCAGCCCGACCACACCGAGAAGGCGACGCTGTTTCGCCTGCTCGACGGCGAGCGCAATGCGGGCGTCAGCCTGACCGAAAGCTATGCGATGTGGCCGGGCTCTTCCGTGTCGGGCATTTATCTCGCCCATCCCGAAAGCTATTATTTCGGCGTCGCCAAGATCGAACGCGACCAGGTCGAGGATTATGCTAGCCGTAAGGCGATGCCAATCGCCGATGTCGAGCGCTGGCTGGGCCCCGTTCTCAACTATGTGCCGGCACACTATGCCGAGGCGGCTGAATAGTGGGAACGGCGGCATCGTAAATTCCTGCCTTCTAAATCTCCGCTGCCTTTTCGACCGGATGGCTTTCGACAGTTTCTTCTGCTCCTTCCTTGCCAAGCGTTTGAGGTAGGCAAAAGACTCTTGAAGCGGGCGGGTTTCGGCCTTCGTAAGAAGGGCTACTTAGCTGGTGCCGGGTCCGCATCGTGCGATACGGACTGAGATACAAACTGTGATACAAATCGCTACGGAATTCAACCAAAAACCCCTTTAAAATCAACGCGGGAGGCGGTGCAGCGTTGCATCTCGACCGCACCAATTACATTCGAAAGCGGAATCTCTTACCCGAGCACGGCAGGGAGCGCCCTTGTCAGGGCACGTGCTTTTTGCCTGATTGCGGTCGCGAGTTTGGTCGATGCGAAGTGGCCATCGGCGGCATGGCCATCTACCGACAAGCGCACATAATTATTCGATTATTCGCCACCAGGCGTCCGGTCGCCCACCAGATCACCGACACAACGATGATCGATGCGTAGCCGTCCACGGCATAGTGCCAGCCAGTGGACACCGATCCGTACAGGATCAGGGCTGCGTTGTAGCCTGTCTGTTCACTTTCCCGGACATCTGAGTTCACCGTTGGTGATGAACATCGCAGCGAAAGTAAGCACCTTTGCGCTTACCTTGAAGGCATCCTACTCTGGAGGATAGTAGCCGCTCGTGAGCATAGAATGTCGGTACTGCCTTTCTTAAGAATTTACGCACCGCTCAACGCGCTGCTGGCTGCGACTGGGCTCGTGGCGGTGGCTGCGCTCACGACACCGGATATGTCCGGACGAAGCAGACTGGCTCTGGCTACCGTGCTTGCGGTCATTTGGGGCGTCTATCTCCTGCAACTGGCTGAGACGGTCCTCAAGCGCCGGGCGGGAGACGTTCGGGTCAGGACGCCGGCAATTGCCATTGATATGCTCGCGGTTTTGGTTCCACTCGCCGCATTTCTGCTCGTCGGCACGCCTGACCGGAGCCTCTACTGTGCTGTCTGGCTGCTGAAACCGCTGCGCGACTCGACTTTCTTCCCGCTGCTGGGCAGGATCCTGGCCAACGAAGCGCGTAACCTGATCGGCGTCACCACGGTCTTCAGCATCGTTCTGTTCGGTGTTTCGCTCGCGGCCTATGTCATCGAGCGCGACGTCCAACCGGAAAAGTTCGGAAGCATCCCTCAGGCAATGTGGTGGGCGGTGGTCACGCTGTCTACTACCGGCTATGGCGACGCTATTCCGCAAAGCTTCGCCGGCCGCGTCCTTGCCGGGGCGGTCATGATGAGTGGCATCGGCATCTTCGCGCTCTGGGCTGGCATTCTTGCCACAGGCTTTTATCAAGAAGTCCGTCGCGAGGATTTCGTCCGCAATTGGCAATTGATCGCCGCCGTGCCGTTGTTTCAGAAGCTCGGCCCGGCCACACTAGTCGAGATCGTGCGCGCATTACGACCCCGCATCGTGCCGGCGGGCGCTGTGATCTGCCGCAATGGCGAGACCGGTGATCAGATGTTCTTCGTCGTGGAGGGGCGCGTCAGCGTCGCGACGCCGAACCCGGTGGAGCTGGGCCCTGGCGCCTTCTTCGGCGAGATGGCGCTGATCACCGGCGAACCGCGCTCGGCGACCGTCAGCGCCACAACGGTGGTCTCACTCCTGTCGCTGCACGCGGCGGATTTCCAGATGCTGTGCAGCAGCAGCCCGGAGATCGCAGAAATCATCCGCAAGACCGCACTCGAGCGGCGCGGTGCGGCGCCTAAGGGTTGACCGTACTAGGTGTTCGGCGTGGCCATCTATCCACAAGCGCACATAATTATTCGCGCACCAGGCGTCCAGTCGCCCACCAGATCACCGACACAACAACGATCGATGCGTAGCCGTCCACGGCATAGTGCCAGCCAGTGAACACCGATCCGTACAGGATCAGGGCTGCAAAGGTCCAACCCAGAACGCCAAGCCAGCGATTGATCGATGACAGCAAATAGGCGTTCAATGCGGCAAAGGCGACATGCATGCTTGGCATGGCCGAGATGCCGCCGCCGAGACTTGGCCGGCCGCTCTGGTAAGCCATCAGGAGATATGCCGCGGGTTCCCGCACCATGTAACTATGGTCCAGTCTGTCCAAGGCTGCATTCAATCCGTGGAAGCGATCCACGCCAACAAAGTGGTGGTAGTAAACCGGTCCGACCGATGCCAGCGCCAGGGCCAAGACCGTTCCGAGAACGCACAACGTCAGCGCTGCTGCGCAGAGATAGCGGATGCGGGCAATCTCGTCCGACCAGAGCGACACGAAAAGGATGGTGCCGAACCACTGGTAAAACCAAATGACTTCATAGCTGTTGAAGACGACGAACGACCAATTGTTGCTGTCGAGCTTATGGACGATCTCCCATGGCGGCATCCCGTGCAGCCATTCATCAGCGTCGGCCAACCAGTTGTCGGCATAGTATGGGACGACGGACGGGATGGCGATCTTGTAGGTAGAGAACGCGGTCAAGCTGGCAAAGAAGAACAGCAGCACCAGCAGACAGCCGCGCCAGCGCCCTTGAACCAAATCCAGTGCGTAGCGAACCGGTTGCCGCCGGCCATGGATTAGCGCGGCACAACAGACGCCACCGATAAACAACACCGGAATGCCAACAAGAAACTTGTGAGAATAGATTGAGGCTGACGTATAGAATACTTCTGGATATAGTGCAGATGCGCCTAAAACGTATGTCGCCATGAACAGGGAGAGGCGCAATTGCCATATGGCGGAGGGCCTGTAGCGAGAGGCTTCCGTGGTGAGGGCCAAACCAATTTACCCGTTCTTAACGTTTCGCCGGAGAGACACATACCCGATAAGGTAAAAACCTTGCCGCCGGGTTTACTTTTTCCCCGGTGATCGACATTTGCCGTCCGGCCCGCACGCGGGTGGATTGTTTCCCTGAGCAATCTTGCATCCGCGTTGCTGTCCATGCCCCCTTGTGAAGGAACGCCCCCGAGCCTCGGGGGCCGAACCGGCCGGGTGTTTAAACACCGGTCCACCGCTCCCTCAGTTGACGTATCATAAGTTTTAGCTTATCATAAGTCATGGTTTATGATTATGCAGGAATGGTGGCGTTGGCCGATCCGACGCGCCGCAAGGTGTTCGAGCTCATTGCCGATCGGCCACGCTCGGTCATCGATCTGACGCGAGTGCTTCCGGTCTCGCAGCCGGCCGTATCGCAGCACCTCAAGGTCTTGAAGGAGGCCCGGCTGGTCCGCGCAGAGCCCAAGGGTGCCAGCAACATCTATCATCTCGACCCGCATGGGCTCGGCGAGATGCGCGCCTGGCTCGACCGCATGTGGGGCGATGCGCTCGACGCCTTCAAGCGGGAAGTCGACAACAGCAAGGAGAAGAGGAAATGACGACCATGATCAAGCCCGCGCCGGTCAGGAAGTCGGTTACGGTGGAGGTGCCGCTCGACAAGGCATTCGATGTGTTCACCACAGGATTCGGGCGCTGGTGGCCGGCTTCGCACTCGATCGGCAAATCCGCCCTGACGACCGCGGTGATCGAACCGAAAGCCGGCGGCCGCTGGTACGAGATCGGCGAGGATGGGTCACAATGCGATTGGGGCGAGGTTCTCGCCTGGGATCCGCCGTCCAGGCTGACGCTCGCCTGGCGCATTGGAGCCGGCTGGCGCTACGATCCGGCATTGCTGACCGAAGTCGAGATTCGCTTTGTCGCGCTCGGCGAGAACGCGACGCGTGTGGAACTCGAGCACAGGCTTCTGGAGAACATGGGCGAAACCGCAGAGGCAATGCGCCAGGCTTTCGAATCCGAGGGTGGCTGGAGCGGTCTCCTGGACCGCTATGCGGCTGAGGCCAAGCGCCACGCCGCCTGATCGGGAATACCAGCGAGGCCGTCGCACCGTCGGCCTCGCCTCATTCCCGGTGCAGCATGTGCCGCTCTGCCCGGCCACTGGGACCAATATTGTTGGGTGAACGATGCCCCCAACCGGAACGGCGGGCACACCCACACCTAGCGTTGTCGCAGGCCACCCGGCGGTTGGTCCGCGGCGGTACCAGAGCTGGATTACCGGTGCTTCTCGACGAAGGCCTTGCAGGCGGGTGACAACTGCTCGATCATGCTCTGAAGGTCGCATTTGCCGATCGGTGTCATTGGGCAAAGCCGTTTGTAGTCAGGCTTGCATTCCTTGCCCTGAAAAGATTTGAAGGCCTTTGCCTCGGCGGTAATCGGGCTCAAAACTATTCCCGAACAAACCAACGCAAGGCTGGTAAACAGATACTTCCCCATAAACACCCTCCATTTATTAGTGATAATTATAGAGATACTAAATTAGAATTATCTAATTTTCAATCTTGAATTATCAACCTTGGGCAACCGGCAGCTCGCAAGGTGGTCTGATATCCGTCCGTTGCGCACAGAGAGGCCGATTCTCAAGCGAATCATGCCGCCGCTCCATCTTTGTGTTCGACCAAGATCTTTTCGGAAAACCGGTTTCCACTTTTCAGGATCATGGTCTAGACCTGACAGGCACCTTATCCGGAAATCCGATGGCTGGAGGCGCTGGTGGAAGGCCAGGACGAACATATGACCGGCGCCAGGGCGGCCGAGGAGCGCCGCGCCGACATCTATGACGAGGACGGCGTCATCCTCTCGTCGTTCCTCGCCCAGATCGGTGCCGCGATCGCCGATCGCGATACACTGACGCTGAAGCGTGAAGTCGACGATCTGCACCAGTCGGAACTCGGTCACCTGCTCGAGGCCCTGCACCCGGAACAGCGGCGCGCGCTGGTCGAATTGCTGGGCAAGGATTTCGACTTTTCCGCGCTGACCGAGGTCGACGAGGCGATCCGCCGCGACATCGTCGACAGTCTGCCCAATGCGCAGATCGCTCAAGGTGTGCAGGATCTCGATTCCGACGATGCCGTCTACATTCTCGAAGACCTCGACCAGGAGGACCAGGACGAGATCCTGTCGCAGCTGCCGTTCACCGAGCGGATCAGGCTGCGGCGCTCGCTCGATTATCCCGAAGAGACCGCCGGCCGCCGCATGCAGACGGAGTTCGTCGCGGTGCCGCCCTTCTGGACGATCGGCCAGACCATTGACTACATGCGCGAGGACAACAATCTTCCTGACCGTTTCAGCCAGATCTTCGTCATCGATCCGAGCTTCAAGCTGCTCGGCGCCATCGACCTCGACCAGATCCTGCGCACCAAGCGCTCGGTCAAGGTCGAGGAAGTCATGCATGAGACCAGGCATGCCATCCCGGCCACCATGGACCAGGAGGAGGCGGCGCGCGAATTCGAACAATACGATCTTCTGTCCGCTGCCGTCGTCGACGAGAACGAGCGGCTGGTCGGCGTGCTGACCATCGACGACGTCGTCGACGTCATCCAGCAGGAGGCCGAGGAAGATCTGCTGCGCATGGGCGGCGTCGGCGACGAAGAACTCTCGGACAGCATCTTTTCGACCTCGCGCTCGCGCGTACCCTGGCTGCTGGTCAATCTTCTGACGGCTTTCCTGGCTGCCTCGGTGATCGGCCTGTTCGACCGCACTATCGAGCATATCGTGGCGCTGGCGGTGCTGATGCCGATTGTCGCCGGCATGGGCGGCAATGCCGGCTCGCAGACCATGACGGTCACGGTGCGGGCGCTGGCGACCAGGGACCTCGACATCTACAATGCCGGCCGCATCATCCGCCGCGAAATCGGGGTGGGCTTCATCAACGGCATCATCTTCGCCATCCTGATCGGCCTCGTCGCTGCTGCCTGGTTCCACGATCGCAATCTCGGCGGCATCATCGCGGCTGCGATGATCATCAACATGTTCGTGGCGGCTCTGGCGGGCATCCTGATCCCGCTGCTGCTCGACCGCTTCAAGATCGACCCGGCTGTGGCTTCGGCGGTTTTCGTCACCACGGTCACCGATGTCGTCGGCTTCTTTGCCTTTCTCGGGCTTGCCACATGGTGGTTCGGCGTAAGCTGAACGGCACCTCAATTGACTTTTACGTAAATGTCGTGCGAGGCTTTGGAAGGTGCCTTGTACGCCGATTCTGGTGCGCGCCCGGGCGCCGGCGGCGCCGGCCAGTTGGAACTCGCGGCGTGGCCGGGGCATTGGAGTGACGATGCGGGAATATTATTCGATCACGGAGCTGACCCGCGAATTCGACGTGTCGACGCGGACGTTGCGCTTCTACGAGGACGAAGGGCTGGTGCAGCCGGTAAGGCGCGGCCGCACCCGGCTGTTCCGTCCGTCGGACCGGCATCTCATCCGCCAGATCATGCGCGGCAAGAGGCTCGGCTTCTCGATCAACGAGATCCGCGAAATCATCCAGATGTACAGGGAGCCGCCCGGCGAGGTCGGCCAGCTCAAATTGATGATCAAGCGCATCGAGGAAAAGCGCGAGGATTTGCGCCAAAAACGCCGCGACCTCGAAGAGACCCTGGCCGAGCTCGACCAGGCCGAGGAGTCCTGCGTCGAGCGGCTGGTGGAACTCGGCGTCACCACCTAAGCCGGCGTCAGCCTCGGCTCAAATCCAGCGCCGCACCCTTTTGGCGTAGTCCCGGTATTTCTTGCCGAATTTGGCCGTCAGCACCTTCTCCTCGCTCTCGATCGTCAGCTTCTGCGTCAGGAACGCCGCGATGACCGCCAGCGGCAGGAACCAGGCGATCCCAGTGACAAAGGCGAGGCTGACCAGCAGCAGCGTGTTGGCGAGGTAGATCGGGTTGCGGCTGACGGCGAAGGGTCCGGCGGTCACCAGATGGTCCGGCACGCCGTTCGGGTTGAGCGTCGTCTTGGCGCGGATCATGGTGCGAATTGCCGTGAACCAGAGCGCGGCGACCGCCACCAACCCTACAAGGCCGGCGGCGAACAGGATGTCGCCGAGAAGATCGCCGATCCACGGCAGCGGATAGAACAGCCCTAGCGCGACGCTGATGATGATGGCGGCGATATAGATCAGCGGCGGCCATGGGATGTGCCCCAGCTTCGGCTGCCCAGGATTTTGCTGCACGGGTTTCGGGTGACTGTCGCTCATTATTGTCCTCCCTCGATTAGCGCGTTCCCGGTTCCGCCGCCTCGGTTTGGGCGGTGCAGGTGCCGGCGAGCTCGCCAATATGCGCCTTCCACTCCGGGGACTGGTCGTTGCTGTAGAGCCGGCCAAGCGAGGCTTCGCCCTGGAGAGTGTCCAGCATGCAGGCACAATAGCTGGAGCAGAACTCGGTGTCGCGTGCCTGCTCGCAGGATACCTGGCAGGATTTCAGAAAACTCACCTCCCTGGTTTCGGCCTGCGCCGGCATGAATTGCGAAAACAGCCAGACCGAGCCGATCAGCACCGGCTGATGGATCAGATAGAAGGCAAGGCTGTGCCGGCCGATGAAGACCAGCGGGTTTGCCCAGCGGCCCGGCGTCAAGGCCGACAGCCGCGTCAGCGCGCCGGAGGTGGCGGCGAGCTTGGTAACCGCGATGCCGGCAAGTACGGCGCCGAACCAGGGCAGCAGCGGAACGTAGTCGTTGGAGCGCGGGTTGGTCGCCGACAGGCCGACCCACCACAAAGCCGGATGATCGAAAAGCTCGGATCGCAGGTAGAAAGGCGCGGCGATAACGAGGGCCGCCCCGGCAAGCGTCAGCAGCGCCGGGAGCCGCAGGAACGCCAGGCCGAGCAGGCTGGCGAGCGCGATCTCGTGCAATATGCCGAAGAAGATGAAGCCGTCGGGCATGCCGATGCGGGTGACCAGCGATATTGCGAGCGCTGCCCCGGCAACCATGGCGAAGCGCTTCCAGAAGCCGGTCCAGCGGATTTTTTTGCCATGGGCGAGATAGAGGCTGATGCCGACCAGGAACAGGAAGCTCGAGGCGATGCAGCGCGCGTAGATTTTCCACCAGCCGAAGGCGGTGAGGCCGGGATCGGTGTAGCCGAAGAATTCGAGGTCCCAGGTGAAATGATAGCTCGCCATGGCAAGCAATGCGATGCCGCGTGCTATGTCGATAGCGGCGATGCGCGTCGACTTCGGTTGATCCTGAACGGCTGCGCTCGGCGTGTCGATGCTCATGATCTCGCTGTGTTGGTTCAGCCCCGGCAAGACGACTATCACGGTTGCCACCGTCAAAAGAAGCAGGGCCTTGCGTCGCGTTGGTGCCGGTCGGCATCAGAGCTGCTTTAGGCCAGAGCCGGAAAGCCTTTGGCCGGCTTCGCTTTTTGCCGTGAAGGCGTCGGTTTCCTGTTACCCGGCAAGGAATCGCCGCGGCAGATTTGTGCTCCAAGCCCTGCTTCGGGCGATTCTGCTTCGGGGAAAGCAATGGCTACCCATGTGCGCCATCCGATCTGGCTTGCGGCCTTGCGGCCGGCGGATGCCCGCACCTTCGCCTCGCTTTATGCGGTCGAATCCTTCGCGCGCGCCACCGTATCCAGCGTCATCCCGATCCAGGCCTACGAGATCCTGCACAACGAGCAGATCGTTTCGATCCTCTACACGATCGTGGCGATGCTCGGCCTGTCGGCGACGCTGTTCATGCCGATGCTGATCGCCCGCTTTGCCCGGCGCTGGGTCTATACCGCCGGCGCCTGCCTGCTGGCCGCCGGTTCGCTGTTCTTGGTCACCCATACGCTGGCCGGCCAGGTGGTCGGCATGCTCTGCCGCGTCGTCGGCGCCGGCGCGCTGGCGATCACGCTCAACCTCTACATCATGGACCATATCCGCAAGACCGATTTCATGCAGGCCGAGTCGCTGCGCATGGCGTGGTCGATGCTTGCCTGGACCGCCGGGCCGACGCTCGGCATTTTCCTCTACACGCGTTTCGGCATCTATGCCGCGCATGGCGCGGTGGCCGTCTTCGCCATGGCGTTGCTGGCGCTGTTCTGGACTTACCGGCTTGGCGACAATCCGTCGATCCGCCCCGGCAAGACGCGGCCGGTCAATCCGCTGGCCAATATCGGCCGCTTCGTCGCGCAGCCAAGGCTGAGGCTGGCCTGGCTGATCGCCTTCGGCCGCTCCTGCTTCTGGACGACATTCTTCGTCTATGGGCCGCTGTTCATGGTGATCACCGGCGAGGGCAAGCTCGCCGGCGGCCTCTTGGTTTCGGCCGGCAATGCGCTTTTGTTCATGGCCATCTTCTGGGGCAGGGCAGGAAAGCGTTTCGGCGGCCGGCGGACTATGACGTTCGCCTATTTCGCGATGTCGGCAACGCTGCTGGCGGCCGGTGCCGTCGGCGAGGCCGCACCGCTGGTCACCGGCGCGTTGCTGCTTTGCGGTGCCTTCTTCACCATCGCGCTCGATGCGCTGGGCTCGACCGCCTTCATGCGCTCGGTGCGCTCGTATGAGCGGGCACAGATGGCGGCGGTCTACCGCACCTATCTCGACTTTTCCGAGCTGACGCCGCCGCTGGTCTATTCCGTGGTGCTGGCGTTTTTCGGACTGGGCGCGGTTTTCGCGACACTCGGCCTGCTGGCGGCGATCTGCAGCTTCGTCACGTGGCGCTATCTGCCCAAATCGCTTTGATGTTCGAGCGCCGCATGGCGCTCGCGCACCCAGTTGTGGAAGCGGTGCAAATCATATTCCTCCGGCATCAGCACGCCGGCTTTGTGGCGCATCGAGCGCAATTCTCCCCCTATCGCGACCGGGAGAAAGGGGCTGACCGCACCGTCGGCGCACCATCGACACCTTGGCGATTGGCGAAACTGCCGACAACAGCGCCCCTCTCCCCGTCACTATACAGGGAGAGGATGCTGGCAGGCAGGTGAGGGCAGCGCAATGCTTCGAAGTGAGGGCCGAAGTTGAACCAAAACCGATTACCTGGGCGGCGCATTCGCCACACGATCCGGCGGAATTTGGTTTGCCGGGCGCGGCGATTCTGCCTATAGTCGCTGATGTCGTCGGTTCCGTTTGGAACCAAGAGGGAATGCGGTGAGGGCAAGTTGTTTGCCCAATGCCGTGGCTGCCCCCGCAACTGTGTGCGGTAGTCCTCTCCATATGCCACTGAAGGTTCGCCTTCGGGAAGGTGGGGAAGGGCGCTGATCCGCGAGCCAGGAGACCTGCCGGCGACAGGAAACTGACTTCTATGCCCTCGGGTGGAGGGCGAAAGGACAAGACATGAATACCGCTTCCGTTTCGCTCGGCGCTTCCGCCTCCTCGCAGTCGCGTTTCATGCAGCTGGCGCTTGCTGCATTCCTCGGCATTTTCGTCATGGGCTTTGTCGGCTTCTCGCATATCGATGCGGTCCACAATGCCGCGCACGACTATCGCCATTCGATGGGCTTTCCCTGCCACTAACAAGGGGCTGACATCATGACACTGTTTCGCAACGTCGTGTTCATCGCGGCGATCGCAGGGCTTGTGGCCGGCGTCGTTCTCGCCTGCATGCAGGCCTATGCCACGGTGCCGCTCATCCTCAAAGCGGAAGTCTACGAACAGGCCGGCGGCGGCCATGACCATGCCGCGGCACCTGCGGCACCGGCTGCCACGGGCACGACGGCTATGAGCAGCGCTGCGCCGGCTGAAGCAATGGCTCCGGCGGAAGAGGAAAGCTGGGCACCGGCCGACGGTTTCGAGCGCTTCGGCTTCAGCGTCGTTGCCAATATCGTCACCGGCATCGGCTTTGCGCTGGTCCTGGTTGCGGTTTCGGAATTCGCCGGCGGCATCGGCAATTGGCGCCAGGGCCTGTTCTGGGGGCTGGCCGGCTTTGCCGTGTTCACGCTGGCGCCGGGCCTCGGCCTGCCGCCGGAATTGCCGGCGATGCCGACGGCCGACCTTGTCCAACGCCAGATCTGGTGGTGGGCAACAGTGGTGGCGACCGCGGCCGGTCTCGGCCTTATCGCCTTCCGCAGATCGCTGCCGCTGGCGGTCCTTGCCGTGGCGTTGATCGTCGCGCCGCATATCGTCGGCGCGCCGCAGCCCGACAGTTTCGAGACGGCGATCCCGGAAGGCCTGCATCATCAGTTCGTGGTGGCGGTGACGCTGACCAATCTGGTGTTCTGGCTGGTGCTCGGCGCGGTCGTCGGCGTGGTGCGCGGACGCTTCACCGGCACGGCGACCAGCCTGCGCGACAGCTTTGCCTGACCGCGCTGCCGGGGCACTGACCCTGGTCATCGGCGGGGCGCGCTCGGCCAAGCGCGCGCATGCCGAGAGGCTGGTAACGGCCCGTCCGCCGCCTTGGAGCTATATCGCCACGGCGCAAGCCTATGACGAAGAGATGCGCCAGCGCATCGCGTTGCACCGCTCGCGCCGCGGTGCCGGCTGGACGACCATCGAGGCGCCGCTCGACCTTGCCGGCGCGGTCGGAGCGCTGCCTGACGGCCAGCCGGCGCTGATCGATTGCCTGACGCTGTGGCTGACCAACCATATGCTGGCCGAACATGATGTCGAGGCCGAATGCCGGAGGCTGGCGGATGTGCTGTCGCGGCCGCGTGGGCCCTGGTTCGTGGTGTCCAACGAGGTCGGCCAGGGCATCGTGCCGGACAATGCGCTGGCAAGACGGTTTCGCGACGCCGCCGGCCGGCTGAACCAGGAGGTCGCGGCCGTCGCGGGCACAGTGCTTTTGATGGTGGCGGGGCTGCCGCTCAAGGTGAAATGACATGGCTGATGCTATCGATCCCAAGGACGAGGAACGCCACCGCGCCAAGATGGCCAAGCGCAAGGCGGTGCAGGACGCCGAGGTCGCGGCCAAGACGGTCGAGAAGGGGCTGCTGATCGTCAACACCGGACCGGGCAAGGGCAAGACCACGGCCGCCTTCGGTCTGGCGCTCAGAATGCTCGGCTATGGCAAGCGCGTCGGCGTCGTCCAGTTCATCAAGGGCAAATGGCACACCGGCGAGAAAGACGCGTTTGCTAGTTTTGGCGATCGTGTCGTCTGGCACGCGATGGGCGAGGGCTTTACCTGGGAGACGCAGGACCTGAAGCGCGACATCGCGGCGGCCGAGGCCGCCTGGGCGAAAGCGCTGGAGCTGATGGCCGAGCCGTCGATCAGCCTCGTGGTGCTCGACGAGCTGAACATCGCGCTGCGTTACGACTATCTCGACCTCGAAAAGGTGGTCGCGGCACTGAAGGCGCGTCGCGAAGGCCTGCATGTCGTCGTCACCGGCCGCAATGCCAAGCCGGCATTGGTCGAGGCGGCCGATCTGGTCACCGAGATGGGCGTGACCAAGCACCACTTTTCCGCCGGCGTGAAGGCGCAGCAGGGGATCGAGTTCTGAGGAGTGTTGGCGATCGGTAGGCGCCCTCCAGAATGCCGATGCGGTGCCGTCGACGAAGCTGCCAATCTCCCCCCTTGCGGGGGAGATGCCCGGCAGGGCAGAGGGGGTGCTGTCCCGCCGACTTGCCAGGCAATCAAGCTATTCGGAATAGGGCTAAATCGAAAAATTGGCGATCCGGCCCACCCCCCTCTGTCCTGCCGGACATCTCCCCCGCAAGGGGGGAGATCGGATGTCGCTTCGTCTTTCGCCAACTTCGAACGTTAAGCGTCTGCAATGGGGCAGCGCCGACCTGAAGCGATTATTTTGCGGCGTAGCCCTATTTTGTTCTTGCTTTGTGCCGGCAGCTATGCTACTAATTGCGGTATAGTGCCAATTGGCTCCAACGACCCGCCGCATGGCGGGTTTTCTGTTTGCGCTCGATCTCGAGCGCAGGTCACGCCAGTATGACAACCACTGCGACCACCCCGAACAGCCCGATCAGCAGTAAGTCGGCGACGCGGTAGAGTTTCAACGCCCGTCGGATGTCGGTGCTCTCGACGTCGTCGCGCCGGCCGCCTTCGCCCATCAATGCGTCTTCGACCATGACTCCGTCATAGGAACGGGGGCCGGCGAGCGCCAGGCCGAGCGCGCCGGCCATCGCTGCTTCCGGCCAGCCGGCATTGGGCGAGCGGTGCTTTTTCGCATCGCGCCGCACGGCGTGCCAGGCGGCTTTGGCGTCGGCGCCCTTGACCAGGAAAGCCGCTAGCACGATCAGCAGCGCCGTCAGCCGCGACGCCGGCAGGTTGATCCAGTCGTCGAAGCGCGCCGCCGCCCAGCCGAAGGCCTCGTGGCGCGGGGTGCGATGACCGATCATCGAATCGGCGGTGTTGGCGGCCTTGTAGGCGACGCCGCCGGCGAGCCCGCCGACACCGAGCCAGAAGGCCGGCGCGACGATGCCGTCGGAGAAATTCTCGGCCAGGCTTTCGATCGCGGCGCGGCAGACAGCGGCCCTGTCGAGCTTTTCCGGGTCGCGGCCGACGATCCGCGAGACGGCGATGCGGCCCATGTCCAGTCCGCCGCTGTCGAGTGCGTCGGCGACCGCTTCGACATGCTCGGCCAAGCTCTTCTGCGACAGTAGCGACGTCGCCAGGATTGCGGTGACCAACAAGCCGAGGGGAATGCTCCAAAGCACGATCTCGAGCCAGAGGGCGACGGCGGCCGGCACCAGCACGATCACCAGCAACGCGACGACGCCCCAGCGGCGACGGTCGGCGTCGGAATCAGTGGCGCGGTTGAGCCTGCGGTCGAGAAAGGATATCAGCCTGCCGAACCAGGTGACGGGATGGCCAATGGCATCGAAGAGCCGGGCCGGGTAGCCGAGTACAAGTTCGATGGCCAGCGACAGGAAAGCGATCAGGATCGACATGAAGTCTCTTGATGGAGTGACGGCAGTAGTGGACCACGGCGGAAGCCTTGGCCGGGCGAGGGCGCTTTTCCCTCACGCGCCGCTGCCTTTCGTCGACCTCTCGACCGGGATCAATCCGCACTCCTACCCGCTTTTCGATTTGCCCGCCACCGCCCTGTCGCGATTGCCGGAAGCCGCGCGTACCCGTGAATTGGCTGCGGTCGCGGCAAGCGCCTATGGCGCGCCGTCGGCAGTGAATGTCGCAGCTGCGCCCGGCACGCAGGTCCTGTTGCCGCGCGTCGCTTCGCTGGTCAGCCCGGGCAAGGCGCTGGTGCTCGGGCCGACTTATGCCGAGCATCGGCGGGCAGCGGCCATCGCCGGCCATGCGGCGGCTGAAGTCGATGATTTCGAAGCCTTGGCGGCGGCCGACCTTGCCGTCGTCGTCAATCCCAACAACCCGGACGGGCGCGTCGTCGAGCGCGAAAGATTGCTTCGACTTGCCGGGACATTACGCGCCAGAGGCGGGCTGCTGGTCGTCGACGAGGCATTCATGGATGTCGGCCCGCGCAGCGAAAGCCTGGCCGGCGAGGTCGACCGGGGCGGCATCGTCGTGCTGCGCTCGTTCGGCAAGTTCTTCGGCCTGGCCGGCCTGCGGCTTGGCTTTGCACTGGCCGACGCGCTGACGGTCGAGCGGCTGGAGGCGCAATTCGGGCCATGGGCGGTTGCCGGGCCGGCGCTCGAATATGGCATAAGGGCGCTTGCCGACAACGGCTGGCAGGCCGGGATGCGGCTCCGTCTGGTCGAGGACGCCGCACGGCTCGATACGTTGTTCGGCCGCTTCGGCGTGCCTGTCGCCGGTGGCACCACGCTGTTCCGCTATCTCAGGCTGGCGAACGCCGCCGGCCTGTTTTCGGCGCTTGGCCAGCGCGGCATCCTGCTTCGGCATTTCGCCGGCCGGCCGGATGTGCTGCGCGCCGGCCTGCCGGGAGCCGACGAAGAATGGCGGCGGCTCGAATCAGCGCTTGCCGGCTGGGCCTCGCGGCGCGACGATGATGCCAAGGGAGAAACGACCCAATGATCCACGTCTGTTCGCTGTCCAAAGTCGAGGAAACGGTAACGAAGACCGGGGCCGAGCGGCTGCTTTCGCTGCTCGCTGCCGGCACCGAGGTGGTGCGCCCGGCCTCGATCACCAGGGAAAACCATCTGCATCTGGTCATGCACGACATTGCGGTGGCGCAGGAGGGCATGACGATGCCGGGCGAGGAGCATGTCTTGAACCTGCTCGATTTCGCGCGCCAATGGGATCGCTCGCGGCCGCTGGTCGTGCATTGTTACGCCGGCATCAGCCGCTCGACCGCTTCGGCCTATATCATCGCGGCAGCGCTGGCGCCGAAGCGCGACGAAGCCGAATTGGCTGAGACTCTGCGCGCGCTGTCGCCCACCGCGACGCCCAATCCGCGGCTGATCGCAATTGCCGACGCACTGCTCGAGCGCAACGGCCGCATGAGCCGCGCCATTGAGGCGATCGGGCGCGGCACTGAGGCGTTTGAGGGCACGCCGTTTGCGTTGAAGATCGAGGGGTAACTACGCCAGCCAGTCCGCCAGCTTTGCCTTGCGCACGTCCCTCAGCAGGCTGATGAAACCGTCGGCCTGATGTTCGGCGGTGAGTCGGCCTTTTTCGGCGGTGGCAATGCTGGCGTCGCCGACCACACCATTCGGGTTGAGGTCGCTGGCGATCCAGGCGAAGGCGTGCGTTCCGGTGTGGCGCAGCAGCGAAAATTCCTTTTCGGCGCGGGCGACCTTGGACACGAAATTGTCGGCCTTCCCCATATCGACGAGGTCGGGCCGGAAGTGCCGCATCAGCGAGGTCTCGACGTCGCCGCCATGGATGCCGTGGCGGTCTTCGAGGTCGGTGTACATGCCGGCCGGCCGGCCAAAACGCTGCCAGCTGGTCTTTACCGCCAGCATCTTTGCCCGCACGCGCAATTCGCGGGTGACGATGCCCATGATCTCTTCATTGCCGCCATGGGAGTTGACGACAATCAGTTTTCGGACGCCGGCGCGCGCGACCGACAGGCCGAGTTCGGTCCACGCCTCGACCAGGGTCGTCGCCGGCAAAGTGAGGGTGCCGGGCGCATGCAGGTGCTCGTTCGACTTGCCCACCGCCTGGACCGGCAGGATGCGGATGTCGAGATCGCCGGGCAGGCGGGCGATCACCGTGTCGAGCATGCCGTTCATGATCGAAGTGTCGGTCGAGACCGGCAGATGCGGGCCGTGTTGCTCAATCGCCGCCACCGGGAGGATGGCGATCGTCGCCTCCGGATCGACGGTCGCGTATTCGGTTGTCCGGTAGTCGCCCCACCATACGCGTTTTTTTGTTCCGGCCATTTTGAACCTCGAGGAGACTGAATGCGCGCTTGATGAGGGGCAGCGCCAACCTTGTCGTGTAACTGGAGATCATCTGCCTGTCGATTCCGACCCTGTCGATCATCCCGCCGCGATGACCTCGATCTCGACCTTGAATTCCGGCCGCGCAAAACCGGACACGATCATCAGCGTCGAGGCGGGCGCAGGGCTGGCGAACAGCCGGTCGCGAACCTCCATATAGGGACGCAGGAAGGCGCGGTCGGTGACGTAGGCGTTGATGCGGACAATGTCGGACAGGCCGAGCCCGGCCTCGCCGAGGATCGCCGCTATGTTCTGGAAGCAGAGCTCGGCCTGGGCGCCGGCCTCGTCCGGGATCTGGTCGTCCGCTGTGATCGCGACCTGGCCCGAACACAGCACCAGCCGCTTGCCTGGCGGCAATTCGACGCCATGGCTGTAGCGGGCGAAGGGCGGCTTGATCGACTTCGGCGTGAGAAATTTGAACATGGCAATCTCCGTTCACAGCAGCGTAAAGCGGGATCGATGCGGGCATCAAGATGGCGGTGCATGTCACGAGGGCGATTATGGACAGGCGATCAAAAAATAGGCACGATGCCTTTCGTACAGCATGACCCGTCCGGCCTTCGCGCCGCCATTGCACAGGCGGGCATTGCACAAGCGGGCGGTCCCGGCGCAACGCGCCGGTGGCATGTGTCTTGCTTCTTGAAACAATGGTGTCGAGCCCGGCGCGTGACGCGGCGGAGCGAACAAAGGGTGGTGTGGATGTACGGAAAACTCAAGATTTCAGCCAGCGCGATCGTGCTGCTTGGCGCAGGCACGCTTGCCGCGGCAGCGAACGAAAAAGTCACCTTCGGCACCAACTGGCTGGCCGAGCCGGAACATGGCGGTTACTATCAGGCCGTGGTGGATGGTACCTATGCCGCCTGCGGCATCGACGTGACAATCATGCAGGGCGGCCCACAGGTCAGCGGCCGGCCGCTGCTGCTGGCCGGCAAGATCGATTTCTACATGGGCGGCAATCTGCTGTCGGCCTTCGATGCCGTGCAGCAAGGCATACCGATGCGCGTCGTGGCCGCCGACTTCCAGAAGGACCCGCAGGTCATCATGTCCCATCCCGGGCAGGGGCTGGACAAATGGGAAGACCTGAAGAACGCCGACCAGTACATCCTCGGCGACGAAGGTGCGCAGACCTTCTTCCAGTGGATGGTTACTGACCTCGGCTTCGATGCCGCCAAGCGCGTGCCCTACACCTTCAACCCGGCGCCGTTCATCGCCAACAAGAAGTCGATCCAGCAGGGTTACGTCACCTCGGAGCCATTCGCCGTCCAGAAGCAGGGCGGTTTCACGCCGAACCAGTTTCTGCTGGCCGACTATGGCTGGGACACATATGCGACGACGGTCGAGACCATGCAGGAGACGATCGACAAGCGTCCCGAGGTGGTCCAGTGCTTCGTCGATGGCTCGGCCAAGGGCTGGTACAATTATCTCTATGGTGACAACAAGGCCGCCAACGAGATGATCAAAAAGGAAAATCCGGACATGACGGATGAGCAGATCGCCTTCTCGATCGAGCAGCTGAAGAAGTTCGGCGTGGTCGATTCCGGCGACAGCGAAAAGCTCGGCATCGGCGCCATGAGCGACGCGCGCATCCAGAGTTTTTACGACAAGATGGTGAAGGCCAAGGTCGCGCCGGCGGGCGTCGACATCAAGAAGGCCTACACGCTGGCCTTCGTCAACAAGAGCGTCGGGCTCGACCTGAAGAAGTAGGCCGTGAAGCTGGAGAAAGTGGCGCAACAGCCAGGAAGCGTATCGGGGCAGACGCTGTTGGCGCTGCGTGGCGTCGGCAAGGTGTTTTCCAACGGCGTCACCGCGCTCAGCAATGTCGAGCTGACGATCCGGGAAGGCGATTTCCTCAGCCTGCTCGGGCCGTCGGGCTGCGGCAAATCGACGGCGCTGCGGCTGATCGCCGGCCTGTCGACGCCGACCTCGGGTGTGCTCGACTGGCGCGGCAGCGGCGGCCTCGATCGTTCGACTATCGGCGACCGTTCGAATATCGGCTTCGTCTTCCAGGAGCCGACGCTGCTGCCCTGGGCCGATGTCTTCGACAATGTCTGGCTGCCGCTGCGGCTGAAGGGCGTGTCGCGGGCCAAGGCGACGCCGGCGGTGATGGAGATGCTGGCGCGGGTTCACCTGACCGGCTTCGAGAATGCGGTGCCGCGCGAACTGTCGGGCGGCATGAAGATGCGCGTCTCGATCGCCCGCGCCATGGTAACCAAGCCGCGCATTCTGTTGATGGACGAGCCGTTCGCGGCACTCGACGAGATCACCCGCTTCAAGCTCAACAACGACCTGCTGGAGCTATGGCAGGATGAGCGCTTTACCGTCGTTTTCGTCACCCACAGCGTCTTCGAAAGCGTATTCCTCTCCAACCGCGTCGTCGTCATGGCGGCGCGGCCGGGCCGGGTGTTTGCCGAGCTTGCCGTCGATGCGCCCTATCCGCGCGACGAGGCGTTTCGCACCTCGCCCGACTATGCCGCGCTCTGCCGCCAGGCGTCCGACGTGCTGATCGGCGCCATCAACTCAACTGCCGGACCGCATCATGACGGCCATTGAAGAACCAGTCTTGGCACTCGACCCGGAGGAGGCGCGCCGCGTCCGCCAGGAGCGCTTCGAGCGCATCGGCAGATGGCTGCTGCCGCTGGCGATCATGGTCCTGGCGATCTGGCTGTGGGACCGCATCTGTGTCTGGAACGACATCCCGAAATACATCCTGCCGCGTCCCGGCGTGGTGCTGCAGACGCTGCATGACGATGCCGGGCTGCTGTTCTCCTCACTGCTGGTGACGCTTCGGATCACTTTCCTCAGCTTGGCTCTTGCCGTGGTCGGCGGTGTCGGGCTGGCGGTGCTGTTCGCGCAGTCGAAATGGGTGGAGATGTCGTTCTTTCCGTTCGCCATCGTGCTCCAGGTGACGCCGATCGTCGCGATCTTTCCGCTGATCAACATCTATGTCGACAACCAGACGACAAAGCTTTTGCTTTGCGCCTGGATCGTCGCCTTCTTCCCGATCCTCTCCAACACCACGCTCGGCCTCAATTCCGTCGACCGCAATCTGCGCGACATGTTCAAGCTCAACGGCGCCACCCGCTGGCAGCAATTGCGCTACCTGCGGCTGCCGGCGGCGATGCCTTATTTCCTCGGCGGGCTGAAGATCGCCGGCGGCCTGTCGCTGATCGGCGCGGTGGTGGCCGAGTTCGTCGCCGGCGCCACCGGCCAGTCGTCCGGCCTCGCCTCGCGCATCATCGAGGCCGGCTACCGGCTCAATGCACCAAGGTTGTTCGCGGCGCTGATCCTGATCTCGCTCACCGGCATCCTGATCTTCCTGGTGCTGTCGCTGATATCGCATCTCATTTTGCGGCGCTGGCACGAGAGCGCGCTGAGGCAGGAGCGGTGATGGAGTTGTTCTCGCAGGCAGGCGCTGCCCCTCACCCTTACCCTCTCCCCGTGGAGAACGGGGAGAGGGGGGCGCCAGCGTTGCGGGCAATCCCTTCTCCCCGTCACTATACGAGGAGAAGGTGGCGGCAGGCGGATGAGGGGCAGCGATGACCTCAACGATGATCCCTCAATCCGGTCAATTCGTACTCACCAACGTCCGGCTTCACGCGTCACTGACACCAGGGCTCGCCGCTCCGTTCGAGGCCGACGGATTTGCGCTTGCCGATATCGCCGTCGCAGACGGCAGAATCTCCAATATTGTCGGACATAGCCGATCCAAGGCACCGGCAGACGCCACCGACCTCGGCGGCCGCATCGTGCTGCCCTGCTTCGTCGACTGCCACACCCATATCGACAAGGGCCATATCTGGCCTCGAAAGCCCAACCCGGACGGCACCTTCATGAGCGCGCTGAACGCAACGGGCGCCGACCGCGCGGCGCGCTGGAGCGCCGACGACGTTGCGCGTCGCATGGATTTTTCGCTGCGCTCGGCCTATGCGCATGGCACCAAGGCGCTGCGCACGCATCTCGACAGCGTTGCGCCGCAGGAACAGATCTCCTGGCCGGTGTTCGAGACGATGCGGGAGAAATGGCGCGGCCGCATCGAGCTGCAGGCGGCCTGTCTGCTCGGCATCGAGGGCGTGCGCGACAGGAAATGGTTCGAGAGGCTGGCCAAACGGGTGGCCGCTGCCAAGGGCGTGCTCGGCGTCGTCACCTACATGGTGCCGGATCTCGAAGAACTGCTCGACCAGGTGTTTGAGCAGGCGATCAAGCATGGCCTCGACCTCGATTTCCATGCCGACGAGACCGACGATGTCTCGGCGATCTCGCTGAAGAAGATTGCCGAAGCCGCCCTCTGGAACGGTTTTGACGGGAACATCCTTGTCGGTCATTGCTGTTCGCTGGCGCGCCAGCCCGACCTCGACGTGCTCGACACGCTGGACAAGGTCGCCAAAGCCGGCCTGGCGGTGGTGTCGCTGCCGATGTGCAATCTCTATCTGCAGGACCGGCGCGGCGACAAGACAACGCCGCGCTGGCGCGGGGTGACGCTGCTGCACGAGATGAAGGCGCGCGGCATTGCCGTCGCCGTCGCCTCCGACAATACGCGCGACCCGTTCTACGCCTATGGCGATCTCGACATGCTGGAGGTCTATCGCATGGCGACGCGCATCCTGCATTTAGACCATCCCGTTGCCGACTGGCCGCAAGCTGTCACCGCGACGCCGGCCAAGGTGATGCGGCTCGACGGTTTCGGCACGCTTGCCGCCGGAGCGCCGGCCGATTTCGTCGTCTTCAAGGGGCGAAGCTGGACGGAATTGCTGTCGCGGCCCGAATCGGATCGCATTGTCGTGCGCGACGGGCATGCGATCGAGCGCCAGCTGCCCGATTATGCCGAACTCGATGATCTGATGGTGGAATGATGGATATTGCGGCGCTCAAGCGCGACCTGGACGGCCTCAAGGTCGACGACCATCCGGCGATCGTCCAGCAGAAGAGCCGCGACTTCTACTGGTATAGCCCGGTGCTGAAGCAGCAGCTCGAGCATGTCACCGGCGACCTGATCGTGACGCCGAAAACCGAAGACGAGGTCGTCCGCGTTCTCGCCGCCTGCCACCGGCATGGCGTGCCGGTAACGCCGCGCGGCAGCGGCACCGGCAATTACGGGCAGGCGATGCCGCTATCCGGCGGCGTCGTGCTCAATCTCGCCGAGATGAACGCGGTCAAGGCGATCGCGCCGGGCCGTGTCGTCACCGGCCCCGGCGCCGTACTCGCCGACATCGACAGAGCGACGCGGGCGCATTCCGGCCAGGAGCTCCGTATGTCGCCGTCCACCTACAACACCGCATCGATCGGCGGCTTCGTCGCCGGCGGCTCCGGTGGTATCGGCTCGATCCGCTGGGGCGGACTGCGCGACCTCGGTAATGTCATCCGGCTGAGGACCGTGACGATGGAGGCACAGCCGCGAGTGATGGAACTCACCGGCGAGGATGTGCTGAAGGTCATGCACGCCTACGGCACCAACGGCATCATTACCGAAGTCGAGATGCCGCTGACCGCCAGCTATGACTGGATCGACGTCATCGTCGGCTTCGACGATTTCATGGATGCGGCCGGCTTCGGCAACGATCTCGCCATCCAGGACGGCATACTGGCGAAGCTGATCACGCCGATCGCAGCACCTATCCCCTACGATTACTTCAAGCGCCACCAGCGGTTTTTCCGGCGCGGCCAAAGCATCGTCGTCCTGATGATCGCGCCGCATGCGATGGATGCCTTCCTTGCCTTCACGGCGCGCAGCAAGGGCGAGATCGTCTTTCGTGCCGACGAGGAGGCCGATCTCAAAGGGCTGCCGCCGGCCTATGAGCTGACCTGGAACCACACCACGCTGCGTGCCATCCGGGTCGATCCGACGATCACCTACCTGCAGACCCGCTATCCGTCGCCGGACCACCTCGGTCACGTCAAGGCGATGGTCGAACGCTTCGGCGACGAGGTGCCGGCGCATCTCGAATTCATCCGCTTCGACGGCGCCATCGGCATCGCCGGGCTGCCGCTGGTCCGCTTCACCACGGCGGAGCGGCTCGACGAGATCATCCGCATCCACGAGGACAATGGCTGCTGGATCTTCAACCCGCATCGCTACACGCTGGAAGAAGGCGGCATGAAGCGGACGGATGAAGTGCAACTGGCTTTCAAACGCGAGACCGACCCGCAAGGGCTGCTCAATCCGGGCAAGATGATCGCCTGGGAAAACCCGGACTATGATTATCGCTCGGGCAAGTCGTTCCTGTTCAAGGGGCTGGAGAAGACGGGTTGAGACGATGACGGGCGTATGGCGCTATGCCCCCCTCTGGCCTGCCCTCTTTGCCACCACTTGGCATCTCCCCCTCAAGGGGGGAGATTGGCAGTTCCATCGTCTCGACCATCTTCCAACATCGTCAACTGGCGAAAGCGATCCTGATAGCCGATCTCCCCCCTTGAGGGGGAGATGCCCGGCAGGGCAGAGGGGGGTGCCTCGCGCCGGCCTGCGAGGACTTGGGTGAACATCCTCGTCCTCTATGCACATCCGGTCGAGACCAGCTTCAATGCCGGCCTGCACCGGACCATCATCGAGCGGCTGAAGGCGGCCGGCCATGTCGTCGACGATTGCGATCTCTATGCCGAGGGTTTCGATCCCAGGCTGACGCGGGCCGAACGGCTCTCCTATCACGACGTGCGCAGTGCCGGCGATCCGGCGTCGGCTTATGTCGAGCGCTTGCTGCGGGCCGAGGCGCTGGTGCTGTCGTTTCCGGTGTGGAACTTCGGCTATCCGGCCATTCTGAAAGGCTTTTTCGATCGCGTCTTCCTGCCCGGCGTGTCATTCAAGCTGGTCGACGGCAAGGTGCAGCCGTCGCTGCACAACATCCGCAAGGTGGTCGCGGTCACCACCTATGGCGGCAGCCGGTTCCGCGCCATGCTGATGGGTGACCCGCCGCGCAAGCTGGTCAAGCGGGTGCTGCGTGCGACCATCAAGCCCGGCGGGTCGGTTTCCTACCTCGCGCAATACTCGATGAACCTGTCGACCGACGAGAAACGGGCGAGGTTCGTGGCGAAGGTCGCGGCCAGGATGGACGCGTTCTGAGGTGCGTTACATCCGCACCCGTTCCGCCTTCGGATCGTACATCGGCTTGAGCGAGGCCTCGGCGGCAAAGCGCTCGCCGGCGATCTCGATCTCGTAGGACGACGACAGCACATCCGCCTCGCTCTCGCCCTTGCAAGGCACGTAACCAAGCCCGATGGCGCCGCCGAGATGATGACCGTAATTGCCCGAGGTGATCGGGCCAACGATCTTGCCGTCGCGCAGGATCGCCTCGTTATGGAAGAGCAGGGGTTGCGTGTCTTTCAGACGGAACTGCACCAGCCGCCGGCTCAATCCGCTTTCTTTTTTCCTCAGCACGGCATCGCGGCCAAGAAAATCGCCCTTGGCCGTCTTCACGGCGAAGCCAAGGCCTGCCTCCAGCACATTGTCCTCGTCGGTGATGTCGTGGCCGAAATGCCGGAACGCCTTCTCGATGCGGCAGGAATCCAGCGTGTGCAGGCCGCATAGTTTCAGGCCGACATCGGTGCCGGCTTCCGCGATTGCCTCGAAAACATGGGCAGCCTGGTCGGTCGAGACATAAAGCTCCCAGCCGAGCTCGCCGACATAAGTGACGCGGTGGGCGCGGGCCAGGCCCATGCCGATCTCGATCTCCTGAAACGTTCCGAACGGATTGTTGTCATTGGAGAAATCATTCGGGCTGACCTTTTGGATCAGCTTCCTCGAATCCGGCCCCATCAGGCAAAGCACGGCTTCGGCAGCGGTCACATCGGTGACGACGACGAACTCGTCGGCAAGATGTTTTCTCAGCCAGGCCAGGTCGCGCTGCAGCGTCGCGCCGGGCACGAGGAGAAAGAAGGCGGTCTCGGACAGCCGCGAGACAGTGAGATCGCTCTCGATGCCGCCGCGCTGGTTGAGCATCTGGGTGTAGACGATCTTGCCCGGCGCCACGTCCATGTCGTTGGCGCAGAGCCTTTGCAGGAAGGCGCAGGCGTCGCGGCCTTCGACGCGGATCTTGCCGAAGGAGGTCATGTCGAACAGGCCGACGCCGTTCCTGACCGCCAGATGCTCCTCGCGCTGGTTGCCGAACCAGTTCTGCCGTTTCCAGGAATAGCGGTATTCGCGCTCCTGGCCCTCCTGCGCGAACCAGTTGGCGCGCTCCCAGCCGGCGACCTCGCCGAACACCGCGCCGCGGGCCTTCAGGTGCTCATGCAGCGGCGAACGGCGCACGTTTCGCGAGGTTGCCATCTGCCGGTAGGGAAAATGATCGGCATAGAGCAGGCCGAGCGTTTCGGAGACGCGCTCCTTGAGATAGCGGCGGTTCTTCTGGAACGGCTGGGCGCGGCGGATGTCGACCTCCCACAGGTCGAACGGCGCCTCGCCATCATTGATCCATTGCGCCAGCGCCATGCCGGCGCCGCCGGAGGAGACGATACCGATCGAATTGTAGCCGGTCGCCATCCAGTAGCCGGAAAGCTCCGGCGCCTCGCCGAGATAGTAGCGGTCATCGGGGGTAAAACTCTCGGGGCCGTTGAAGAAGGTGTGGATGCCGGCGGTGGCGAGCATCGGCATGCGATTGACGCCCATTTCTAGGATCGGCTCGAAATGGTCCATGTCCTGCGGCAACTGGTCGAAGCAAAACTCCTCGCTTATGCCGTTCATGCCCCAGGGCTTCGCCACCGGCTCGAAAGCGCCGAGCATCATCTTGCCGGCATCTTCCTTGTAGTAGGCGCACTCGTCCGGCACGCGCAGCACCGGCAGCCGGGAAAGCCCGGGGATCGGCTCGGTGACGAGATAGAAATGCTCGCAGGCGTGCAACGGGATGGTGACGCCGTTCTGGGCGCCAAGTTCGCGTGCCCACATGCCGGCGCAGTTGACGACGACATCGGCTTCGATCGTGCCTTGTTCGTCGCCTTGCGCCCAGGAAACGCCGGTGACGCGGCCGGCCCTGGTATGCACCTTGGTGACCTTGACGTTTTCGACGATCGTCGCACCGCGCTGGCGCGCGCCCTTGGCCAAGGCCATGGCGATGTTGGCCGGGTCGCACTGGCCGTCGAGCGGCAGGTGCACGGCGCCGACCACGTCTGACACATTGAGATGCGGGTACATCTGCTTGACTTCGTTGGGCGAAATCTCGCGTACGTCGACATCGAAGGCGCGGGCGAGAGATGCCTGCCGATAGATCTCGTGCTTGCGCTCCTCCGTCAGCGCCACGGTGATCGAGCCGATCTGGCGCATGCCGGTGCCGACATCGGTCTCGGCCTCCAGCTTGACGTAGAGGTCGGCCGAGTATTTCGCCAGCCGCGTCATGTTCTGCGAGCCGCGCAACTGGCCGATCAGGCCGGCGGCGTGCCATGTCGTGCCCGACGTCAGCTGCTTGCGCTCGAGCAGCACGACATCGGTCCAGCCAAGCTTGGCCAGATGATAGGCGACCGAGCAACCGGAGACGCCGCCGCCGATGATGACCGCCCTTGCTTTGGTGGGGATGGCTTTCGGGGGTAGGGCGTTCATGCGGCCTCGCGACCATAGCTGGAGGCGAAGCGGCGCAGGCGCGTGGCAGCCTCCATCAGCACCGGCTCAGGCTGGCAGAGGCTGAAGCGGATGTGGCCGGCTGCAGCCTCGCCGAAGCTCGAGCCGGGCATGACGCCGACCTTTTCCTGGTCGAGGAAAGCCCAGGCGAATTTTTCGTCGTCCGGCTCGATCGCCGATATGTCGAGCATCACATACATGCCGCCTTCGGAGCCGCGCACGGTGATGTTGTTCATACCGCGCATGGCATCGAGGACGACGGTGCGCCTCGCGGCGTAGCGCTCGGCGATCTCCTTGACGCCGTAGCCATTTTCGAGCGCCTCGGCGCAGGCCAGGCTGATGAAGGCCGGCAGGCCGTAGGTCATCACCAGATTGAGGTCGGTCAACAGCGAGACCATTGGTTCCGGCCCGGTCAGCCAGCCCATGCGCCAGCCGGTCATGCCATGGCTCTTCGACATCGAATTGATGACCAGCGTGCGTTCGGCCATGCCGGGCAGCGAGCGTGGTGAGACGTGCTCGCCACCGCCAAGCGTCCAGTAGACTTCGTCCGACAGCAGCCAGAGGTCATGCTCGCGGCAGATCTGCGCTAGCTCTTCCAGGCGCTCGCGCGAATAGACGGCACCGGTCGGGTTGTTGGGCGTGTTGATCAGGATGGCGCGGGTGTTCGGCCGAAGTGCGGCGCGAATGTCGGCGGCGCGCGGCTGAAAGCCATCCTCGGCGGGGGTCTCGACGACGCTGAACTCGGCGCCCGCCGCACTGAAGGTATTGGGATAGGTGGCGTAATAGGGCGCGACGACGATGGCATGGTCGCCCTGGTCGAGAACCGCTTGAATGGCCGCGTAGAGAGCGGCCTGCCCGCCCGGCGTGGCGATGACCTGGTCGGGATTTGTCGCAACACCGGTGCACAGCGTCGAAGCCGCCGCCATCGCCTTGCGCAGGCGCGGAACGCCGGCAAGCGGGGTGTAGTGGTGATTGCTGGCGCGAACCGCCGTCACGCAGGCTTCGATCGTCTCGCTCGGCGTGTCGAAATCGTGGTCGCCGACCGACAGCATGATGATGTCCTCGCCGGCCTGCTTGCGCGCCCAGGCAGCGGAATGAACCTCCCAGCCGTCTTTGCCCGAAGGCACGATGCCGGAAATGCGCGATGATGGCCTGGGCATTATGCTACTCCCGAAATTTCATAACCGGCCTGTTCGAGCCGGTCGCGCAGCGCGGCGATGTGGCCCGGTCCGACTTCGCAGCAGCCGCCGACGATGCCGGCGCCAGCCTCGACCCAACCGACCGCCTGGCCGGCATAGGCATCCGGATCGAGGTCGTGGCGGGCGTGCAGCACTTCCACGGTGCCGCCATGCTTGAGCGCCTCAATCGAGGTGAAGCCGTTGGCATAGGCGCCGACCGGACCGCCGAGAGCGATCAGTTCGGGCAGCGCTGCGGCGATCGCTTCGGGCCGGCAGCAATTGACCAGCCGGGCCGCGACCGGCAGGCCGTCAAGAGCGCCCGACGCCGCTGCAATGGCTTCGCCGCTGCGCAGGCGCGGCGTGCCGTGGTCGGCAAGCGTCCACGACACCCACACCGGCTTGCCGCTTTCCGACGCCGCGGTGACCGCGGCGCGTGCCTCTTCGGCCGACGCCATGGTTTCGCACAGAAACAGATCGACGCCGTCCGCCTGCTCGGCAACGATACGGCGATAGATGTCGAGCGTATCCTGGAAGGATACCGTCAGCGCCGGCGCATAGCTGCCGAACAGCGGCGACAGGCAGCCGGCGATCGCCGCGTCGCCGGCCTGGTCGCGCGCTTGCCTTGCCAGTTCGATGCCGCGCTTCTGCAGCGGCTTGAACAGCTCTTCCGCGCCCTCGCGCGCCAGCCGCTCCGGCGTGGCGGAATAAGTGTTGATGGTGATGACGCGGGCGCCGGCGCGGATGAATTCCGCGTGCAGGTCGCGTACCAGATCCGGTTCGTCGATCAGCACCCTGGCCGACCACAGCGGCGTCGGCTCGGAACTGCTGCGGCGGACCAGCTCCTGTCCCATGCCGCCATCGGTGAGGATGACTTTCTTCATGCTCTGAGCCTCTCGTTCTTTGGATCCCATAACGGCTCATCCTTCTGCACGACCGCCTTGAAACGTTCGCCGAAGATCTCGACCTCGACCGCGGTTCCCGGCTCGGCGAGGTCGGCGCACAGCATGCCGAGCGCGATCGACTTGTCGATGCGATGACCCCAGCCGCCGGATGTCGTCTCGCCGACGATCCGGCCGTCATGCCACAGCGTCGACATGTAGGGCGCATCGCAGTCGCCGGGGTTCTCGACGACCAGCGTGACGAAGCGCTTCTTGGTGCCCTGCTGCCTTTCGTTCTGCAGCGCCGCCTTGCCGCGGAAGTCGGGCTTGTCCCATCTGACGAAGCGCTCCAGCCCGCCCTGCAGGATCGAGTAGTCGGTCGACAGGTCGCCCTTCCAGGTGCGGTAACCTTTTTCGAGCCGGAGCGAATCCAGCGCGTACATGCCGAACGGTTTTAGGCCATGCCTCTGCCCGGTCGCCCAGACGGCGTCGAAGATGGCTGCGGTATCGTCGAACTTGCTGTGGATTTCCCAGCCGAGCTCGCCCGCGAAGGACACGCGTACCAGCTTTGCCCAACGTCCGGCGATACTGGTTTCCTGATGCGTCAGCCAGGGCAGGGTGAGGTCGGCTGCGCAGACTTCGGCGAGGATGTTTCGCGAGTTGGGGCCGGCAAGGATCTGGGTGGAGTATTCCTCCGTCCTGTCGACCAGCTTGAATGTGGCGTCCTTCGGGATGCGCGACTTCAGCCATTCGAAATCATGCCACTGAGCCACAGCGGCGGTGATCAGCGTCATCAGGTTCTCGTCGTGGCGGACCACCGACATTTCGGTGACGATGCGGCCCTTGTCGTCGGCAAAATAGACGAGGCCGATGCGGCCGGGTTTCGGCACCAGGCCTGTCACCTGGAGGCTCAGCCATTCGGCGGCACCCGGACCGTCGAGATTGAAACGGGAAAACCCCGGCAGGTCCAAAATGCCGGCGGCATCGCGGACGGCGAGGCATTCCTCGCGCACGCGATGCTGCCACGGCCCGTCGCGGCGGAAGGTCAGCGTGGATTGTTCGGAGATGTCGTCGCCTGGCTTCGCATACCAGGTGGCACGTTCCCAGCCATTATAGGCGTCGAACCGGGCGCCGAGTGCCTTGATGCGGCCGTGGAGCGGCGACAGCTTGCGGTCGCGCCCGGCCGGCCAGGAATGGCGCGGGAATTGGATGGCATATTCGTTGCCGTAGATCTCCATGCCCTTGGCGACGCAATAATCCGGGGCCGAGGCAAAGGCGGTGAAACGGCGCGGATCGCACGACCACATGTCCCATTCGGTCTGGCCCTCGATCACCCATTCGGCCAGCACCTTGCCGGCGCCGCCGCCCTGGGCGATGCCGAAGGTGAAGACGCAGGCCTCGAAGGCGTTGGGCACGCCGGGCATCGGGCCGATCAGCGGGTTGCCGTCCGGCGCATAGGGAATCGGCCCGTTGATGACCTTGGACAGGCCGGCGGTGCCGAGGATCGGCACGCGGGCGACGGCATCGGCCAGGTAATGTTCCAGCCGGTCGAGGTCGTCGGGAAACAGCTGGAAGGAAAAGTCGTCCGGCATGGGGTCGTTGTGGCCGACCCAGTGGGCGCGGCAATTGCGCTCATAGGGGCCGAGATTCATGCCGTTCTTTTCCTGGCGCAGATAATAGGACGTATCGACGTCGCGCAGCAGCGGCAGTTTCTTGCCCTGTTCCTTCGACCACGCCGCCAGTTCGGGGATTTCCTCGAACAGGATGTATTGATGGCTCATCACCATCATCGGCACCTCGCGGCCGAACATCCTGCCGACTTCGGCGGCACGGTAGCCAGCCGCGTTAACGACGATCTCGCAGCGGATCTCGCCTTGCGTCGTCCCGACCACCCACTCGTCATTGTCGCGGCGCACGCCGGTGACCGGACAGAAGCGGATGATTTTCGCGCCCATGTCGCGGGCACCTTTAGCCAGAGCCTGGGTCAATTGCGCCGGGTCGATATCGCCGTCATTCGGATCGTAGAGCGCGCCTTTCAGCTCATGCGTCTCGATGAAGGGGTAACGGCGCTTGATCTCGTCGAGCCCGACCACGTCGATGTCCATGCCCTGGTAGCGGCCCATGCCCTTGGCGCTCTGGAATTCCTGCATACGCTCGGTCGTATGGGCGAGCCTGAGCGAGCCGGTGACGTGGTAGTTCATGGGATAGCCGACCTCGTCGGCCAGCCGGCGATAGAGCTCGGTCGAATAGCGCTGCATGTTCATCAGCGACCATGACGAGGAGAAGGTCGGCACGTTGCCGGCGGCATGCCAGGTCGAGCCGGAAGTCAGCTCGTTCTTCTCCAGAAGCACGCAGTCGGTCCAGCCCGCCTTGGCGAGATGGTAGAGCGAGGAGGCGCCGACGGCACCGCCTCCGATGATCACCACGCGTGCCGTGGTCGGCAAACCGGCCATGTTCTTCTCCAGATCAATAGACGGGCGGCGAAACCACCCAGATCACCACAGCCGGCTCGGCTCCAGGATTGCGCCAGCGGAACGGCTTGCCGTCGAAGCGGAAGGAGTCGCCTTCGCCAAGCCGGTGCCAGACGCCGGCAATTTCGATGTCGAAGCTGCCGGACGCGACGTAGCCGGCTTCCTCGGTCGGCCGGCGCGCCTCGGCCTTCAGCTCGGCACCCGGGGCGAAGACCGAACGCAGCATCTCGAAGCTTCCGCCGAGATCGGGCGACAGAAGCTCCTCCACCAGGCCGGAATCGCTTGTGCCAAGCGTGCGCCGGTTGCCGGCGCGCACGACCACGCCGCGCTCGGTCTCGACAGGCACGTCATGGCTGAAGAACAGGCTGACCGGCACGCCAAACAATTCGGCGAAGGTCCTGAGATCGCCGAGCGACGGGACCGACAGGCCGCGCTCGACCTGGCTGACCCAGCCGACGGAACGGCCGAGCTTCAGTGCGATTTCGGCAAGCGTCAAGCCGCGCGCCTTGCGCAACGCGCGAATGTCGCCGGCCAGCAGCCGTTCGCCGCTGTCCTGTTCCGATCTGGCGGCGGTCGAAGGCAAAGCCATCCCTGCTTCGGTGAAAAATTCCCAGTAAATTTCATGTGACGGCAGGTTTGTGAAAAAATCAAGAGGATTTTCACGCACCCACAAGATTTACTTGCGCCATTTTAACGGTTCGGGCAAAGGCTCGGCGCACGAGCGGCGAGTGGGGCGTCCGGTCGAGGCGTATAGGCTTGTCGGGCGTTCAAAAAAGACGCGCAAGGATGCTCCATCACTTCTAGTCGGCGCATGATCCTTCCGGAAAATCGGGTTCAGGATCATACGCAAAGGGACGGCCATGCTGGAAAACAACTCCCGGATTGCGGCGGCGATCGTCGATGACGCGATCACCTCGCGGCGGTCGGTACGCGCCTTCTTGCCCGATATGGTCGATGACGAGACCATCCGCGATATTCTCGCCGTTGCCGCGCGCGCGCCCTCAGGCACCAATATGCAACCCTGGAAAGTCTATGTGACGAAGGGCGAGGTCAAGCAGCGCATCACCGACGCCATCCTCAGCTCGGGTATCCGCGCCGAAAAGGCCGAGTGGGACGAGTATCGTTACTATCCCGACCAGTTCTTCGAACCCTATCTGACGCGACGGCGGGCCAACGGCTTCGGCCTCTATGGCGTGCTCGGCATCGGCCGGCGCGAGGTCGACAGGATGCGTGCGCAGCACGACCGCAACTTCGTCTTCTTCGATGCGCCGGTCGGCGTGATTTTCACCGTCGACCGGCGGCTGAACAAGGGGTCATGGATCGACTACGGCATGTTCCTGCAAAACATCATGGTCGCGGCGCGGGGCAGGGGCCTGCACACCTGTCCGCAAGCTGCCTTCGCGCCCTATCACCGGCAGATCAGGCCGGTGCTCAACATTCCCGACGAGGAGATCGTCGTCTGCGGCATGGCGCTCGGCCATGAGGACACGTCCAAGCCCGAAAACGCATTCCGTACCGACCGGGCGCCGCTGGAAGAGTGGGTGACGTTCTCGGAGTAACGTGAAGCGCCGTTCAGCTCTACTGCACTTCGTAACCGACTTCCTCGCTGGCGTGGCAGAGCGCCTTCCAGAACGAGCGGGCAAACGAGCGGAACACATAGATGTCGAACTGATCGGCTCCGGTGCGCTGGATCTGGGCGAAGACGTCGTGATGCATGGTTGAGCGGCCGGCGCCGATCGGGAAGGCTGGCAGCGCGAAGTCGATGGCGAAGAATTTCGCCAGCACCCACTCGGCCTTCGGCCCGGCGATACGGATCGCGGTGCGGCCGTGCGAAAGGTCGGTCACCGTACCGATGGCCGAAGTGACGACATCGGCAAAGGCTGGCGCCAATCCCTCGGCTTCATCGACCACCGTGAACTTTCCCGGCGCAAAGCCGAACACCGACCTGGCGCCGTTCGTCACACCTCCACCGGCGCCGTCGGGCAAAGCCAGGCCGGTGACCGCATGGATGCCGGCCATCAACTTCTTCTCCTCGCCGGGCCAGGCGGCGAGCTGCAGGATCGAACCCGGCCTGGTTTCGGACAAGATGATTTCGACACCGTGCTCGAAATTGCCATGCGAGCCCGGATGCAGCACCGGCTCAAGCGGTGATTGGCGCTCAACCATGCATGCGGCTCCCGTCCGGATCGAAGAAGTGGTTGGAGACGATCTCGACCGGCCCGAACCGGTTACGCAGCGGATCGGAGACATAAGCGCGCGTGCCGCGCCGCGCCTTGCCGCCCTTGACCAGGGCAAGTGCGATATATTTGCCAAGCGCCGGCGAATAGCAGCAAGCGGTGATGTGGCCAAGCGAGCCGTGCGGATTGGCTTCGTCAAGCTCCTCGACGATGTGTGCGCCGCCATTGAGCGGCTGGTTGTCGAGCGCAACAATACCGACGAGTTCCAGGCGGTCGGGTGCGATCAGCCCCTCGCGGTCCATCATCGCCGAGCCGATGAACGGCTTCTTCTTCGACAGCATCCAGTCGAGATGCAGGTCGCGTGCCGTGGTGCGGCCGTCGATCTCGGCGCCGGTGACGTGGCCTTTCTCGATGCGCATGGTGCCCAGCGCCTCCAGCCCGTAGGTCACCAGCCTGAACGGCTGGCCGGCTTCGATCAGCGCCTCCCAGACATGGGTGCCGTAGCCGGCGCCGGAATAGACCTCGAAGGCCATTTCGCCGGAGAAGGACAGCCGGCAGATCATCACCGGCACGCCGGCGATTTCGCCGTGGACAACGCCCATGAAGGGCAGGGCGGCATTGTCGACGGCGGTGCCGCTGACGCACGCGGCCAATATCTGCCTCGCTTTCGGCCCGCCGATGGCGGCACCGGCCCATTGGTCGGTCACCGAGGTGACGTGGACCTTGAGCTCCGGCCAGATCACGTCGAGGAAATACTCCAGATGCTGCATTACCTTGCCGGCATTGGCCGTGGTGGTGGTCATCAGGAAATCCTGCTCGCCGATGCGCCACGTGGTGCCGTCGTCGAAGGCGAGACCGTCTTCGCGCAGCATCAGCCCGTAGCGCGCCTTGCCGACGGCCAGCGTCGAAAACATGTTGGTGTAGACGCGGTCGAGGAATTCCGCCGCCTCGGGGCCTTGCACCGCGATCTTGCCCAGTGTCGAGACGTCGACGATGCCGGCGCTCTCGCGCGTGGCTCTCGCTTCGCGCACATAGGCCTGCTCGATCGTCTCGCCGGGATGGCCGTAGATCATCGGCCGGTACCAGAGGCCGGCGGAATACATGGTGGCGCCGTTGGCGACGTGCCAGTCATGCATTGGCGTCAGCCGCTCGGGCTTCAGATCGCCGAAGCGTTCGGCGGCAAGCGAGCCGATCGACACCGCAGAAAAGGGCGGGCGAAAGCGGGTCGTGCCGACCTCTGGGATCGGCTTGCCGAGCGCCTCGGCCATGATGGCGAGGCCGGGTATGTTGGAGCTCTTGCCCTGGTCGGTCGCCATGCCGAGCGTGGTGTAGCGCTTCAGATGCTCGACGGAGACGAAGCCTTCGCGATGCGCTAGCCGCACGTCGTCGGCCGTCACGTCATGCTGGAAGTCGACGAAGCTCTTTCCTTGGGCCTTGATCTCGAACACCGGCGCCGGATCGGGATCACCAGGTGCTGCCTCGACGGCAGGCAATGCCGCCGGCGTGGCGGTTGCGCCCGCAGCGGAAAGACCGGCGGCGCGGCCTTCGGCGATCGCCTCGGCGGTGGAGAAACTGCCAGTAAAGGCGCCGGCGCCGATCCATTGCCGTGTCGTCGGCTTGGGCGGCAGGAAAGCTTGCAATGCTTCGTTCCATTCCGCTCTGGCGCCTGCCTGGCTGGCCAGATGGATGGTCGGCGACCAGCCGCCCGACATCAGCAGGCAATCCGCGTGGATGCTGCGCGCATCGCCGGAAAGCGCGCCGTTGACCATGTCGAAGCGCTGCACCTTGAAGCCGGAAAGCGCCTTGCCGCCCTCGGTAGCGATCACGGCGTGGCCGGAAAAGATCTCGGCCTCCGCTTCGCCGGCCAGCTTGCGCATTTCGCTCGAAAGCTCTGGGCGCACGTCGACGATGGCGACGACGACGGCACCGGCCTTCTTCAGCCCAAGCGCGGAGCGATAGGCGCTGTCATTGTTGGTGAACAGCGCGATCCTGTCGCCCGGCAGCACGCCATATTCATTGGCATAACGCTCGGCAGCATGCGCCAGCATTACGCCTGGCCGATCGTTACCCGGAAAGACCAGCGGACGCTCCAGGGAGCCGGTGGCCAGCACCACCGACTTGGCGCGGATCGTCCAATAGCGATGACGCGGCTCGCCCTTGCCGGGCGTTTCCTTGTGGTCGGTGACGCGTTCGATCGCGGCAAGCGTGTTGCCGTCATAATAGCCCCAGACCGTGGTGCGCGGCAGCAGGCGGACATTGTCACGGCCTTCAAGCTGGCCGGCGGCGCGCGCTGCCCAGTCGGCGGCCGGCATGCCATCGATCGTCTCGCCCGACCAATTGGCCGAGCCGCCGAAATGCGGCTCGAGCTCGGCCAGGACGACGCGTGCACCCTGATCGGCAGCCGCCCTGGCGGCCATCAGCCCGGCCGGGCCGGAGCCGACCACCAGCACATCGCAAAACGCATTCATACGTTCGTAGCGCGCCGTATCGGGAGCCGTGCCTGCCTTGCCCAGGCCGGCGGCACGGCGGATGAAATGCTCGCAGAACATCCAGAAGCGCGTGCCCTTCAGCGGACCGATCACCGGTCCCATGAAGGTCTTGTAGTAGAAGCCGGCCGACAAAAGCTTGCCGCCGAGCTGGTTCACGGCACTGACGTCCCAGGCAAGCGAGGGGAAGCGGTTCTGGCTGATTGCGGTCAGCCCGTCATAGATCTCGACCATGGTGGCGGGAATGTTCGGCTCGCGAACCTCGCCCCTCAACACGGTCACCAGCGCGTTCGGCTCCTCGACGCCGGCGGTCAGCACGCCGCGCGGGCGGTGATATTTGAACGAACGCCCGAACAGCGAGACGCCGTTGGCCAGCAGCGCCGAAGCCAGCGTGTCGCCGGCGTGGCCGGTATAGGGCGCGCCGTCGAAGGTGAAACGGATGGTCCGCAGCCGGTCGATGCGGCCGCCGGCCTCGGTACGGCGCGGGCTCATGGCTTGTCCTCGGCCCGGTGCCGCGCAACCGACTTGTGGTCGCCGCGCGCGAACGCGGTGCTCGAGATCTCGTGCGTCAGCGTGTTGCGCACGACCCTGAGATGGGCGCGGCAGCCGCCGGAATGCTGCCAGATCTCATTGTGGTCGCCGTCTGGATTAAGCCGGTCGTAGACATAGGCGTTCCAGGCGTCGAGGTTCTGCGAAGCGGGCTGTGGGCGCTGGCGGTTGCCGTCGCCCTGATAGGTGAATTCGATCACGTCGCGCGGGCCGCAATAGGGGCAGGTGATGAGCATGGATCTCTTAAACTTCTCGTTTGACCATGATCTGGTCCGAAAACCGGTTTCCACTTTTCGCTGACGCGGACCTGCGGTTCGGGATCATGGCCTAATGCAGCCTGGGTGTGGCGCCCTGGCCCTTGTCGTCGATCACCAGGCCACGGTAGAAGCGGTCGAGCGTGAAGGCCGCGTTGAGATCGTGCGGCTCATCCTTGGCGATGGTCCAGGCGAAGCACCAGCCGGAAGCCGGCGTCGCCTTGAAGCCGCCATAGCACCAGCCGCAGTTAAGATACATGCCCGGCAGCGGACCGGTGGTGATGATTGGCGAGCCGTCCATCGACATGTCGCAGACGCCGCCCCATGAGCGCAGCATGCGGACACGGGCCAGCCCAGGGAACAGCGCCAGCATCTCGCTCATCACCTCATCGACGATCGGCAGGCTGCCGCGTTGGGCGTAGCTGTTGTAGCCGTCGAGATCGCCGCCATAGACAAGGCCGCCCTTGTCCGATTGCGACATATAGAAATGACCCATGCCGAAGGTCAGGACCCTATCGATGAATGGCTTTAGCGATTCCGTGACGAAGGCCTGCAGCACGTGGCTCTCGATCGGCATTGTCTCGATGCCGGCGAGCCGCATGACCCGCCCGGTGCTGCCGGCAACAGCGACCGCTACCTTCTTGGCGCGGATTTCGCCGCGCGTCGTCGTGACGCCGGTGATGCGGTCGCCGTCGCGCAGGAAGCCGGTAACCTCGCAATTTTCGATGATGTCGACGCCGCGGCGATCTGCGCCGCGCGCATAGCCCCAGGCGACGGCGTCGTGGCGCGCGGTGCCGGCGCGCCGCTGCATCAGGCCACCGACGATCGGGAAACGCGCGGTGGCCGAGACGTCGAGCGCCGGCACCAGGCGCGCGATTTCGGCGGGGGTCATCAGTTCGGCGTCGACGCCGAGATGGCGCATGGCGTTGCCGCGCCGGGCATAGTCGTCGAGCTGGGCAGGTGTGTGGGCGAGGTTCAGGCAGCCGCGCTGCGAGAACATGACGTTGTAGTTGAGGTCATGGGCAAGGTTCTCCCACAGCTTCATCGAATGCTCGTAAAAGCGCGTGTTGGCCGGCAGGAGATAGTTGGAACGGACCGCCGTCGTGTTGCGGCCGACATTGCCAGAGCCGAGCCAGCCCTTCTCCAGCACCGCGACATTGGTGATGCCGTGCTCCTTGGCGAGATAGTAAGCGGTCGACAGGCCATGGCCGCCGCCGCCGATGACGACCACGTCGTAGGACGCCTTCGGGTCGGGCTTGCGCCAGGCCGGCCTCCAGTCCTTGTTTCCGGTCAGCGCGTTCTTGAGAAGCGAAAAGGCCGAATATTCCGCCATTCTTATTGTCATCCATTTCAGACTTGGCGGCAGACTATAGAGCAGGCCACCGATGCAAAGCCAAGATTGCGCCATCGCTTTTCGACTCACCGACTCCGATTGGATTTGGCCGACTTCGATCGGATTTGGCCGACTTCGATTGGCGGGACTTCGAAAAACGAGCCGCCTGGGGTGACTTGCCCCATGATATGAGCCTCTTTATCAAGGACGTGCTTCAAAACTGCCGATGCCGCCCGCGAGTCGCCAGAAAAATCATGTTCTTTCGTTTACTCCGCCTGGTCTTGATTCTTGCGCTTGTTGTCTCGGCGCCGCCGTCGTTCGTTGCTATGGCGCAGGCACTCGGGCAGGGCGCCGCCGGGCTGGTCGCAGACCAGCAGAAGGTCATCCAGAGTCTGACGGCCAAAACCGACGATCTCGAGAAGAAGATACAGCAGGACGGCCAAGACGATGCCACCCTCGTGGAAATCCGTCTGCAATTGGAGGATCTGTCGCGGGCGGCGCTCACCAGCGCGCTAGCGTTCCGCTCGCGTCTCGGCGATATCAACGATCGGATTGAGATGCTGGGACCTCCGCCGGCCGCGGGCCAGCCGGCCGAGCCAGACATCGTAACCGGTGAACGCCAGGCCTTGGCTTCCGAAAAAGCCGAGATCAACGCCGTTATTGCCAGCGCGCAGAACCTGTCGATCCGCATCAGTGGGCTGATCGAGAAGATCGGCAACATGCGCAGCGAGCTGTTCCGCAATGTGCTTACTAAGCGCTACGTGCTGTCCGATGCGCTTAGCCCTGAAGTCTTTTCCGACGCCAACGCTGAGTTTTCCGGCTTCTATAAGGCGGTGTCGTCCTGGCTGAGCTTCGCCTTCAAGTTCAAGTTCCAGGCCATTCTTGCCGCGACTTTGATGGCGCTCGCATTCGCTGCAGTGCTTTTTATCGGCGGCCGACGCCTGTTCGGCCGCGTCTTCGAAGCCGATCCCTCCGTCGAGGATCCCTCCTATCTCAGCCGCCTGTCGGTGGCGTTCTGGTCGACATTGCTGCCGACGCTGGCGGTCGGCGCCTTCCTTGTCTCGACGATCTTCTTCTTCAATTATTACAACGTCTTACGCGGCGATATCGGCATCTTCCTGAATTCGCTGGTTGCCGTTATCGCGGTGGTGTTCTGCGTCAACCGCCTGACCAACGCAGCGCTCGAGCCCCGACTGCCGAACTGGCGTCTGATCCCGGTTGAAACCGGCCCGGCGCGCTGGCTGGTGCGGCTGACGACCGCCATGGCTGTCGTCATCGGCAGCAACAACTTCCTGTCTGTCGTCAACGACAAGATGGGCTCGCCACTGTCGCTGACCATCGCCAGAAGCTTCATCGCCACCATCATCGTCGGCATCATCCTGATCCTTATGGGCCTGCTGAAGCCGTTCAAGGCCCTCGACGGAAGCTGGCGCCCGTGGCCGGCGTGGCTGCGCTACACCGCCGTCGCGCTAGGCCTATTCACCATCGCATCGGCACTGCTCGGCTATATCGGCCTTGCAATTTTCGTCTCGCTGCAGGTCGTGGTCACCGGCACTATCCTGGTCACCGCCTATATCGGCTTCCTGTCGGCGCGCGCGATCGGCGAGGAAGGTGGTTTCGCCAAAACTTCGATCGGGCGCTGGCTAGCGGCCAATTCAAGCTACGAAGAGACCGCCCTCGACCAGCTCGGGCTTGTCGTCAGCGCCGCCATCAACATCATGATTGTGCTGGTGTTCCTGCCGCTGATCCTGTTGATGTGGGGCTTCCAGCCCGGCGACATCCAGGCCTGGGCCTACAAGCTGGCGACCGGCCTCACCATCGGTTCGGTGACGATCTCGGTCACCGGCATTCTCACCGGCGTCGTCGTCTTCATCATCGGCTATTTCCTGACGCGCTGGTTCCAGGGCTGGCTCGACGGCTCGGTAATGGCGCGCGGCCGGGTCGACACCGGCGTGCGCAATTCGATCCGGCTGGCGGTCGGTTATGCCGGCGTCGCAGTTGCGGCACTGGTCGGCATCTCAGCGGCCGGTATCGACCTCTCCAATCTCGCGCTGGTCGCCGGCGCTCTGTCTCTCGGCATCGGTTTCGGCCTGCAGAATGTTGTCTCGAATTTCGTGTCGGGCCTGATCCTGTTGGCCGAGCGACCGTTCAAGGTCGGCGACTGGATCGTCGCCGGCGACATCAGCGGTACGGTCAAGAAGATTAGCGTGCGGGCCACCGAGATCGAGACGTTCCAACGGCAATCGGTGATCCTGCCCAATTCAAACCTGATCAACAATGCGGTCGGCAACTGGACGCACCGCAACAAGCTCGGCCGCATCGACATCAAGGTCGGCGTTGCCTATGGCAGCGAGGTCAAGCACGTGCATGGCGTCCTGTTGGAGATCGCACGCAGCCATCCGCTGGTGCTGAAGAACCCGGAACCCTTTGTGCTGTTTTCCAATTTCGGCCCGGCCGCACTTGAATTCGAGATCCGCGTATTCCTGGCGGATGTTCTTAATGGCAATATCGTCCAGAACGACATCCGCTTTGCCATCTTCGATGTGTTCGCCGACCAGCATATCGAAATTCCGTCGACGCCGCGCGCCGTCGTCGAGACCAAAAAGCACGTGGCGTGGCCGATCGACGACGACAAGATCGAAGTCGAATTCGCCGAGCGGGAACAAGCAAAAGCCCTAGCGGCGGTCGAGGCGAAACGTCTCGCCAAGTCGGGACGCAAGGTGCGGAAGCCGGACCCCGACTAGCTGTCTGGAGCTTGCCTTCAAGCCTTCGGAAACCAATTGCGGCATGAATGCGGCATTCAGTTGCTGTTCAGCTTGCATCTCATATAAGCTCACCTGCAAACGGCGAGAATGCCTTGCGAAATGCAACAGAGGCGGTGGCAACACCGATACTGCAAAATGTGGAAGTCTCTCGTCGCCGCCATCGCTTTTCTGGCCGTGGGCGGTTCGGCTCATGCCGCCAGCGCGGTCAACAAGGACGCCGAGACCCGCACGCTGATCGTGACGGAAGGCGGCGGCAAGACCGAGCTGGCGCTGGCCGCCGGCGAAACCGTGGAATTTTGCCCGAGCGGCTGTTTCGTTACCTTGCCGAATGGCGACCTCGAGGCACTGACCGGTTCGGAAACCATCGAGATCTCGGGCGGCGTCGCGCGCATCAAGTAAGGTCGACGCCATGATTTTTGAAGGCCGGGCAAACGCCCGGCCTTTTGTTTGCTTCCGGTAATCGACGATGAAGGTATGCACTTTTCTTCGAAGCTGCTCTAGCAGCGCCTTCGTACTGAGCAGGGCGAGGGCTAGGTCTAACTGTATTCGACGGGCTGGTGGCGCGGGCTTTTTTGGCGATGTCGCAAACAGGCTGCAAGCGCGCCGCCGCGCCGCCCTATAGTCTGCCGCAGTAGCATCTTGGAGTCGCGGGCAATGGCAGGGTTTCCGGAAAAGGCGAAGGTCGTCATCGTCGGGCTTGGCGGCATCGTCGGCGCATCGGTCGCCCATCACCTGATCGAGCGAGGATGGGACGATATTGTCGGCATCGACAAATCGGGCATCCCGACCGATATCGGCTCGACGGCGCACGCTTCCGACTTCTGCTACACGACCAGCCATGACTTCCTGTCGTGCTGGACGACGCTCTATTCAATCGATTTCTACGAAAAGATGGGTCACTACGCGCGCATCGGCGGCCTCGAGGTCGCCCGCGTCGGCGACGACGCCCGCATGGCGGAGATCAAGCGCAAGATCGCCTCGGCAAAGGCCTTCGGCACACGCGCCCGCCTGATCGATCCCGCCGAGATCAAGGAAAAATTCCCGCTGATCGAAGAGCAGATGGTGCAGGGCGGCCTGTGGGATCCCGATGCCGGCCTGGTCATCCCGCGCTCGCAGACAGTCGCCGGCAAGCTGGTCGACCAGGCGGAAGCTTCCGGCAAACTCAGGGCGTTTGCGAATACGTCGGCGAGGTCGCTCGTCATCGAGAACGGCCGCATCAAGGGCGTGGTGACCGACCGCGGCACGATCGAGGCTGACTATGTCGTGGTCTGCACGGGCATCTGGGGACGGCTGATTGCGGAAATGGCGGGCGAGGACCTGCCGGTCATGCCGATCGACCACCCGCTTACCTTCTTCGGGCCGTACACCGAGTTCGCCGGCACCGGCAAGGAGATCGGCTGGCCGCTGCTGCGCGACCAGGGCAATTCGGCCTACATGCGCGATACCGGCGACCCCAAGACCGCTGAAGGCGGGCAGATCGAATGGGGTTATTACGAAGAGACCAATCCGCGCCTTTGCCATCCGCGCGACATTCTCGAGAAAAATGAGGCGCGGCTTTCGCCGTCGCAACGCGATCTCGACATGGAGCAGATCCTGGCGCCGCTTGAGCGGGCCATGGAACTGACGCCGATCCTGGGCGAGCTGGGCTACAATGAGAGCCACTCCTTCAACGGCCTGCTGCAGGTGACGGCGGACGGCGGCCCCTCGATGGGCGAAAGCCAGAAGGTGAGAGGCCTCTGGTATGCCGTGGCCATCTGGGTCAAGGACGGCCCCGGCATGGGCAAGCTCATCGCCGACTGGATGACGGACGGCCGCACAGCGATCGACCACCACGCCATCGACTATTCGCGCTTCTATCCGCACCAGACGAAAGAGCAGTTCATCTGGGACCGCTGCACCGAAACGGCGATGAAGGTCTACAACCCGGCTGTCCATCCGCGCGAACCCTTCTCCAAGGCCCGCAATGTTCGCCGTTCGCCCTTCTGGGAGCGCGAGAAGGAACTCGGCGGCTATTTCATGGAGCTCGGCGGCTGGGAGCGCGCCCATGGCTACGCCGCCAACGAGCATTTGCTCGAGAAATACGGCAACCGGGTGCCGGTGCGCCAAAACGAATGGGATAACCGCCATTTCTGGCGCGTCTCGAATGCCGAGCATCTGGCCATGAGCGAGGACTGCGGCATCGTCAACCTGTCGCATTTCGCCATGTACGACGTGGAAGGTCCCGATCATGTCGCGCTGATGGAATGGCTGTGCGCGGCAAAGATTGGCGGCGACGGAAATATCGGCAAGGGCATCTATACCCATTTCCTCGACGAGGAAGGCATGGTCCGCGCCGACCTGACCGTCATCCGCATGGCCGACCGCTGCCGCGTCATCGACGGCGCTGATGCCGGGCCGCGCGACTTCCAGTACATGCGCCGGACGGCAGAAGACAAAGGCTTCAACGTTACCGTCACCGACGTGACCGAGAAGTACGTGACCGTCGGCATCTGGGGTCCGAACGCGCGAGCGACATTGAGCAAGTGCGTGGAAAACCCCGACGGGCTGACCCCGGAGAATTTTCCCTTTGCCGCGATCAAGCCCGTCAGGATCGGCGGCAAGGACGTGACCGCCTTCCGCATCTCCTATGTCGGCGAGCAAGGCTGGGAACTGCATATGCGCTACGAGGACGGCCTGGCCGTCTGGGACGCGCTGCGGTCGACCGGCGTGATGGCCTTTGGCGTCGAGACCTATGCCAACAGCCGCCGCATGGAGAAGAGCCTGCGCCTGCAGAACGCGGATCTGTTGACCGAATACAATCTGCTGGAAGCCGACCTTGCCCGCCCGAAGGTCAAGGAGGCCGATTTCTGCGGCAAGGCAAAGCATCTGGAATATCGCGCCCGGGCGCATCAGCCGGCCATGCTTTGCACGCTTATCATGACCGACAATACCGATTCCGACGGCGTTCCCCGCTATCCGGTCGGCACGATGCCGGTGATGGACCCGCAAACCGGTGAGACGCTGGTCGACGAGCTCGGCCGCCGGTCCTTCACGACCTCGGTGGCCTACGGTCCGACCATCGGCAAGAATATCGCGCTCGCCTACCTGCCCTGGGCTTATTGTCAGGAGGGCCGTAAGCTGAGCGTCGAATATTTCTGCGAGAAATACCCGGTCGAAGTGGCTGCCGTCGGTTACAGGCCGCTCTACGACCCGGAGAACCTCAATCCGCGCAGCTGAACTTAGAGACGCGCGCTCGCAAAAACGTGACTGGAACAGCCCGGCTCTCCACCGGGCTTTTCTCTTTGTCGATCGACTATTTTCGCTTACCGTGCGGCATGTCTGGTTTTGCCTGTGCAAGACATCTCGTCTCGGGTGCCGCCGCGCTGGCCTCGGTGCTATGGCCGACGGCGATATCCCGCGCTGCCGAACCCGTTGACATCGAACTGGTGCTGGCAGTCGACGTTTCGCTTTCCATGTCGCCGGACGAGCTCGAAATCCAGCGTCACGGCTATGCGGCGGCACTGACGCATGACGATGTGCTGCAGGCGATCGGGGAAGGCGCTCATGGCAAGATTGCCGTCACCTATGTCGAATGGGCTGGCGCGACCTGGCAGCAGGTCGTCGTTCCGTGGACGGTGATCGCCAATCGTGCCGACGCCGAGCGGCTGGCAGCGCAGCTTTCCGCTCATCCGCCGGCCAGTGCCAGGCGCACCTCGATCTCCGGCGCGCTGGAATTTGCCAGCGATCTCTTTGCCGAAAGCGGCTTCCAGGGCGTCAAGCGGGTGATCGACATTTCGGGTGACGGCCCCAACAACCAGGGCGCACCTGTCGATATCACCCGCGACGCCGTTATCAAGCAGGGCATCACCGTCAACGGCCTGCCGCTGATGACCAGGGGCGGGTTCAGCAGCGCTTACGATGTCAACAATCTCGACCGTTACTACAGCGACTGCGTCATCGGCGGGCCGGGCTCCTTCATGATCCCGGTCAATGACTGGACGCAGTTTCCGGAGGCCATCCGCCGTAAGCTGGTGCTGGAGCTTGCCGGTCCGGCCTCGCCGCAGCGAGCGGCGGAAGAGGCGGCGCACCCGCCATTGGTGCTGGCACAAGACAGCCCCGTCACCGACTGCCTGGTCGGGGAAAAAATGTGGCGTGACCGCAGCTGGATGTACAACAGCCGCTAATGCCGAACTCGCTGTCCGCGATGACATACCGCAGTGCAGCATATGCTTCATTGACAAGCCTGTGGGCGTCTGTGACACAATTCCCCATCCGAACACATAAAAGGGGAACCGACATGAACAGGATCGGAATTCTTGCAGCAAGCTTGACGCTTGCCGTTGGATTGTGCGCGCCGGCGATGGCTGCCACATCGGTCAGCATCGGGATCAGTGGATGGACCGGCTTTGCGCCGCTGACGCTCGCCAAGCAGGCCGGCATCTTCGAAAAGCACGGCCTCGACGTCACCTTGAAAAAGGTGCCGCAAGCCAGCCGGCCGCTCGCCATCGCCAGCGGCGACCTGCAATGCGCCGCCACCACGGTCGAGACGTGGCTGGTCTGGAACGCTAACGGCGTGACGACCAAGCAGATATTCCAGCTCGACAAATCCTACGGCGCCGACGGCATCGTCGCCCGCAACGACATCAAGACCGTCGCCGATCTCAAGGGTAAGTCGGTCGCGTCCTCGGCGCCGGGCACGTCGCCCTATTTCATGCTGGCCTGGGTGCTCAACAAGAACGGGATGTCGACCAAGGACGTGACCGTCGTCAACCTGGAGCCGGACGCGGCGGCGCAGGCGTTTCTCGCCGGCCAGAACGATGCGGCGGTCACCTATGAGCCGTTCATCTCGGCCGTGCGCGAAAAGTCCGACCAGGGCCATATCCTTGTGACCACTCTCGACTATCCGATGGTGCTCGACACGGTCGGCTGCACGCCGGAGTTCCTCAAGGCCAATCCGGATGCGGCCAAGGCGCTTGCCGACAGCTATTTCGAGGCACTCGACCTGATCAAGAGCAATCCCGCGAAATCCTATGAGACGATGGGCGCCGACGTGAAGCAGTCGGCCAAGGAGTTCGAAGAGTCGGCCAAATACCTGAAATGGGCCGACAAGGCTGAAAACAAGCAGTTCTTCACTAAGGAATTCCAGGACTTTTCCAAGACCGCCGGCGAACTTCTGCTGCAGATGGGTTTGATCAAGGAAGCGCCCGACGTCTCGACATTGGCCGACACCAGCGCCGTCGCCGACTAACCGGCAGGATTGTCGCCCGGCGGCGGCGCGTGCGCCGCCGCTTTTTCATTCAGTTCAGAGGACGGTCGAAGATGCCGCGCCCCTTGCATCCGGTCTCGCCGGGCATTCGAACCGTGCTCGGCATCTTGTTCTTCGTGCTGTTCGTGGCGTTCTGGGCGTGGATCACGCTTGGCGGCCACGTCAATCGCATTTTCCTAGCCGATCCGCTGTCGATGGTGAGAGACGGCTGGCGGCTGCTGGTCGAGGACCGCTTCTGGCTCGACATCCTCATCACCATCTGGCGCGTCTTCGGCGGGTTTCTGATGGCGGCCATCGTTGCCGTCCCGCTCGGCATCGTGATGGGCGCCTGGAAGCCCGTGGAGGCGTTCCTGGAACCGTTCGTCTCCTTCGCCCGCTATTTGCCGGCATCGGCCTTCATTCCGCTGCTCATCCTGTGGGCGGGCGTCGGCGAGCTCGAAAAACTGCTGGTGATCTTCGTCGGCTCGGTGTTCCAGATCATCCTGATCATCGCGGTCAAGGTCGGCGGCACACGGCGCGACTTGGTCGAGGCGGCCTATACGCTTGGCTCGTCCGACAACGGCATCGTACGGCGCGTGATCATGCCGGCGAATGCGCCGGAGATTGCCGAGACGCTGCGGCTGGTGCTCGGCTGGGCCTGGACTTACGTCATCGTCGCCGAGCTGATCGGCTCGTCGTCGGGCATCGGCTATATGATCATCAACAGCCAGTCACGGCTGGCGACGGGGCAGATCATCTTCGGCATCATCGTCATCGGCCTGATCGGGCTGCTGTCCGATTTCGCCTTCAAGGCGCTCAACCGCTGGCTGTTTCCGTGGAGTCTGGCGTGAGCAAGCTTCTCATCGAAGGCGTCTCGCGCACCTTCGCCGGTGTCGGCGGCGGGCAGCCGGTCAACGCGCTGATGCCGATCGATCTGGCGGTTGCCGCCAACGACTTCATCACCATCCTGGGGCCATCCGGCTGTGGAAAGTCGACGCTGCTCAGGATCGTCGCCGGCCTCGAAGCGCCGAGTGGGGGACGTGTTCTGCTCGATGGCAGGGTGGTGGACCGGCCGGGCCCGGACCGTGGCATGGTTTTCCAGTCGTACACGCTGTTCCCGTGGCTGACGGTCGCCGACAACATCGCCTTCGGCCTGCGCGAGCGCGGAATGGCAGAGCGCGAGCGCAGCGACATCGTCGCGTCCTACGTCGATCTCGTCGGTCTGAGAGGTTTTGAAAACCATTGGCCGAAGCAGCTTTCCGGCGGCATGCAGCAGCGCACCGCGATTGCCCGGGCACTGGCCAACGATCCGGAGATCCTGCTGCTCGACGAGCCGTTCGGCGCACTCGACAACCAGACCCGCGGGCTGATGCAGGAACTGCTTCTCGGCATCTGGGAGCGCCGGCAAAAGACGGTGCTGTTCGTCACCCACGACATAGAGGAGGCGATCTTCATGGCGTCGCGCGTCGTGGTGATGACGGCACGGCCGGGCCGCATCAAATCGGACGTTGCCGTCGACCTGCCGCATCCGCGCCACTATACGCTGAAGACCAGCCCGGAGTTTTCGGCCCTGAAGGCGCGGCTGACGGAAGACATCCGCGTCGAGGCGATGCGCACGGCGCAGACATAGTCGGGTCAGCAAGGCGCCTGAACGGCTCAGAGACTTCGTAAGTCCTTGATAAGCACGTAAAGATGCAGCGGGTCCGTCGGCGATTGCGCGAATCCGTAGCGCTCGTAAAACGTGCGGGCGCCGTCGTTCTTGGCGTGGACGACGACCGCGCGGATACCTGCAATATCGGCCGCCTGCAAACTGCGCAGGACGGCATCGCGCAACAGTCCGCCGCCGACGCCTTTGCCTTGCCAGTCCAAACTAACCGCAAGACGCGCCAGCAGCATTACAGGCACCGGATGGCGTGCGAGACCTTTCATCAATCGCTCAGGCGCACCCTCATATGCGACTTCACCAACGACCAGGGTGTAAAAGCCGATCACGTCTTCGCCAGAGAGACCGATGTAGGTTTGCGAAGCATTGGCTTGCTGGTTTTGGAATGCATAGCGGACGAGAAATCGATTGAGCGGTTCTTCACCGCAGTCGAACATGTCCACCACATGCTTGCGGGCCAGTTTCTCGATCTGGAATTCGTTCACGCCGGATCGCGACCGGAAAAGATGCTTGGTTCGTTCAATAGGCGTTTGAGGCGGGGGAGATCACGCGTTGGCGCGTCGAGCGCTGCAATAAACGCGACCCATTTTTCGGCGTCGAGATGGAAGCTGCGCCGGTCGGCTAACGTTTCTTCGGCTCGCGCAAGCGCGCTTTCAAGCACGAAATCGCTGAGCGAACGGCGTTCAGTCGCGGCGGCGCTTGCGAGCGTACGCTTTGCCTGGGGGGTAAGGCGCAAGTCCAGTTTTTCCGATCTGGTGGTTCTGGTCGTCATTGGTACCTCTCGATCGAAGGATACCCATTTCGCCAGACAATGTCATGACAATTTTTGGCTGCGCCCACGAACGTGCCGGATCAAGCCGCCAGAAGCTGCTTGCGGTCGACGCGTTCTTGTTGCGGCGAGCGGGCGTACAACTCGCGATAGCATTTGGAGAAATGCGAGGCGGAAACAAAGCCGCAGGCGACCGCCACTTCGACCACCGGCAACGACGACTGGATCAGCAGGTGCCGGGCGCGGTCGAGGCGGATCTCCAGATAGTAACGGGCAGGGGAGCGCCCCATCTCGGTGCGGAACAGGCGCTCGATCTGCCGGCGCGACAGGTCGACATGGTCAGCGATCTCGATCAGCGAGAGCGGCTCGGAGAGATTGGCCTCCATCAGTTCGATAATGGTCAGAACCTTGGAATTCTGCACGCCAAGGCGGGCGCGCAGCGGCAGGCGCTGGCGGTCGGTCGGGCTGCGCACGCGATCGGTCAGCACCTGCTCGCAGACGCGGTTGACGAGGCTCTCGTCGAAATCGTCGCCGATCAGTTTCAGCATCATGTCGAGCGCGGCGGTGCCGCCGGCGCAGGTGTAGATGTTCTGGTCGATCTCGAAGAGGTCGGCGAAGACATTGGCCTTGGGGAACGCCTCGGAAAAGCCCGGCAGGTTCTCCCAATGGATGGCGCAGCGCTTGTTGGACAGCAGGCCGGCGGCGGCCAGGATATGCGCGCCGGTGCACAGGCCGCCGACGGCAACGCCGCGATTGTACTCCTCGCGCAACCAGGCAAAGGCCGATTTGTTCTGGTAGCGCTCGACATTGATGCCGCTGCAAACGATGGCCATGTTCGGCCGGTCCGGTCCGGACATTTTCTTGCGCTCTTCCTCCAGCGAGGTGTTGACGGCGCATTCGACGCCGTTCGAGGCCCGAACCGGCTTGCCGTCGATGCTGGCGAGCCGCCAGCGATAGGCTTCATAGCCGAGCATGCGGTTGGCCGAACGCAACGGATCGAGCGCCGTCGCGAAGGCGATCATGGTGAAATCGGGGACCAGGAAGAATACGAACGATCGCCGGATCGGGTGCTTTACGACGTTCACGGGTAGATCCTCACGCTGCAATGGCGCGAACAGGATGTCGCGATTAGCATAGCGACATCAGGAAAAACGTTTCCTGTCAATTGGCTAGATGGCAACGGAGAGACTTTATTTGCGACACGGGTCGCAAATGGGCAATCGCTATGCGGCGAAGGACACGACATGCCACCGGATTGACCAAACGAGCCTACGCAGTCTGCGCACGAAAACGCCGCCTCGGCAAAGCCGAAGCGGCGCTGGATCGACCTCGAAGCAGCGCGAGGCTGCTTCTACCAGGATCGCTGTCTCAGGCGACAAAGCCGAGGCGCGCGGCAGCCATGGCGCCGGTCTGACCAGGCATGGTGTTGGCCAGACGCTGGCGCTCGAGCGCGGTCGTCAGGTTCATTTCGCGGCGGGCAAAGAGGCGGGCAAAAAGCTTCATGATCATCTCCATTCGGTTGCTCAGACGGGTCGCCTTCGCTTGATGGAGTGGGGCAGCTCGTTTGTTGATGATGATATAGGCTTACGTGAGGGGAAACTAAATCGCAAAAGCGAAGCACTTGATATGAAAAGCGACACGGAATGCGACAAATTTGGGCATTCTGCCCAGGATTTTGGATTATTTACAATGTGTTGATTGCCAATGCGGGCTGCTATGCGACTTGCTCATATGCGGCATGCGACGGCGACATGGCTCGGGAAAATCATTGGAATACAAACAAAAAGGCCTGCCGGGCTGATCTGCGCGGCAGGCCTTCAGCTGTTGATACACACGGTTTACTTTGCTCCAGCCCAAGATCCCACACCATGGCGAGTGCCGGCCTTGGCATCGGCAGCGTCGGGCCAGCCGATATCCTTCTGCAGTTCAATCGGCAGCGCGCGGATGGCGCGTTCCGTCTGGTAGCGGGCGCGGGCCTCGCTGAACTCGGTCGCGATCCGACCGATGGATGACAGGATAGACATCTCATTCTCCTTCGCGTTGGGCCGGGTTGTCCCGGCGCTTGCAGCGTCAGGCGGTACACCGGGTTTGTTTCAGCTTCATTTCGTGTCGATTGCAGGTCCGTGTCATGGTTGTTTCAGGACCACTTCCATGCGTCTTGCCTTCGATGGAGTTGACTATCCTCCCAAACTGATGTTCAATCAAACGAAATGGAATGATGGTTTGCATCAGAAAAATTGAAGGTCGCTTGCCATGAACGCCCCACTCAATCATCCGCTGCCACTGCTCGATCTCGACGTTCTGCGCACTTTCGTTGCAATCGCCGAGACCGGCAGCTTCACCACTGCGGCCAATGCGGTCTTCCGCACGCCGTCGGCCGTCTCCATGCAGATCAAGAAGCTGGAGGATATTCTCGGCCGCTCGGTGTTCGCGCGCGATGCCCGTTCGGTGACGCTGACCACCGATGGCGAGATGCTGCTCGGCTATGCGCGCCGGCTGCTGTCGATCAATCGCGAGGTGGTGTCGAAGTTCATCATTCCAGACATTGTCGGGGTGGTGCGGCTCGGCTCGCCGGACGATTATGGCGAACGTGTGCTGCCGCATGTGCTGAAGCGGTTCGCACAATCGCATCCATCGATCGCCGTCGACGTCACCATCGACCAGAGTGTCAATCTGCGCCGGCGCATGGACGATCGGGCACTCGACATCACGCTGCTCACCAACTCCTACAAGACCAGCGCGATCGGTGCCGAAGTGCTGCTCACAGAGCCGATCGTCTGGGCCGGTGCCAAGGGCGGTTGCGCGCATCTGCGCGAGCCGCTGCCGGTCTCCTTGTGGGAAGAGGGCTGTGCCTGGCGGGCAGGGGCATTGGAGGCGCTTGGCCGCGAGGGCCGTAACTACCGCATCGCCTATATGAGCGCACACACGGCCGGCCAGCGCGCCGCGATCATGGCGGATCTTGCAGTCGCGCCGCTTCCGAAATCATTCCTCGGCAGCGACATGGTCGAGTTGTGCCCGAAGGACGGCATGCCTGACATCGGCACCTACAATCTCGCCATGGTGGTGACGCCGGACGCCAGTGCTCCGGTGAAGGCAGTAGCCGACCATATCCGCGCGACGTTTGAGATGTTCAGGGAAACTGGGAAGTTCTGACCCAAACTACGACCTGAGCGGCGCAACCAGATCGCGAGGGGTTCCGTCGCGGTCTGTCCTCTGCAGCGACAACTCTCCTGCCTTGGCATGGTAACTGCCAGTTTCGTTGGTCAAGAAGGCCACTATACTGTCCCGCGCGCGTCGCGCCTCCGGCATGTCGATCAACGGCCAGACATGGAACATGCCTTGTTCGTGGACGACCTCAATTTCGACGCCGGCCGCGCGCGCCTTTTCCGCGAAGATCAGATTGTCGGGGGTGAGCAGATCACGTGAACCGGTCAGCAGCAGCGTTTTGGGCAGCACCGACAAGTCGCCGTAAACCGGGCTGATGCGCCAGTCGGTGGGATCTATGCCGGCGCTGTAAAGCCGGATCGCCTCGCGGCCGCCGGCAATGCCCAGCCACGGATCGTTGCGTTCAGCCTCATACATTTCTGGGTTGGCGAGCGACACGTCGAGGCCGGGCGAAATCAGCACGTGGCGTGATGGCAAGGGCAGGCCGTCTTGCGCAGCCATCATGGTCAGCACGACGGCCATGTTTCCGCCGGCGGAATCGCCCATGAAGACGATATCATTTGCCCTGGTTTCGCCGAACATCTGGCGGTAGACGGCGCCGACCATGCCGAACATGGCGTGAAAATCGTGTTCGGGAGCAATGGGATAGATCGGCACGGTAATACCGAACCCGAGACGGTCGGCCATGTCGGCGATCAGCCGCCAATGATAGGGTGTGATTTCAAAGACGTAAGCGCCGCCGTGCAGGTAGAGAATCCGCCTCCGCTCACCAGCCTGGGGAGCGATCTCGTAGACGGGAAAGCCGTTGATCGTGCGGGTTGTGATCTCCAGGTGCGACCGCAGCGACGCAGGCGGCTGATGGTTTTCCGTCCTGCGCGCATAGGCGATCCAGCGCTGCAGGTTCTCCGGGCTGGAAAACGCCTTCTTGCGACTGTACCTGAGGACGAACGACACGACGTGGCTTTTGAGACTGGGCATGCAGATACACGGACTTCGGCTGAGCCGACTAAGAGAACCCCCGACTATTTCGAAGATTGTGTCGCCACCAAAAAAGTCAAGATTGATGCAATCTCAACACGGTGGTTTGATCCCAGCTGTCGACAAAGCGTCCGGCCATGAAGTCTCTGGCCTATTGGCGCAGCTCAACGCCGGGGCAGTAATGCGGCGCGCAGCCAATTGCTGGGTGCAGCCGGAGCCGCATTGCGGCCCCGGCGAATACCGAGCAGCTTGCATTTGCCGATGAATTTCATCCGCGCTGCATGCCCCATCCGACCGAAAGCGGCGACACCGGCCAGCCAATGTCCTTCTGGATCTCAGGCGGCAAGCTGTTCAGGATGCGCAGCGACTTTCGCGCTTCGCGTGTTTTCTTGAAGGCCGCACCATAGCGGCCGAGGCTTTCGAACATCGACATCGTGATCTCCTTGGAGCGTTGCGGTGGCCGAAAATTGTTTCCGCCTGCCGTTCGATACCGGTTAAATGCTCCGCCTATGTATCTGGCGGATTTCACGAAAACGCGATTTCGTTTCCAGATCGGTGCGATCTGGAAACATTTGCATACAAATGAAAATGGAAGGTCTGACAGCCTAGCGGAGGCGAGTCATCCCCGCCCGCGCCGCGCGGCGTGGCCTTCGCGCGAACGCCGCCGCGGGGCAGCGTCGCCGGCAATGCCGTCCTCGCTGACCGTCTTGCGGGGTGGCAGTTTCACCGCCGCCGACAGCTTGGGAAACGGATCGATCTTGTTCGGGAGCGCCATGGCATAAACGAAATGTTCCTGGAATTTCGGCTCCAGCGCCGTCTCGATCTTCTCGATCTTGCTAACGGTTTCCTCGATCTCGCGGCGATAGCCACGGTTCAAGAGCGCCATGCGGGCGCCGGCGCCGGCCGCATTGCCAACGGCCGAGACCTTGTCGAGGTCGCAATCCGGGATCAGGCCCAGCACCATTGCGTATTTCGGGTCGATGAACGAGCCGAATGCGCCGGCGAAGTGGATGCGATCGACGTGATCGGTGTGCTGCTTTTCCATCAAAAGCTTGGTGCCGGCATAAAGGGCGGCCTTGGCAAGCTGGATAGCGCGCACATCGGTCTGGGTGATGGTGATCTTGGGCTCGCCTTCCTTCAGCACATAGGAGAAGGTGCGGCCATTGGCGACGACGCGAGACGAGTTGGCGCTCAGCGATCCATCGACGACGCCGTCCTCGGAGATGATGCCGGCGAGATACATCTCGGCGACCACCTCGATGATGCCGGAGCCGCAAATGCCGGTGACGCCGGTCGCCTGCACGCTGTCGAGGAAGCCCGGCTCGTCGGACCAGAGTTCCGAGCCGATGACGCGGTATTTCGGCTCAAGCGTTTCGGGATCGATACGGACGCGCTCGATGGCACCCGGTGCGGCACGCTGGCCACCGGAGATTTCCGCACCTTCAAAGGCCGGGCCAGTTGGCGAGGAGGCCGCCACGACCCGCTGGCGATTGCCGAGCACGATCTCGGCATTGGTGCCGACATCGACGATCAGCATCATCTCGTCCTGGCGGTGCGGGCCTTCCGACAGCGTCACCGCGGCAGCGTCCGCGCCGACATGGCCGGCAATGCAAGGCAGCATATAAAGCCTGGCGCCCTGGTTGAGCTTCAAGCCGATATCCGATGCTTTGATGTGCACGGCGCCGGAGATGGCTAGCGCGAAGGGGGCGCCGCCGAGCTCGGTCGGATCGATGCCGAGGAACAGATGATGCATGATCGGATTACCGACGAAGACGGAATCCAGGATGTCATTGCGCTGGACGTTGCCTTCGGTGCAGACCTTGTCCACAAGCCCCGAAATGGCCTCGCGCACGGCGACCGTCATGCCTTCGCGGCCGTCCGGGTTCATCATTACGTACGAGACACGGCTCATCAGGTCCTCGCCGAAGCGGATCTGCGGATTGGATGTGCCCGACGAGGCGGCGACGCGGCCCGACAGCAACGACACCAGATGCATGGCGATGGTGGTCGAGCCGATATCGCAGGCAAGCCCGTACGCCTCGTTCTTGAGGCCGGGCCACAAAGCGATGACCCGCGCGGTCTCGCTGTCGGTGTCCTTGTGGATGGCGGCGGTCGCGGTCCAGTTGCCCTTGCGCAAAATGCCTTGCACCTGCGGCAACAGATGGAAATCGAAATCGAGGCTCTTGAGGCCCCAGTCCTTCATCAGCGCGATCTTCAGGCGGTCGAGGTCGCCGAGCGGCTTGTGCATGTCGGGTTCTTCGATCTCGACATAGCACATGCGGATTGCCGCATCGCGGGCGATGACCCTGGTGTCGGCGTCCTTGCGGATGGTCTGCGCGTTGATGACGGTGTCCTGCGGCACGTCGACGACGAGATCGCCGAGAATCTGCGCCGAGCAGGACAGGCGGCGCCGCTCGGGCAGCCCACGCACGCGCTCGTAGCGCTCTTCCTTGGCGCCCTTGGGCGAGATGTGGTCGTTGGAGGAAACGATCTTGTGCTTGGCGAAATTGCCTTCCTGCACCTCGATCTGGCAACGCCCGCAAGTGGCACGCCCGCCGCACACGCTCTCGACATAGACACCGAGCTGGCGCGCGGCATCCAGAACCGGCGTGCCGACCGGAAACCGTCCGCGCTTGCCGGACGGCATGAACAGCACGAGCGGATCGGTGATGTTGACGGGAGAGTTCATACGTTCCAGACTTTACTTTCTACGCTGCTCGGGTCTTGGCCACGGCAGCGATGCCGCTGTGTTTCGGTTCCTCCCCAGTCCTAAGCCCATATTGTGTCGGCCAAGCCATGGCTCAACCCCGGGCCATCCGCGCTTCGCGGCCGCCGCGCCTGCGTCCGCCATTGCCATTGCCGTCGCCCGGCGCGTTGACCTGTGTCCGGGCGGCAACGGCCTGGCCGCCTTCAGCAGGCTTGTAGTCCTTGTAGGTCCTGATCCAGTTGGTGCAGTTCTCGTCGGTGCCGTTCAGCACGTTGGCGCCGCGCACCGCTTCCATTTCCTGCGGCCGCACCGGGTTCATGATCGCCGAGGTCATGCCGGCGCCGATCACCATCGGGATGAAGGCGGCGTTGATGCCATGACGGTGCGGCAGGCCGAACGAGATGTTGGAGAGGCCGCAGGTGGTGTTGACCTTGAGTTCCTCGCGCAGCCGGCGTAGCAGGGCAAATACCTGGCGCCCGGCATCGCCCAGCGCGCCGATCGGCATGACCAGCGGGTCGACGACCACATCATGCGCCGGAATGCCGAAGTCGGCACAGCGCTGAACGATCTTCTTGGCGACGGCAAAGCGCACATCGGGGTCCATCGAAATACCGGTCTCGTCATTGGAAATGGCGACGACCGGGACGTTGTATTTCTTGATCAGCGGCAGGATGGCTTCGAGCTTTTCCTCCTCGCCGGTGACAGAATTGACCAGCGGCCGGCCCTTGGCAACCTTCAGCGCCGCTTCGATCGCGGCGGTCACCGACGAATCGATCGACAACGGCAGGTCGACCAGACCTTGGACGATCTCCAGCGTCTGCACCAGCAGCGCCGGCTCGGTGGCGTTGGGATCGACTGCAGTGACGCCGGCATTGACGTCGAGCATGGTCGCCCCACAGGCGGCCTGCTCCAGCGCATCCTTGATGACGGTCTCAAAATTGCCGGCGATCATTTCGGCGGCCAGTTTCTTACGGCCGGTCGGGTTGATGCGCTCGCCGATCACGCAGAAGGGCTGATCGAAGCCGATGATGATTTCTCGTGTCGCCGAGGCGACGATGGTCCGGGTCATGAAATCTCTCCGTCGTGATATAAAGAGTTCTTTATATCGTTATCTGTTTCTGATCAAGCGAATGCTGACGATTCGCGCTGTCAATGCGCGGTCTTGACCATGTCGACCTGGGTTTCGGTGAGGTCGTCATGCAGTATGTGGTCGAGCCGGTCGGCAACGAGCTGGTCGTCGCGGCGGATTTCGCGCTTCCACGGCCGGCGGCCCTTCAGCACGCCGGATTCATCGACGATCTCGGCGACATACTCTTCCTGGCGGTAGGCCATCACATGGACACCGGACACACCGGGAATTTCCTTCACCTCATTGATGATGTCGATGCAGAGCTGCTTGCCTTCCTTCTTCTGATCTTGGGCGCCTTCCAGACGCTTGACGATCTGATCGGGAATGTGAATGCCCGGCACGTTTGAGCGAACCCATCTGGCCGTCTTGGCCGAGGCCAGCGGCCCGACGCCGCACAGGATGAAGCATTTCTCGGTATAGCCGAGATCGCGGACCTTCTGCATGTAGGTGCGGAACATCGGTACGTCGAAGCAGTACTGGCTCTGCACGAACTGCGCGCCGGCGGCGATCTTCTTGCCAAGCCGATAGGGCCGGAAATCGATCGGCGGCGCGAACGGGTTGATGGCGGCGCCAAGGAAAAGCTGCGGCGGCGTCGTGAGTTTGCGGCCGGACAGGAATTTGCCGTTGTCGCGCATGATGCGGCAGGTTTCGAGCAGCGACATGCAGTCGAGATCGAACACCGGCTTGGCGCCGGGCTGGTCGCCGGCCTGCACGCCGTCGCCGGTCAGGCACAGCATGTTGGCGACACCCATCGCAGCACCCCCAAGCACGTCGCCCTGGATGGCGATGCGGTTCCGGTCGCGGCAGGCGATCTGCATGATCGGGGCATAGCCCATGCGGGTCAGCAGCGCGCAGATGCCGACCGACGACATGTGGCAGTTGGCGCCGGAAGCGTCGACGGCATTGATGGCGTCGACCCAGCCGTCGAAAATCCTGGCGCGGTTGTAGACGTCTTCCGGATCGGCGCTGTCGGGCGGATTGAGCTCGGTCGTCACTGCGAACTCGCCGCGTCGCAGAACCCGCTCAAGCCGGCCGCGGGAGGTGTGGCCGGGCAGGGGATCGAGCGGCAAATGGATGCCGGCCGGATTCTCGTCTGGCTGGCGGCCGATCATGCCGACGCTCCGGTGTTGGTAGTGTTGTGGGCCGCATTGCGGGCGGCCGCGGCCTGCGCGGTCACCCGCAGCCAGGCGGAAGTTTCGCGCAAGGACTGATCCACCGGCTTCTGCACGTCCAAAATCTTGTCGCCATGCACCATGTTCCGCGAGCCTTCCCAGGCCTTGACCCAGACGCAAGGCATGTCTGGCTCGACCTCGCAATTGCCGTTGGCGCGGACACCGCCGCAAGGGCCGTTGCGCAATTGCTTGGGGCAGTTCATCGGGCACGACATGCCGGTCGAGGATAGGATGCACTGGCCGCACATGCGGCAGTCGAACATGAATCCCTTGACGCGCTTCTCGACGAATTTCACCGGCCCTTCGACACGGCTGTAGCCGATGCCCTTCCATAGCGGGTGGAGAGTCAGGAACATGTCGGCAAACCTGGCGTAGAACCATTCGAGCAGCCGCGAATGCCGCACCGACCAAAGCCGCACAGCAAACGAGCGCTGCACGCGCCGCTGCGGCGACACGTCGGCCGGCTTGTAGTCGGATTTCGGCGCCGCGTTCTTGACGATGGTCGCCTGGGTCACGCCGGCTTGAGCCGTCGTCGCCGGCATTGATTGGGGATCAGACATTTTCTTTGCCGCCCGCCTTGACCAGAGCGACCAGCCGCTCACGGTCGTATTTCGCGTCAAGTTCCTGAAGGGCTTTCTCGGCCTCGGCTTCAAGATCGTCACCGACCGGGATGGGCTCTGCCTTGCGCCATTCGGCAAGATAGTCGTCGGTGCCGCCGGCGCCGGTGCGCATGGCGCACATGTCGATCGCCTCGGTGAAGCGCAATGGCAGTTCGCGCTTGGCGTTCTGCCGGCCCTTCTTGACGATGACCTGGGCGGGGATGTCGCGCCAGTAGACGACGATCAGATCGGCCATGAATTCCTGCTCCTGGAGAGCGCCGCGCGTCCAATCGGACGCACAAACGATGCTCTACCACCTAACTCTGCTGCGTCGTACTTTCGAGGATCGATTCCGATCTTTTGGGCCGATGCAGTGGTTTCGAGCATTGCCGGAAGCGCTGTTGGGCTGCTTGTTATGGGACGACGCGGGGGCCTTCAAAAACGACGCAATCGACGGCGGCGGTTGAAAGCGGAGTCTTTCAGCACAGGTCAGCCGGCGCGGCCATCGAAGCTGCCGACCAGCTTCCCGTGGAAGCGCACGTAACCTCGTTCGGTCGTGCGTAGATGCCCCGCGACGATCTCATGGAAGCGCGGCAGGCTGTGGAAGGGAACGGCCGGATAGGAATGGTGCTCCGAATGGTATGGCATGTTCCAAGCCACGAAGCGCACCAGCCTTGTGGTGAAGGTGGTGCGAGTGTTCTCGAGCATGTTGGCGACGTGCGGGCACAACGCGTGCTCGGCCAGCAGGTAGGCCCGCAAAAACGGCTGTCCGATCAGCACCGGCACGATCCAGACCCACAACAGCAGCGCCGATTGCGCGGCGAGCGATGCGGCCAGCACCACCGCATAGCCGATCAGGAACAGCCGTGCTTCGGCAACCACCTTGCCGCTGCCCTTGTCCGGTACAAAGCCGTCGCGGTTGCGGCCAGCCGCGTTGGTTGCGACCACGCGGCCCATGGCGATCCAATAGGGGCCGCCGGACAGATAGCGCAGATATTGGCTGACGGTCTCCGGCTTCGGCGCCATCAGTTCGGGGTCGTTTTTCGGGTCGTGCGTATGGCGGTGATGGGCGAAATGGAAATAGCGGAACCATGCCGGCGGCAGCAGGATCAGGAAGCCAGCCACGGCGGCAACAGCGCGATTGAGCCACGCCGTCCTGAACGCCGTTTCATGGATGGTCTCGTGCAACGGCGTGAAGAAGAAGACGATCAGGATTCCCTGCGGCAAGACGAGAAGCGGCCAGAACGGGATGCGGGCGGCGATCAGCGCGCCCAGCAGGATAACCAGCCCGCCATGGACGGCCAGCCGGACGATGCCTGGCCGGTCAAGCCTGGCGGTGAGGTCGCGACGATCCTCGACTGAAAGGCCGGCAATGATGGTGCGGTGGTCGATGTCGCTCATGATGCAATGTTAGTGGCGGGTGGCTGTCCGGTAAATCGGCGCGTCACCAGACGCCGTTCCTTATCCCGGTCCAGAGATAAAACCAGACCGTCGGATGATACCATTGTTTCGAAGGCAGGCCGGGATCCACCGTGCCGAGCTTGCCGGCCAGCGCATCCCTGACCGCTTCGACGCAGATGTCGCGCGAGAACGCCGCCTGCCGCAACGCGTAGCTTGAAATCGTGTCGCCCGGCTGCGGTTTGCCACGCGCCTGCCGCAGCACGCCGCCAGTGTCGCCGCGGGCGGCGACGAGATGCACGGTGGTGCCGAAGTTTTCCGCATCGCCTGAAGCCAGCGCCCAGTAGCCGCCGTTCATGCCACGATATTTCGGGGCGATGCCGGCATGGTAGTTGAGGACCGGGCAAGGGATTTTTGCCAGCGTCTGCCGCGACAGCAAGCGGCAGCCGGCGAGCAGCACCGCACCCGGCTGGATTTCCGCGATCGCCTGCAGGCATTCCGGCGCGTTGGCCGACGGGACGTGGATGATCTTTTGCCCATGCTTCGGTTCGGTTTGTAGCTTCCGCTCGGCGGCAAGCCGTGCTGCGTGGCCGGCGAAGAAGCGCTCGCCGAGGCGCGTCAGCATCATCGTGCCGAGTTGACCGATGGCCGAGGCCCAGCCTTGCCGCCGCGCCCGCCCGAAGAGCAATTGCTTTTTGGAGTCAGGGGCTTCGAGGATGACGCTGACCGGACCGAGTTGATCGGCGACGGCGTTGACGATCGCCCAGATATGCGGCCCGCCTTCGGTGACGACGACGATCGTCCGTTGGTTTGTTTTCGACTGTGCCATGCTTCGCGACCTCCGCAAAGACCTGTTCTTTGCGCGCGAATGCTAGGCTGACCGGGTTAACCCTTGGTGATCGGGGCTCAGCGCTTGAGTTCGAGGATGTCGAGCTTCGATTCGTAGTAGGGCGCCGGGAACTCGATGCGCCATTCGCTGGCGCTGTTGCGGAAGGCATAGCCGACCTGATCGCTTTCCGGGCCGCTGCCATAGGGCTTTGCCGGATCGTCGTTGACGTAGAAGGAACCGAGATAGATCGCGCGTTTCTCGCTATCGTCGAAGAAGCGGCCCTTGGTGCGCTGCGAGCCGGTGATCTTTTCCAGTCTCCAGCCGGAACCGTCGTCGCTCACCTTGCATTTGAACCAGCCATAGATGACGAGCGGGCTCAATCCGCCGGCCTTGATGGTGCGGCATTGCCATTTGCCGGTCAGATCCTTGTCGGAGAAGGAAACCAGCGGCTTTGCCAGCAAGGCGTCGAGCTGCTTGACCTCAGCGGGATCGCCGGCCTTCGCCTCGTCAAGCGCTGCCTTGCGCGTCTCGCCATATTTGTCGAGCCGCGCCTTGTCGGCAGCCGTTATCAGCTTCTGCACCTCGCCATCGGCGAACGCGGGCAGGGCAAAGCAGAAGACAACTGCTGCGGCAAACATGAGGCGAGCGATCATTCGTGGAGTTTCCCTTTGATGGCTGGTGCAGCCTGTTTTCTTGTCTGGCGCATACCTTAATGTTTCGCAGCGCTCTGTCATCCGTGCCTGAGCATCGACAGCAGAAACGAGGTGGAAAGAATGCGGATCTTGCTGACGGGATCGTCGGGTTGGCTGGGCAGCGCCTTGTCACCGCGCCTGCGGGCCCTCGACCATGACGTCATCGGCCTCGATCTCGTTCCGTCTTCGGAAACGCCAATCGTCGGCTCAGTCGCCGATCGCGACCTGGTCATGCGGACGGTCGAGGAGAACCGCGTCGGGGCCATCATCCATAGCGGCGCGCTGCACAAGCCTGACATCGAACGTCATCGCAACGAGGATTTCGTCGAGACGAATGTGCGCGGCACGCTCAACCTGCTCGATGCGGCAGCAGCTTTTGGCGTTCAGCGCTTCATCTTCACCTCGACGACATCGCTGATGATTTCCCAAACCATCCGCACCGGCTTCACCGGCGGGGCGCGCAGGGCGGCATGGCTGACGGAAGACATGTCGCCTGAACCGCGCAACATCTACGGCGTCACCAAGCTTTCAGCCGAACACCTCTGCCGGCTCTATCATTTGCAGTTCGGCCTGCCGGTGATCGTGTTGCGCACCGCCCGGTTTTTTCCCGAGGCGGACGACATGGCTCATGTGATCGAACAGTCGGACGCCAACACCAAGGCCAATGAGCTGTTGTTCCGCCGGCTGACGGTGGAGGACGCAGCCGACGCCCACATTGCTGCTCTGGAGAAAGCGCCGCAATTGGGCTTCGACATCTTCATCATTTCGGCGCCAACACCGTTCCAGCCCGACGATTGCGCGGCATTGATCGCCGACGCACCGTCGGTTGTCGCACGCTATTTTCCGGATTATCCGGTGCTCTACGCGAAGAAAGGCTGGACGATGTTTTCGTCGATCGACCGGGTCTATGATGCATCGCGAGCGAGGGACCGGCTGGGTTTCGTCTGCAAGACGAGCTTTGCCGATGTGCTGGCGGCGCTGGCCACCGAATAGAAGCGCAGCTATTGTCCCGAGTGTTCTGCGGAGACGTGTGCTTGGGTATTACGATCCATTTTGAGGGGCAACTGGGCGGCGCGGAGCAGTACGCTGCGCTGTTGCAGGAAGTCGAAGCGTTTGCCATCGCTCGAGACTGGCGATTTCGGCCGATAGACGAGTCCGAAATGGTTCTCAACCGGGTCATCGACGAACGCAGCGTGGACTATATCGGCCCGGTCATGGGGATAGAATGCCTGCCGCATCCCAAGTCGGATCGCCTACGGTTCGAGTTCGACAGGGACCTCTTCATGCAGCAATTTTGCAAAGACCCAGTTTGCCGGATCGGACGCGCACATCGAGATCATTGAGTTGCTTCGCAAAATTGCTCCTCTTTTCCACAAGTTCGACGTCTTTGATGAAGGCGAGTATTGGGAACTGGGCAACCGCTCAATTCTGCAGGCCCACCTCGACACTATCGAAGCCTTGATTGCAGAGGCGTTGCGCAAGGACCCGACAGCAAGGGGGCCGATCCGGTTTGACAACGGCCGCGTTGTCGATTTCGTGTCGGATCCGCAATCCGAGAGCAAATAATCCGAAGTCGGGCGCTTAACGGACTTCTTCTTCTGGATACGAGGCCACCCGCGCGAGTTCGCCAGTCAGGTCACCATAGCCGGTCGAGCGCCGCTCATAGGCGAGGCCGAGCATTTTCGCCGCCTTTTCGGCGACCTTGTCGAGTTCCGGGTCGTTGGTCTGAGCGATATAGATCAGCTTCTCGTAGTTGCCGAAATAGTCCTTGATCAGCTCCGGATGCCTGTCGAGGCCGAGCGGCTTCATGAAGAAGGCATCGAACTGCCGGCACAGGAAGTCGGTCATGTAGAACGACATCATGTCGTCGTCGGCGACTTTCGCGTAGGTATCCATGCCCTGGTAGAAGGCAAAGCAATGCGGCCCGGCCATGCGCTCGACGCCATGCTTCTCGCAGACCCGATCGAGCAAGCCACCCGTGCCGCAATCGGCATAGCCGACGAAGATGTGTTTGTAGCCGTCCGCCCTGGCCTTGGCGATTGCCTTGTCCATGGCCGGCGCGATGCGGTCCGGATAGAAATGGAACTCCGCCGGCAGGCAGGTCAAGTCGAGATGGTCGAGCCCGAGCTGCTCCTTGACCGCCAAAACTTCGCGCGCGATCATCCCGCAGGCGATGACGAGCAGCCTGTCGCCTTGATCGGATTGTTGTTTTCGCGCGGTAGTCATGGAACCAGTCTAATCCATCTTCGTTGCTGTCCAGCGAATTTATATCCTGAGGGAGACACCAATCATGAAATTGTTCCGCGTTGCGCCAATCGCTATTCTCGCCTGCGCCTTGGCTGTTTCGGCCTGCGCCAACACGGTGCGCGGCGTCGGCAAGGATCTCAAATCCACTGCGAAGGCGGTTGACGATACCGTCAAGAAACCCTGATCTGCACGATTTCAAACATTTGGGAATAAAAAAGCCGCACTGCAAGGCGCGGCTTTTTTCGTAGGTGCCGAATTTGTTGGCTCAAGCCGAAGCGCGGACATTGTGCTTGCGCTTCATGAAGTCCTTGGCGGTCTCGACCGCCACCGCGGCGTCGCGGCAATAGGCGTCGGCGCCGACGGCTTTGCCGAATTCCTCGTTGAGCGGTGCGCCGCCGACCAGCACGACATAGTCGTCGCGAATGCCCTTTTCCTTCATCGTATCGATGACGACTTTCATGTAAGGCATGGTCGTCGTCAGCAGCGCCGACATGCCGATGATGTCGGGCTGGTGCTTTTCGATGGCATCGAGATATTTTTCGACCGCATTGTTGATGCCGAGGTCGATGACATCGAAGCCGGCGCCTTCCATCATCATGCCGACCAGGTTCTTGCCGATGTCATGGATGTCGCCCTTGACGGTGCCGATCACCATCTTGCCCTGCTTCGGGGCGCCGGTGGCGACAAGCAGCGGACGCAGGATGAACATGCCGGCCTTCATCGCGTTGGCCGACAGCAGCACTTCGGGAACGAACAGGATGCCGTCGCGGAAATCTTCGCCGACGATGCGCATGCCTTCGACCAGAGCCTCGGTCAGAACCTTGTAAGGCGCCCAGCCGCGCTCGAGAAGGATATTGGTGCCCTCCTCGATTTCTTCCTTCAACCCGTCATAAAGATCGTCGTGCATCTGCTGCACCAACTCGTCGTCGGAGAGTTCCGAAAGGATGATCTCGTCGTCGGCCATTTTTTCTCAGGCTCCTTGCCGGCTACAACTATCGCGGCAGCTTAAAAATATCGCGTCAATACCTAACCCGCACGGGCCGGTTGTCCATAGCTGATTTGCGACTTCCCGCAAAACGAAAGCGACCGTAAATCTCTTGGAATTCTTGTCGATTTTGCGACAGGCGTTGGCGCTGGCGGGCCGTTTCGAATAGGGTGCATGGCTACGATCCGGCCAGAGACCGCAATATGCGGCCGCAAACGGATTTCAGGCCGGCACAAGAGCCCGGCCGGAGTAAATCAGGCCAGAACGAAAGCCAGGGAAGAACGATTATGAGTGAGAACGCGCCGGTCGATCAGGAAGCGTCAAACGCACGGCGCGGGCGCGCTGCCAGCGGTGGCGCCGCAGCCCGACGGGCTGCACGTTCGGGCGGCGGCCCCGGCACACAGCTCACCTATATCAAGCGCAAGATCAACGTCTATGAGGTGCTGGACGAGGAAGGGCTGGCGCTGATCGAAAAGAACACCGACACCGTGCTGGAGGAGATCGGCATCATCTTCCGCGACGACGCCGAGGCACTGCAGCTTTGGAAAGAGGCGGGCGCCGACGTCAAGGGCGAGCGGGTGCATTTCCCCAAGGGCCTCTGCCGCTCGCTGTTGAAGACCGCGCCGTCGGTCTACACCCAGCATGCGCGCAACGCCGAGCGCTCGGTGCAGATCGGCGGCAACGCGACAGTGTTCGCGCCGGTCTATGGACCGCCCTTCGTGCGCGATCTCGACGGCGTCAGGCGCTATGCGACGATCGAGGATTTCCGGAATTTCGTGAAACTCGCCTATATGGCGCCGTCGATCCACCATTCGGGCGGCACGGTTTGCGAGCCGGTCGACGTGCCGGTCAACAAGCGCCATCTCGACATGGTGTATAGCCATATCAAATATTCGGACAAGCCGTTCATGGGCTCGGTGACCGCGCCCGAGCGCGCTGAAGATACGGTGGCGATGGCCAAGATCGTGTTCGGTGACGATTTCGTCGAGAACAACACGGTGCTGACCAGCCTGATCAACGCCAACTCGCCGATGGTCTTCGACGAGACCATGCTGGGGGCGCTGAAGGTTTATTCGCGCCATAACCAGGCCTGCATCGTCACGCCGTTCATCCTTGCCGGTGCGATGAGCCCGGTGACGGTCGCCGGCACGCTGACCCAGGTTTTGGCCGAGGTTCTGGCCGGGGCGTCGTTCACACAGCTGATCCGGCCGGGTGCGCCGGTGCTGTTCGGCACCTTCGCCTCGTCGATCTCGATGCAGTCGGGCGCGCCGACCTTCGGCACGCCGGAGCCGTCGCTGGTCTCGTATGGCGCCGCACAACTTGCCCGCAGGCTCGGCCTGCCGTTCCGCACCGGCGGTTCGCTCTGTGCTTCAAAAATCCCCGATGCGCAGGCGGCCTATGAAAGCGCCAACACGCTGAACTCGACGATCCTCGCCGGCACCAACTTCGTGCTGCATTCGGCCGGCTGGCTCGAGGGCGGTCTCGCCTCCTGCTACGAAAAGTTCATGATGGACATCGACCAGCTCGGCATGACGCAGAAGTTCTCCGAGGGTGTCGACCTGTCGGAAAACGGTCAGGCGATGGATGCCATCCGCCAGGTCGGCCCGGGCAGCCACTATCTCGGCTGCGATCACACCCAGGCCAATTTCCAGACCGCGTTCTACCGTTCCAACATCGCCGACAACAATTCTTACGAGCAATGGCTGGCCGAAGGCGAAAAAACCGCGCCGCAGCGCGCCAACGAGCTCGCCCGCCGCTGGCTGGAAAGCTACGAGGCGCCGCATCTCGATCAGGGCATCGACGACGGACTGAAGGACTTCATTGCCAGGAAGAAGGCGTCGATGGCCGACGCCTTCACCTGAAAGGAGCCCGAATCAGGCGGGGCTAAAGTCGCCAACATCATCCACAAGGAAGTCTGGCGGAGTGCCTTCTCCGATCCGGACAAGAAGGGATGATCCCGAGCGCGGCATGACTGAAACAATCGCGGCTGCGCTTTCCGCCCACGGCCTTATGCTTCGCGGCGGCTTCAATTTTGCAGGCGCTGAGGAAACGCCTTCCGGTTTCTCCGGCGCTGCCGTCAGATCCGTTCTGCTGGTGGGGCAGGCGGGTGCCGCACCTTGGCCGCACTTCCTGCGCTGGCTGGAGAAACAGTCACAGCCGATCGCCGATCCGCTCGACAGATGGTCGCGCGAAGTGATCGGCGCCGTGGCCGAAAGATTCGGGGCACGCGCGGTGTCGCCGTCCGACAGGCCTTATCTCCCGTTCCAGCAATGGGCGATGCGTGCGGAGGGGCTGAAGCCGTCACCGCTCGGCATTCTCATGCATCCGCAATACGGGCTCTGGCATGCCTATCGCGGCGCGCTGCTGTTCGAAGACGAAATCGCGCTCCAAGAACCCCGCGACGTGATCCACCTTTGCGACACATGTGTCGCAAAACCTTGCCTGAAATCCTGTCCGGTCGAGGCCTATTCTGCGGATGGTTTTGCACATGAGACCTGTCTGGCCCATGTGCGCGGGCAAAACGGCATGCCTTGCCGCACCGGCGGCTGCCTCGATCGCAACGCCTGTCCTTACGGTACCGATTATCGCTATCCGGCCGAGGTTCAGGCCTTTCACATGGCAGCATTCGCGCGTCTGTAGCGTCGCCGAATGCCGCACGAAATCTTGAAGCAGATCGCCTCATTACAGCTTGCCGCGACGGTCACCGCGGGTATCTATCGCACGTCAGATCAACGGAGCGGATGATGGCCACGCAAGCGATGCAGATCAAGACAAGCGACGGCATTGCCAAGGCCCGGCTGTTCCGTTCGGCGGCCCCAGCCAGGGCAGCGATCATCCTCTACATGGACGTTTTCGGTCCGCGACCGGCGCTTGATCAGATGGCGGAGCGGCTTACGGGCGAGGGCTATGCGGTGCTTGTGCCGGACCTCTTTTACCGCAATGCGCCCTACGGTCCGTTCGACCCCAAGACTGCGTTCGGCGACGAGAGGAGCAAGGCCGCCATCACAGGTCTCCTGGGCGGCACGACCCAGGAGATGACGATCCGCGACAGCGGCGCGTTCCTCGATGCACTTGCTGCGCAAGGCCTGGCCGGGCCGGTTGGCATTGTCGGCTACTGCATGGGCGGGGCGCGGGCGCTGAACGCGGCGGCCAGCTATCCCGACCGCATCGCCGCCGCGGCCAGTTTTCACGGCAGCAATCTGGCCGGTGACGCAGCCGACAGTCCGCACCGGAAGGCCGCCTCGCTCAAGGCAAGGATCTATATCGGCACTGCCGGTGTGGACCGCAGCTTTCCGCCGGAGCAATCGGCGCGGCTGGCCGAAGCACTGCGCGCCGCCGAGGTTGATCATGTCATAGAGAACTATGCCGGCATGGCGCATGGCTGGTGCATGCCGGACCATAGTGCCTTCGATGCAGCCGGCGCCGAACGCCACTGGAAGCGGCTGACGATGCTGTTTGCGGAGACGCTCGGCCAAGGCATGCCAACCATTACGACGTGATTGCCCGCCAAAAAATTCTTTCCATCGCCCCAAGGAACCGCCATTAGCCTTCGTCCAACAGGCAAATGATGGCGATGATGCTGGACGAAAGCGAAGCCTCCGACGCCGAACTGATCGGGCGGGCGAAGGGCGGAGACAGGGGTGCTTTCGGCAAGTTGCTCGAAAGGCACTATGGTTTCGTCTATCGCGCCGCCTATCGTTGGTGCGGGAAAAAGGCCGACGCCGAAGATATCGCCCAGGAAGTCTGCGTCCGGCTCGGCCGCGCGATCCGCGACTATCACGGCAGTGGTGCCTTCACAACGTGGCTCTACACCATGACGCTGAATGCGGCGCGCGACATGATGCGCAAGACCGCCCGCGACACTGCCAAGACCGAGGCGTATGGCGCCTATGCGCTGATTTCGGGAGAAATCTCGGTAGAGCCGGAAGACCCAGCCGAGGCGCTCTGGTCAGCGGTGCGCAAGCTGCCGGACAAGCAGCGCGATGCGGTGCTGCTGGTTTATGGCGAGGGGCTGAGCCACGCCGCCGCCGCCGAGGCGATGGCAATCTCGGAGGCAACGGTTTCCTGGCACATCCATGAAGCGAAGAAACGGTTGAAGACGCTAATGCGTTCAGCCGGGGAAGTGTGACCATGGTCGACGACAATCAACTGAACAGGCTGCGCGATATCGCAGCACCGGCGCCCGACGCCGATGCAAAGGCGCGTGCCCTCGAGGCCGCGCTGCGCGCCTATGACATGGAAGAAAAAACTTTGCCGGCCGCCCAAGGATCGGTGAGCGGGCTTCGTCTCACAGAGCGAGCACAAAGGCTCTGGAGCGAAATCATGCAAAAGAAACTCTTCGCCACGCCGGCTATTGCCGGGCTCGTTGCCCTGCCGATCGCCGGATATGCCACCATCTACATGTTGGGGGAATCCAAATTCGGCGGGCCCAAATTCGGCGGGGACGATAAGATCACCGAAACGCTGGCTGACAAGCCGGCGACCGTCAAACCGCCGGTCGTTGCCGAAGCGGACAAGCAGAAGAAGGCGGACGCCGACAGTGAAAGCCGCGACACCGGCGAGGCGCTTGTAGCGCCGACATCGCCGCCGAAAGCGAAATCGACCGCAGTCGGCGGGTTGACGCAGCAGGACGTGCTCAGCCGCAATGCTCCCGAACCGGCGCAGAGTGGCGGCGCAAGCTCCGCGGCTCCGGCAGTCGATGGTGGCGCGCGGGTCGGACGCATGCCTGGCACAGTTGCCGAGTCCAAGCTGATGGCACAGCAGCCCGCCGCTGCGCCGGCCGACCAGATGCTGCCGCAAGAGGAAAACCACGACCGCATCGAGGATTTCAAGACCAATCCGGTGCACGCCGCACTCGAAGATCCGGTCTCGACGTTCTCTATCGACGTCGACACCGCTTCCTATTCCTTCGTGCGGCGCTCGCTGAAGGAAGGTTTTATCCCGCAGGCCGATACGGTGCGCGTCGAGGAGATGGTCAACTACTTCCCCTATGACTGGAAAGGCCCGGACTCCGCCTCGACGCCGTTCAACTCGACCGTCAGCGTCATGCCGACGCCGTGGAACGAGCACACCAAGCTGATGCATGTCGCCGTCAAGGGTTTCGACGTGAAGCCGGCCGAGCAACCCAAGGCCAATCTGGTCTTCCTGATCGATGTGTCGGGCTCGATGAACGAGCAGGACAAGCTGCCGCTCCTGCAGTCGGCCTTCCGGCTGCTGGTCAACAAGCTGAGACCTGACGACACCGTCTCGATCGTCACTTATGCGGGCGATGCCGGTACCGTGCTGGAGCCCACCAAGGCTTCGGAAAAGGACAAGATCCTCGCTGCCATCGACAATCTGACATCCGGCGGCTCGACGGCAGGCGAGGCCGGCATCAAGGAAGCCTACAGGCTGGCGCAGAAATCCTTCGTCAAGGACGGCATCAATCGGGTGATGCTCGCCACCGATGGCGACTTCAATGTCGGCCAGACCGACGACGACGACCTGAAGCGGCTGATCGAAAAGGAGCGCAAGACAGGCGTATTCCTGTCGGTGTTCGGCTTCGGCCGCGACAATCTGAACGACCAGATGATGCAGACCATCGCCCAGAACGGCAATGGCACCGCTGCCTACATCGATACGTTGGCGGAGGCCGAGAAGGTGCTGGTCGAGGATGCCTCCTCGACACTGTTCACCATCGCCAAGGACGTGAAGATCCAGGTCGAGTTCAACCCGAACAAGGTCTCGGAGTACCGGCTGATCGGCTACGAAACCCGCGCCTTGAACCGCGAGGATTTCAACAATGACCGCGTCGATGCCGGCGAGATCGGCTCAGGCCATTCGGTTACCGCGATCTACGAGATCACGCCTAAGGGCAGCGGCGGCGAACAGATCGACCAGCTGCGCTATGGCCAGGCCTCGGTGAACAATGGCGGTGTCGCCAATGCCGACGAATATGCCTTCGTCAAGATCCGCTACAAGCTGCCGAACGAGGACACTTCGAAGCTGATCACCACGCCGGTGACCTCAGCCAACGAAGTGGCGTCGTTCGACCAGGCCAGCACCGACCAGCGTTTCTCCGTTGCCGTCGCTGCCTTCGGCCAGAAGCTGCGCGACGAGGATGCGACCGCGAAGTTCGGCTACGACAAGATCATGGAGATTGCCACCACCGCTAGAGGAGCCGACCCGTTTGGATACCGGTCCGAGTTCCTCTCGCTTGTGCGCCTTGCCTCGGCGCTCGGCGGTAACCGGTAGTGGCAATGACGGCCGGTTTCTTTCAGATGGGATCGTTCTGATAGGGGGAGCGGGCCTACGGGCGGGTGAGGCAGGCCGGCGAGGGAAACCTTGCCGGCCTTTTTTCCGCGGCTGCACTGCTTCGCGCGGACCGCGTCGCAGACGAAAGCGTCAGGCGCGTCCGCGGCGCCGCTCGCGGCGGGCTTCGCTGGTCTCGGCGACGTTGACCGTCGCCTGCTTGTTGCGCATCGGGCCGATGCGTTCGACGATCTGCTCGACGGTCGGGCGGTCCGACTTGGTGTGCGCATCGAGCGCCTTGCGCATGGCGGCAAGGTGCTGGAACGAGGTGCCGCAGCAGCCGCCGACGATTTTGGCGCCGGCATCGACGGCTAGGCGCACATAGTCGGCCATCAGCTCGGGTGTGCCGGAATAGTAGATCTCGGCGCCGCGAAATTCGGGAATGCCGCAATTGCCCTTGACGATCACCGTTGCTTCCGGCTTCGCCTCGGTCATGTCGAGCAGCGAGGCGAGAATGTCGGAGGCGCCGACACCGCAATTGGCGCCGACCCCGAGCGGTGTCTGCGACAGGCCATCGACGACGCCGTGGATGTCCTTCGGCAGCAGTCCCATCATGGTGCGGCCGGCGGTGTCGAAGGAGCCGGTATAGGTATACGGCAGGCCGACGCGGATGGCAGCTTCGGCGGCGGCGCGGATTTCGTCAGGCGCCGACATGGTTTCGATCCAGGCGACTTCGGCGCCGCCGGCCTTCAGGCCCTCGATCTGCTCGGCAAAGGCTTCGACCGCCTCGTCATAGGTCATGGCGCCGAGCGGCACCAGCAGCTCGCCGGTCGGGCCGACGGAGCCGGCCACGATCACCTTGCGGCCAGCCTTTTTTGCAACGGCGCTTGCGATCTCGGCGGCGCGCTTGTTCAGCGCGTAAACCCGGTCCTGCGCATGGTGCAGCTTCAACCGGTGACGAGTGCCGCCAAAAGAGTTGGTCAGGATGATGTCGGCGCCGGCATCGACAAAGTTCTGGTGCAGGCTCGTGATGGTGTCGGGCGCGGTCTCGTTCAAGAGCTCGGGAGCCTCGCCGGCTTCAAGGCCCATGGCGAACAGATTGGTGCCGGTGGCGCCGTCGGCGAGCAGGACGCCCTTTTCGGCAAGCAGAGCGTCGATCGGATTGGTCATGTGAAATACGCCTTCCCGGAAGAATAACTGAGATAAGGATATAAAGAATTCTTTATGTGCCGTCAATGTCGGCACGGAGAGCAACCGGTCAAAATCGCATCTCCGCCAGCTTTCGCGTGAAGCTGGCCGCCTCATGCGCGTTGACGTCCGCGGCGCGGATCAGATTGTCGAAATGGCTGGTCAGGATGCGGATCGGCTGGGTGGCGTTCAGCACCAGATACATGTCGCCGACGTAAATGGCGGCGCGATAGGGCCCGAAGATGGTGTAGGGGATCGAATAGCGCATCCGCCCATCATAGAGAAACAGGCGGAAGGTTGGATAGAGGTCGTCGAGCAGCGTCGCCATATGCAGGAGCTGCTGGTGGCGGTCGGCCTCCGGAAAGCGGTCCCACACGCCCAGCCCGCGCGCGAAGATCTCCAGCGTGTGGCGCGGCATACAGACTTCCATGTCGGTTTCGGGCCGTCGGTTGTAGTCGATGCGGTACTGCGTTTCGCCGGCCTGTGCCTCGCGGCTCTTGTTGGCGATGACGGCTTCGTAGTCGACAAGCGCTTCCGTGCGCAGAAGATCGGGAATGCCGGCCGGCACGTAGCGGATTTTCGTTCCCGCCGCCTCGGCATGCCAGCGAGCCAGCAGCGTGCGGTCGAAGCCGTCCGGCGCCTCCTCGATCTCAAGGCTCTCTCGGATTTCACCGGTGACGCCCTCGTCGTGGCTGAGGCCGAGCAGCCAGTCGAGCGAGACTTTGAATTCGGCGGCGATGTTGAGCAGCGTTTCAGCACGAGGAAGGCGGGTCGAGGCGCCGGAGAGCAGCTGCGACAGCGCCGACCGGTCGATGCCAACCGCGGCGGCGAAGGCCGACTGGTTCAAATCGGACCTTGTCAAGAGCATTTTCAGGCGCTCGCGAAAGATCGTCGACAGGTCGCGCTTGTCCAAATCGCCATCCCATTCGATGGGAGGAAAAATTTGCGCTGAAGCCGCGAACGCGGAGCTTCAGGCGTAAATGAATCCTCTGCGTTGTTTACAATGCATAACATATGCAGCTGAAAATGCGCAATCGCAACAGTTTGTGCGCTTTATCGCGTTGCAGCAATGCAACGCTCCTGACACAATGTTGTCAGGAATCAAACGGGTTCCGGCGACTGGAAGGCAGTGGTCGATAGCATGACGAGCACGGGCAATAGGCGACACGGCGCAGCGGCCATCGAATGGCCGACCGTGTTTCTCGCATTTTTCTGCTACGGCGGCTGGCTCGCTACCGGCTTTCTGCTCTGGCCCTCTTACCCGCTATTGGCGCTCGCCCTTCTGGCCCTGATTGCGGCGCTGCAATCCTCGCTGATGCACGAGGCCCTGCATGGCCACCCAACCCGGAACGCGCGGCTCAACGAAGCCTTTGTGTTCCTGCCGATTGGGCTTGTCTGGCCGTTTCGCCGGTTCAAGACCATTCACCTGCGCCACCACGCAGACGAGCGCCTGACCGATCCGCTCGACGATCCCGAAAGCTATTACAAGGCGCTCTGGCAGCACGAGGAGCTGCCGTCGGCTATGAAATTCCTGCTGAAGGTCAATAACACGATGATCGGGCGTTTGGTGCTCGGTCCGTGGCTTTCCTGCATCGGCTTTTTCATTGACGACGCCAGGCAGGTTGCCGCGGGCGACAATTCCATCCGTAAGGCATGGCTGCTGCACGCGATCGGCCTCGCCGTAGTGTTGCCTGTCGTGCAGTTCGGCTTCGGCATGCCGTTATGGCTCTACATACTGGTGCCGGTGTGGCTTGGGCAGTCGCTGATTTCGATCCGCACCTACGCCGAGCACCAATGGTCGGAACATCCGGAAGGCCGCACGATCATCGTCGAGCGCTCGCCGCTGTCCTTCCTGTTCCTCAACAACAATCTGCATTTCGTCCATCACAAGACCCCGACGGTGGCCTGGTACAGGCTGCCGAAACTGTTTCGCGACCGCCGCGACGAGTGGCTGCGGATGAACAATGGCTACGCCTATCCGAACTATTTCGCGCTGCTCAGGGCCTATGCCTTCAAGGCGAAGGAGCCGGTCGTCCATCCCGTACTGCGGCGCATGCCGGAACCGGGCCGTGCGTTCAAGCCGCGCGTCAGGGCACGCAGCCTCAATGGACTTGGCAGCGCACCGGTACCCGCCGAGCCGCCGAAAGAATGATTCTTGCGTTGTTGCAGGCGGTTCCGCGCGGACGACGCTTTCCTGAACTTGTCAATTTCCCGCATAACGGTCAAATCCCCGGCATGAGCGAATTCATTGCGGCTTTGCCGATGTACGACTGGCCGGAAGCGCGGGACGAGGTCGACGCGCAATGGGCGCGGCTGCGCGATCTTTTCAGACAGAAAGGCATCGATGCGCCGGAGACGATCATCCGCCGCAATGGCGATTTGCCTCCAGTGCGTGGCGGTATCCGCGACGATCAGGGGAAACTCATTGCGTCCGATCCGGCGACATTGCCGCCGGACGAGCTGGATTTTCACCGGCTCTGGCTGCACCCGGCGCTGCTCTTTGCGCAAACCTGCTGGGGACCGATGGAACTCGGCCTGTCGCAGCGTGTCCAGCTCGTCGGCCAGCCGCGTTACGACGCTTTCGAAGGCGGACAGGGCGAACTCTATTCGAGCGCCATCGTCATGAGGGCGGGCGAGGCACACCCGGCAAGGTCGCCGGCCGACGGCGGCGCCGTCATTCCGCTCGATCTGCTGCGCAGCAAGCGTTTCACCTTCAACAGCCTCGATTCCATGTCGGGCATCATCGCGCCAGCACGCGACCTGCAAGCATTGGGCGAGAGTTTGGATATCTTTTCCGGGCTGAGCGAGAGCTGCGGGCACCGCGCTTCGGTCGTTGCTGTTGCCGAGGGTAGGGCAGATGTGGCGGCGATCGATTGCGAGAGCTGGGCGCTGGCGCAACGTTTCGAGCCTGCGGCGCAGAAGGTGACGGTCGTCGGCTGGACAAGGCGGCGCAAAGGCTTGCCGTTCATCACGGCCAGGACGACGCCGGAAACGATCGTCGCCGCGATGCGCGAAGCGATCGCCGCGTTCACGTAAAGCGCGTCGCGTTCGGTCGGCCTCATGCGACGCGCTTAAATTCCTGTTTATGCATGTCGTTATCGCAAAACCGCGGCACATTTTTGCGCGATATGCATTAGCTTCGCTCAGCCGCCAAGCAGCCGATTGTCGAGCGGGTAGGTCGAAAGCTTCTCGCTGCCGGTCTCGGTGATCAGGATCTGTTCTTCGATCTTGACGCCTTCGTAGCCGCCAAGCCGGCCGATATAGCTCTCGACGCACAGCACCATGCCAGGTTCGAGCATTCCGTCGGGCGTGTCGTCGGTCCAGTCGCTAGCATGCGGCAAAGTCGGGTATTCGTCGGCAAGGCCGACGCCGTGATAGAGCACCCCGTAACGGGCCGGGAAGCAATCTCCCGGCGGCACTGACGAGCGCTCGACGAGGCCGCGAAACGATACGCCCGGCCGCATCAGCTCCGTGTTGTAGGCGATCTGGTCGGCGGCGATGCGGAACAGGTCGCGCTGCTCCTGCGACGGCGGCGCGTCACCGCAAAGCCAGGTGCGCGAAAGGTCGGCGCAGAAGCCGTAAGGACCGATCAGGTCGGTGTCGAAAGCGACGAGCTCGCCGGTCTCGATCATCCGCGACGAGCACTCCTGGAACCATGGATTGGTGCGCGGACCCGACGACAGGAGCCGGGTTTCGATCCATTCGCCGCCGCGCGCGATGTTGCCGCGATGGAGTTCGGCCCATAATTCGTTCTCGGGGATGCCAGGCCTCAGCGCCTGCTCCATCTCGCCCATCGCCGCCTCGCAAGCGACGATCGCCCGGCGCATGGCAAGGATCTCGTCGGGTGATTTTATCAGCCGCGCATTTTCCATCACCGCCTCGCCATTGCCGGTCGAGATGCCGAGACGGGCAAGCTCTTCGATGCCCTCGGGATTGATGTGATCGACTGCGATGCGGCGATTGCCGCCGCCGTGTTCCAATACCAGCTCGGCGATGCCGGCTGCCCAGCGGCGGACTTTTTGACCGGTCAGCTCGCCGCTGTAGAGGTAAGCCCACGACACCGCCGGCCGCACCTCGTCGACGACGCCGGAATGATCGGAAAGGTGCTCGCAGGAGAAATAGTCGAACAGCACCACCGGGCCATCGGTGGCGACGAAACAATGTCTGGTCCGATTGTGTGCCACCCAGAGCTGCATGTTGGTCGCATCCGTGGCGTAGCGGATGTTGACCGGATCGTAGAGCAAGGCTCCTGCATAGTCGCGGCGCTTCAGCTCGGCGCGGATGCGCTCGAGCCGGTATCGGCGCATAGCGGGCAGGTCAGGAGCAGCAATGCCCGCCGCCTGCCATTCGGCTTCCGCCAGCGCTCCATAGCCCAGCGCATGCTGGTTGAGTTCAGCGGCCTTCAGCCGCGATTTCTTGCGCAGCAGATCTTTCGAGCCGTCCGGCTCGAACGGCATGATCTTGCGGTGATGACGGGGCCGGTCAGTCGGGTTCCTGTCCACCCTCGGCTCCTCCGCTAACGCCTTCTTTGGGCGCCGTGGCTCCTCCCACCGCCATTCTCTTCAATTTTACATAGGCGCCGGGCCGGACGGACTTGTCGGTGCCACGCAACAGCGGAACCATCATTTGCCGCGGCTGGCCGTCCGGTTCATAGCCGGCCGCTTTGAGCTGCTCCAAAATGACCGGCCGCGGATCGTCGCGGTCAAGCCAGACGAGTACGGCCGGCTCCTGCATCAGCATTTCGAAATTAGGCACTTCCTGGTCAAGTGCGACCAGTTTTTCGTCGACCAACCGCAGGTTTCCGACCCATGCACCATCAGATATTGCGGTTTTGACCGGTCCGTCCGCAGTCAGTTGGCGATAGAGGGCGGGGTAATCCACGCGGATCATCCGCGACAGGCCACTGGTCCCGTTTATCTGGACGTACCAGGTGGCGGGCGCCAGCAGCACGGCGATGATCGCTCCAGCCGCGATCACCAGGAGCTGCGCATTCCTGCCACGCGGCGCCAGCCGTTCCATTGTGGCGACGATGGCCAGCGGCAGCAGGAACAGGACGGGCAGCAGCCAGCGGTCCTTTACCACCGTCACACCGGTGGCCAGTACAAGTATTGCCAGCATGGCCAAGCCGAGCGCCAAGGTACGCCACAACAGAATTTCCCGGGCCGGACCTTTCGGATGCAGCTCGGAGAAACGGAACTTCGCCAGGCCGAAAGCCAGGGCGGAAACGAGCACCGGCAAGATCGCGAAATTGAAGGTGCCCATGATAAACTTGCCGGCGCCGACAAAGGCCGCCGCCACGCTCCCTTGTTGGGTGTCTATTCCGAACTTCTCGCCTCTCGACAATAAATCGGCGGGATGCATAAGGCTCCAATAGGTGGTTGGCGCCAGCACCAATATCGCGACCGCTATGCTGATGGCGAACTTCGGATCAAGGATCGCGCTGCGCCATTCGCGCAGCGACAGCGCCGCCGCAACAAGGGCGACCACGAGGAAGACATCATTATATTTGGCAAGAATTGCCGCCGCGGTGGCCAGGCCAAACGCCGCATAGGCGATCACGCTTCGCCGCTCGAGAAGACAGGCCATTGCGAGCAGGAGCAGCGAGCAAAAGCCGACGACGGCGACGGAATGCGACAAGGCGCGCTGCGATTCCCAGACGATCTGCGGGATCGTAAACAGGCCGAACATGGCCGCCGCCGCTGTCGCTTTGGTGTAGCCGAACCGTCGCATGGCGGCGAACGCGCTGCAGGCGGCGAGGAACAGCACGGAGTATTTGACGAGCTTCAGCGTGAAGATACCGGTGCCGAAAACATGCGCGGCCAGCCAGTTGATCCAGGTGTAGAGGGGTGGTTGCGAGCCGCCATATCCAGCCCAGAGATATGGAACATAGATCAGCTGCTCCGCATCATCGATGCCGACACCGGTTCCCGCCCAAGAGCTCAACAGGGACAGTATGATGGTCTGCAAGGCGAAGTAAGCCGCGACCATGACGATCGCCGCCGGGAACGGGCCGATCCGTCCCTCGGCCAGCCACTCGGCCCATCTCAGATTGTACTTCAATGAAATCTCATCGCCCTTGCCAGCAGATTGTTGCCGGCTGCGCTAGCATGAAGAGCATCCTCCGCACAATGCGACCGCCTGGCTGCACCTATGTCCTCATCTTTTCGCCGCTCGGGTCGAAGGGCGGCTCGACGTTGATGCGTGCCGGCCGCCGGTGCCCGAGGATTTCGATTTCGAACAGCCCGGCGCTCTCGTTTTCAGCAAGTGCTGCCGGTACATAGCCTTGCGCCATCGACTTCTCGACATAATGCGCATAGCCGCCGGAGGTGACCCAGCCGACAACGCGCCAGTCGCCGTCGACAATGCCGCGCACGGCAGATGCGCCTTCGGCGGCGTTCGAGCCGCGCACTTCCCTGCCGCCCGCGTCGAAGCGCGGCGCGCCATAGCCATGCGGCTTTTCCACGGTGCCGTAATCCTTGCCGCCGACCTTGGCCCAGATCGGCTCGTCGCCCATGACGTCTGCATCCGCTGCATCGACGACAAAGGAAACGCGGCGCAGCTTCGGCCCCGCCGCCTGTACCCTGGCCGCTGCCTCCCGGCCGATGAAATCGTTCTTCTCCAGCTTGATGAAGCGGTCCATCGAGCCTTCGAACGGTCCGTAGATCGGACGTAGCTCGCGGAACCAGGTCGGGAAGTTCTTCTCAAGGCGCATAGAGAGCAAAGCCCGCATGCCGAAATCGACAAGGCCAAACTCTTCGCCAGCCTCCTTGATCGCCCTGTAGACAAGGCGCTGGTAGGCAGGCGCCATCCATATCTCATAGCCGAGGTCGCCGGTGTAGGTGATGCGGTTGACCATGCACGGCGCGCCGCCGACCGCCATCTCGCGGAAATCCATGAAGCGGAAGGCCTTGGTCGAGATGTCGACATCGACCAGTTTCTGCAGCAGGTCGCGGGATTTCGGCCCGGCGATCGACAACCCGACCAGCGTCTGGTCGAAGCGATGGATGCGGATGCTTCCATCCTTTGGCAGATGCTTTTCGAACCAGCGCATGTGGTATTTTTGCGCGGACGAAGAACCCCAGATCATGAAGCGGTCCTCCCCACCTCTTGGGCCCGCCTTGGCGATGGTGAAGTCGCCGATCAGTCTGCCGAACTCGTTCAGCATCGGCGTCAGTACGATGCGGCCGGTCTTCGGCATGCGATTGGTCATCAGCCGGTTGAGGAAATCCTCGGCCCCTGGTCCGGAGACTTCGTATTTGGCGAAGTTGGCGATCTCGGTGACGCCGACCCTCTCGCGGGTGGCTCGCACTTCCTCGCCGATCGGGCCAAAATCGTTGGAACGGTGGAAAGACACGATGTCCTTCGGCTCCGAACCTTTCGGCGCGAACCAGAGCGGGGTTTCGAGACCCCAGCTGTCGCCCATGACGGCGTTGTTGGCGATCATCGTGTCGTAAAGCGGGGTCGTCTGCGCTGGTCTTGCCGCCGGCAATTCCTCGTTGGGAAAGCGGATGGAGAAACGGCGCGAATAATTTTCGCGCACCTTTGCGTTGGTATAACGCAGCGTTGCCCATTCGCCGAAGCGCGCAACGTCCATGCCCCAGACGTCGAAGCCGGGGTCGCCATGGACCATCCAGTTGGACAGCGCGAGGCCGACGCCGCCGCCCTGGCTGAAGCCGGCCATGACGGCACAGGCGCACCAGAAATTGGTCAGGCCCTGCACCGGGCCGACCAGCGGGTTGCCGTCGAGCGCAAAGGTGAAGGGGCCGTTGATGATCTGCTTGATGCCGGCCTTTTCGATGCCGGGGAAATGCTTGAAGCCGATCTCGAGCGACGGTGCGATGCGGTCGATGTCGGGCTGCAGCAGTTCGTGACCGAAATCCCACGGCGTGTTGACCGGCGACCACGGCTTGCAGGCCTTCTCGTAGGTGCCGAGCAGGATGCCGTTGCGTTCCTGGCGGGTATAGATCTCGCCCTTGAAGTCGAGGACGCCGATCATTTCGCGGCCGGTCGACTTGTTGAATTCCTCGACCTCCGGCATCGGCTCGGTCAGGAGATACATGTGCTCCATGGCCAGCACCGGCAGCTCGACGCCGACCATGCGGCCGATCTCGCGCGCCCACAGGCCACCGCAGTTGACGACATGCTCGGCTTTGACCGTGCCTTGCTCGGTGACGACGTTCCAGGTGCCGTCGACCTCCTGCGTCAGTTCGACCACGCGGTTGCGCAACACGATCTCGGCGCCCAGCTTCCTGGCGGCCTTGGCATAGGCGTGGGTGGTGCCAGAAGGATCGAGATGGCCCTCGACTGGATCCCACATGGCGCCGACGAAATTCGTCTCGTCCATCAGCGGGAACATTGCCTTGGCTTCGGATGGCGTGATCAGTTCGGTGTCCATGCCGAGATAGCGGCCCTTGGCGTGGGCGAGCCGAAGGAAGTCCATGCGCTCGGGCGTGTCGGCCATCATCACGCCGCCGGTCAGGTGCAGCGAGCAGGACTGGCCGGAAATCTCTTCGATCTCCTTGTAGAGCTGCACCGTATAGGCCTGCAGCTTGGCGACGTTGGGATCTCCGTTCAGCGTATGGAAGCCGCCCGCCGCATGCCAGGACGAGCCGGAGGTGAGCTCCGAACGCTCGATCAGCATGATGTCGGTCCAGCCAGCCTTGGCCAGATGATAGAGCACCGAGCAGCCAACGACCCCGCCGCCGATGACAACCGCTTTTGCATGAGATTTCATGAAGATAGTTCCGTTTTTGAAGAGATTGAATCGAGTGAGCGGGGCGCGAAAACAAAGCGGAGATCGGACACGGCGATGTTTCCGGCCAGCCTGCCATCAACACGAAGTGAGGGTCGACTGTTCATCAAACCAATGATCAAAAATCGGTCGGCGCGCCGCCTTCGGCCCGGCGCTTGTCTACGAAGGCGTTGAGCTCCTCGCGGATTGCCGGATCCATGTAAGGCTCTTCATAGGAGGCCAGCCGTTCCTTCCAGACGCGATTGGCCTTTTCGAGCGCGGTCGGCGATCCCGCCTCCGCCCAACTCTCGAAATTGCGCCAGTCGGAAATGATTGGCGCGTAAAACGCGGTCTTGTAGCGGTCCTGCGTGTGCTGGGTGCCGAAGAAATGGCCGCCGGGGCCGACCGACTGGATGGCGTCGAAACCGAGCGCTTCCTCGGAAAGATCGAGCGGCGTCAGGAACTCGGCGACCATCTGCAACAGGTCTATATCGAGGATGGTCTTTTCGTAGGAGCAGCGCAGGCCGCCTTCGAGCCAGCCGGCCGCATGCATCATCAGATTGCCGCCACCCTGGATGGCGCCCCACAGCGAAAACACGCTTTCATAGGCGGCTTGCGCATCGACCGTGTTGGCGGCGCAGGTGTTGGAGGTGCGGTAGGGGATGTTGTAGCGGCGGGCGAGCTGGCCGCCGACCAGCTGCGCCTTCATATATTCCGGCGTGCCGAAGGCCGGCGCGCCGGACTTCATGTCGACATTCGAGGTGAAGCCGCCGTAGCCGACAGGCGCGCCCTTGCGCACCATCTGCGCAAAGGCGATGCCGGACAACGCCTCGGCATTCTGCTGCACCAGCGCGCCGGCAATCGTCACCGGCGCCATGGCGCCGGACAGGGTGAAGGGCGTCACGATGACCACCTGGCCCTTGCTCGACATCTGGATGATGCCTTCCATCATCGGCACGTCGAGCTTGAGCGGCGAATTGGTGTTGATGATCGTGAATACCGACGGCTCTGCGAGCAACTGCTCATGGCTGATGCCGCGCGCGATCCTGGTGATCTCGATGCCGTCGACGTTGCGTTCCTTGCCGAGCGAATAGATGTGGAACATCTTGTCGGTCAGCGTGGCGAGGTCACGGATGCATTCGAGGTGGCGTACGGACGGATGGATGTCGATCGGCTCGACCGGATAGCCGCCCGTGCAGTTCAATATGTTGTGCATCTGCGCAAGCTTGAGGAAGTTGCGGTAGTCCTGCTGGTTGCCTGGCCGGCGGCCGCGGTCGACGTCTGAGCAATTGGGTGCCGACGCCATCATCGAGATGATCAGATTATCGCCACCAAAGCGCACATTGTGCGCCGGGTTGCGGGCGTGGATGGTGAATTCCGGCGGGCAGTGCGCAACCAGTTCCAGGATCATGTCGCTGTCGAAGCGCACCCGCTCGCTGCCTTCGCGGACATCGGCGCCATGCGCCTTCATAATGCGCCGGGCTTCGTCATGCAGCACGTCGACGCCGATTTCCCTGAGCACGCGCAGAGAGGCGAGATGGATGGATTCCAGCTCGTCGTCGGAAACCAGCCGGGTCGGTGCCAGCGGGTTCTTCAACTGCCGAAACGGCGGCTGCTCGAACGCCGCCGATCCGCCGGCACGCTTCCCCGCGCGGCCGCCGCGACGGGCGCGGTCGTTTGCCAGTGCCGGTTCGGCGGGCTGAAGGGCGGCGGTCATGATAGTCCTCGTACACTGCGGCAATGCGGCGGCATAATGGACTGCCGGCCGTCCGGCCATTGCGGAGGCGGCGACCACTAGGACGAGGGAAGCGACATGCCCTGGGGGCAGCCGGCGGGATCGTCAGCCTCTTGATCGCGTTCCGGCTGGCGCAAGCGGTTTTCGTTGCCGGTGCTTACTGCGATGAAAGCGAAACGCTAATCCTCCATCATGGACCGGGCGGAACAGAACAGCGGCGAGGCAGTGCAATGGGCGGCGATCACCGGCGTGATCGCGACCGTCTCAGTGTTCGCCATCGCGCAAGGGCTGAGCTATCCGCTGTTGAGCTTCATCCTGCAGCGCCAGGGCGTCTCGCCCGCCATGATCGGCCTGTCGGCGGCAATGACGCCGATCGGCTTCATCGTCTCTTCGCCGCTGGTTCCGGCGCTGGCGCGCCGTTTCGGGGCAGGGCGCACCGCGCTTACTTGCGCGGCACTTTCGGCGCTGGTGCTGGCACTGATCGGCTGGACGCAAAATGTCTATCTGTGGTTTCCGCTGCGCTTTTTGATCGGCGCCGTCACCAACCCGCTCTACGTGCTGAGCGAAGTCTGGGTGATCGCACTGGCGCCGCCGGCACGCCGCGGCCGCGTCATGGGCATCTATTCGACGATCATTTCGGCGGGCTTTGCGGCGGGGCCGCTGTGCCTGCTTGCCGTCGGCACCGAGGGATGGCCGCCGTTTCTGGTCGGCATTGGCGCATTCCTGTTTTGCGGCGCCTGCCTCGCCTCAGTGCTGGCACGGCTGCCCAAGGTCGACGAGAGCGGGCACCGGGTTTCGGTGCTGGGGTTCGTGCCGCAGGCTTGGCTGCTGTTGTCGGCGGTCGTCGTGGCCGCCGGTTTTGAACAGGCGGTGCTCGCCTTGCTGCCGGTCTACGGAACGCACTACGGCATCGCCGAAGCGCGCATGTCGGCGCTGCTGTCAGTGATGATCGCCGGCAATATCGCTATGCAAGTGCCGCTCGGCCTGTTGGCGGAACGGCTGACGGCGCGGCTGGTGCGGTTCATCTGTGTTTCGGTGACGGTGCTCGGATGCGTGCTGTTGCCGGTTCTCATCGAGACGCCATTGATATGGCCGTGCGTCTTCATCTGGGGCGCGGTTTCCTACGGCATTTACACGATGTCGATCATCGAGCTCGGCGAGCGGTTCACCGGCTCGGCACTGGTCGCCGGCAACGCCGCCTTCTCGCTGATGTGGGGCGTCGGCGGCATCGCCGTGCCGCCGCTGGCGGGCAGCGCCATGGATGTTATTGGCGCCGGCGGCCTGCCAATGACGCTCGGTGCCATTTGCCTGGCGCTGGCGACTACAACCGTCATGCGGCGGCGGATGGTGTGAATGCCTGAAGTCGCCGTTCTGACGCAATGACTTGAATATAAGCGGCCCCATGTCGATCTGGGCGGTACCGACGCCCGACTCAACCGGAGACCTCATGACCAAATTGAACAGCCCGACCCAGCCGGATCCGGCGACCGAAGATCCGTTTCTATGGCTGGAGGACAGACGAGGCAAGCAGGCGCTCGACTGGGTGCATCGCCAAAATGCGATCACGGTGGGGGAGCTGCAGGGTGATCCGTCCTATCAGACGTCGTTCGAGACGACGCTCGACCTGATGACGGCCGAGGATAACATCGCCGTTGGGACCGCTATCAACGGCTATGTCTATAATTTCTGGCAGGACCGGACGAACGTGCTCGGGCTCTGGCGGCGCACCACCGTCGCCTCCTACAAGACCGACAAGCCGGAATGGCAGACGATCATCGACTTCGACAGTCTGGCGGCGAAAGAGGGGGTGAAATGGGTGTTCAGCGGCGCCAGCCGGCTCTACCCCGACTTCAGCCGCTGCCTGCTCAGCCTGTCGCCGGATGGCGGCGATGCCAGCGAGATGCGCGAATTCGATATCGAAAGCAGATCGTTCGTCGATAGCGGCTTTCGCGCTCCTGCCTCGAAATCGAGCTTTAGCTGGCTGGACGAGGACACGCTTATCGTTTCCGCCGCTTTCGAGGAGGACGACAAGACCCAGTCCGGTTATCCGCGCGTGGTCAAGCTTTGGCGGCGCGGCACGCCACTGCAAGCGGCGACGCCGATCTTCGAGGCGCTGAAGCAGGATCTTGCCGCCGGCGGGTCCGTCGAATTCGACGGCGACAAACGCCGTGTCTTCCTCGCCCGGACCCTCGACTTCTTCGCCTCGCACAATTTCCTGCGGCTGCCATCGGGCGAAAACAGGCGTATCCCGCTGCCGGACGACGTCACCGATACGGCGCTATTCCAAGGCCAGTTTCTCTTCGGCGTGCGCACCCCATGGACGGCGCCGGACGGCACGCAGTGCAAGCCCGACGGGCTCTATTCACTCGATTTCGAGCGCTGGATCGAAACCGGGCTATTCGGATCCCTCGATACCGTGCTCGAGCCGGCGCACCGTGTCTCGATCGCCGGTATTGCCCGCACGCAGGACCGGCTATTCATCAATTTGATGGACAATGTGCGCGGCAAGGTCGTCGCCGGCAAGCGCAGCGACAGCGGCTGGGAGTTCAAGCCCGTGGCGTTGCCCGAAAACGGCAATGTCGGCATCAGCCATGCCGAGCATTTCGGTTCCAGCGTCTCCTTTTCCTTCACCGATTTCCTGACGCCGAGCTCGATCATCTGGTCGGACGACAACGCCGCGGGGCTGGCAACGGTGAAGTCGCAGCCGGCGCGCTTCGATGCGTCGTCCCTAGTCTCCGAACAGTTCGAGGCGCGCTCGAAGGATGGCACGATGATTCCATACTTCGTCGTCAGGCGGCGCGACTTGCATGGACCCGTGCCGACATTGCTTTACGGCTATGGCGGCTTTGAAGTGCCGCTGCTGCCCGGCTATGCCGGCGTGCGCGGCAGGCTGTGGCTGGAGAAGGGCAATGCCTATGTCCAGGCCAACATCCGCGGCGGCGGCGAGTTCGGCCCGAACTGGCACCAGGCGGCGCTCAAGGCCAATCGCCAGAATGCCTTCGACGATTTCGCCGCGGTCGCGCAAGATCTGGTCAAACGCGGCATCGCCACACCGGCGACGCTGGGCATCCAGGGCGGATCGAATGGCGGTCTGCTGACCGGCGTCTCGCTGACCCAGCACCCGGAATTGTTCGGTGCGGTGATCATCGACGTGCCGCTGCTCGACATGCTGCGCTACACCGAGCTGCCGCCCGGGGCGTCGTGGATGGCCGAGTATGGCGATCCGGCGAAGCCGGAAGAGGCGGCCTGGCTCGCCGCCTATTCGCCCTACCAGCATGTAGACACGGATGCAGCCTATCCGCCGGTGTTGCTGACGACCTCGACCGCCGACGATCGCGTCCATCCCGGGCATGCCCGCAAGATGGCGGCACGGCTGCAGGCGGCCGGCCATGGCAAGACGCTGTTCTTCGAGGAGACCGAGGGCGGCCATGGTGGACGCGGCGACCGGCGGCCGCAGGCTGCACAGGCGGCGATGAAGTACGTCTTCCTGCAGCGGGCCCTGACTGGCACCAATTGACTGGCACCAATTGACCGGCATCGCTTAACCGGCACGGCTTGAACTGAGGGCTCGAGGCAGCCTAAGGTACATGCATGGCTCGGCTGGCGAAATCGGGTTGCGCATTTGGGGTCGCGGTGACGCCGTCGTCGCGCACGCTTCGCGCCGAGCTGTTGCGGCTGTGCGCCCGCATCGGCTATTCGCCGCCCGCTGTCCTCTGACGAATCCGCCCCGGCGCGAAAGCTGCCGGATTGGTTCAAGAGGAAAGACCAGACATGACCTACCAGAATTATTCGCTGAAGCAGCTTCAGCAGATCGATGCCGCGCATCACCTTCATCCGTTCACCGACCACAAAGAGATGCGCGAGACCGGCTCGCGCATCATCACCCACGCCAACGGGCCGTTCATCTACGATGCCGAAGGGACGGAAATCCTCGACGGCATGGCCGGGCTGTGGTGCGTCAATGTCGGCTATGGCCGAGACGAGCTGGCCGACGCCGCCTACGCCCAGATGAAGGAATTGCCCTACTACAACTCCTTCTTCAAATGCTCGACGCCGACGCCGGTTCTGCTGTCGAAAAAGCTGGCGGAGATCGCGCCAAGGCACATCAACCAGGTGTTCTACGGCTCGTCCGGTTCGGAGGCCAACGACACGGCGCTGCGCCTGGTCCGTCACTATTGGGTGCTGGAAGGCAGGCCCGAGAAGAACCGCGTCATCTCACGCAAGATGGGCTATCACGGCTCGACCATCGCCGGCGCCTCGCTCGGCGGCATGGATTTGATGCACAAGCAGCTCGGCGGCGCCGTACCCAACATCGTCCATGTAATGATGCCCTATGCCTATGAGCTGGCACTGCCCGGCGAAAGCGACCATGATTTCGGCCTGCGCGCGGCAAAAGCGGTCGAGGACGCGATCCTCGAAGCTGGCGCCAACAAGGTGGCCGCCTTCATCGGCGAGCCGGTGATGGGGGCAGGCGGGGTGAAGATCCCGCCGATGAGCTACTGGCCGGAAGTGCAGCGCATTTGCCGCAAATACGATGTCCTGCTGATGCTGGATGAGGTTATCACCGGCTATGGCCGCACCGGCGAGTGGTTCGCGGCACAAGCCTTCGGCGTCGAGCCCGACACCATCACCACGGCCAAAGCGCTGACCTCCGGCTATCAGCCGCTGTCGGCGCTGCTGGTCGGCGACCGCATCGCGGCGACGCTGGTCGAAAAGGGCGGCGAATTCTATCACGGCTACACCTATGCCGGGCACCCGGTGGCCTGCGCGGTGGCGCTGAAGAACCTCGAGATCATCGAGCGCGAAGGCTTCGTCGAGCGCGTCAGGAACGACACCGGGCCTTACTTCGCCAGGGCTTTGCAGGAACGTCTCGGCGGGCACGATCTGGTCGGCGAGGTGCGCTCGTTCGGGCTGATGGGAGCGATCGAGATCGTCAAAGACAAGGCAACCAAGGAGCGCTTCCTGCCGGCCGGCAGCGCGGCGGTGATGGTTCGCGACCACGCAATTGCCCAGGGCATGATGCTGCGCGCCACCGGCGACACGATGATCCTGTCACCGCCGCTGATCTGGACGCGCGAGACGATCGACATGGCCTGCGACCGCATCGCCAGGGCGCTCGACGTGGCGCAAGCGGATTTGTGCAAGCGGTAAGGTGGAACGATCGCCGGGCGTCCGGTAATCGGGCGCCCGGAGTTTGAATGCCGCTTTATGGCAAGAGCTCGCCAGGCGAGGCTGTTGGCGGTATCGACGACCACGCGTGATCACTGGCCCGCCTTGACACCGATGACGTGCCCCTCCGCGTCAGTGACCAACATCCCTTTCGATTGGTCCAAGATCACAACTATGTTGCCGAAAGGATCGCGGACACGGGCGCACCGTCCGACCGCGATCTCGAATGGCGGTTGCACAGCCTCACCGCCGGCCGCCAAGAATTCCTCAAACGCGTCATCCACGTTATCGACCAGAATGTCGGTCTCGGGACCGATATGAAGATGGACAACCAGCTCCGCATCGGTTTCCGGCAGCGCAAAGCCAGCGGCTTCATCGTCCCGCCAAACGAGGGCATGACCGAGCCGATCCCTATAGAACGATACGGCTGCATCGAGATCGCTCACGCGCAATAGATGATTATCGAGCTTGCGGAATAATGGTCTTTTTCGAGGCTCGTGCGCCATTGCGGGACCTCAATATGTGAAGAGATTCGTGCGGCCGTATAGCCTTTAACGAAATAGTCTTCGAGACTATGTCTGCAACCGGGTTGCCTTCAAGCTTCGAGCCCGCCCGGTGGAAATGGTGGCGAGCCGAAATTCATGTGGAGGTCGTGAGCGGAAATTCAAACTGAGACAGCACGGAAGGGCCGCGTCAGCGACGCGGCAATCGGAATATAGCCCGACGACATGGTGAAAATGCAAAAACCGCGCTCCATCGGAACGCGGCTTTGCCAGATACGCATGGCGCTTCGCCAACAATACACTTGCGAAACTTACGGGCTCCGGTACGCGAGACCTGATCCGGAGCGCCGGGCGGATGTCCGCCTCGCAATCCGTTTTAAACGCACATCGTTACTGCAGGGTTAGCAAGAGCTTAAGCAAACCTAAATTTGCCGACTTTCCGCTTTGGGCAGATCGAAAACCTGTGAACTTGGAGCTTATACCGGGTCACCACGGAGGAAATTAATGATGCCGGAAAAATCGGCGCCGGCATTTCCTTGCGCGTTGAACAGCGCATAAAGCTGGGCTGCCTCCGCGCCGAGTGGCGTTACCGCACCGGCGCTCAGTGCGGCCTCCTGCGACAGTTTCAGGTCCTTCAGCATCAGTGCCGCCGCGAACCCGGGCTTATAGCCATTATTGGCGGGCGATGTCGGCACCGGGCCGGGCACCGGGCAGTAGGTGGTCAGCGACCAGCACTGGCCGGACGACGTCGAGGCGACATCGAACAGCGCCTGGTGCGACAGGCCGAGCTTTTCCGCCAGTACGAAGGCCTCGGCAACGCCGATCATCGAAATGCCCAAAATCATGTTGTTGCAGATCTTCGCCGCCTGTCCGGCGCCGTCGTCGCCGCAATGAACGATGCGGCCAGCCATCGGCTTGAGGATTGGTTCGGCCTTGGCGAAGGCGTCCGTCGAACCGCCGGCCATGAAGGTCAGCGTGCCGGCTGCCGCACCGCCCGTGCCGCCGGAGACCGGCGCGTCGATCGACAGCAACCCATGCTTGGCGGCGATGGCATGGGCATTTCGGGCCGACTCGACGTCGATGGTCGAGGAATCGATGAACAGCGCGCCTTTTTTCGCCTTGGCCGCGATGTCTGCGTAAACCGACAGCACATGCTTGCCCGCCGGCAGCATGGTGATGACCGCATCGGCATCCTTCACCGCTGCAACGGCATTGGCCATGATGACGACGCCGTGCTCCCTGGCGATGACGAGGTTTTCCGGCACCAGGTCGAAGCCGTGGACGGCATACCCGGCCTTGACCAGATTGGCGGCCATCGGATTGCCCATATTGCCGAGGCCGATGAAGGCGATGGTGGTCATCGTTTTTCTCCCGGTATTTGCTGGCTTTACCGTCCGATCAGGGCGCGAGCGATGATGACGCGCATGATCTCGTTGGTGCCTTCGAGGATCTGGTGGACGCGCAGGTCGCGCACCAGCTTCTCGATGCCGTAATCGTGCAGATAGCCATAGCCGCCATGCAGCTGCAGGGCGTCGTTGGCGATATTAAAGCCGGTGTCGGTAACGAAGCGCTTGGCCATCGCCGACCATTTCGAGGCATCCGGCGCCTTGTGGTCGAGCTTCGAAGCGGCGGTGTAGAGGAAGACGCGCGCTGCCTGCAGTTCGGTCTCCATGTCGGCGAGCTTGAACTGCAGCGCTTGGAACTGGTTGATCTTCGACCCGAAAGCCTTGCGTTCGGCGGTGTAGGCGAGCGCCTTGTCGAGCGCCGATTGCGCGCCGCCGAGCGAACAGGCGGCGATGTTCAGCCGGCCGCCATCGAGCCCGGCCATGGCGATGCCGAAGCCGGCGCCTTCAGCCGACAAAAGATTTTCGGCCGGCACCTTGCAATCCTCGAAGACGACCTGGCGGGTCGACTGCATGTGCCAGCCCATCTTGTGCTCGTTGGCGCCGAAGGAAAGGCCGGGCGCATCGTTCGGCACGACGAAGGTGGAAATGCCCTTCGGCCCGTCGGCGCCGGTGCGCGCCATGACGACATAGAGGTCGCTGTCGCCGGCACCCGAGATGAACTGCTTGACGCCGTTCAGCACATAGTCACTGCCGCTTTTGACCGCGCGCGTCTTCAGCGCCGCCGCATCCGAGCCCGAGCCCGGCTCGGTCAGGCAGTAGCTTGCCAGCCATTCCATCGAGGTCAGCTTCGGCAGGAAGCGCCGGCGCTGCTCGTCGCTGCCGAAGCGGTCGATCATCGATGCCGCCATGTTGTGGATCGAGATGAAGGCGGAAAACGCCGGATCGGCCCGCGAAAGCGCCTCGAAGATCAGCACGGCGTCGAGCCGGCCGAGCCCTGAGCCGCCGACATCGTCGCGGACATAGATGCCGCCAAGGCCGAGCGGGCCTGTCTCGCGGATCACATCGGCGGGGAAATATTTGTTGCGATCCCAGTCGAGCGCATTCGGCGCGACGCGATCAGCGGCGAAGGCCTCGGCCATCTCCTGGATGGCGCGCTGGTCCTCGTTGAGTTCGAACTGGCTGGTGCCCGCATCGACAGCGGCGTCCATGGCGTGCTCCCTGATGTTTCCGGCCTGCTGGCCTGTCGTTTTTGGCTTTGCGCGCAGTCCAATCTAGACCAATGATGCCGCCGCGCAACCCGACCGTCTCGATCCAATTATCTGGGCAGCCGCTGTGCGCGAATGTGCTTTGGAGCAATGTGTGACGACAAATTTCGACGAACTGCTTGGACGCTTCCAGGCCTATCTCCAGACGTTCGACGATGCGCTGGTGCGCGACGCCGTGACCCGGATCGGCTGGGACATGCCGGGTCGGCCGCTCGAGCCGCATGCACTGCCTTGTCTCGTCCAGCTTGACCGTATCGTCGAACTCGCTCCCGCTGCGGCCAAGCCGTTGGCGCGGCTGGTTGCGGAGCGTCGCGGCGATCTGCACTGGGGCCAGACCTATGGCGAGGCGGATTTCGGCGGGATTTTCGTGGAGAATTACGGCTGGCTGGAGGTGTTCGGCACACGCGGCCATTTCGTCAATGAAGAGGTCGCGGGCGGTCTGCTGATCCTTGGACCCGACATCGTCTACCCCGACCATCATCATGTCGCGGAGGAGATCTATATCCCGCTGACCGGCGGCGCCGAATGGCGCATGGGCGATGGCGGTTTTCACCTTCGATCGGCGGGCGAGGTGATCCACCATGCCTCTGGCGTCAGCCACGCCATGCGCACCGGCAGGGAGCCGCTGTTGGCGCTTTATCTCTGGCGCGGTGGGCCACTGGCGGCCAAGTCGACGATCACCGGAACCGTTGCGCAGGGCAGGGGCTGATATGGCCAAAGCGATCATGCTGCAGGGCACGGGTTCGGATGTCGGCAAGACGGTGCTCGTCGCCGGCCTATGCCGCGCGGCGAAGAAGCGCGGCTTGAAAGTGCGGCCGTTCAAGCCGCAGAACATGTCGAACAACGCCGCTGTCGCCGATATTCCCGGCGGTTCAGGCGGTGGCGAGATCGGCCGCGCCCAATGGCTGCAGGCAATCGCCTGCGGCGTGGCGCCGACCGTCCACATGAACCCGGTGCTGCTCAAGCCGCAGACCGATGTCGGCGCTCAGGTCGTCGTGCAGGGCAAGGTGTTCGGCGAGGCGCGGGCGCGCGACTACCAGGCGCTGAAGGGCAGGCTGATGGACGCGGTGCTGGACTCCTGGGCGACGGTCGGCGAGGACGCCGATCTGGTCATTGTCGAGGGCGCGGGATCGCCGGCGGAGATCAATCTCAGGAGCCGCGACATTGCCAATATGGGCTTTGCGACGCGCGCCGGCGTGCCGGTGATCCTGGTCGGCGATATCGATCGCGGCGGCGTCATTGCCTCGGTCGCCGGCACCCACCTGATCCTGCCGGACGAGGACCGGCGCATGATCGTCGGCTATCTCATCAACAAGTTCCGTGGCGATGTCTCGCTGTTCGACGATGGCATCGAGGCGATCGAAAAATTCACAGGCTGGCGCTGTTTTGGTGTGGTGCCGTGGCTGAAGGCGGCGGCGCGGCTGCCATCTGAAGATTCCGTCGTGCTCGAACGGCTGGCGTCAGGCGAGAAGCGCGCACTGAAGGTCGCCGTGCCGGTGCTCTCGCGCATCGCCAATTTCGACGATCTCGACCCGCTCAAGGCCGAACCGCAGGTCGAGGTGGTGTTCGTGCCGCCTGGCCAGCGCTTGCCCGAAGATGCAGGGCTGGTGGTCATTCCCGGCTCGAAGTCGACGATCGGCGATCTCCTGAAATTCCGCGAGAACGGCTGGGACCGCGACCTCGCCGCGCACAGGAAACGCGGTGGCCATATCGTCGGCGTTTGCGGCGGGTTCCAGATGCTCGGCCATGTCGTGCGCGATCCCGATGGCATCGAGGGCAGCGTTACCGAGGCGCAAGGGCTTGGCCTGCTCGACGTCGAAACGGTGATGGAACCGGAAAAGACGGTGCGCAATGTCAGCGCGCGCTCGGTGCCGTTCGATCTGCCGCTCGAGGGCTACGAAATCCATCTCGGCCGCACCACCGGTCCCGACGCGCTGCGGCCGTCCGCCGTCATCAACGGCATCGATGACGGCGCTATCTCGGCCGACGGCAAGGTGCTGGGCAGCTATATGCACGGTCTGTTTTCCGCCGATGCCTTCCGGGCGAAATTCCTCGAAAGCCTCGGCGTCAAGGGCGGCGGCATCGACTACCGCGCCGAGGTCGACCGGGCACTGGACGAGATCGCAGCCGAACTGGAAACCCACCTCGACTGCGACGCGATTTTCGGGCTGGCGCGTTAGCTGGCGGCTTCGTCGGCCTTCGGCCAGTAGGTGCCGAACGACCAGACATTGCCTTCCGGATCGCGGCAGATGAATTCGCGGCTGCCATAGTCGCGGTCGGTGAGCTCTTCCAGAATCTCGGCGCCGGCGGTTTTTGCCCGCGCGTATGCCGCGTCGGCGTCAGCGACCGCGACATAGATCGACTTGCCGCCGCCCGAGCCGGGCGCGCCGACCATCTTTCCATAGGCATCGTCGCGGGCCGTGCCGAGCATGATGATCGAGGAGCCGAATGCGAGTTCGGCATGGTGCACCACGTCGCCTTCGCCATAGCGGGCGCGGACGCTGAAGCCGAAGGCCTCGCATAGCCAGTCGATCATTTTGCCGGCATTTCTGTAGCGTAGCGCCGGGTAAAGCCGCGGTGCTTCGGTGGTGTTCGGCATGGCTGATCTCCTTCGCTGTGTTGGTCGATCAACCCAGTCTGGGCGAAGGCCGGTCGCGCGTCTTGAAGAAATGTTACCTCACGGCGACAGTCGTCGGCGTGACGCCTGCGAGGTCGCGAAACTCGCGCACCAGATGCGCCTGGTCGGCATAGCCGCAGTCGGCGGCGATGTCGGCCCAATCGCTGCTGGCCTGTCTCGACAGGCCAAGCGCATGGTTGAAGCGGACAATTCGCGACAGCGTTTTTGGGCCGGTGCCGACCGCGTCCGAAAACTTTCCGGTAAGATGCTTGCGGCTCCAGCCAAGCTTTTCGGCCAGCGTCGAGATGCGGATCCGCCCACGCGTCGAGACGATCGTCTCATAGGCCCAGACTATGTCGGCTTGAGTGCGGTCTGCGGTTGCCAACCGGTTCGCGACGAAGGCCTCGGCGATGGCGAAGCGTGAGCTCCAATCCGGCGCATTGCCAAGCCTTTCGCGAAGCGCGATGCCTTCGACGCCGAGCACGTCATCCAGGCCGACCATGCGGTCAGTCAGTTCGCTCATCGGCCGGCCGAAGAAACGACGGGCGCCAAGCGGGGTGAAATTGATCTGCACACAGCAGGCGCCGCCGAAGGATTCGATCACCACCGGGCCGGCATAAAGGCCGGCGGCAAAACTGGCGAAGCGGTCATTGTCGCTCGGGTCCTTGCCGAGCCCGATGGCAAAGGGTTCGGCAAAGCTGATGACCAGCGGCACGGTCAGCGAGGCATATTCGACGGCGCGGAAATGGCCTGGAATGGTTTCGCGAAAGCCGCATATGTCGGTGACGGCGCCCTGAAGCCGATGACTGGGCGCGCGCCGCACCATCTCGAACCGATCGAGCCCTGGGCCGTCGTGGCGGCTGCCGTCTTCGCTGGCGGGCATGTGCTTTCCCTCGTCCAGGAATTCTAACAGACCATCCTGCAGAATCAAAAGCGCCCGGCTTTTGGCCGGGCGCTCCGAGTTGCCTGAGATTCTGAATTGTTTAAGCGCCGCGCATCAGGCAGCCGGCGGCCAGCACGATGTAGGCGATGACGACAATCCACGCGGCATTCAAAGGGATGAAAGCAAGAACGCCAAGCGCGGCGAGAACGCCGATGATGGCGATGACAAGGGATATGATGAAAATAAGCTGGGTAGGCGCACTGAGATTCATGTTCGGTCCCTCCTCAACATGATTCGTACAGCGGCATAGTATCAGTCGCGCGGTCACACACCAATGAGCCCACGCAGCGGGCTTATCGGATTGGCCGGCAGTTTCCGGCGAGAAAATATGGCGGGTTCCACCATTCGACCCCGTTTGCGCAAAGCCGATTCCGCGCTACCTTCCCGACGAATCGGAAGGGGCTGACGGCGATGGGATTGCTGGACCAGATACGCTCGATCTTCGATGGCGACCCCGGCGTGCGCAAGGTGGCGGACGATCCGGTGCTGTCGGCGGAGCTGCTGATGCTGTTCCGCATGATCCTGGCCGATGGATCGGTCAGCGAAAGCGAAATGACCGCCTTCAGGCGCATCTGCCGGGACGCCTTCGGCATTCCCGAAACCAGCATCGACAGCGTCATCGAATATCTCAACGAGTTCGGCTACGAGACCAACGGCTCGCAGGCCATCGCTCAGTTTCGCGACCTCGACATCGAACGGCGCAAACTGCTCGCCCGCCACATGGCAGAGATCGCCAAGGCCGATTCGCAACTTGCCGGGAGCGAGATGCAGCTGCTGCGCCGCACCCTCGAACTGCTCGACATCAGCCCGGCCGATGTGGTGAAGTCGCAAGGCTGAGGCAGCAGCAGAATTGTGGCGCCCCTTGGCCGTGGTGACGCGGTTCAGCCAGCGGCGGGTCGGCGAATAGGTGAAGGACGTCTTCACCCCGTTGGCATAGGTGATCTCCTTCGTCTGGCCGTCGGCCTCGTAGATGGTCGAGGTGATGAAGCCTGAAGCCGAGAGCAGCTTGTTGCCGGCCGTATATTGCAGCGGGGCGGCCGCCGTGCCGAAGTCGAGCTGCACCGGCAGGTACTGGGTGCGCAGCGTCTGACCAGACGCATCGCGCACGCTGGTCGTGGTGTGGGTCAGCGTGCCGATCGTGACGTCCTGGCGAGCGAGTTTGGCGAAGCCGTCATATTTGTTGCTTTGCGTGGCGGCAGGGTTGGTGGAGGTGGTGAGCTGGCCGACATTGTAGAAGCCGGCCGCTGCCTGGTCGTAGGTGTTTTGCGTCAGCGTCACCGCGCTGCCGCCGAAGGGCGTTGCCGTCTTCAGGGTCAGCCGGTCCATCTGGTCGTAGGCAAGCGCGGAGACGGTGGCGCGCGCGTCGGTCTGGCTGGTCAGCCGGTTGGCGGCGTCATAGATGTACGACCATGAGCCGAGATCGGGATCGGTTGCCGAAAGCCGGTTGCCGACCATGTCGTAGCTGTAGGACCAGTTCGAGCCGCCGGGATCGCTGACCCCGACCAGCCGGCCAAGGACATCGTAGCTGCGGCCCTCCGCCGAGATCGCGCACGATCTGCACGACATCGCCGCGCGTCGAGGACACGGCTTTCGACTGGCGCGTGGTCGTCGCATTGATCTGGTCGGTCTGGGTGACCGCGTAAAGCCGCGGATTAGTCCCCGTGCCGGTGTCGAGGCTGTGGGCGAAGATGGCCTGGCTGGCATCGGCATAGAGGGTTTTTACCAGCCGGTCGTTCCAGTCGTAGCTGTTCGTCGTCCACTGCGCTGTGTCGCCGACAAAGCGCGGGAAGGCGGTGCGCAGGACATTGCTACGCAGGTCAAAATCGGTATCGGCGATGCGCTTGGCGCCGGCCACCGTCTCCCCAGGCGTTTCCACCCGGTAGACCCGGCCAAGCCCGTCATAATAGGAGCGGGTAAAATCCTCGCCGGCGCCATTGGGCAGCGGCGTCAGCTTGGCCAATGCCTGTGTCGCCGGATTGCCCTCGTTCTCGAAACGCGTCTTGGCATAGGCGCCGGTGATGCTCTGCGAGACCTGGTAGGGCCGGCAGAACGGATCGTAGGTGAAGGTCTTGATCAGGCCGTTGAAGTCGGTCTTCGCCGCCGGCAGCCCGCAGACCGTGTTGTAGGTGGCGGTCGAGACGAAGCGGGTGTCGGCGCTCTGGCCGCCGGTGGCGAGGGAAAGCCGCAAGGCCTGACCAACCCTTGATCCCTATGAGTGCTTGATCCTTACGGGTGTATGGCGCGATCGTTCTCGCAGCCAAGCGTGAAGAAACGGGTGCGGTTCAAAACCTGCCGCTGAGGGAAGGAAAAGAAAGATGCAAATTGGCGGCTGACGTCGCCAAAACGTTCTGCGCGCCCTTGACGAGGGGCCGGCTAATGGGTGTCACCGTAATTCATGAGGATTTACCGGAATTCTACCGGTCTACTTCTTCAGAAAATCCTCTATGCTTTTGTCTTCAAATCTGCACAGCATGTATTCGTCGTGTGAGAAATAAATCCAATTGAATTCATTAAATATAAGAGCCGAGTCCCATCCTGAATAGAATGATACACAGAAAAATGCATAAATCTTTTCGAATTCAAATCTCGAAAAGACAATTCCTGGACGCTCAGCGGGAAAATGTCTTGTGTAGTGTCTCCATAGCAGCTGAGATAACTTCTCGTCTTGTTGATACGGCCATACACCGATACTGTCAAAGAAAGCTATACACTCATCGAACGCGCTACTATTTTCTTCTAAAATAATACGATAAGTAGATAAAATTCTATTTGAAACGTAAAATTTATCGATATCACTTATTTTTGTTGAACCGCCGCGGGTTAATAACGTACGAACGTCTTCTCCTTTACCTCCTAGGCGTCTTTGAATCAACGATTCGCAATCGGTTTTGCTCAGAAAATTCATAGTTACGGCTCACGTTTGAGGGAGATCTATTGTTGTCCATCAAATTCCTCTTGTTGCTGCATCGTCATCATGAGCATATTGTTAACACCTGGGATGGCTATGGGTGATAAATCTAATCTGTCCTCACGATCTGTAGTCTGGATCTGTCCAGCCCCACATTTCACCCCCCCCGCTTCATCATCTCCATTAGCGGACCAATTGGGACAACTAGCATTGGTCCTTCGAAAGGACCACGAAATGGTCCAGGTGGACGAGTGTGAGCTTGTTCTTTCGACAGCGGGACACCCCATCTGCTGTATCTTTGACGAGATCCCAATGGGTTTTGTTTTGTAGGCTGGGTTTGTACGTCCCAGTGCTGGTCTTTGACGTCCCAACTGGCACTATAGCGCGTATCGCCAACCTTGGTAGTCCAAGTGCCACCCCTCGAATTGGGAGCGTCTGGGCTCCATCTCCAATTAGCGCCTGGGAAGATCGCATCCGGAGGCACACGTGCTTGTGTTGGAGCGATCGCTGGGCCAGCAACCTTGACTGAGCCCTGAGATGCCTTCTTCTTACCCGTTACCCCCGGGAAATTATCTTCCGCATCCTTGGCAGCATTTGCAAGTCCGTCCTTGTGATCTGTGGCATCACCTGCTTGGTTGCCGCCGCCAGCTGTGGGCGCATCAGCATCTGAATCTCGCGGTGAGGTCGGAGTGGCATGCCCATTTTGATCACTCTTGTTGACCGGATCGTTCTGGGCGTAGGCATACCGGTTGGTGCCGACGCCCGGCAGCGTCGGATCCCAGTCATCGGGCGAGATGAATCTCCCCAGCAGCGGGTCCATGTACCGTGCATTGAGGTAGAGCAGGCCTGTCTCGGGGTCGAAGCGTTCGCCGATGTAGCTCTTCTGCGTCTGGAAGCCGGTGTTGAGGCGTTCTCCGTAGGTTGCGTAGTTGGTCTGTTCGGCGACGGCGCCGGTGGCATCGGTGACCATGCGCACCGAGGCCAGGTGATCGCGGTGCAGGAAGGCTTTTACCGTGCCGGTGACCTTGACGTCGGGATGGGGATAGCGGGTGTAGATTTCTGCCCCCGGCGTCGCCGGATTGATCTCGACCGAGGCGTCGGGATAGAGCGTGGTGGCGACGGATGAGGTCTTTTTGGCTCGGCTGCCATCCGGGCCATAGAACAGCGACACGGTGCTGGCGGCCTGGGTGACGGTCTTCAGCCGGTTGGCCTCGTCCCAGGCGAGCGTCCTGGTGCCGTCGGAGGTCATGTTGCCGTTGGCGTAGGTGAGCGTCTTGACGCCGACCGCGGTCGGGGCATGCGGACGCGGCGCTGTCGCCGCCGGGTAAACATAGGTGCCGGCAACCCGCGTGCGCGAGGTCAGATTGTCGTTGGCGGCGTAAACAAAAGTCTCGTCGAGCGTGTTGTTGCCGAGATTATCGCCTAGGGTCAGCCGGTCGGCCTTGTCGTAGCCATAGGTCCAGCTGTCGGAAGCCGTCAGCCCCGTCGTGCCGGTGATGCGGCCGAGGAGATCGCGGGCATATTGGTCGTCGAGCAGGATCGTGGCGCCCTTGGCGGTGGTGACGCGGGTGACCCAGCGCCGGGTCGGCGAGTAGATGAAGGACGTTTTTACGCCATTGGCATAGGTGATCTCCTTGGTCTGGCCGTCGGCCTCGTAGATGGTCGAGGTGATGAAGCCTGAAGCCGAGAGCAGCTTGTTGGCGGCCGTGTATTGCAGCGGGGCGGCAACCGTGCCGAAGTCGAGCTGCACCGGCAGATATTGGGTGCGCAGCGTCTGGCCGGAAGCATCGCGCACGCTGGTCGCGGTGTGTGGGTGAGCGTTCCCAGCGTGACATCCTGGCGGGCGAGTTTGCCTGTCACCGTAATTCCTGTCACAGAATTACCGGGTGCAGTGCCAATTCTGTCACCGTAGTTCCGACAATTTTGACCCGGAGCCAGACTTGCCGATCAGGGAAGGTGCTCGAGTGCGTTTGACCCAAGGCGGCGGAAAGTAACTTGCTCCAGTCTTTCAGCTTCTATTTCGACAGAGATGTATGCGCCGACGTCTAATTTTATCTCGAGGGTACCTTGATCGAATTCAACTGAAACGATGCTTGCCCCAATCAGATTCCAAAGGATTGGCAGTGAGCCACTGTGTTTTACAACACCGTACTTTGAAAATTCATCCGAGCGATAGATTTGAAAGTCAACGTTTAAACCAATGGAAATCCAATTTCCAGAATCCCTTGATAACGCTTCAATCACAACCGAATACAATTCGATTCTAATCAAAGCTATTTCGGTATTCTCAACCCACGGTATCTGAGTACTCATGGAAACCTCAAGGAGTCGAACGGATCCAACGGATAGTGGGCAAACGGGCTTTGAGTCGCGAAGCTGCTCACCCCTGTTCCTGCAGCCTTTTCGCAATTGCCCGATGCAAATCGGGGGCGGCGGCGACCAGCGCCTTGGCGGCTTCGGATTGCGGGTGGTCGAGCACTTCGCTCGTCCTGCCGCGCTCGACGATCTTGCCGTCATGCATGACCATCACTTCGTCGGTGATGGCGCGGGCGACGGTCAGATCATGGGTGATGAACAGATAGGCGATGCCGAGTTTCTGGTTGAGCTCGGCGAACAAATCGAGAATCTGGGCGCGGATCGAGACGTCGAGCGCCGAGACCGGTTCGTCGGCGACGACCAGCTTCGGCCGGGTGATGATGGCACGGGCGATCGACAGGCGCTGGCGCTGGCCGCCCGAAAACTCGTGCGGGTATTTGTCCATGTCGCCTGGTGAGAGGCCGACCTCGTGCAGCGCATGCGCCACCATCTCGCGCCGCGCGGCGGGCGCCGGCTTCTTCTCCAGCACATGCAGCGGCTCGGCCACCAATCTCTCGACCTTCTGGCGTGGGTCGAACGAACCATACGGGTCCTGGAACACGACCTGCATGTCGCGCCGCGCCGGCTTCAGCTCCGCCTCGCTCTTGCCGGTGAGGGTGTCGCCACGGAAGCGGATCGTACCGGCCGTCGGCTTGTCCAGTGCCAGAACCATGCGGGCAAGCGTCGACTTGCCACAGCCGGAACGGCCGACGAGCGCCACCGACTGGCCGGGCGCCATGGAGAAGGAGACATCGTCGACGGCGCGGATGGGAGCTGCGCGTTTCAACAGCGATATGCGGCGTCCCGGATAGTCGCGCGTTACGCTCTCTACCTGAAGCAGCGGTTTGGCCGATCCGCTGTCATGTGTGCGGGCCCGCGCGGGCACATGCATCGAGGCCTGCGCCAGTTGGCGGGTATAGGGATGAAGCTGTTCGGATAGCGTGCGGGCCGTATCGCCGGCCTCCATCACCTCGCCATGGCGCAGAATGGTGATGCGGTCCGCCATCTCGGTCACCACCGCGAGGTCGTGCGAGATGAGCAGAAGACCCATGCGGTTTTCCGCTACGAGATCGCGCAGCAGGTCGAGGATCTGCGCCTGCAGCACCACGTCGAGCGCCGTCGTCGGCTCGTCGGCAATCAGCAGCTTGGGTTTCAGCGCACAGGCAATGGCAATGACGACGCGCTGGCGCTGGCCGCCGGAGAGTTCGTGCGGATAACGCGACAGCGGGAATTGTGCTGCCGGCAGGCCGACCCGGTCGAGCATCTTTCGCGCCCGTTCCTCGGCGTCGGCGCGGCTCGCCCTGGTGTGCCAGCGAATACCCTCGGCGACCTGCTCGCCGATGGTCTTGACCGGATTGAGCGCCGCCATCGGCTCCTGGAAAACCATGCCGATGTCGTCGCCGCGCAGTGCGCACATCTGGTCCTCGCTGGCGGCAAGGATGTTGATGCCGTCGAAGGTGATGCGTCCGCTGGTGTGCGCCGCCCAGGGCAGAAGCTGCATCACCGTGAGCGCCGTCATCGACTTGCCGGAGCCGGATTCGCCAACCAGCCCCATCACTTCGCCGGCCGCGACGGAAAGCTCGACGCCTCTGAGGATAGCGGTGTCGCCGATGGTCAGCGACAGCTTGTCGATTTCGAGCAGGCTCATCGCTGCCGCCGCGATTTCGGATCGAGAATGTCGGCAATGCCGTCGCCAAGCAGGTTCAGGCCAAGCACGGTGACGACAATCGCCATGCCCGGAAAGATCGCCATCCACGGCGCCACCACCATGCGCGTCTGGGCGTCGAACAGCATGCGGCCCCAGCTCGGCATCGGCGGCTGGGTGCCCAGCCCGACATAGGAAAGCCCGGCTTCGGCCAATATGCCCAGCGCGAACTGGATGGTGCCTTGCACCAGCAGCAGCGTGGCGATGTTGGGCAGCACATGTTCGATGCTGATCAGCGTCCTGCTCTTGCCGGAGGCGCGGGCGGCGAGGATGAATTCGCGCGGCCAGATCGCCAGGGCGCCGGCCCGGGCGACGCGCGCGAACACCGGGATGTTGAAGATGCCGATGGCAATGATGGCGTTGAACGCGCCCGGCCCGAAGATGGCGGTGATCATGATTGCCGAAAGCAGCGCCGGAAAGGCAAAGACCAGGTCGTTCAGCCGCATCAGCACGTCGTCGACGAAGCCGCCGCGCGCAGCGGCAAAGGCGCCGAGCGGCACGCCGATGCCCATGCCGATGCCGACCGCCACCAGCGCCACGGCAATCGAGTTGCGGGCGCCGACCATGATCATCGACAGGATGTCGCGACCGAAATGGTCGGTGCCGAACCAGTGCGCCAGCGATGGCGCCTGGGTCTTGTCGGAAATGACCAGCCTGGTGACGTCGTAAGGTGTCCACAAGAAGGAGATGATCGCGACCGCGGCCACCAGTGTGGTGATGACGAAGCCGGTAAGGAACGAACGGTTTTTGAACGCCTTGGCCAGGATGCTGGCAAGGTTCTCGTCGGGGATGTCGATGTGCAGCGTCATTGCCGGCCTCTCAGGCGCGGATCGACCACCGCATAGGACAGATCGACAATGAAATTGACGACGATGACGGCTGCAACCAGCAGCATGACGACGTTCTCGACCACGATCAGGTCACGCTGGTTGATTGCCTGGAACACCAGCCGGCCGAGGCCGGGCAAATAGAAGACGTTCTCGATGATGATGGTGCCGGCGAGCAGGAAGGCGAATTGCAGGCCTAGAATGGTGACCACCGGGATCATGGCGTTGCGCAGCGCATGCCGCCACAAGACAAGGCGGTAGGGCAGGCCCTTGGCGCGGGCGGTGCGGATGTAGTCCTCGTTCAGCACTTCGATCAGCGCCGAGCGGGTGACCCGGGCGAGGATCGCCGCCTGCGGCAGAGCAAGTGCGACCGCCGGTAAAAGCAGCGATTTCAGCGCCGGCCAGACGCCGGCGCCCCAACCGGGAAAGCCGCCGCCAGGCACCAGCCGCAGCCAGACGGCGAAAAGATAGATCAGCATCAGCGCAAACCAGAAATTTGGCACGGCGACGCCAAGCTGGGCGGCACCCATCGCGATCGTGTCGCCGGTGCGGCCGAGCCGGCTGGCGGAAAACAGCCCGACCGGAATGGCAATGACGGTGGACAGCGCCAGCGCCATCAGTGCCAGCGGCAGCGAGACGACGAGGCGCTCACGGACCAGATCGATGACCGGCACCGAATAGGTGTAGGAACGGCCGAAATCGAGGCTCAGCAAGCCGCCGGCCCAATGCAGATAGCGCAGCACGACGGGAGCGTTGAGACCCATCTGGTTGCGCAGCAATTCGATCTGGTCGGCACTGGCGTTCAGGCCAAGCATCAGCCGCGCCGGGTCGCCGGGAATGATCTCCAGCACGGCAAAGACCACGATCGAGGCCAGAACCAGCGTGACGACGGCGATGGCGAGGCGCTTGAGGAGATAGGCGGTCATGGACGTTGATGAACCGCTGTGTTGCCGGACGCAAAAACCGGGCGAAGCTTGCGTTCCCGCCCACCCCCCTCTGTCCTGCCGGACATCTCCCCCTCAAAGGGGGAGATTGGCAGTTTCCACGCCGGCGCTGCCCTTACAACGCTAGTGGTTGGCGAAAGCAGCGGTGAGGGCTCGATCTCCCCCCTTGCGGGGGAGATGTCCGGCAGGACAGAGGGGGGTGGGCGGGAACGCAAGCTTCGCCTCTTTGCCCAGCGCCTCAATCCGTCCACTTCACCTTGGTCAGGTCGTTGGCCTGGATCGGGGCGTTTTCCCATAGGCCCTGCAGTTTGGCGTCCCAGACGCCGACCTTCGGCAGCTCGTAAAGGAAGCCGACCACGGCGTCATCGGCCAGGACCTTCTGCGCCTCGCCGAGCAGCGTCATGCGCTTGGCTTCATCGGAGGTAAGGTTCAGCTCGTCGATGATCTTGTCGAAGGCCGGATTGTCGTAGTTGAAATAATAGTCCTTGCGCGAATAGATATCGATGTCGTTGGGCTCGGTGTGGGAAACGATGGTCAGGTCGTAATCCTTCTTGGTGAAGACCTGGTCAAGCCACTGCGCCCATTCGACTGGGATGATCTCGAGATCGATGCCGACTTCGCGAAGCTCGGAGGCGATAATCTCGCCACCGAGCCGCGCATAGGAGGGCGGCGGCAGCTTGAGCGTCGCCTTGAAGCCATTCTCCAGGCCGGCTTCCTTCAGCAATTCCTTGGCCTTCTCCACATTGTGCGGGTAGAGGCCGGTGAGGTCGACATAGGCTTTGCTGGCGGGCGACATGTGCGAGCCGATCGGCACGCCGAGGCCGGCCGAGGCGCCGTCGATGATCGCCTTGCGATCGAGCGCAAAGGAAATCGCCTGCCTGACCTGCAGCTTGTCGAAGGGCGGCTTCTTGTTGTTGATCGACAGGATGGTTTCGCCCTCGGTCGAGCCGATCACCACCTTGAAGCGCGGGTCGTCCTTGACCTGGGCGACGCTGTCGGGGTCGAAGAACGGAAAGGCCTGGACGTCGCCGGAAAGCAGCGCCGGAACGGCGGCGGCAGCATCCGGAATGATGCGGAACTCGGCCTTGTCGAGAAATACTGGGGCGCCCCAGTAATTGTCCGACTTGACCAGCGTGATCGATGAGCCCTTGGCCCAGCTCTGGAACTTGAACGGGCCGGTACCGATCGGTTTTTCCTTGTTGGTGTCGGCTGTCTCAGGCGCCACGATAACCGCGTCGCCCCAGCCCATATTGTAGAGAAACGAGCCTTGCGGGTTCTTCAGCGTGACCGTCACCGTCGTGGGGTCGACGACCTCGACCTTGTCGATGGCGGCGAACAGGCCCTTTTGCGCGTTGACGGAATTGTCGGCGCGGGCACGATCGAGCGAGAATTTCACGTCGTCGGCGTTGAAGTCGCTGCCGTCATGGAATTTCACGCCGGTATGCAGCTTGAAAGTGTACGCCTTGCCGTCGTCGGAAATGCTCCAGCTTTCGGCGAGATCGGGCAGCACTTCGCCGTTCGGGCCGATGCGGGTCAGGCCCTCGAAGACATTGGCGTAGAGCACCTCGTCGATCGCCGCGGCGGCACCCGCGGTCGGGTCGAGATGTGGGGGTTCGAGCGTAATTCCGATGACCAGGTCGGTGCGCGCAGCCATCGCCGAGGTTCCGGCGGCCAACACCAGCGCCGCGGCGGCCAGGATGGTTTTCCACAATTTCATCGTTCAACTCCCCATATCTAAAACACGTGCTCAAACCCGGGCGATAGAAGCGTGAATTCGCCGCCGAGTAAATTGCGTTTCGTACCGTCCGCAGACGCCGGGAGGAATGTTTTTCCGCCCATGGCCGGATCATCGCGGGCCGGCGCCCCTCAGCAGCACGTCGAGGCCGATCGCCATCACCTTTGCCGAGTCCAGCATGTCGGCAATGCCGACCCATTCGTCGGGCCGGTGGGCGAGGTCGAGAATGCCCGGGCCATAGGCGATGCAGTCATAGATGTGGCCGATGCGGGCGATGTGCTTCTGGTCGTAGGTGCCGGGCGAAATCACATAATCCGGCTCGCGGTCGAATATCTCCATGATGCCTTGCGCGACCGCCTTAACCACCGGCGCATCGCGCTCGGTCATCAGCGGCAGCACCTCCATCAGATCGCGGATTTCGTAATCGAACTTTTTGCGCTCGCGCTTCAGCAGTTCCAGGATTTCGGTCACCTCGCTCTTGACCGTAGCGAGATCCTCTTCGAGCAGGAAGCGGCGGTCGATGGTCAGCCGGCAGGAATCGGGCACGTTGGGCGAGGGCAGGCCGGGCCGGAAATCCTCCGTCTGGCCGCCATGGATCGAGTTGATGTTCATGGTCGAGCGTTTTGCGCCTTCGGGCACGACCGGCATGCGCGTCATCTTGCGGTCGAGAGCCGGAAACAATTCGTCCTCGAAGGCCCGCAGCACGGCGCCCATATGGCGCACAGCATTGTCGCCGAGGAACGGCATCGAGCCGTGCGCGATCTCGCCCTTGGTCTCGATCTCCGCCCACCAGACGCCGCGATGGCCGAGGCAGATGCGGTCCTTGTTGAGCGGCTCGGGAATGATGACGTGGTCGACCTTCGGCCTGGAGAAATAGCCGAGCTTGGCCAGATGGGCGACGCCGCCAAAGCCGCCGGACTCCTCGTCGACCGTGCCCGAAATCTCGATGGCGCCTGAAAAATCGGGAAAAACCTCCATGAAGGCTTCAGCGGCGATGATCGAGGCGGCAAGCCCGCCTTTCATGTCGCAAGCACCGCGGCCATAGACCTTGCCATCCCTGACGATGCCGGCGAACGGATCGAGGCTCCAGCCGTCGCCGGGCTCGACCACGTCGATATGCGAATTGAAGTGCACGCAAGCACCCGGCGCCCGGCCATCGAAACGGGCGACGACGTTGACGCGCGGATAACGGTCAGTGTCGCCGGGCGTGCCTTCGGCACGAATGAATTCGATCTCAAAACCACGCTTCTTCAGCCGCGCGCCGATATATTCGGCACACGGCCGATAGGCTTCGCCGGGCGGATTGATGGTCGGAAAGCGGATCAGATCCGCAGTCAGTGCAACCAGATCATCGGCTCGGTCATCGATAGCCTTGAGGAGCCGTTCGTTCGGTTCGTTCATTCGGCGAATTGAGCAGCGGATGAGGCGGTTTTGCAAGCCCGATGGCGAATTGCCAGGCGATTGCGTGTCGTTACGGCAACTATTGCGGGAAATCGTTCAAATTCGCTGCTTTGGATTGGTGAAATCGTCAGGGAGTAGGTGTTAGCTCGCTGGCTTGCCATCAAAACGCTGGGGAACAGCGTGACGGCAGGCAGGCAAGGGGCATCAAAGGGGTTTGATTGCGTGAAAAATACTGTTCTCATGGCAGCGGCATTGATGGCGATGCTGTTCGGTTCGTCGTTCGAGAGCCGGGCGGCCAGCCTGGTCGCGAACATCGATATTTCCTCACAGACGATGACGGTAAGATACGGGCTTTCGTATTACCGGTGGAGCGTTTCCACCGCCCGCAAAGGCTACGTCACGCCGCGCGGCAGCTATCGTCCACAGCGGACGGCCCGGATGTGGTATTCGCGCAAATACGACATGTCGCCGATGCCATATTCGGTGTTCTTCCGCGGCGGCTATGCCATCCACGGCACTGGCGCGATCCGGCAATTGGGGCGCCCGGCATCGCATGGCTGCGTGCGCCTCCACCCCAGCAACGCTGCCGCGTTCTATTCGATGGTGCGCAAAGCCGGCTTCGGCAATACGCGGATCCTCGTGACGAATTAGGGCCTGCTCCTCGGCCCGCAATAAAAAACCCGCCGCATAGCTGCCGGCACAAATCAAGAACAAAATAGGGCCGGTGCCCAAAAAGATCGTTCCGCTCAGGCGGCTTTGTCGCGCACTGTCGCCGGCCGACGCTTTTTGCGGCCGCTGATCTCCCAGCGCTTGTGGAACCACATCCACTGGCCGGGGTCTTCGCGCACCCAGCGCTCGACCACGTCGTTGAGAAGCTGGGTGGTGGCGCGGACGTCGACACTTCCGCCGGCGGTGCGTGGCAAGGTGAGCCTGTCCTCGATCTCGAGCCGGAAACGGTTGTTCGGCAGGCGCACGCAGCGCGCCGGGTAGACATCGCAATCGTAGTGCCGCGCCAGGGTGCCGAGAACCCGGTTGCTCTCGCACGGGCGGCCGAAGAATGTCGTCTCGAGCCCGCCGGTGAATTTCTGGTCGACCAGCACGCCGATATTGCCGCCTTTCTCCAGGATGGCCGCAAGCGCGAACGAGGCACCGGTCGAAGACGGCAGCAGCGATCCCATGCTCGAACGGCGGGTCGAGAGGATGTAATCGGCGAGATAAGGGTTGTTGGGCGGGCGAAACAGCGCCGTGATGTTCATGCCGAAGGTCGCCGCAGCCACCGGCAGCAGTTCGAAATTGCCGAGATGCCCGGTGAAGACGATATGCGGCTTGTCCTCGCCGGCGATGCGCACGAAATGCTCCACGCCCTTGACCTCGACGCGGCCCGGCTTCGTCGCAGTGGGATCGTAGTCGAACAGAGCATCGAGAAAGATGTATTCGGCGGCCAGGCGGGCCATGTTGCCCCACATGTCGGAAGCGATCGCCTCGATCTCGGCATCGCTTTTTTCCGGATAGGCCTTGCGCAGATTGTCGACAGCAACCTGATGGCGCTGCACCCAAGGGCCGATGCGGCGGGCAGCGCGGTCGGCGAAATTGAGCGCCCGGTCGGGCGGCAGCAGGCGCAGCGAGGAGATGATGATCATCGCGACGCGCGCGACCAGCCAGTAGTTGAACTGGCGAAGCCGCCTGCCATAGCGGAATCCCACGTCTCTGCGGATCTTCCTGAAGGCGTTGCCGATCATTTCAGCCGACGCGCAGGATGATCTTGCCGAAGATGTCGCGGCCTTCCATGCGCTTCAGCGCGGCATCGATGCCGTCGAAGCCGACCTCGGTGTCGATCACCGGCGCGACCAGGCCCGCCGCCATCTTCTGCATGGCGTCGGCCATGTTTTCCATGCGGCAGCCGAACGAGCCGAGCAGCTTCAGCTGCTGCTGGAACAACTGCATCAAATTGATCTGTGTCGACACGCCGGAGGTCGAGCCGCAGGTGACCAGCCGGCCGCCGCGTTTGAGGCACAGCATCGAGGCGGCAAAGGTGTCAGTGCCGACATGCTCGAACACCACGTCGACGCCCTTCTTCTTGGTCAGCTTACGCACGACGCCTTCGAAGCGGTCGTCGCGGTAATTGATGACGTGGTCGGCGCCGAGCGCCTTCGCCTTGTCGATCTTGTCGTTCGAGCCGACGGTGGTGATGACCGTGCAGCCCATCTTCTTGGCCAGCTGAATTGCGGCGGAGCCGATGCCGGAGCCGCCGGCATGGACGAGTATCGTCTCGCCGGGCTGCAGCCGGGCATTGTCGAACAGCATGTGTTCGACCGTGCCGAAGGTGACAGGCGCCACCGCCGCGCCGATTTCGCTCACGCCGGGCGGGGCAGCGACGAGCAGGCGCGCCGGCAGGTTGATCTTTTCCTGCGCAAAACCGTCGAGATGGAAGCCGTGCACGCCCGAAACATGCTCGCAGAGATTGTCGCGGCCTTCGCGGCAGGCGCGGCAAAGACCGCAGGTGCGGGCGCCATAGATCGACACCAATTGCCCGGGTACAAGACTGGAAACGCCGGGGCCGACCGCCTCGACCTCGCCCGAGGCCTCGGCGCCGACGACCAGTGGCAGCTTGCGCTTGGCGAAGGCCATGCCGCGCCAGCCCCAGACGTCGATGTGGTTCAGCGCCACGGCTTTGATGCGCAGCGTCACCTCGCCGAGCGAAGGCGGCGGCGGCGGCGGCAGGTCCACCGTTTCAAGCCGGCGGTCCTCGATAAGTTGCAATGCGCGCATGCCAGATCCCAGGTTGCGCAGGACCGAGAACCGTTTCGGAAAGGACCATGCGCACGACAACAGTGCTAGAGCGGAACGGTCGCTTAGACCGGTTCCCGCGCCATGACAAGGCAGGTGTTCTGGCCGCCGAAGCCGAAGGAGTTCGACAGGACGGTGCCGACCTCGGCGTTGCGCTTGGTGTTCGGCACCACGTCGAGCACGATTGCCGGGTCGGGATTGTCGTAGTTGATGGTCGGTGGAATGACGCTTTCACGCATCGTCATCAGCGAAAATGCAGCCTCGACGGCACCGGCAGCCGATAGGGTATGGCCGATCATCGACTTGTTCGACGAGACCGGCATTGACGAGATCCGCTCGCCGAACACCGTCGACAGCGACAAATGCTCCATCTTGTCGTTTTCGGGCGTCGAGGTGCCATGGGCGTTGACATAATCGATCCCGTCCTCGCTCAGGCCGGCATCGGCAAGAGCGGCGCGCACCGCCGCGATCGCCGGCGAACCGTCCGGCTTGGAGCGGGTGCGATGGAAGTCGTCGGCCTTTTCGCCGCAGCCGCGCAATATGCCGAGAATGGCGGCGCCGCGGGCAAGTGCTGCCTGCAGCGATTCCAGCACGAGGGCGCCCGAGCCTTCGGCCAGCACGAAGCCGTCGCGATCCTTGGAGAACGGCTTGGAGGCCTGTTCGGGGATGTCGTTATGGGTGGAGAGCGCCGACAGAAGCGAGAAGCGGATCAAGGCTTCGGCGGTCGCCGAGCCGTCGGCGCCGATCGACAGCGCCCTGTCGCATTCGCCGCGGCGGATCGCTTCGACGCCGAGCTGGATCGCCGTGGCGCCCGAAGCGCAGGCGGTCGACAGCGTGATCGGCAGGCCGCGCGTGCCGAAACGGTCGGCAAGCCGGTCGGCGATCGAGCCGAACTGCGTGGTCTCGAAGATGGCGAGTTCCCTGAGGCCGCGCGCTACCCGCAGCAGCCTCTCTGCACCGGTGTCGTGCGTGTCGGAATTGTAGAGCGAAAAGCGCTCGCTCCAGTCGAGCTCGACCGGCGGCGAAGCGAGGAACAGCGGTCCGCCGAAATCGCCGGCATCGAGGCCCGCCTCCGACATCGCTTCCTGGGCGGCGGTTTCGGCAAGCTCATAGGTGAGGAGACTGGCGCCCTTGGAGCTCGACGGCAGGAAATCGACCATGCCGGAGATGCGGGTGTTGAGATGATCGACCGGGAAGCGGGTGATCGGATGGATGCCGGATTTGCCTGACGTGAGTGCCGCCCAATTGTCGGCTTTGCCGACACCGAGCGACGTCACCACACCGATGCCGGTGACGGCGACGATCGGCCTGCCCATGTGGTCGTTCAGATTGGCCATTTGTTGTCCAAAAACCTGTTTCTCTTGGAGCATCGGATCGCCCGAAAACCGCGTCACACTTTTCGGTCCGATGCTCTAGGCGGCTTTGATCAGCGCCATGCCCTCGAATTGGTGATAGCCGATCGCCGTTGCAAGGACGGTCTTCGGGACGCCGGCAAACGGTTTCTCGACTGTGGCGTCGAAGACAGGGTAGGCGACCTTGCGGTCGACAGCCAAGGCCGCCAGCGCAACGGCAAAGGGGAACTGCGCTTCCTTCATGTGGCCGGTCAGCGTCGAAAAGCCGCGTGCGGCGATCGCCGGATTGGCGTCGAGCGCCGATTTCTCGGCGGCGGTCGCGGCATGGGCGCCCGAAGCGCCGGAGATCGCCAGTAACTCGCCGTCCGGCAATGCGGCTTGCTTCAGCAGCGCGGCGATCTCACCGCCGAGTTCGCCCCGCCGGCGCCTGGCACGGCCGGACAGGATCGGGCCGAGTTCCGCATAGATCTTGCGGCCACGGCTTTCCGCATGCTCGCGCTGCTCCAGGACGAGAAACGCGCCGCCGGATCCGGTCACCACTCCGCCGCCCTCGGCACCTTGCCTCTGCCAGACCGGCCGCCACGGGCCGCGATGCAGGTAGCCGGCCAGTTCATAGCCGAGCAGCATGTCGGAATGTTCGGTCTGGAAAGCGCCGCCGACCAATATATGCGTCGACTGGCCGGAGCGGATGCGCGCGGCCGCCGTCTCGACTGCGGCAACGCCCGCACCTTCCTCGCCCATGAAGGTGCGAGAGGAGCCGGTCACCTTGTGGACGATCGAGATGTTGCCGGCGAGCAGGTTAGAGAGCTGCGCCAGAAACAGCGTCGGGCGCAATTCGGTGGTCAGCTTCTCGTTGAGCAGCACGTCGCGGTCATTGCGGCTTTCCGATGCCGCGAGAATGGCCGCATCGACCGCCTCGTCGCGCTCGCCGCCGCCGGCGGCCACCACCATGTCCATGGTCGCGCAGAGTTCGTCATTGCCCTTGATGCCGGCATCGTCGAGCGCAAGGCCGGCCGCATAGGTGCCGAGCCTCTGCCAGGTCTCCATCTGCCGCTGGTCGCCACGCTTGGCGATCTGCAGGTTCCAGTCGATCGCCGGCAGCGGGTGGACCGTATAGGGCGAGAAGCGCGAGGCCTCTAGAACCGGTTCAAGGCGCGGCTGGACGAGCTTTGCCCAATGCGCGTCCGGACCCTCGCCCAGCGACGAGACAAGGCCGATGCCTGATATGACGACGTCGTGGGGGTTCATGGCGGGCTGTTGTGGGTCGGGCGCGTCAGGCGCTGTGTTCACGTGGCGTTCTTGGCGGCGACGAGCGCGTCGATCTTGGCGCACAGGTTCTTCATGACGAAATAGTCGTCGGTCGAAGCCTTGCCGTCATTGACCTCCTGCGTCCACTTTTCCAGCGGCACCTTGATGCCGAATTCCTTGTCGATGGCAAAGACGATGTCGAGGAAGTCGAGGCTGTCGATGCCGAGATCGTCTATGGTATGGCTTTCGGGCGTGATCGTCTCGATATCGATCTCGCTGGTGTCGGCGATGATCTTGGCGACTTTGTCGAACGTGGTGGACAAGGGCTTTTCCTTCGATTGCGGGCGGAATCTGTCCGCATGTGTTTTGGGCTGTCTAATCGGTTTTTCCGGGCAGGAAAAGGCCTGATGCGCCGGGCGCAGATGGGCTGGCTGCCCAGGCAGAGCAAGATGAGATCGGAATCCAACCACGACGTCTCGTGGCAGTGGCATTTCGGCAACAGCTATCTCGCTCGACGCGAGGAGCGACCGACCCCTCAAAACGTAACGCGGCCGAGTACCCGCAGGCCGTCGCCCTGCGGCGCGACGACCACGGCCTCGCCTTCACGCGGCGAGATGCCGGTCAATTCCTTGATGTTTTCGAGATGCGTGACCATGACCAGATTGTCGGAGCCGGAATAGCCGCGGATCTCGGCCAGGATCGCAGCGATCTGGGCGGCCTTCTCCTTTTCGTCGGTCTTCAGCAGGTCAAGCGGTGCGAACGGCTCCGGCTCGCTTTCGAAAGCGATGCGGGCGGTCTCGAGGCAGCGGCAATAGCGGCTGGACAGCACGCGCTCGACCGGTGCCGCGCGGGCGCCAAACAGCGCGCCGATCTTGCGCGCCTGTTGCTTGCCGCGCTCCGAGAGATTGACCTGGGTGGCGCATTTACCGAGGTCGAAATTGGCTGCATCGGTGGTGCCGGTGACCATGGCATGGCGAAGCAGGACCACATGCCCGCCGTCGCGCAGCAGCGCCCAGCCGGCTTCCGTCGCATGGGCTGTGGCGGAAACGGCAAGCAACAGCAGCGCCAGGACAAATCGAAGCATCAGACATCCTTTTCGGGTGACCGGCAGGCAGGTCCCCGGTGACCGGCATATAGGGACGGCAAAGCGGCCTGAAAGACAAGCCGAGTGCAACCTGCGGCCGAAACGCCTATTTCTTCGCTATCTGCTTCTTCACCAGATCGATCTTGCGGTCGGTCAGCGGGATGGGGAGTGTGTAGCCGGCTTCGGTAAAGCCCTGCTTGGCGTTCTCGAAGAATTCGATCGCCCTTTGGAATTCGGCATTGCCGCCGCCATAGCTGCCGCGGTTCCAGTGGACGTCGCCGAGATTGTTCTGCTCGAAGGCCCATTGCATCGGCTGGCTTTCGCGGGTGAAGACCTTGAGTGTCGCCTCGAAGGCGGCTTCGGCCTCATCCAGAGACGTCTGATCTCGGGTCGCCGGTGCGCAGCGCGTCGTGCTCGGCTTCTTTAGGCGCGCTGCCTGCGCGTCGAGCAGGTCGGTAGGATTCTCGGGCATCTTTTCGGTGCCAAGCGCCCTCTTTCGGTGTCGGCCGTCCCCAACCCCCTGCCGGGACCTTCTCCCCGTCCTTCACGGAGTCCTTCACGGGGAGAGGGTAAGGGTGAGGGGCAGCGCAAACCGAGCCGATTACCTTATCTCGCGAGGGAAGGGCGATTGCGCCGCCGCCGGGGCTCGCCTATCACGGGAAAAATGTCTCCGCTTACCGAAACCGTCCTCTTCGTCTTCAGTCTCGTCGGGATCGGCTATCTTGCCGGGTTGACCGGCTATTTGAAGCCGGCGAGCGGCGAGGGCGTATCCGAATTCGCCATCAACGTGGCAATGCCGCTGCTGCTGTTCCAGACCATGGTAAAGGCCGATTTCCACGGCGTCGCGCCGTGGTCGCTATGGGGCGCCTATTTCGCGGCGGTCGCGCTCACCTGGGCCGCCGGCCATCTGGTCATTACGCGCATCTTCGGGCGGGACGCCCGCGCCGGCGTCGTCGGCGGCGTGTCGTCGTCCTACTCCAACGTCGTCCTGCTCGGCGCGCCCTTCATCATCGGCGTGTTCGGGCCGGCCGGGTTCGAAGTGCTGTCACTGCTCGTTTCCATTCACCTGCCGGTGATGATGATGGCCTCGATCATCCTGTTCGAGATGTTCGGCCGCGGCGGCAGCGAGCCTGTGCATCCGCTCCGCGTCGTCAGGAGCTTTCTCAGGAGGGTATTCATCAATCCGCTGATCATCGGCATACTGGCCGGGCTGGCGTGGCGCTTCACCGGTGCGCCGCTGCCGGTGCTTGCGACGCGGCTGAGCGACGCGCTGGCCGGCACCGCCGCCCCGGTGGCGCTGTTTGCCATGGGGCTCAGCCTGCGCCGTTTCGGCATCTCCGGCAATGTAAGGCCGGCGTTGGCGCTGTCGGCGCTGAAACTGTTCCTGATGCCGGCGCTGGTTCTCGGCCTGGTCTGGCTGATCGGCCTGCCGCCATTGACGGCCAAGGTGGCGGTGATGGTTGCGGCGTTGCCGTCCGGCATCAATTCCTATCTCATCGCGGTGCAGTTCAACACCGGCCAGGCGCTGGCGTCGAACCAGATGACCATCGCCACCGCCAGTGCGGTCGTGACCACGGCGTTTTGGCTGACAGTGGTCGTCCATGTTTTTGGATAAGAGCCCGGCTGCAGCCCTCTCGCTTTGGCTGGCCCAAACCCTATATGCCATCTTGTGATTGCTTGCGGGGCTTGCCCTGGGCTAAGAGCAGTGGCTCTAGCGATGCTATCGCGCACGTCCATTCACGAAATCAGCGACCGGCCCGCCAGGTGCCGAACGGAGGCGAGATCATGCTTCAGAAAACCAGCCATTTCATGCGGCAGGCCAATCTCATCAATGGCGAATGGGTGCAGGCCGACTCAGGCCAGACGGTCGACGTCAACAATCCTGCCACCGGCCTCAAGATCGGAACCGTGCCGAAATCGGGCAAGGCCGAGACGCGTCGCGCCATCGAAGCCGCCGACGCTGCCTTCCAGACATGGCGCAAGACCACCGCGCTCGAACGCTCGAAGCTGTTGCGCAAGCTGCACGACGCGATGATGGACAATCAGGACGTGCTGGCCGAACTGCTGACTATCGAGCAGGGCAAGTCGCTGTTCGAATCGAAGGGTGAGATCGGCTCGGCCGCGTCCTACATATTGTGGTTCGCCGAAGAGGGCCGCCGCACCTATGGCGACGTCGTGCCGTCGCCCTGGGCGGACCGCCGCATCCTGGTGACCAAGGAGCCGGTCGGCGTCATCGCCGCCATCACGCCATGGAATTTTCCATCCTCGATGCTGGCCCGCAAGCTCGGTCCTGCGCTTGCCGCCGGCTGTACCGCGGTGGTCAAGCCGGCGTCGCAGACGCCTTATTCCGGCCTTGCCTGGGGCGCGCTTGCCGAGGAAGTCGGCTTCCCGAAGGGCGTGATCAACATCCTGACCGGCGCCGCCGGTGAGATCGGCGACGAGATCTGTGCCAACCCGCTGGTCAAGAAGATCACCTTCACCGGCTCGACCGAGGTCGGCAAGATCCTGATCCAGAAGTCGTCGGTGACCGTCAAGAAGGTGTCGATGGAGCTCGGCGGCAATGCGCCGTTCATCGTCTTCGACGACGCCGACATCGAGCGGGCCGTCGCTGGCGCCATCACCGCCAAGTACCGCAATTCCGGCCAGACCTGCGTCTGCACCAACCGCTTCCTGGTGCAGGCCGGCATCTATGACCAGTTCGTCGAAAAGCTGGCTGCTGCGAGCAACGGGCTGAAGGTCGGTTCCGGCCTCGAAGACGGTGTCCAGCAGGGGCCGCTGATCGACGAGAAGGCGGTGGAGAAGGTCGAGGAGCTGATTGCCGACGCGACCGCCAAGGGCGGCAAGGTCGTCGCCGGCGGCAAACGCCACGCGCTCGGCGGTTCGTTCTTCCAGCCGACGGTGATTGCCAATGCGACGCCGAAAATGCGCTTCATGAAGGAAGAAATCTTTGGCCCGGTGGCGCCGGTGTTCAAGTTCGAGACCGAGGAAGAGGCCGTAGGACTCGCCAACGACACCGAGTTTGGCCTGGCCTGCTATTTCTACACCGGCGATCTCGGCCGCGCCTTCCGGGTCATGGAAGGGCTCAAATACGGCATGGTCGGCGTCAATGAAGGGCTCATCACCACGCCTGAGGCACCGTTCGGCGGCGTCAAGGAATCGGGCCTCGGCAAGGAAGGCGGCCATCAGGGCATCGAGGACTATCTCGACACCAAATATGTCTGCATCGGCGGACTTGGTCTCTAGAAGCCTCATGCGGTAATACCGAAAACGATCCTGGGCCGCTTCGGAAAGGCCAGGCTGGCATCGAGCAACGAACTTGCGGGCATGGCGATGAAGGATGGCGAGGTTTTCGGCACGACGCAGGCGGGCGAGGAAGTCCGTCGCTTCACCATCCGTGGCGGCGGCCTGACCGCCAACATCATCGGGCTGGGTGCGATCATCCAGGATCTGCACCTGGCCGGGCACGAGGCGCCGCTGGTGCTCGGCTATGATCGTTTCGAGCATTATGAGACGGATACCGCCTTCTTCGGCACTGTCGTCGGGCGCTACGCCAACCGTATCCGCGACGGCCGCTTCACGCTTGCCGGCAAACGCTACCAGACCGAGCGTAATTTCCTCGAAAAGCATACGCTGCATGGCGGTTCGCAAGGTTTTTCGCGCCGGGCCTGGGCGGTTTCGCTGCACGGCAGGGATTTTGTCACGCTGACCCTGCATGACCCGGACGGCACGATGGGCTTTCCCGGCGCGCTCGACGTGACCTGCACCTACCGGCTGAAGATCCCCGGCACGCTCAGCGTCGAACTGACCGCCACCTGCGAGGAGCCGACGCTCTGCAATCTCACTCAGCATTCCTATTTCAACCTGGATGACGGCGGCACCGGCGACATTCTCGACCACCGGCTGATGCTGAATGCCGGCGCCTATCTGCCGGTGGACGCGGATCTGATCCCGACAGGAACGGTCAAGCCGGTCGACGGCACCCCCTTCGATTTTCGCCAGGCGCGGCCGCTGCGCATGGAGACCGAGGGCGAACAGCTCCCCTACGACCAGAATTTCTGCCTCGCTTCGACGCGCGGGCCGTTGAAGCAGGCGTCGTGGGCGCAAGGCGCGAATTCCGGCGTCGAGATGGAGCTCTGGACCACCGAGCCCGGCGTCCAGCTCTATACCGGCCAGTATCTGGCACCGTCCTCGCCTGGATTGGGCGGACGCCAGTACAAGGCCTTTTCAGGCTTCTGCCTGGAGCCGCAAATCTGGCCGGATGCGCCCAACCGGCCCTATTTCCCGCAAGCCACGCTGTGGCCGGGCCAGATCTACCACCATGTGACGGAATACCGGTTCAGGCTGCCTTAGGGCGGGAGTGCCGCTGCCAAGGCATACGACGCGAGCGTCGCGAACACTCCCAGCGCAGCGCCCTCTGGATCCTTGGTCTGGCAGAGCTTCAGCTAGCGCACCAGGGTTATCTCAGAACCGGCTGGAGCGTTCTTTCGGCTGAGGCGACTTCAAGCCCTGACACGAGCATTCCGGGTCAGCGGGCAGTCGCGCGGCGGTCTCCAGCGCGACCCGCGAGGCCGTCATGGAGAGACTGGGCAGCACGTCCTCCTGCAGCAATTTCTGGCGATTGCGATCCATATAGTCGTTGAAGCCCGCAGTCACGAAGGCGCAAGGCACGAAACACGCGCCGATCTCGCGCGACAAGGTCGCCTCAGGGGCGATGGAATGGTTGAGTACATCCGCCCCCATGCCCCGATACGCCAAGGCTTCGGCTGGCGTTGTCAGCCGGGGCCCATAACAATGGGCAGCCACCAGCTGCTGTTCGATGCCGTAAACGCGGCATTCGGCTGGCCAATGACGGCGGGCCGTTTCGACCAGAACCGCCGCACATCTTGGACACACGATTTGCTTGCCCGAACAGTCAAAGCTCTGGCGGTCAGGAAGCAGTGAAAACGGGGTCTGCGTCAGTTCGATGATATCGGCGGCCACCACCATGTCGCCCGGCTGGATCGCCTTGTTGACGGCGCCTACAGTCGAGCAGGCGAGAACTTGCCGTACACCCGCCCGCATCAATACCCAGAACGCGCGGCGATGGCAGGAATGGTCGATACGGTCGCGGGGATTGCCGTGCGAATACATGCACAGCGCGCGCTTCGCTCTCCCTTCGGCGGTGATCGACGCATCGAACTCGAGCAGCTTCCAGTTGTCGGTGCGACCGAAAGGCGTTTCAAAACTCATGTCGCGCCGCAAGGTGCGCACACCATCGAATTCGACATCTTCCGGGAAGGCAAGCCCCCAGTTTGCCGACCCGGTGATGATGGCCAACCCTACCTGAGGGATGTCCGTCGAATGATCCGTCAGATCGTCGGCTGCGTGGTGATTGGAGGGCATGTTTCCAGTCTCGGTCAGGATTTTTGGCGAAGGGTCACAATCAGGACCACGGCCACGACGATGACGGTCCACAATGTCGAGATCGCCGCAATCGTCGGATCGATCTGATCGCGCAGCGACAGGAACATAAGCTTCGGCATCGTGCTGTTGCGACCGCTTGCGATGAAGATCGAAATCACAGACTCGTCGAGCGAAGTCAGGAACGCCATCAATGTCGCCGACAGCAAGCTGATCCGAAGTTGCGGAACGATGATTCCGCCAATGGACCTGGCCCAGTTTGCACCGAGGCTGCGCGCCGCCTGAACCTGGTTCCAGTCAAAGCGGGCGAGCGCGGGTAGCAACACAATGCAGGCGACCGGAACGGCCAGCACCACATGTCCGACCAGCACACCGAATAGCGTTCCGATCAGATGTTGTGCGGCCAACACAAAGAAGAGACCGATCGCAAGCAGGATTCCTGGGGTGATCGAGGGGGTTAGCAGGACGCTCTGGATGGCCGCAGCGGTCTTACCGCCCAGCCGATTCATTGAAATGCAGGCGAGCAGCGCAAAGGGCACGGCGATCAACGCCGTCAACGTCCCAAGGATCAAACTCGTTCTGAGCGCGGCCATCCACGTTGCCGAGCCGAAGAAGTTCTCGTACCAGCGCAACGAGTAGGCGTGCGGCGGAAACTCGAGGAGATTCGACGCCGAAAAGGACAGCGGCACCACCACGAGCGTCGGCAGCATCAGAAACGCCATGACAAGAGCGGCAAAGCTCCAGAGCAAAATGCGGGCGAGCCTGTTTTGCGGATAGGCTTCAAGCATGGGAGGCTTCCACGGTGTTCTGGGCCACCAGGCGGCGTGCTGCCAGCAACATCACACCGATCAGCGCCATCAGAACGAGGAGCAGAATGCCCAGGACGCTCGCCGACCCCCAGTCCTGAAAGGTCGATAGTGTACGCTCGATCCGGGTAGAGAGAGGATTTACCTTGCCGCCGCCAAGCACCGCCGGCGTGATGAAAAAACCTATGGCGTAGATGAGGACGATGATCGAACCCGAGAAGATGCCGCCCGCCGAAAGCGGCATAATGACTGTGCGGACGACCTGCCTGAGAGTGGCTCCCATGCTCGCTGCCGCGCGAATGAGATTTGGGTCGATATCGCGCATCGCAGCATAAACAGGCAGCAGAAAGAGCGGCAGCATGTAGTGCACCATGCCGATGAGCGTTCCCGTGAAGTTGTAGACCAGCGGCAATGGCTCCGCCGTCAGGCGTGAACCGGTCAAAGCCGCGTTGATCAGGCCGTCGCGCCGCAAGAGCACGAGCCAACCATAGGTACGCACCAGAATGGAGGTCCACAGCGGCAGCATGACGAACGCCATGAGCACGTTGGCCACCCTTGGTCTGACGCTGGCCAGAGCCAGCGCCAGAGGGGTGCCGAGAACAATGCAGGCCGCCAGCGTACCCAAGGATAGTTCGAGGGTCGTGACGAGCGCCGACCATGTCAGTCCGCTCGAAAGGACCTTCTGGTAATTGCCGACGGTGTACTCGCCCCCGGTGGTCAGGAAGGATTGGCGGATGATCCAAAGGATGGGCAGTATCGCGGCCAGCCCAACGATGAACAGCGCCGGGAGCGAAAGCGAAAGAAAAAACCGCCGCTCGCGCCGTGCATCCGCCGCGAGCGCCGGATCCCGGACGACGGTCACGCCATCGCTCCCGGTATCGCGTGAACCTTCGCTGCTGGTGCATAGGCGGTCATCCGCTGACCGGCGGCAAGCTCGGCGCAGCCGCCGGCCAGCGCTGCCGGAATGCAGACAAGAACCTCTTGCCCACCGTCAAGCGCCAGCGTCAAAAGCCAGTTCTCGCCGCGGAACGCTTTGGCGCGCAGTATTCCTTCGAGAGCCACTCCGTCGCCCCCGACGAGCTTCGCATCAAGATGGAAGCTTTCGGCGCGGATCATCAGAGTTTCGCGTGATGCTTCGGCGCCGTCGATTCTGCGTGCCGAGCCTGGGGCCACAATGTTGGCCTCGCCCATGAACTGCGCGACGAAGCGGGTCGATGGACGATCATAAATCCGCTGCGGTGTATCTATCTGCTGGATGCGGCCAGAATTCATCACCGCAATCCGGTCAGACATAATCAGCGCTTCGCGCTGGTCGTGGGTTACATAGATTGTGGTGATCCGTAGATGATCATGCAGACGCCGGATCTCATACTGCATGGTCTCGCGCAGGTTCTTGTCGAGTGCCGACAGCGGCTCGTCCATCAACATCACGCGCGGTTCGAAGACGATAGCCCGCGCCAATGCCACCCGTTGACGTTGGCCGCCGGATAGTGCGGCAACATTGCGCTCCGCCAGACCATCCAGCTTCACGCGGGCCAAGGTATCAAGCGCCCGCTGACGCGCCTCCGCTCTCGGTACCTTGCGCAGCACCAGCGGGTACGCGACGTTCGCCAGGACATTCATGTGGGGAAACAAGGCGTAATTCTGGAATACTATGCCAATGTCTCGTTTGTTGGGCGGCAGGCGGGTGATGTCTCGATCACCCAAGAAAAGTTTACCGGAATCCGGCCGGACAAAACCGGCCAGAGCCATGAGTAACGTGGTCTTGCCCGATCCCGATGGCCCTAGCAGTGTGAGGAATTCGCCAGCCTGGATGTCGAGCGAAACATCCTCCAGTGCGACGTAGGACCCATAAGCCTTGTGCACGCTTTCGATGGTGATCGCGAGCGACTTCATCATGTGCTCCAGCCTTGAAGCGCGTCGCGTTCGACCGGCTTCACGCGACGCGCTTTAGGTTCTTGTTTTCATGCATGTCGTTGTCGCGCGCTGCACATTTTTGCGCGACATGCGTTAGAGCTGAGGGTCAGCGGGCCATCATTTCATCGAAGGCTCTTTGTGCAGCCTCGCCATTCTTGACCCACCATTCTGAATTGGAAAACACCGAAGTGCCAGCATTTTCAGGCGCGGTCGCAAGGGTCTTCAGACGGTCCGCGGGAATAAGGCCACCCTCATATGCCGCAGGATTGACGGGGCCGTAGGCAATGAAATCGGTCAGCTTGGCAACCCGCGCGGGCTGCGTCATCGCTGCGATGAGCTTCATCGCGGCTTCCTTGTTCGGCGCTCCCTTCGGCACCCCAAGGCAGTCCGTGCCGATGACCGAACCCTTGAAGGTGTAGTCAGCCGCGCCGCCATCTGCTTTCACGGTTTGGGCGCGTCCGTTCCAGGTAATGACCAAATCCGCCTCACCGTCTTTCAGCAACTGCGCGGACTGGGCGCCCGAGGTCCACCACACGGCGACATCTGGTTTGATCGCTTCAAGCCGCTTGATGGCGCGTTCTAGCCCTTCCGGCGTGCTGAGCACGGAATAGACGTCGGCCGGTGCCACGCCGTCGGAGAGAAGCGCGATCTCGATCGAATCTTGCGCATTGGCGCGCAACGCGCGACGGCCAGAAAATTTGGCAACATCCCAGAATTCCGCCCACGTCTTCGGCGGGTTCTGGCCATAGGTCTTGGTGTTCCACGACATGACGGTGCCATAGGAGTCGAACGGATAGCAGTAGTCGGACTTCGCACCCTCCGGCACGGATTTCGGATCGATGATCTTGTAGTCGAGTGGCTCCAGCAGCGACTGTGCGGCAGCCTGCGCGCCTTCCGGCGAACCCAGGTGGACGATGTCGGTCGTGACTGCACCCGAGGTAACCTGCATCTTCAGGGCGGCCAGGCCGTCGCTCTGCGTCTCCTCGCGGACATCATAGCCGAGCTCTTTTGCAGCCGGGCCCCACATGGCTTCCTTTATGGCGTTGCCATAATCGCCGCCTGCGGTCGTGATGGTGACCGTCTGCGCGTGCACGGGCAGGGCAGCCGAGATTGCGAATGCTGTTAAGGAAATGCGTAGCCAGGACATAGGTTCTCCTCCCCAACTTTTATGGAATATCGCTTGAACGAGCCGTTATTTTGTAATCGTAACGTTACGATTGCATCTGAATACGCTAGAGTCAAGCTGCTTCCTGCGGGAGTTTGGATTGACCGGGATGTCGAATTCGGTAACGTTATGGCGGTCAGCAAATCAGCCGGCGCTTTCGCAAATGAAGTCGGGCGAACAATGGCCAATCTAAAGCAGATCGCCGCGGAACTTTCCCTGTCGGTGACCACGGTATCCCGCGCTCTGAAGGACGGGCCGGAAGTGCTGCCCTCGACCATAGCCCGCGTCAAGGAGGCGGCTAAGCGGGTCGGCTATTTACCAAATCATCATGGTCGCGCGCTCAAAACCGGTCGAACGCAGACGCTGACGGCGGTACTCCCGATGGAGACCCGAGACCATCTGTCCGATCTGTTGAAGCTTCCTTTAATCGAAGGCATGACGCTGGCGGCGCGGCAAGCCGGTTATAGTCTGTCCATCTATTCCACCACGCCCGACGACGATCCCGTTGAGAGTGTGCAGCGGCAGCTTCAGGCGCGCAGCGCAGACGGCCTGATCATCACGCGCCTGGTGTCGGCTGATCCGCGCGTCAAGCTGCTGCTTGATAGAGGCATGCCATTCGTCGCGTTTGGAAGAACCGACCTGGATATTGCGTATCCTTATGTCGATGTCGACAATGAACAGATTGCCTACGAGGCGACCCGGCGGCTCATGGATATTGGCTGTCGACGCATTGCGCTGCAACTTCTCGTTCCGGAGGACCAGACGAGTGCCATGCGTCTTTCCGGGTATGGAAGGGCAATGGCCGAGGCCGGTATTCCGATCGACCAATCGTTGATCGGTCATGGCATGTTCACGATGGAATCGAGCGCAGGCTGGTTCGATCGCTTGCTGGCGTCATCAGATCCGTCGACTGGCCTGGCGTGCGCCAACGAACTGGGCCTTCTGGGAGCGTTGCACGCTCTCGGCAAGCGGGGTCTTACACCGGGCCGCGACGTCCACATCGTCACCCGTGACAGCACGCGGCTGGCACGTTTCCTGCCGGCAAAGATCGGAGTTCATTTCGTGGATATGGCTGGTGTTGGACGCAAACTTATCGAAGTCCTGGAGAGCCGGATCATCAATCCGCTTGGGCCGGTGGAGACAGTCTTGGTGCAAGGCAGATTCGAGCCGGCCGAATAATCCGGGCTGCCCTCAGGATGCCACCTCGTCTTGAACCGGCCGGATCAGCGCCTTTGCGGCAGCTGCTCCCGCCGCTAGGATACGATCCGACCATTCCGTCCCTTCCACGGCGCGCGCGAGTTGCAGCGCGCCGATGAGCGTTGCAAACATGCCCAACGCAGCGCCCTCGGGATCGTTGGTCTGCGGCAGAGCTTCAGCTATCTGGCGCACCAGAGATTGAGCGCGCTCGGCATAGAGGGCTCGCGTTTCAGGCGGCTGCCGCGCGATTTCCGGCAACAACGCGGCCGAAGCGCAGCCCTTTCCAGGATTGTCCCGGTGCTCGGCCGATAGATACGTCTCTATGGCCATCTCCGGGCCGCCGGCGTCCAACGCTTCCTGCACTTGATGCGACTGCGCGTCCAACGCCGCCGCCACGCTTTCACGGACGAGCTCCGCCTTGGACTGGAAGTGCGGATAGAAGGCGCCGTTCGTCAGCCCGGCGTCGCTCATGATGGTCGCAAGCCCGGACGCCGCGATGCCGTCAGATCGAAAACGTTCGGCGGCGACCTCCATGATCCGGCTGCGTGACGCGTCTTTTCGGCCCTTTTCGTAGCGCATGGTCTTTCTTTCCTGTCCTGCTATTGCATTATAATCATAATCTGATATTACGACCATAATTCAATTCGTGGAAATAAGCTAGACCTCTCGAACCTGGAACATCAAAAATGAATGGGAATTCTGAAAAGACCGCAATCGTGACCGGAGCCTCCTCGGGCATCGGCCGCGCCAGCGCCGAGGCCTTGGCGCGGGCGGGTTTCACTGTCTTCGGGACAAGTCGCCGCAAGACCAGTAATGGCCCAAATGGAGTGACCATGCTGGCATGCGACGTGACCGATGATGCGGCCGTCAATGCGCTCGTTGCCACCGTGCTCGCGCAGACCGGCCGGATCGACCTCCTGGTCAACAATGCCGGTGTCGGCCTGCTAGGCGGCGCCGAGGAATCCTCGGTCGCACAGGTACAAGCCCTGTTCGACGTCAATCTGTTCGGCGTCATGCGAATGACCAATGCGGTGTTGCCGTCGATGCGGCGGCGCGGCGAAGGGCGCATCATCAATATCGGCTCGATTCTGGGACTGGTACCCGCGCCATACTCAGCTCATTACTCGGCAGTCAAGCACGCGCTCGAGGGCTATTCGGAATCGCTTGACCACGAGGTGCGCGCCTTCAACGTCCGCGTTTCCGTCATCGAGCCGGCATTCGTCCGCACCGTCTTCGACCAGAACGGCATCGAGCCGGATTCGCTGTTAAAGGAATACGATCGGGCTCGAGCCGGGCTCAAGGCGCTGCTGGGCGATGTGATGCCCAAGGCCGATCGGCCGGAAGTGGTGGCGGATGTGGTTGTCAAGGCAGCGACCGATGCCCGTCCGCGACGGCGCTACACCGCCGGTAAGGCAGCGCGCCAGGTCAGCCTGCTGCGCCGCTTTGCCCCCGCGGGGATTTTCGACAAGAGCCTGCGCCAGCAGTTCCGACTGCCAGTCTGAACGACAGCGAGCCAGAGGATTTCACGCAGATGCGACTAGCAACCACAACACATTTGGCCAGGCCCTACGAGACGGAGGCGCCAAACATGACACATACATCCAATCGGCCGCCGCGTTCACCGGCATTATTCCGGGACGCGCCAACGCTCTCGATCGATGTCGGCGGCACAGCATTTGCTTACAGGGAACTCGGGCCCAGGGCGGGCGTGCCGGTGATCCTGCTCAACCATCTGGCTGCTCAGCTGGACAATTTTGATCCGCGCATTGTCGATGGCCTCGCTGCGACCCGGGGGGTGATTGCCTTCGACAATCGCGGCATCGGTGCTTCGGGAGGCAAAACTCCGTCGACCATTTCCGGCATGGCGCGGGATGCAATCGCCTTTATCCGGGCGCTGGGGTTCGAAGAAGTCGATCTCTTCGGCTTTTCACTCGGCGGCTTCGTGGCGCAGGAGATTGTGCTGACCGAGCCCAAGCTTGTGCGCAAACTCATCCTGGCTGGCACGGGGCCGGCCGGTGGGCAAGGCATCGACAAGGTGACGCCGCTGACGATCGTGGACATGATCAAGGGCGCGCTGACTTTTCGGGATCCGAAATACTATCTCTTCTTCACAAGAACGCCGAATGGCCGCCGCGCCGCAAACGCATTTCTGCAACGATTGAAAGAGCGCCGGAATAACCGGGACAAAGCGGTATCGCTGAGCGCGTTCGGCGCGCAACTCAAGGCGATCAAGGCCTACGGACTGCAGGCGCCACAAGACCTGAGCACCATCCGCATTCCCACTTTAGTTGCGAATGGCGACCAGGACAGGATGGTGCCGAGCAGCAATACCTACGATCTCGCCGGGCGTATCCCGGGGGCGCATCTGGTCATCTATCCGGATGCCGGGCATGGCGGGGTATTTCAGAACTACGCCGATTTTGTCCGGAAAGCCCTGTCCTTCCTCGAAACCGGACGTGTCCCACAATGCGGCTTTTCAGCCGAACGCGCACGGCTCGTTTTTGCCTGCGTACCCATACCTTGTCTTAGAAAGTAACTGCCATGAAGGCATTCGTTGTCGATAAGTATAATAAAAAGGGCACCCTGCGGCTGGCCGAAATGCCGGAACCGGAGCTCCAGGACAGCGATGTTCTGGTCGAGGTCCATGCCGCAGGGGTGAACCTGCTCGATTCCAAGATCAGAACCGGAGAATTCAAACTCATCCTGCCCTATCGCCGGCCGTTCATCCTGGGCCACGACGTGGCCGGGAAGGTTATCCGCGTGGGATCCAAGGTCCGCAAGTTCAAAGCCGGCGACGAGGTCTATGCGCGACCGCGCGATGGCCGGATTGGGACATTCGCCGAATTCATTGCCGTGAATGAGGCCGACGTAGCCTTGAAGCCTGCGAATCTCAGTATGGAAGAGGCGGCCTCGATTCCCCTGGTCGGTTTGACCGCCTGGCAGATGCTCGTTGAAAGGGCAAACCTGAGGAAGGGACAGAAGATCTTCATTCAGGCTGGTTCCGGCGGCGTCGGGACATTTGCTATTCAGTTGGCCAAGCACCTCGGCGCGACCGTTGCGACAACCGCGAGCGCGGCGAGTGCCGATCTGGTCAAAAGTCTCGGCCCCGATGTCGTCGTCGACTACAGGAAAGACGACTTCGAGAAAGTTCTGTCGGGCTACGACGTCGTCTTGAACAGCCAGGACGCCAAGACACTCGAAAAATCCCTGAACGTGCTGAAACCGGGTGGGAAGCTCATCTCCATCTCGGGTCCGCCGGACCCCGAATTTGCCAGGGAAAAGGGACTGAATTTGGTGCTGAGGCTGGTGCTGCGCCTACTCAGCCGCGGAATTCGGGCCAAAGCCAAGCGCCGTGGCGTGCAGTTTTCGTTCCTCTTCATGTGGGCGCAGGGCGATCAGCTGAGCAAAATCACCGCCCTCATCGAAGCCGGCGCGATCCGCCCGGTTGTGGATCGGGTCTTTCCCTTCGAAGCGACCAATGACGCCCTGGCCTATGTCGAAACAGGACGCGCCAAGGGCAAGGTCGTCATCAAGGTCAGATAGCAAGTCCTTCGAACGCTGCCCGCAGCGTCTCGAACGGCGCGAGTGCGCCGCGCACCTGCACGACGGCGGCGGCGACGCGATGGGCGCGCTGCACCGCCTCAGTCGGCGCATGGCCGGCAAGGCGAGCGGCGAGATAGGCGCCGTTGAAGGAGTCGCCGGCGCCGGTGGTGTCGACAGGGTTGGCGACGTGCACCGCCGGCACCGATTGCGAGGTACCGTTTTGCGCTATCAGCGCCGGTTCCTCGCCGTTCTTGACGACGACTTCGCCGACCAGTTTTCGCAGCCGTTCGGCTGTTTTCTGCGGTGTCGTATCACCAAACAGCATCTGCTCGTCGGGAAAGGTCGGGAGCGCGATATCGGCGACGGCGAGCGCCTCGAGGATCGCGGCCTGCGCTTCCTCGCGCCGGCGCCATAGCCGCGGCCGGTAATTGGGATCGAAGGCAATCAGCGAGCCGGCCACGCGCGCCTCGGCCACGGCCGTCAGCAGCACCTTGCGTGCATCCTCGTCTAGGATTGCCAAGGTGATGCCGGAAAAATAGACAAGCGCCTGGTTTTCAAGGCTTTTCTGCAGAGCGGCTGGGTCGGAAGCCAGCTGCCTGGCGGCCGCATCGGCCCGCCAATAGGTGAAAGAACGTTCGGCGCCGGTCAGCGTGATCGCATAGAGGCCGGGGCGGGCGCCCGCTATCACCGGGCTGGCGCCGATGCCGATGCCGTTCTCGGCCAGGAACTTGATCTGGTCGCGTGAGAACGGGTCGTCGCCGAAGGCCGACACATAGGTCGCCGGCCTCTCGCTGCTCAAGGCATGCAGCGCCCACAAAGTGTTGAACGTGTCGCCGGCAAAGCCCATGCGCCAATTTGGCCCGGCCTGGCCCGAAAGCTCGAGCATGCACTCGCCGATCGAGGCGATGCCGTTTCCTGCCATGAAGCACTCCTCCATCCTGCAATTGCGGTGCTGTAGCTTTTTGCGGCCGGCAGCGCCATGCTCGGCGACGGCGGATTCTTGCACTGGGCGCGATTTCCCACAGGGGCGTGGGACGCGATCTGCCCAGCGAAACGTTATCCGCAGAACAGGAATGGGTTTGGCATCGTTATGGCGTTATCTTCTTGGAGGCCTCGGCCTGGCTGCCTTGCTCGCTGGCGTGCTGGCCGTCGTCTATCTGACGGCGCCGCATGCACCCCAACCAAGCTCGGACGTAGGCCGTTCCCAGACGACGGCGAACAAGCTGTTCGTGGCGACTTTCGAGCCCGAGAAAGGCGTCATCCGGCAGGGCGAACTGGAATCCTGGCTGCTGACGCTCAAAACCGTCGAGGGTGCGCCGGTGGAAGGTGCTGCGATAACGATTTCCGGCGGCATGCCGCAGCACAAGCACGGTCTACCGACCAGCCCGCAGGCGACCGATTACCTCGGCGCGGGGCGCTATCGCATCGACGGCGTGAAATTCACGATGAGCGGGTGGTGGCAATTGCATTTTGCCATTTCCGCTGCGGCCGGTTCGGACACTGTCGTCTTCAACGTGGTGCTGTGAGGCACTGATGAGCCGGCTTTCCAGCCTTCTCGCGTTGGTGATGGTGGCCGTGCTCGCCGGCTGCGGCAGATCGGAGTTTTCCGACGCCGAAAAGCAGACCATCGCCTCGCTGGCGCTGTCCAAGTTGCCGCCGCTGAAGCCCGACACCACCAATCGCTTCGCCGATGTGCCGGCCGCCGCGGCACTCGGCTCGACGCTGTTTTTCGACACCGGGATGAGCGGCGGCGGCACGGTATCATGCTCGACCTGCCACAAGATCGACCGCCAGTTCCAGGACGACCTGCCGCAAGCGGTCGGCGTCGGCCGCACCAACCGGCGTACCATGCCGTTGGCCGGCGTCGCGCATGATCCCTGGTTCTTCTGGGACGGGCGGCGCGACAGCCTGTGGGCGCAAGCACTGACACCGCTCGAAAATCCGCTGGAGCAGGCCGGCAACCGCGCCGCCTTCGCGCATTACATCAAGGCCCGCTTCGGCGAGCGCTACGAGCGCATCTTCGGGCCGCTGCCTGACCTTTCGAGCGTGCCGGCCAATGCCAGCCCGCTCGGCACCGATGCCGAGAAGGCGGCCTGGAACGCCATGCCCGCCAGCCAAGCCGAGGACGTCAACCGCGTCTTTGCCAATATCGGCAAGGCGATCGCCGCCTTCGAGCGCTCGATCGCGCCGCCGCAGACACGCTTCGACCGCTTTGCCATCGACCTGGCTGCGGGCGCCGAGCCGAAAGGCGACGCCGCCTTTTCGCCGGAGGAAATCCTCGGCCTGAAATTGTTCATCGGCAAGGCCAATTGCGTGACCTGCCACAACGGCCCGCGTCTTACCGACGGCAGCTTCCACAATACCGGCGTGCCGCCGGTCGCGGGCCTGCCGCCGGATCGCGGCCGCGTCGACGCGGTACGCCAAGTCGAGGCCGACCCGTTCAACTGTTTCGGCGTCTTTCGCGACGGCGATGCCGACGCCTGCCGCGAACTGCGCTTCATGGTCAAGACCGGGCCGGAACTCGTCCGCGCCTACAAGACTCCGTCGCTGCGCGGTGTCGCCACCCGTCCGCCCTACATGCATGCCGGGCAGTTTTCCTCGCTCGACGAAGTGGTGGCGCATTACTCCAGGGCGCTGGCAAGTGTCGAAGGCACATCCGAGATCCACCCGCTGCAGCTCTCTGACCGCGAGCGCGCGGCGCTGGTGGCGTTTTTGAAGACGCTGGCGGAGTGAGGCCGGGTTAGTCTGCGACAAGAGCGGACCATCGTCTTGGGCCGCCAAGTAACGTTGACACGATGCAGGGTCGCTGCTCATGATAACAAAGGCGCAAAGTGCGATACCTCAGGCTGTGGGAGGATAAAAATGCAGCCACTTGTCATCGACGCAAAATCTCAACCTGTTTCAATTGACCCCGCCAAGACTGCAGTTCTCGTCGTGGACATGCAGAATGACTTCGGCTCGAAAGGCGGAATGTTCGACAGAGCCGGCATCGATATCTCCGGGATTCAAAAGGCTGTCGGCCCTACTGCAACCGTAGCAGCGGCCGCTCGCAAGTTGAGACTGCCCGTCATCTATCTGAAGATGGGGTATCATTCCGACCTTTCGGATCTCGGGACATCGGATGCCCCCAATCGTCTCCGACATCTCCGGATCTTTGGGGTCGGTGAGAAAATGACAGCGCCGGATGGCAGTGAGAGCCGGATTCTGATCCGCGACACCTGGGGAACAGACATCGTCAACGACCTAAGGCCGGAGGCGGGGGATGTTGTCCTCTACAAAACCCGGTTCAGCGGCTTCTACGAGACCGAACTCGATGCTGTTCTGAAGGCCGCAGGCATCAAACAGCTCATCGTGACTGGGTGCACGACCAGCGTGTGTGTGGAGTCGACAATTCGGGATGCCTTCTTCAGGGACTATCACTGCATCCTGCTGACGGATTGCACGAGCGAACCCATCGCATTGGACGCCCCACGGAGCAACCATGACGCCTCGATTACGCTCGTGCAGATACTCTTTGGATGGACATCGACGTCCGACCATTTCCTGAAGGGGATCGAGGAGCAATTTCAGGAGCGTCTTGAACGAGCCGGATGAGCTGACGAGCTCGGTGAGCGCCTATCGATCCTTCACCGTCTCCATCGCGACAAACGTTGAGGTCTGGGCGACGTGCGGCAGGGCGGAGATGCGCTCGCCGAGCACGCGGCGGTAGGCGGCGATGTCGGTGGTGCGGACCTTCAGCAGATAGTCGAAGCTCGATGCCATCATGTGGCACTGCTCGATCTCCGGCACCGCCTGCACGGCGCGGTTGAAGGCGTCGAGCGCGGCCGAGCGGGTGTCGGACAGTTTCACCTGGACGAAGGCGACATGGCCTTCGCCCATGCGCTCACGGTCGATGATCGCCTGGTAGCCCCTGATGAAGCCGTCCTTCTCCAGCCGTTTGACCCGTGCCTGCACCGGCGTCTTCGACAGGCCGACTTTCGCCGCCAGTTCCGACATGGAAAGCCGGCCATTGCTGCCCAGAGTCGACAGGATGTTCCTGTCGATCCGGTCCAATTGGTCTTCTGTCACTGGATTCCTGGTCGAATTGGAGGTGATCAGTCCTAATGATAGATCGATCGATCTGTTCTGTCGACTTCTTTGGACCGACTGGAATCCCTACTTATGTTAGCTTGCGCCGTTCGGTCCGGTGACCGCCGGCCCGCTCCCTTATGCTCGCTCTACAGGACCGCCATGCCAGCGCTCGACACCATCCGCCAGCAGATCCGTGCCAATTATTTGCCCGACGAAGATCAGGCGGTGAAGCGGCTGGCCGATGCGGCCGGGCTGTCCGCGCAAGAACGCAAGGCGATTTCGGCCCGTGCAGCCGATCTGGTGCGCGCGGTGCGCGGCTCGTCCGATCCGCGGCTGATGGAGGTCTTCCTGTCAGCCTATGGCCTCTCGACCAAAGAAGGCGTGGCGCTGATGTGCCTGGCCGAGGCGCTACTGCGCGTGCCCGACACCGAGACGATGGACGACCTCATCGCCGACAAGATTGCGCCGCACGACTGGTCGGCGCATTCGGGCGGCTCGAGCTCGATCTTCATCAATGCGTCGACGTGGGCGCTGATGCTGACCGGCCGCGTGCTTGACGAAGGCGAGGGCGGCATCGAAGGCACGCTGCGCGCCATGGTGCGCCGGCTGGGCGAGCCGGTCATCCGCAAGGCGGTGGCGGCGGCGATGCGCGAGATGGGTGAGCAGTTCGTGCTCGGCCGCACCATTGCCGAGGCGGTCAGGCGCGGCCGTCCGATGACGCAGAAGGGCTATCTCTATTCTTTCGACATGCTGGGCGAGGCGGCCCGCACCGAGGCCGACGCACTGCGCTACCTCAAGGCATATGCCGACGCCATCTCCTCGCTCGACGCCGGCGCCAACGGCCCCGACATCCGCCAGAACCACGGCATTTCGGTAAAACTGTCGGCGCTGCATCCGCGCTATGAGGTGACGCAGAAGGAAAAGATGCTGCCCGTCATGGCCGAGCGGCTGCTGTCGCTGGCGCTGGCGGCGCGCCATTCGCGCATGGGGCTCAATATCGATGCCGAGGAGGCAGACCGCCTCGATTTGTCGCTCGACGTCATCGAACGGGTGCTGGCCGAGCCGGAGCTGGCCGGCTGGAACGGTTTTGGCGTCGTCGTGCAGGCCTATGGCCCGCGCGCCGCTTTCGTCATCGACTGGCTCTACGAATTGGCGAGGAAATACGACCGCAGCATCATGGTGCGGCTGGTCAAGGGCGCCTATTGGGACACCGAGATCAAGCGGGCGCAGACGCTCGGGCTCGACGGCTATCCGGTCTTTACCCGCAAGGCCAACACCGACGTCTCCTATTTGGCCTGCGCTAAGAAGCTGTTGGCGATGACCGATCGCATCTATCCGCAATTCGCCACACATAACGCCCACACCGTCGCCGCCATCCTGTCGATGACGACGGACCGCGACACATTCGAGTTCCAGCGGCTGCACGGCATGGGCGAAGCACTGCACGAGACGGTGCGCAAGGCCGAAGGCACGCGCTGCCGCATCTATGCGCCGGTCGGCGCGCATTCCGACCTGCTCGCCTATCTGGTCCGCCGGCTGCTGGAGAACGGCGCCAACTCCTCGTTTGTCCACCAGCTCACCGACGAGGAGGTCGAGCCCGAGGACATCGCCCGCGACCCGCTCGAAACCGTGGAGAAGCAAGGTCCCGCCGCCAATCCGGCGATCGTGCCGCCATCGGCGATTTTTGGCCCCGGCCGGCGCAACTCCAAGGGTTTCGATATCGCCGACACGCTGACGCTGGCTGCGATCGACAAGGCGAGGGCCGAGTTCGCCGGGCCGGAGCGCTGGCACGCCAAGCCGGTCAGCCGCGCCGCCGGCTACGGCAAGCAGCGTCCGGTGGTCAATCCGGCAAAACCTTCGGAAGTGGTCGGCACGGTCAGCGAGGCCGGCGCCAAGCAGGTCGAGACCGCCGTGCGCATCGCCGTCGAGGCACAACCGGCATGGGCAAGACGCCCGGTCGCTGAGCGTGCTGCCATCCTCAACCGGGCGGCCGATCTCTACGAGGCGAACGCCGTCGAGTTCTTCGCGCTGGCCGCACGCGAGGCAGGCAAGTCACTGGCCGACGGCGTTGCCGAGGTGCGCGAGGCGGTCGACTTCCTGCGCTACTATGCTGCCGAGGCGGTCAATGCCGAGGCGGGCACCGAGGCGCGCGGCGCCATCGCCTGCATCTCGCCGTGGAATTTTCCGCTCGCCATCTTCACCGGGCAGATTGCGGCGGCACTCGTCACCGGTAATTCCGTCATCGCCAAACCGGCCGAGCAGACGCCGCTGATCGCCTTTCGCGCCGTCCAGCTGCTGCGCGAGGCCGGCGTGCCGGAAGACGTCATCCAGCTTCTGCCCGGCGACGGCCCCTCGGTCGGGGGCCCGCTGACCGCCGATCCGCGCATTGCCGGCGTCTGCTTCACCGGCTCGACCGAGGTCGCCAAGCTGATCGAAAAGCAGCTCGCCGAGACCGCCGCGCCCGACGCCATGCTGATCGCCGAGACCGGCGGCCTGAACGCCATGATCGTCGATTCCACCGCGCTACCCGAACAGGCGGTGCGCGACATCCTGGCCTCCGCCTTCCAGAGTGCCGGCCAGCGCTGCTCGGCATTGCGAATTCTCTATGTGCAGAAGGACGTCGAGAAGAAGATGCTGGAGATGCTGAAGGGCGCGATGGAAGCGCTCAGCCTCGGCGACCCCTGGCGGATCTCGACCGATGTGGGCCCGGTCATCGACGACGAGGCGCAGGCGTCGATCCGCGACTATTGCACGAAAATGGGCCTGCAGGGCCGGCTGATCGCCAAGCTCGAAGCGCCGAAGGACGGGCGCTTCGTCGCGCCCCACGTCTTTCGGGTCAAGGGCATCGAGGAGTTGGAGCGCGAGGTGTTCGGCCCGGTGCTGCATGTCGCCACCTTCGATGCCGACGAGATCGATGCGGTGATCGCCGCGATCAACCGCAAGGGCTATGGCCTGACCTTCGGCCTGCACACCCGCATCGAAGGCCGCGCCCAGCATTTCGTCGATGGCATCCATGCCGGCAACATCTACGTCAACCGCAACCAGATCGGCGCCGTCGTCGGCGCGCAGCCGTTCGGCGGCGAGGGCCTTTCCGGCACCGGGCCGAAGGCCGGCGGGCCACATTATCTCCGGCGCTTCCGCAAGGGACCGGAGGCCGGCACCCATCTTGCCGAAGGCCGCAAGGTGACGGCGACCGAGCTCGCCGACAATCTGCCGGACCCGGCGTTTGGCGGCTGGTCGACGCGTCCAGATCGTGTCGCCATCCTGAGGAAACATCTGCGCGGCAAGGGTGCCGCGGCCATCGGCACTGCAGCCGCGATCGATTTCGGCCAGGTCGACCTGCCCGGGCCGACCGGCGAGGCCAACACGCTGTCGCTGTCGCCGCGCGGCCGCGTGCTGTGCCTCGGTCCGGACGCGGATACGCTGCTTGCCCAGGCGATCCAGGCGCTGGCCGCCGGTAATGCGGTGCTCGCCGTCGCCCCAGGCGCGCCGGCGGCACTGTCGGCGCTGACCGGCAAGGGCCTGCCGCTGGCGGCGATCGACGGCCGTCCGGACCCGGTCGAAGCGCGCTCGCTGCGCGTCGATGTGGTTGCCTTTTCCGGCACGCCCGAGGCCGCGCGCATCGTGCGCAAGGTCATCGCCGAGCGCGCCGGCCCGATCGTGCCGCTGATCAGCGAAGTCTATTATCCGGCCGCCTATGCGCACGAGCGCGCCGTCTGCGTCGACACCACGGCGGCGGGCGGCAATGGCAGCCTGCTGGCCGCTGCGTAGGGTTTCGCCAGGGCTCGCGTATCGCGGGCAGGGGCGGCGCCGACTTTGGTGCCGGCATAGGGACGGTCGCTACCTGATACCGAGCGGCACCTCGAACTGCCAGGCCGAGCGACCGGCTCCGTCTGGAATCGGCGGAAACGGAGATGCCCGGCGGACCGCGTCGAGTGCGGCCTTGTCCAGCGCGGTAACACCTGAACTGCCCGTCAGCCTGGCCGACCGGACGTTGCCATTCGAGCCGACGGTAAAGGCAACGGTTGCTGTGCCGGTGGCGCGCGTGCGTGTCGAATTGAAGGCCCGCACCAGCTTTGACCTGATCTTGCCGGGGTAGTTCGTGACGGCTGCATTGCCGATGCCTGATTTGCCGCCCCTGCTGGCGGTCAGGAGCTTGCCGTCCTTCCTGCCGTCGGCCATGCCGCGCGCGACATCCGTTTCGTCACGGCCGCCGGAGCCGGTCTTTCTCTTCTTGGAATCGGCTTTGGCAAGTGCCTTGCCCGACTTCTTGCGCAGGGTCGGCTTTTCAGGCTCATCTGGTTCGGCTTTCCCGGCCGGCTTTTTCTGCGCGGTTGCCTTCTTCGGCTGCTTGGGCTTCGGCCTGTCCGGCTTCGGTTCTTCCGCCGCGCCGACTGTCTCGGTCGTCTGAACTGTTTCGGCTGGCCTCGGAGCGGCTGGTACCGGCGCGTTTGTCTCGGCAGGTTTGGCCGTTTCGACGGCGCTTGCTGGCGGCGGCACGGCATTGTCGTCGGTAGGCACCAGCCTGTCGATCGCAAGAATGTCGGGCGATGGGTCTTGGCGCGCCGGCTGCGCAGGAGCTGGCTCGGTGCGATCGGCAGGCGCAGCAGTTTCCGTTGCGGCCTCGCTAACCGGCTCGACCACTCCCGATGCTTCGGCCGCGTCAGTGACCGGCTGGAGCGTCTCCTCGGCCGCGGTCGCCTGTGCCTCGACCGTTTCGACGGGCTTGGCCTCGAGCATGGTCACCATCGTTACGTTGGCCACTTCCGGGTCATCTGCGGCATCGCCGGCCGCCTGCTGCGGATCGGCGCCGAGCAGCATTTCGCCGTGCTGGTCGGCACCTTCGATCTTTGGCCGATCGTCCGGCAGCGTGAGAAAGGCCAGCGCCACCGCTACGTGGAATGCGCAAGAGCAGGTGATCGCCACCGTCCAGTTGCGGCGCCGCTGCTTCCGTCGTGCCTGCCGCAATGGCTCCGCCGGCACCGTAGGCAAGTCGCCGTCGGCATCGACGATGTAACCGTCTTCCGGCCTGTCGCGCAGCGAAACACGCAGCGCCCCGCGCGGGATGGCGAAATCCGGATCATCCGGCTCCGGCGGCAGGAAACCGGCTAGCGGCCACGCCACAGCGTTTCGTGCGAAGGCGGGTTCCAGTCCCAAAATTCAGACCCCGAAGGCGATGCCGGTCCTAGTCTGCGCCTTCAGCCCGCGCATGCAGGCATTCGGCTCGGCGCCGGCGCATTCCGTGGCGCTATTGATCAACACGCGGCTGACCTTGCCGCAATCGGTGCCGGCAAGGTCGAAACGCGTCACCTTGGTCTTGCCTGCCGGCAGCTCCTTGAAATCGAGCACGGTCAGCCGATCGACGACGCCGGCCTCATTGAACAATGCGATCTCGAATGCCGCCTTGGACAGACCGGCGCCGAGATTGTTGGTGACCACGAACGTCAGGCGGCAGCCCTTGTCGGAAGGCTGCGCGCCGTTGAGCTCGAGGAAAAGCGCCGGCACTTGCTGTTGTGTCCACGCCGGAGCCGCCGCAAGCAATATTGCCAGCACCGCGGCGAACAGACGAAGGGATGCCGTCATGCCTGTCATTGTCGTCAGCCTCCAAACCTCATGGTCGCCGCCAGCTTCAGGGTGACGCCGGGCTCGTAGACGACGCTCGTCGTCGATGCATTCAGCGGGTTGGCGTATTTGACGTCGAACAGATTGTCGGCGCGGAAATCGACCTTGAAATTGTCGGTCGCCTGGTAGCTGGCGAAGGCATTGACCAGCGTGTAGTCCCTGGCCACCGGGTTGCCCTGCGGCTTGCCGTTGTATTGCACTTCGCCGCCGATGGTCAGCCGGTCCTCGAGAAAGCGCAAGCCGAGTTGCCCGGTGATCTGGGGGGAGGGGACGGTGACAAGGTCCGCCCGTTCGCCTTCATAGGAAATCGTGTGGCCGTCGGTGATCGAGGCGGACAGGCCGGCAAAGCCCCAGGCGGCGTCATAGACGCCCTCCATCTCGAAGCCGTGGATCTTGGCCTTGGCGAAATTCTGATACTGGAAACAGATCGGTATGCCCGGACCGAACGGGCAGCCGCTGGTCGGGTCGAACGGCGATAGGGTCACGCCGTCGATGTAGTCGTCGACATTGTTGTTGAAATAGGCCGCCTTCAGCCGCAACGCGTCTTCGGCCTCAATGACGCCGTTGGTGCTGTAATTGACGCCGAATTCCACGGTCTTGCCGGTTTCGGGCTTGAGATTGGGATTGGGGAGGAACGGAAAGCTGACGCCTGCCGGATGATTGCCGCTGATCAGGGTCTCCGACAGCGACGGAGAACGGTAGCCTTCCGCATAGGTGCCGTAGAATTGCAGCCCGGAAAGGCTGGCGGTTTCGAAGGGCGAAACGCCCACTGTGATGCGTGGCGACAGCCGGTTGCCCGAGGTTTCGCCGACATCGCTGTCGAGCTTGTAGCTGTCGTAACGCAGCCCGGCGATGACCTCGAGCCAGTCCCAGGTGAGCTTGTCCTGGACGTAAGCGCCGGAGACGTTCCTGTTGCCCGAGGGCGTGTAGAAACTGTCGCCGCCCGCCGTGCCGCCTGTCTCGACATCGTCGCCAACCCAGTCGCCGCCATAGGTCAGCTCATGCGCAATGCCGACGGTCTCGAATCTCGACGTGTTCCAGATGTCGATGCCGGAGGTGCCGATGTCGAACGTCGATTTCGAGCCCGCCGGCAAAACCACGGGCAGGCCGGTGACCGGATCAAACCGGTTTTGCGCGACAAGGGTCGTCAGATCGAGCTTAGTCTTGTTGTAGGAGACGTTGATGTGGAGATCGAGCCAGCTTTTGTCTTCGTCGGTGATGTTGTAGCGGGCCGTGAAGGTATTCGCCTTGAGGTCGGCGTCGTTCACCGGCGTGCTGCCGCTGGTCTCGGTCCATCCGTCGTTCGAGCCGATCCAGCCCAGCTTCAGCTCGCTGTTTTCGCTGGGGCGGATGGTCGTCTTGAGGAGGCCGCTCAAGACGTCGAAGCCGGTGCCCGCTACAGTGGCGCCGCCGCCATGCTTGTAGTCGTCATAGTCGCGGTAGATGATATTGCCGAGCACGTCCCAGTTCTCGTTGATCCGATAGGCGCCGGTGGCACTGGTGGTCCAGCCTTCGCCGTTGGTTTCGTAGCGCCCGGTCGCAGATGCCGCCCAGGTCTCGTCCGGCTTGAGGAAATCCTGCGCATCCTTGGTATCGAAAAATACGACGCCGCCGATCGCCCCGGAGCCGTAGGTGTTGGCGACCGGGCCGCGGATCACGTCGACGGATTTGATCAGTTCGGGATCGATGTAGAAGGCCGATTGCGTACCGTGATCCGAGCGCTGGAAATTCTGGCGGGCACCGTCGACGATGACGGAGACGCGGCCGAAGTCCTGCAAGCCGCGGATGTTGATGCTGGAGCTGACACGCCTCGCGTCGGCTTGGACGGCGACACCGGGCACACCGAACAGCATCTCGTTGGGCGTCGTCGCCATGCGGCGCTCGAGCTGTTCCTCGTCGACATGGCTGGCTGAAGCAAGCGACTCGATCGCCGTCTCGCCGGTACGGCTGAGGATCAGGATCTTGTCGAGCAGCGTGGTACCCGCCGGCTTTGTCTTTTCGGGCTGTTGAGACCGGTCAGTCTGCTGCTGGTCAGTTGCCGGTTGGGCGGCCTGCTGGGCGCCGGCCGGTGTGGCGAGCAGCGGGATCGCCGCCGCGCCGGCCAAAAACGCAGCCATTTTGCTTGTCATAGAACAGTGTGTCAGGCCGTTGCCCGCCAGCCGTCCCCAATTCGCCAACCCCATGCTGCAACTCCAAGAATCCATGTTCGATGCTGGCTGGCTTGGGGCTCGCTGGCATTTTTCATCGCGTCCGGCGTCTTAAATGTTGACTCATTTACTCCGGTATTGCACTGCTAGATAACATGACCATTCGAGTCAAGAATTGAATCGGCATTTCACGCAGGCGCCGAGCCAGATGCCCGGCACAGGAAAGGGAGCGAACCCATGAACACGCACAATCCCAGCGACTTTCGCTATCGCGTCCGCCGTTCCGACGAAAATTCCGTCCGTTTCGACCGGGTCCAATCGGCCGTGAGAACGCTGTCAAGCAACACGCTGTTCCAGGGCGAGCACGAGATCGGCATCGAGCATCATGGTGCGCTGTACCGGCTGAAGATCACCCGGCAGGGCAAGCTCATCCTCAACAAGTAGGTGGTAGAAATGGACCAGCGCGTAAAACCCGCTCCGCACGAGATCCGGCGGGCACGGGCAGACAATCCGAAAATGCGCGAGCGCGATCTCGCCGCCCAGCTCGGTATTTCGGAGGCCGAACTGGTCGCCGCGCATTGCGGCGACGGCGTCGTGCGCGTCGAGCCGCGTGTCAACGACCTCTTGACTGGCCTGGAAGCTGTCGGTGAAGTGATGGCGCTGACCCGCAACGAAAGCGCGGTGCACGAGAAGATCGGCGTCTACGACAAGGTCGTCACCGGCAATCACAATGCCATGGTGCTCGGCGAAAACATCGACCTGCGCATCTTCCCGAAAGTCTGGGCGCACGGCTTCGCCGTGGAAAAGCGCGACGGCGCCGACATCCGACGCAGCCTGCAGTTCTTCGACACCGCAGGCGAGGCGATGCACAAGGTGCATCTCAGACCCGCCTCCAACCTCTACGCCTATCAGAAGCTGGTGGCCGGGCTGGAATCGCCGAACCAGGAACCGACGGTGGCGATTTCAGCGGGCGCGGCTGACGACGAGACCGAGACTGCGGACAATTCGGCGAGCGTCGACGATCTGCGCGACCGCTGGAGCCAGCTGACCGACGTGCATCAGTTCTTCGGCATGTTGAAGACACTGAAGCTCAGCCGCCGCCAGGCGGTGCGCATGGTCGGCCAGGACTACGCCTGGCTGGTCGACAAGGATGCGGTGAGCGCCATGTTCAACCACGCCGCTGCTGGCGCCATGCCGATCATGTGCTTTGTCGGCAATCGCGGCTGCATCCAGATCCATTCTGGCCCCGTCGCCTCGATCAAGCCGATGGGACCATGGCTCAATGTGCTCGACGAGACCTTCCATCTGCACCTGCGGACCGATCACATCGATGAGGTCTGGGCCGTGCGCAAGCCGACCAAGGACGGCCATGTCACGTCGCTCGAAGTCTATGGCGCCGACGGCAAGATGATCATCCAGTTCTTCGGTAAGCGGCATGAGAGCGAAAGCGAGCGCGAAGACTGGCGCTTTCTGGCCGAAAACCTGCCGCGAATCCCGAGCCCGACCGCAGCCTGAGAAAAACGACGATGGTTCTTTTCTCCAGGCTGGCATCGGTCTCCAAGTCGGCGCCTCGTCCTGCGGCCGCTGTTTTCATGGCGTTCGCCGCGCTGATGCCGGCTCAGGCCGCCGAGGGCATCGCGACTTTCGCCGACCGCTCGCGGATCGTGGCCATCGGCGGCTCGATCACCGAGATCGTCTACGCGCTCGGTGAACAGGATCGTCTTGTCGCACGCGATTCGACCAGCCGCTATCCGCAAGCGGCGGCGGAACTGCCTGATGTGGGCTACATGCGCCAGCTGTCGCCGGAGGGTGTGCTGTCGGTCAATCCGTCCGGTATACTGGCGCTGCACGGCAGCGGACCGAAGGAAACCGTCGACGTCTTGAAGAAATCAAGCGTCCCGTTCATCGAGGTGCCCGAGCGCTATGACAATCAAGGCATTCTCGAAAAGATCCACATCGTCGGCAAGGCGCTCGGCACCGAGGCCAAAGCCGATGCGCTGGCGGCCCAGATCGACACCAGGCTGAAGGCAGCCGAAAAGCAGACCGCCTCGATCAAGGAGCGCAAGCGCACCCTGTTCGTGCTGTCGATGCAGGGCGGCAAGCTGCTTGCCGCCGGCCGCGACACCGCCGCCGACGGCATCATCAAGCTTTCGGGCGGCATCAACGCCATCGACGGCTTTGCCGGCTACAAGCAATTGTCGGACGAGGCAGTCATCACCGCCAGGCCCGACGTGATCCTGATGATGAACAATGCCGGGCCGGCCACCGCGGATGACGAATTGTTTTCGAACCCTGCCGTGGCTTCGACGCCGGCGGGAGCCGCCCGCAGGCTGATCCGCATGGACGGCGGCTATCTGCTCGGCTTCGGCCCGCGCACGGCCGACGCCATCCACGATCTCGCCGTCTCGCTCTATGGCAGCCAGGTCACGGATTGAGCGCGATGGCCGATCATTCGATCGCCGGTGCGGCGGGAATTATGGTGACGGCAGCCGAGGGTGACCGCTCGCGGCGCGCCCACCTCGTCATCCTGCTGCTCTGCGTCGGGCTGACTATCGCCGTGCTGTTGTCGCTAACCTCCGGCGCATCCGATGCCTCGGCCATCGGCGTCATGCGCGACTGGCTGTTCGGCGCGCCGCCCGGCGATGCGGCGTTGAGCGCCCGCGACCACCTGATCATCCATGACATCCGTCTGCCGCGCATCATCCTGGGCGTGCTGATCGGCGCATCGCTTGCCGTGTCCGGTGCCGTCATGCAGGGGCTGTTCCGCAATCCCCTGGCCGACCCCGGCCTGATCGGCGTTTCGGCCGGATCGAGCCTCGGTGCGGTCGCCGTCATCGTGCTTGGCTCGACCATGCTGGCGCCGCTGACTTCGGCGCTCGGCACGCTGGCGTTGCCGCTGGCTGCGTTCTGCGGCGGGCTGGCGACGACATTGCTGCTCTATCAGGTCGCGACACGGCAAGGCCGAACCTCGGTCGCCACCATGCTGCTCGCCGGCATCGCGCTGGCGGCGCTTGCCATGGCGCTGACCGGCATCCTGATCTTCATGGCCGACGACCGGCAATTGCGCGACCTGACCTTCTGGCAGCTCGGCTCGCTGGGCGGCGCAACGTGGCAAAAAATCGGCTCGGTCGGACCGATCATCGTGCTAGCGCTGGCGGCAATGCCGTTCCTGGCGCGCGGCCTCAACGCGCTGGCGCTCGGCGAGGCCACGGCCGGCCATCTCGGCATTCCGGTGCAGCGGCTGAAATACACCGCGATCGTCGGCGTCTCGGCAGCGGTCGGCGCGTCGGTCGCCGTCAGCGGCGGCATCGGTTTCGTCGGCATCGTGGTGCCGCATCTGCTGCGCCTGCTGATAGGCCCCGATAACCGTTACCTGCTGCCGGCATCGGCGCTGCTCGGCGCCGCGCTGCTGCTGTTGGCCGACGCCGTTGCCCGCACCATTGTGGCCCCGGCCGAATTGCCGATCGGCATCGTCACCGCGGTCGCCGGTGCCCCGTTCTTCCTGTGGATCCTGCTGCGTAAGCGCGGCGTCATCGACCTGTGAGGGACCGTTTGGAAACTCTACTCTGGCGGCCATCTGATGGCGTTTTCTGCGCTTCCGGTGCTCACGGACCCAAATGTCCGCTGCGCTCCGGTTCTCGAAACCACCACCATATGGCTCGCCAGAGCGATTTTCGAAATAGTCTCTAAGGGGTTCTTATGATCGAAGCGCGCGATGTCTCGGTGGCGATCGGCGGCAAGCACATTGTCGCCAATGTCGATTTCGAGGCGCGGCCCGGCGAAATCGCCGCCATCGTCGGCCCCAACGGCTCGGGCAAGACGACCTTCCTCAGAGCACTGTCCGGCGATCTTGGCTATTCGGGAGAGGTCACCATCAACGGCCGCAATCTATCGGCGATGAAGCCGGTCGAGGCGGCGACGCTGCGCGCGGTGCTGCCGCAGGCGACGACGCTGTCGTTTCCCTTCACCGTGCGCGAGATCGTCAGGCTCGGCCTGGTCGGCGGGCGCTCCGGCGCGCTGTCCGGCGAGGACCAGCGCCTGCCCGAACGGGCGCTGGCTCGCGTCGACCTCAACGGTTTTGCCGGCCGCTTCTACCAGGAGCTGTCCGGCGGCGAACAGCAGCGCGTGCAGCTTGCCCGCGTACTCTGCCAGGTCTGGGCGCCGGCGCTCGACGGCAAGCCGCGCTATCTGTTCCTCGACGAGCCGGTGTCCAGCCTCGACATCAAACACCAGCTGATCATCATGGACATCGCGCGTGATTTCGCCAGACGCGGCGGCGGCGTGGTCGCCATCCTGCACGACCTCAATTTGACGGCGATGTATGCCGACCGGATTTTCGTCATGCATCGCGGCAGGCTCGCCGCTACAGGTTCGCCGCAACAGGTGCTCAGCGACGAGCTGATCGAAAAGGTCTTCGATTGCCGGGTGAAGGTTAGCGTGTTGCCGGCCGCAAACATGCCATTCGTATTGCCGCAATCGGCAGCGTAGGCAATCAGAGAAATCAGGCGGCCGGCGCCCTTTGCACCAGCATGTCGATGCCGAGCAGATGCCTCACATTCGGGCGCGCCGCCACCAGATCAGCGATCGTGTAGCGCGACAGCACGGCGAAGAAGGCGTTGAGCGCTTCGCGCAATGCCGAATTCAGCGCGCAGCTGTCGACCAGCGGGCATTCGGTGGCGTCGTTCTCGAAGCACTCGGCCATGGCAAAGCTTTCCTCCGTCACCCGCACGACATCAAACAGGTTGATTGATTCGGCCGCGCGGCCGAGCCTGACGCCGCCATTCCTGCCGCGCACCGTTTCGATCAGGCCGTTTTCGACCAGCGGCTGCAGGATCTTGAACAGGAAAAGTTCCGATACCGAATAGGCGGCGGCGATCTCGGGGATGCGGCTCAACCGCTCGGTGTTGGCGGCGCAATACATCAGAATGCGCATGGCGTAGTTGGTCTGACGGGTAAGCCGCATTGTGTCCTCACATAACAGTGGTTGGCGTCAATATGGCCCATAGTTTGGAACAATTCCAGACTGGCGCTGCATAATAGATGAATTGCGGCGTCAAGTTTGCGTGCACGATTGCGCGCACCGGAACCAGCGGCGCGCTTTCTGAGCGAAGCGACACTAGATAAGTTCGCATAAATCGATCAGGAGCGGCCCACCATGTCACGACCAGCCCCGGCATTTGCATCTGTCGCATCCGTCCGGTTCGACGCCGATGCCGATGCCAAGCTTTCAGCGCTCAGGCGCACCAAATTCGTTGCCGCCGCAGCACTTGCGTTTTGCGTGCTGGTCTTTGCTGTGGCGAAATCGCTCGAGAGCCGGCATGCGTGGCTGGGCTTCGTCCCCCCTTTCCCCGAATCGGCGACGATCGGCGGGCTGGCCGACTGGTATGCGGTGGTGGCGCTGTTTCGGCGGCCGCTTGGCCTGCCGATCCCGCATACGGCCATCATCCCGGAAAACCAGAACCGCATCGCGGACAATCTCGGCCGCTTCATCGAGGTCAATTTCCTGGCGCCGGAACCGGTGCGCGAAAAGCTCGCCGAGGTCGACTTTTCCGCGCTGGTCGCGGACTGGCTAGCCGACCCGAACCGCGCCGCCGACCTGTCGCGCTTCGTCGGCCGGCTGGTGCCGCAGACGCTGGCGGCGGTCGAGCAATCCGGACTGCGCGGCTTCGTCACCAGCCGTATGCTGGAGCAGATCGAAAAGGTGCCGCTGGCGCCGCTTGCAGCCGAGCTGCTGTCGGCGCTCACCGGCGATCGCCGCCACCAGAAACTGTTCGACGAGTTCACCAAGGTGGTCGGCCGCTTCCTGAGCGACGAGCAGGCGCTGGCGACGATGCGCGAGAAGATCCGCGAGGAACTGCCGTCGCTGTTCAACCTGTTTCGCGCCGACGCCTATCTGTTGAAGAAGATCGTTGCGTCGGCCGGCTCGCTGCTCGATGAGGTGCGGGCCGATCCGCACCATCCGATGCGAGCCGAATTCGACCTTTTCGTCGAAACCTTCGTCGAGCGGCTGAGGACATCCAAACAATATGCCAGGCGCGCCGAAAAGCTGAAGCGCGATTTCCTCGCCCGGCCGGAGCTCAGCGCGCTGGCCGGCGATATGTGGGACAGCATGCGGCTGTTCATCGAACAGGACGCCAAGGCGCCGAATTCGATGATCCGTGACCATCTCGCCACCATGTTCGTCGAGGTCGGCCGCCATCTTGCCGACGACGCGCAGATCAGGGCCGACATGAACCAGGGGTTCATCGTGGCGCTGGCCTCCTTCGTCGAAAGCCAGAAGAGCGGCGTGTCCAAATTCATCGCCGACCAAGTCAAGCGCTGGGACCTCGCGCAACTGACAAGGCTTATCGAAATGAACATCGGCAAGGACCTACAATATATCCGCTTCAACGGCATGATCATCGGTGGCCTTGCCGGGCTCGTGCTCTACACCGCCGAACGGCTGTTTCTCGTCGGCTGACTCCTCCGAATGGACCGCTGAGCTTTGCTGCACTATCTTCCGTGCAGTGGCGGCGTTCACGGCAACAGGGGGGAGAGAACCAGCATGGCAAAACGACCGGAGTCCGAGTCCTTCATCGACATGTTCGGCAAGTTCGGCCGCGACCTGAAGCTGCCGAATGTCGACGTTGAGGCGATCCTCGCTCACAACCGCAAAAACTTGGAAGCGCTGGAGAAGTCGGCCCGGGCGAGTGCCGCCGGAGCGTCGGCGCTGTTGTCCAGGCAACGCGAGATGCTGCAGGACACGCTGCGCGAAATCGCCGACATGGCACAAAGCTACAGGGCGCCCGGCAATCCGCAGGAAATGATGCAGAAGCAGGCGGCATTCGCCAGAAAATCGTTCGAGACCGCGCTGAAGAATGCCGGCGAGATGGCCGAACTGGCGAGGGTATCCGGCACCGAATCGATCGAAATCCTGCGCAGCCGCATCAAGGAGGCGATGGAGGAGATCCGCGCCGGCCACGACAAGAAGTAAGCTGTTCCCCGGCAGCACGCTTGCCGGCGGCGAAGACCGGCGGTTCGCGGCCGAAGATTATGGGCTGGAATCGCACTGGCGAATTGACAGGGGCGGCCCGTCGTGGTCCGGAACAGGCAAGCGATCGGGAAAGCAGGAATGACGCAGATACGGCCGAGGACGCCGCCGACCTTCGAGCAACTCAGGGCGATGGCCGGGCAGGAGTTGGGCGTCTCGGACTGGACGCTGGTCGATCAGCACCGCATCGACCAGTTTGCCGAATGCACTGGCGATCATCAATGGATCCATGTCGATCCGGAGCGGGCGAAGCGGCAAAGCCCGTTTCGCACCACGATCGCGCATGGCTATCTGACCCTGTCGATCATTGGCGCGCTGGCGCTCGAGATGGGGATCGTACCCGAAAACACGCAGGCCGCGTTCAACTACGGTTTCGACAAAGTGCGCTTCGTGGCGCCGGTCAGGGTCGGCTCGCGAATCAGGCTGCGCACCACGCTGTTGTCGATGGAAGACAAAGGTCCGGGGCAGTATCTGATGAAGGCCGCCAATACGGTCGAGATCGAAGGCGAGCAGAGACCGGCGCTGACCGCCGAGACGCTCGTCATGCTTTATGCGCGCCGCAAGCGGGCCAGCATCTGAGAGTTCAGCCTCAGTTTTGGGGCAGCGCAATCAACGCGACATCGCCTCTTCAAGCGCCCTGAAAATCCGGTCGTCTCCCGATTGGGCGACGTTGAAGCGCATGTAACGGCTGGCTGACCGGGACAGGCTGAACGCATTGCCGGGCGCAAGCACGACATTGGCCGACAGGGCATGGCGGGCGACATCCGCGGCATCGATCCCCTCCGGCAGCTTGCACCATAAAAACATGCCGGCGGGCTGATCTATCCATGGCACGATGCCGATTGCCCTGAGGCGGGTGCTGGTTTCTTCCATGGCGCGCGAGAGCCGCGCGCGCAGCAGATCGACGTGCTTGCGATAGAGGCCGTCCTTCAGCAGCGTCAGTACCAGTTCGGATGCAAGCCGACCGCTGCCAAACGAGGTGGCGATCTTGAGATCGGTCAATCCGTCCATCCAGTCGCGAGGAGCGGCGACGAAGCCGCAGCGCACCGATGCCGACAGCGTCTTGGAAAAGCTTCCGATATGGATGACCCGGCTGAGCCCGTCGAAGGCCGCCAGCCTGGGCGCGGGCGTGTGTTCGAAATCGGCGAAGATATCGTCCTCGATGATCGTCAGCCCCGACTGGTCGGCGAGCTTCAGCACCCGATGGGCAACGACGGGCGACAATATAGCGCCGGTCGGATTGTGGAGCGCAGAGTTGGTGATGTAGAGGCGCGGCCGGTGCTCGTTCAGCGCCTGCGCGAACAACTCGATGTCCGGACCCGAGCGCGTGTAGGGGACGCTGATCACCTTGGCCCGATGGGCGCGCAACAGGGCATGGAAGTTGAAATAGCAGGGATCGTCGACCAATACCGTGTCACCCGGTTCGAGCAGGAACCGGCACAGCAGGTCGATCGCCTGGGTTCCCGACTCCGCCAGCATGATCTGGTCCGGAGAGGCTTCGATGCCGTGCTCGGCCATGCGCCGCGCCAGCAGATGGCGTAGCGCCGGCAAGCCGAGCGGCGTGCCGTAATCGGTCAGCGCGGCGTCGTCGGCGCGGGCCGTCGTCCGCAATGCCCGGCGCAATCCAGCCTCGGGCATCCATGTTGCCGGCAGCCAGCCGCAACCCGGTTTCAGGACGCCATCGCCGGCTTCCAGCGATTGGCGCGAGACCCAGAGCGGGTCGACAGCACGGTCAAGCCTGGGGCCGATCTCGGCCAGCGACAGCGGAGCCAACGGTCCGGCGGCATAGAAACCAGAGCCCGGCCGCGAGCGGATCATGCCTTCCGCCGCTAGACGCTCATAGGCTTCGACCACGGTGGATTTGGAAACCTGCATGGCCTTGGCGAAAGCCCGGATCGAAGGCAGCCGCATTCCCGGTGTCAGGCTGCGCGCGGCGATCCTGTGCCTGATCGTCGCCATGACGCTTTCGACAAGCGTCCGGCTGCCCTCATCTGTTGTCGTCTGCTCGTCCATCCGTACTGCTCGCCCTACCATGACGGTTTTGTCAAACTGTACCCGATTGTCTCTGGCGGAGCCAGACGCCCGGCCCGATAGAGGGCGAAAACGAGCGGGGCATCGATGGACAAGGCGGCAAGTGGCTGGGCGGCGAGTATTTGGGCGGCGAGTGGCTGGGGGGCGAGTGGCTGGGTCAACGGGTTCATAGGCGTGCTGATCTTCAGCGGTTCGCTTCCGGCGACGCGCGTGGCGGTGATGGATTTCGATCCGGTGTTCGTAACGGTCGCCCGTGCGGCTTCGGCGGGCATCCTCGGCCTGGCGCTGCTGCTTCTCTTTCGCCAGAAGCGCCCGGAGCGGCGAGATCTGTTCCCGCTGGCGATCGTGGCGCTTGGCGTCGTGGTCGGCTTTCCCCTGCTGACGGCGCTGGCGCTCAAACACATCAATTCGGCTCACTCCATCATTTTCGTCGGCCTGTTGCCGTTGGCGACCGCGATCTTCGGCGTGGTTCGAGGCGGTGATCGCCCGAAGCCGGCGTTCTGGCTGTTCTCGTGCCTCGGCAGCGCCCTTGTCGCTGGTTTTGCAGTCACCCAAGGCCTCTCGGTCTCTCCGCTCGGCGACATCTTGATGCTGGCCGCCATCATCGTGTGTGGATTGGGCTATGCGGAAGGAGCGGCGCTGTCGCGCAAGCTCGGCGGTTGGCAGGTGATCTCGTGGGCGCTGGTGCTGTCGCTGCCGGTCATGCTGGCGCTGACGTTCATCACCATGCCGCCGTCGCTCGAAAGTGCCGGCAGGGGCGCCTGGATTGGCCTGGCCTATGTCTCGCTGTTCAGCATGCTGATCGGTTTCGTGTTCTGGTATCGCGGCCTGGCGCAAGGCGGCATCGCTGCGGTCGGGCAGTTGCAACTGCTGCAGCCTTTCTTCGGCCTTGGGCTGGCGGCAGCGCTGCTGCATGAGCAGGTCAGTCCCGCCATGATCGCCGTCACCGCCGCCGTGGTGCTTTGCGTCGTCGGTGCCAAGAGATATGCGAGATAGGTGTGCCGGCTGCCGGAGTTGCATGCGAACCGGGTGGAATCCTCAAGGATGCTTGGCAACGATATCTGTTCGCCCGGCAGTGGTGCGGGCTGAAAATATCGCAAGGATCAGCGCCATCAGCACTAGGCCCGTCGCGACCTGGAAAGTGACCTGCATGCCGCGTGCGGCTGCCGCAGATGCCAATATCTGCTGACCGGTGCCTTCGCTTCCGCCAGCCGATGCGAAGGCAAACACCGCACCCATCACCGACGCACCGGTGATCAGGCCGAGGTTGCGCGACAGATTGAGCAGGCCGGAGACGACGCCGCGCTGGTCGGATTCCACACCGGTCATCACGGCCGAATTGTTGGAGGTCTGAAACAGGCTGTAGCCGGTGCAGACGATGATGATTGGTACGACATAGCCGGCAATACCGAATTCCGCCCGCGATAGAGCAACGGTACCAATAGCGAGATCGAACAGGCCGACGATCATCATCCGGTGCGCCCCGAAACGATCGACCAGGCGTCCGGCTGGAAGCGCCGCCAGTGCGGTAACCAGAGGGCCGGTCGACAGAACCAGCCCGACCATGGCTGCGTCCAGCCCAAGCGCGCGCGACAGATAGAATGGCGCGACCACCAGCGTCGCCATCATCACGGTGGCGACCATCAGGTTCATGGCGAGGCTTGCGTTCAAGGCGCGGTCGCGGAACCTGGCAGGCTGGATCAAAGGGTTCTCGGCCCTTGTCTGCGCAATGACGAACAGGAGGCCAGCCACGGCGGTGGCAATCAGCAAGCCGACATTGAGAGAGCCAAAACTGCCGCGCCCAAGGGTCATGGCGAGCGCATAGGCGGCCAGCGTCAGAGCGAGCAAGGCCGTGCCGATCCCGTCGAAACCGCGCCGATCCGGTTCCGCTATCTTTTTTCTGGCCGGCAGGACGCGCCAGGCGAGCGCGAAGGCCAGCGCCCCCAACGGCAGATTAATGAGGAAGATCGCGCGCCAGCCGAGGCCGGCGATCAGAAATCCGCCAAGCGAGGGGCCAAGCGTGGTGCCGATCGCCGACATGGCGCCGAGCAGGCCCATGGCGCTGCCGGATTTTTCCCGGGGAACCGTATCGGCGACAAAGGCCAGCGTCAGAGCCATCATGACGGCCGCGCCGAGCCCCTGTGCCGCCCGTGCGGCGATCAGCAGCCAGAGCGTCGGCGCGAGCCCGCAAAGCACGGATGCGAAGGTGAACAGGGCAATGCCGCCGAGCATTAGCGGGCGGCGGCCGAATATATCGGCGAGCCGCCCGGCACTGACGATCAAGGTGGTGATGGCGAGCAGATAGGCAAGAACGACCCATTGCACGAGCTGGAACGATGCGCCGAACGCCTGCATCAGTGATGGCAGCCCGACGCTGGCGATGCTGTTGGCGAGCGACGACAGCAGCGTTGAAAGCGACAGGCTTGCCAATGCCCATCGGGTCGATCGTGCGCTCACCGGGGCAACTTCGTTCCAAGTCTTTTCAGCGATCGATGCCAAGGTGAACTCCTTTGCCGGCAGCCCCCAGGATCGGAGCTGCCGGAAGTTATTCCCCGGCTTGATGTGGCGAAAGGCGCAGCATTTTCATCTTATTCGTGCATGAAACGCCACATCACGGCTGAGCTGTGCTATAGTCCTTCCATGTCGTCGCCCGATCTCAATCTGCTTGTCGCCCTCGATGTGCTGCTGAGCGAGGGCAGTGTGGCGCGCGCGGCCGGGCGGCTGCGCCTCAGTCCCTCGGCGATGAGCCGGACGTTGGCGCGGTTGCGGAAAGCGACAGGCGATCCATTGCTGGTCCGGGCCGGCCGCGGCCTGGTTCCGACGCCTCGCGCGCAGGAATTGCAGCAACAGGTGGGCCGCGTCGTTGAGGACGCGGAGGCGCTGCTGCGTCCTGCCAGGCTTCTGGACCTGTCAGCTCTCGACAAGGTCTTCACGCTGCGCGCCAACGAAAGTTTCGTCGAGGAGTTCGCACCGCGTCTTGTCGCCCGCATCGAAGCGGACGCGCCCGGCGTGCGGCTGCGTTTTGCGCCGAAATCCGACAAGAACGACATGTCGTTGCGTGACGCGGCGGTTGATCTCGAAATCGGGGTTGCCAGTGAAACGAGCCCTGAAATGCGCATTCAGGCGCTGTTTCGCGACCGCTTCATCGGTGCGGTGCGAACGGGACATAGACTGAGCGAGGGCCTTGTGACGCCGGAACGCTATGCGGCCGGCCGCCACATCAGCGTTTCGCGGCGTGGCCGCGAAAAGGGCCCGATCGACGAGGCTTTGAAACTGCTCGGTCTCCAGCGGACGATTGTATGCATGGTTTCCAGCTTCTCGGCCACGCTCGCCATGGCGCGCGCCTCCGATCTGATCGCCAGCGTCCCCGAACGGCACACGCTGGGCGCGCGCGCAGGCATGTACAGCTTCCCGTTGCCGGTCGATATCGAGGAGGTCACCATTTCGATGCTGTGGCATCCGCGGCTCGATGCCGATCCGGCACAACGCTGGCTGCGAGCCTGCGTGCGGGAGGTCTGTGCGTCGTTTCGCTGATCCAGACTCGGAGCGTGATCTAGAATCTGGTCACCACGCCGATGCCGATGCCTTCGAAGCCGCCCATCGCCATCAATGCGGCCGGTGCCTCTTCGAGGCTGATTTTCTTGCCGACCAGGAGTTCGGGTTTGAGCTTGCCGGTGCCGATCATCTCCATCATCGCCTGGTAGCGGAAGGCCTGCATGCCGTGGCTGCCGCGGATCTCGAGTTCGAAGGCAATCACCTTGTCCATCGGAATCTGCGGCCTGGCATGGTCGCCGAGCATCAGGCCGACCTGCACATGGCGGCCGCGGCGGCGCAGGTTTGCGATCGAGTTGAACGAGGTACTGGGATGGCCGAGCGCGTCCATCGACATATGCGCGCCGCCATTGGTGATCTGCTTGACCGCCTTGACCACGTTCGGCGTCTTTGCCGCATTGATCGTCGCCACCGCGCCGATCTTTTTGGCGAAGTCCAGCTTCTCGTCGGTGAGGTCGATGGCGACGACATTGGCGCCCATGGCGCTGGCGATCATGATCGCCGACAGGCCGACGCCGCCGCAGCCATGCACGGCCACCCATTCGCCGGGCGTCACCCGGCCTTGATCGACGATGGCGCGGAACGAGGTGACGAAGCGGCAGCCGAGGCTGGCGGCGGTGGCGAATTCCATCTCGTCGGGCAAGCGCACGAGATTGGTGTCGGCATGGTCGATCGCGACATATTCGGCGAACGATCCCCAGGCGGTGAAGCCGGGCTGGAACTGATGCTCGCAGACTTGGTGGTTGCCCGAGGTGCATTCGAAGCAGCGGCCGCAGCCGACGGCAAACGGCACGGTGACGCGCTCGCCGCCCTTCCAGCGGGTCACTTGGCTGCCGGCCGCCACCACGACGCCGGCCAGCTCGTGGCCCGGCACATGCGGCAGGCGGATGCCGTCGTCGTGGCCCATCCAGCCATGCCAGTCGCTGCGGCAGAGGCCAGTCGCCTCGACCTTGATGACGACGCCTTCCGGTGCCGGCTCCGGATCGGGAACGGTCTGGATCGTCGGCGTTTCACCGAACTTTTCGAAGACGACGGCTTTCATGACAAGGCTTTCACACGTTTCAATTCAATAACGGCGCATTCGTCAGGCGGCTGTTCGGAGTTAGCTTGATGCCGGCGGCGTGTCGAGAAGCGGTTGCCGCTTTCGAAACCACTCGCTCGCTTCAGTATCCCACGGCCAGATGCCTTCGGTCGTAGGATAGATAAGCTGCATAACCCGGAAGCCCAGGCCGTCGTAGAACCAGATGTCCCAACCGAAATGTTCAGGGTAGTGCTCCACATGGACCGAGCCGAACTGACAGTCGAAGCCGCCTATGAAACCAGACGATCGCTGCCCGATGCGGAAAATCTCGCCGTTGCTCACCCGTCTGCAGTATTGGTTGATGACAGACTGGGAAAGCTCTGGCTTCAGCCCGACAACGACCAGTTCAGGAGCATTGAAATTGTGCTCTATCCCCACCGAGTAGCTGAAAGGCGGATGCTCGCCCTCTTCCAGCACATACAGAATGTGGCAGCCATATTCTTCGATGTCGGCGAGCGTTTTCGCTTCATCTGGATCTTTGGCTTCTCTATTCGGCATCGATCTGGTTCTCCGGCGCGGCCTTCTGGAACGCCGGCAGCGCCATGCAGGCGGCATTAATGCGCGAGATCGTCGGGTAGGGCGTCATGTCGACGCCGAAGCGGGCATTGCTAGTGACCTGTGCGATCAGGCAGATGTCGGCCAGCCCCGGCGTGTCGCCATGGCAGAATGTCTTGGTCTCGGGCGAAGAAGCCAGAATCTTTTCAAGCGGCTGGAAGCCTTCGTTGACCCAGTGCCGGAACCAGTTGACGACATCCTGATCGCCGGCGCCGAACAGTGTGCGCAGTGAGGTCAGCACGCGCAGATTGTTCACCGGATGGATGTCGCAGGCGCTCATCTGCGCCAGCATTCTGACGCGAGCGCGGCCAGGCGCATCCTTGGGCAGCAGCGGCGGCTCAGGCGTGGTCTCGTCGAGATATTCGATGATCGCCAGCGATTGCGTCAGCAGCGTGCCATCGCTGAGGACCAGCGCCGGCACCAGCCCTTGCGGATTGACCGCGAGGTAGGCGGGCTCCCGATGTTCGCCATGGCGCAAATGATGCGGCACGTACTCGTAGGCCAGGCCCTTCATCTCCAGCGCGATCCGCACCCGGTAAGAGGTCGAGGAGCGGTAGTAGTTATGGAGGACGATGTCGCTCATCGGATCGGTTGGCCGATGGTCAGTTCGATTTCGCCGATGCCGTCGACGCCACCGGTGATGTTTTCGCCCGGCCCAACGGCGCCGACGCCGGCCGGCGTGCCGGTGAATATCAGGTCGCCGGGCTTAAGTTCTATCGCCTCGCTGCAAATCGAGACGATGTCGGGAACCGGCCAGATCAGTTCGGCGAGGTCGCCATCCTGCCTGATCCCGCCGTTGACGGCGAGCCAAATGCGGCCCTTGTCGGGATGACCGGATTTTTGCGCCGGGACCAGCGGGCCGCAGGGCGCGGAACGGTCGAAGGCTTTCGACCAGTCCCACGGCCTTGCCGCCTTTTTCGCCTCGTCCTGAAGGTCGCGGCGGGTCAGGTCGACGCCGACGCCGTAGCCCCAGACATGGTCCAGCGCGCGCTCGCGCGGGACGCGAAAGCCGGCTCTGCCGATCGCGACGACCAGCTCGATTTCGTGATGCAGGTTTTGGGTCAGCGGCGGGTAGGGGATCGTCGTGCCCGAACCAACTGCCGCGTCGACCACCGCGTCGCCCGGTTTGGTGAAGAAGAAGGGCGGGTCGCGCTCATCATTGCCGAGCTCGCGGGCATGGGCGGCGTAGTTGCGGCCGACGCAGAAGATCCGGCGCACCGCAAAACGCTCCGACGAGCCAACCACAGCCACCGACGGGGTTGCGGGCAGGGGAAGGACGAAGCCGGTCATGCACTGCCTCTGTTCAGTGGATCTGTCCCCGGCACATTCGGCCGATTTGGACAAACGGGCAAGGCATTGGATGGCGGAAGAGCAGGCCTGCCGCGCGGCGCCGCGGAAATCGTGAGTACATTTTGCTTAGCCAGCCAGGATGGCAATGTACTATTTGGCAATAAGCTGGCCATGGCGCGCAGCGCCTGCCGCCAACGCCTGAGACTACCGACCGTTGGTTTTGGGAAGGGGCTCGACGGCGCTTTCTGTGCGTCCCGTACTTCGGGCGTGTCGTTATCTCGCACTTGCACAAAGCTCTGGTGCACTGCAATATACCAGGAGGAATGCGGCCTCCAGCCCGCCTTTTCGCAGGTTCAATGAAGGGACCGGCATGACGGATATTTCCGCGACGCGTCTTGTCGTGTCCAGGCCTGTCGCCGACAGCTCGGCAAGAACCAGGCTTGCCTATCTCGACGGCTGGCGCGGCCTGTCGATCGCGCTGGTGCTGATCGGCCATTTCTTCCCCATTCCCGGCATCAATCTCGGCGTCCTGGGCGTCGAATTCTTCTTCGTGCTCAGCGGCCGGCTGATGGCCGAGATCCTGTTTGTCGAACACTATCCGCTGAAGAAATTCTTCAAGCGCCGGTTCTCCCGCATCTACCCGGCACTGCTGGTTTTCGTCGTCGCCGCGATGGTTGCCTTGTCCGGCACATTCATCGCCTTCAAGTGGAAGGCGGCGCTGACGGCGTTGACGTTCACCTACAACTATGCCGGAATTCTCGTCACCCGCGCCGGCGCGCTCGACCATATCTGGTCGCTCTGCGTCGAAGAGCATGCCTATATCATCCTGGCGCTGATCAGCGTCGTCGTCTCGGGGCGGTCCCGGGTCATCGTGCTGCTCGGCGCATTGTCGGTGCTGGCCATGGCAAACGGCGCCATTTCCTACTGGGTGCTCGCAATAGGCTACGAGGGCACCTATTGGCGCACCGACGTGCACATCGCCTCGATCCTGCTGTCGGCGGTGATATGCCTGCTCAAGGCCGATGACAGGCTGCCGGCCCTGCTCAAGGGGCCGCATGTCGCCCTGGCAGCCGCAGTCGTGGCTGTGCTCCTTTTCATGGCTGCCGTGCCAACCCCCATCCACTATCTGGTCGCGGTGCCGCTGCTGGCGCTCGCCGTCAACTCGCTCGACTTCAGCAGCCGGTACCTGACCGGGTTTCTATCCTCCTTGCCGATGACAATGCTTGGGCTGTGGTCGTATTCGCTCTATCTTTGGCAGCAGCCCTTTTATCAATTCGTCGACATAAAAGGCAGTTCGCCGTGGCTGATGCTGGCGGCGGTGTTCGCTTGCGCGCTGTGCAGCTACTACATCATCGAAAAGCCGGCCCGCTCCTGGCTGAACCGCAATTGGTAGGGCGAACAGCGCCCGCAGTTTAGCCGGCGATCCGCCTTGCATAATACCGTACCGCCTTCTTGCCGCCGTGGATTACCGCGTCGCCCACTTCCACAAAGCCGAGTGCGGCATGGAAGGCGTCTGAAGCCGGATTGGGTGGCTCGGCATTGACCTCGCAGGTGACGATCGCCTGGCCCGCGCGTGACGCCTGGTCGAACAAATCCTCGTAGAGCCGGCGGGCATGGCCGCGCCCGCGCGCTGCGGCGGCGACCACGACGCGATCGACATAGACGAACCGCGGGTAGCGCTCGCGAAACCACAGGAAGTTCGGGCTGTCGTAGCTCGCGTCCTGGTCGAAGGTCATGATGAAGGCTTCGAGCGTGCCGATGCGGCGCGTGTAAAACGCTTCGCCGAGCAGGAAGGACAGGCGCTCAGGCTCGAGCCACGACAATTCCGCCGCATGCTCGTTGTTGAGCGCGAGGATGACGGGCTCATCCTGCGGCGAGACCTGCTCGATCGGCAAATGCGTTTCGATCATGTTTTTGTTCGATCTTCCAGGATCATGTCCGGGCAGCGGCGATGGTCGCCGCCACCACCGCCTCGTCGGTCACGGTGTTGCGGTATTCGCGGTCGAGGTCGGTGCCGCCCATGCCGACTTTCGGGTTGCGGTAACGCATGGCGCTCGGCACGTCCTTGAGCGCGGCGAAGTGCATTTCGCTCAACCCGGTTTTCCTCCGCACCTTGCCGATGTTCTCGGGATCAAGCCCGCCGCAGCCGAGGATGATGATGCGGTCGCCGGCCTGCCTGACAAGATCGGCGAGCAGGTCCGCGCCTTCCAGTGCCGTGTCGCGCTGGCCGCTGGTCAGCACGCGGCCGACCTTGCAGCGGATCAGCACCTCGAGCGCCTCGGCCGGATCGCGGGTCATGTCGAATGCGCGGTGGCAGGTGACGTTCAATCGCCCCGCCGCCTTCACCAGTTCGCTCATGCGCTGTTCGTCGATCGTGCTGTCGGCATTAAGGCAGCCGATAACGACACCGGCGACGCCGAGCTCGGCAAGCGCGCGGACATCGGCGAGCATCGAACGATATTCGGCTTCGCTATAGAGAAAATCGCCGCCGCGCGGCCGCACGATGACGTGAAACGGGATCGTCGCCAGCTCGAGTGCCGTGCGCACCGTGCCGAAGCTCGGTGTGATGCCGCCTTCGATCAGGCTGGCACAGAGCTCGACACGGTCGGCGCCAGCGGCTTGCGCGGCCAGCAGGCCGTCTATGCCTTCGACGCAGATCTCGATCAGCGGGAGGCGAGGGCGTTCGGTCATGGGCGATCCGTCGATGATTTGGCTGGCCAGCGGTAGCATCGGGTCTGGTGCCATGAAAGCCGGAACTGTTGGCTCAACACGCGACATGGCGCCACTTCCTTCAATTTTGCCGCTTGACACATCCATAACCGGGAAGTTATATGTCGATTCATAACTGATGAGTTATTGATTGCGTTAACAGCGCCGCCGACCGACAGCTGAAATGTCCGGCCGGCAAAAACACGCCTAAGGAGACCACCATGCAAGCACGATTGAAAAACCCCGTGATGCTCATTCCCGGCGCCCTGCAGGCGCTGCTGGCGCTGGACAAGTCGACGGAAACGGCTGACCTGTCCTATGTGACGCGCAAGCTCGTCCATTTGCGCGCCAGCCAGATCAACGGATGCAGCCTCTGCGTCGATATGCATGCGCGCGAATTGAAGAAGGCCGGTGAAAAGGACGAGCGCGTCTTCACCGTGTCCGCCTGGCGGGAAACACCTTACTTCACGGATGCCGAGCGCGCCGCGCTGGCGCTGACCGAGGCGGCAACCCGGTTGGCCGACCGCCCGGATCCGGTGCCGGATGCGGTCTGGGACGAGGCCGCCCGGCACTATGATGAAAAGGCGCTTGCCGCCCTGGTCGTCCAGATTGCCCTGATCAACGCATTCAACCGGCTCAACGCAACCACCAGGCAGATGGTCGGCGCCTGGGGCTGAAACGGGGCCGGGTTCTCCAAAAGCCACATCAGATCCGCAGCTTGTGCGAATTCGCGCGCACGAAGTCGATGAAGGCCCGCAGCTTCGGCGGTACCAGGCGGCGGCTCGGATAATAGAGATGAAGCGGTTCGTAAGCTGGACAGAAAGGCTCCAGCACCTTGACCAGCGCGCCTGAGGCGAGAAGCTGCGCGGCGAGGCCCCCGACCGCGAAGGCGAGGCCAAGCCCTTGCGCGGCGGCGGTAATGCACAGCGGAAGCGTGTTCACGACCAGACATGCGTCCGGCGTGAATGCGACTTCGCGTCCCTCTACGGTGAACTCCCAGGGCGAAATCGAGCGGGTGCGGGTGAGGGCGAATGCGATGCAGCGATGGGCAGCGAGGTCGGCCGGCCGCTTCGGTGTGCCGTTGCGCGCCAGATAGTCGGGGCTGCCCACCACGACCATCTGCAGGGGCCCGCCCAGGCGCGCGCCTATCATGTCTTTCTCGAGAAGCTCGCCGATGCGCAGGCCGGCGTCGAAGCCCTCGGCGGCGATGTCGACGAAGCTGTCGTCGAAGATCAGGCTAAGCCGCACTTCCGGATAAGCATCCATGAACGGCCGCATCAGCGGTTCGATCAGCAGCGGCGCGGCGATCCAGGGCAGGCTGAGGCGCAGCGTGCCGGCGGGACGGTCGCGGGCTTCGCGCAGTGCCGCACCAGCCGCCCGGATATCCTCGGCTGCCGGGCGCACATGGTCGAGGTATTGGGCGCCAGCTTCTGTCAAGCCAACGCTGCGGGTCGTCCGGTTGAGCAGCCGCACCCCCAGACGCTCCTCGAGCCCCTTGACCGCCTCGCTCAACGAGGCCGGAGCGACGCCGAGCTCGGCCGCGGCGCGGGTGAAGCTTCTGGCCTCCGCAACTTTTACGAAGGCGACGATGCCGCTGAACTGGTCGAGGCGCATTGTAAGGTTTTTCCAAATAGCCCTGTCGAACTCTACTGGTTTTTCCGGTGAACAAAAGGCGTCATGTTGGGTCCGACGAACGGATCTCGCTATTGCGAGGACCCGAACGGGGCACGGAGACAGGACCGATGACCAGGCTCGCTTTACTCGCCACCGGCGCTCTTCTGGCGGTGTCTGCCGCCCCGGCGGACGCCGGGCCGCTGGAGGACAGCAACATCCAGCTCATCAAGGACTATTACGCAGCTTACGCGACCGGCAATCCCGAGGCCGTGCGGTCCTTCCTCGCGCCCGACATCGTGTGGCGCATTCCCGGTCATCATCCGCTCGCCGGGGACAAGCGCGGGCCGGACGAGGTGGTCGCCTTTTTCCGCGGCCTGGCCGAGGGCAAATTCAAGGCGGAACCGATCTTCTTCCAGGCGCAGGGCAACCTCGTCGTCGACGTCCATCGCGGCCGGTCGAATGTCGGCTCAGGTCCCGAGATTGACCAGTTCTACGCGCTGATGTTCCGCATCAAGGACGGCAAGATCGCCGAGGCACAGAATTTTTTGACCGACATGTACCAGTCGGACGCCTTCTACTGGGCGCATTACCCGCTGAAGCCACTGCCCGGCCGACTGGCTGGCGAGCGCTGAGACGACGGTCTTTCTCGCAACGCGCCGCGCTTCTCACTCCAAGCCAAAGGAGACTTGCGATGCTTAAAACCCTGACACTTGCCGTAGCAATCACCGCCGCGCTCGCCGCCTCCAATGCCGTCGCCGCACCGCGCGTCGAGCGCGTCACATTCTCCTCGCATGGTGAGCAGCTCGTCGGCGAACTCTATCTGCCAGAGGATATAGACACGGCGAAACCTCGGCCCGCGCTGGTGGTGACCGGTGCCTGGATGACGGTGAAGGAACAGATGCCAGCCCGCTACGCCCGCGAGATGGCCGATCGTGGCTTCGTCGCCTTGACCTTCGATTTTCGTGGGTGGGGCGAAAGCGGCGGCATACGTCGCCAGTACGAGGACCCGAACGCCAAGACCGCCGACATCGAAGCAGCCGTCGCCTATCTCGCGAGCCGGCCCGAGGCCGACAAGGAGCACATCGGCGGGCTCGGCATTTGCGCCAGCTCCGGTTACATGGTCACCGCTGCGGCCGAAAACGCTGCGATCAAGTCGGTCGCCCTCGTTGCGCCCTGGTTGCAGGATGCCGAAGTGGTCGAGCAGACCTATGGCGGCAAGGAAGGCATCGCCAGGCTTGAGGCCGCAGGCGACGCGGCCAAGGCAGCGTATCGCCGCACCGGCAGACAGGCGTTCCTGCCGGCCGCTAGCCTGACCGAAGAGCGCGCAATCATGTTCAAGGTGCCTTACTACACCGAACCCGATCGCGGCATGATCCCGGCCTGGCGCAACGAGGCCGATCCGGCCTTTTGGCGCGGCTGGCTGAGGTTTGACGCCATCCAGGCTGCCCCGCGCCTGCACCAGCCCTTTCTGATGGTGCATAGCGAGGCGGCAGCCATTCCGCAGGGTGCGCACAAGTTTTACGCGCGGCTGACCAGTTCCAAACAGGAGCTGTGGCTCGACAACGTCACCCAATTCGATTTCTACGATCGTGCCGCGCCGGTGAAGGCCGCGAGCGACGCCGTCGCCGCGCACTTCCGCGCGACGCTGGGCAGTGCGGGGGGGCGGAACAATGAGCTTCGTCACCCGTCGGCATGTCCTGGTCGCGGCGCTTTCCGCTGCGACGGTTTCCGCCGTCTCGGCGCCCACGTCGAGCGCATCGGGAGATGCGCTGACGGTCGAAGACAGGATCGCAATCGCCGAGGCAGTGGCCGGGATCGGCCTCTATGCCGATCTGCGTGAGTGGAACCGGGTCAGATCCTATCTCGCGGCCCGTGTCACGACCGACTATACCAGCCTCTTCGGCGGCGAGGTCACGACCGGCGGCCGCGACGCGCTGATCGCGCAGTGGCAAGGACTGCTGCCGGGCTTCGACGCCACCCAGCACCTCATCACCAACATCACCGTCGAAGGCGCGGGCAATGACGCGGTCGCACGCAGCCATGTCCGCGCCGCCCACTGGATCGACGGGCGGTTCTGGACGGTCGGTGGCAGCTATCTCCACCGGCTGGTGCGGACGCCGGAAGGTTGGCGCGTCAACGCCATTGCCATCCATCGGTTGTACGAGGAGGGGGATCGCGCCGTGCTGGCCGCCGCTGCCGACCGGGTAAAGGCGGAGGCCAAATGAGTGTTCGGGTTTGCGCATGCCCAGTCGCGCGGCGAGGTTGCTCGGAGCATCGGCAACGTGAATATTTGATCGAAATGTCGGGCAGGCTTGGCGCATGCGGCATTAGTGCCGCCAACCGCGGAGACAGGACATGACCCTTTCATTGCACGAGGTTTCGGATCGGCTCGAGATCGAACAGCTGCTTGTTCGCTATTGCTACGCGGTAGACGATCGCGACTGGGACGCCTATCGCAAAATATTCACACCTGATGCTGTGCTTGACGACACTGTAACAGGTGGAATCAGGAGCAGTGTGGATGAGCATGTTGCTTACATAAAAGGCGCCCTTTCGAAGATATTGATCTCGCAGCACGCCATTTCGACAATCCTTCTGGATCTCCGAGAGGATGAGGCCAGCGCGCGCGTGCATTGTTCATGCCCGATGGAGGTCGACCTCGGCGAAGGCAAAAGGCAGGTCTTCTTCCAAGGGCTGTGGTATCGCGACCGCGTCGTACGCACGTCCGAGGGCTGGCGCATAAGTGAACTTGTCGAGGAAGGCTATTGGAATCACAATTTGCCGGAGGGGTTCGCGTTCTGACGTCTGTTACGCGCTGTGCTGGATCCGCCACGGACTCCGTCTTCAGACGTGGCAGCTACTGGCGCAACACGGTGTTCTTGGTACCTTCTTCGACCTGGTCGATGACCAGCAGCTTGACCGGATCGGCGCCGACATTGGTCGCCTGATGCCATTGCCCGATCATCTCGATGATGAAATCACCTGTTTGATAGGTGTTGCTCTTGCCGGTCTCGACGTTGGTGACCTGAAGCGTGCCGGCCTCGACATAGGCATAGCGCGGAAACGGATGCTTGTGGACCGGCAAGGTCGCGCCCGGCGCGATCTGATAGGCCGAGACCAGGACCTGCACGTTCTTCTGCGGCAGCGTAATCGGCTGGCCGGACGCGGTCTCGGTGCGAGAGGCAAGTGGGGTCACCACGACCGGCGTGCCGCTGGCATCCAGCGCCTGGGCCCTATTTGCAAACAGTGCAGCCGCGAGCAGCAGCGTCAATGCCAAGATTTTTCGCATGATTCCCCCCGAGCTGCGTCAGCATTGCGCAGCACGCATTGGCGCGCAAGCTGTCTGTTCAGGAGCGCCTATCCCGCTCTTCTAAACATGCCCGGCGTCATGCCATGCATGGCCCGGAATGTACGGGAAAGATGGCTCTGGTCGGCGAAACCTGCCGCGATAGCGGCGTCGGCGAGGCCAAATCCCCGTTCGATCAGCGCGCTCGCCCGGCGCAATCGCCGGTCGCGGATGTAGGCCGCCGGCGTCAGGCCGATTGTCTTGTTGAAGTCGCGGATGACCTGGAACCGGGTCACGCCAGCCACGCCGGCAAGCCGCTTGAGGTCGAGCTGCGAGCCAAGCTCGCTTTCGACAAAATCGCGGTAGAGCGAAAATCTTCGCTGTGATCTGGAGCTTTCGAGCTCCTCGGGGCGCCCGCTCCAGTCGCCATGCCGAACGATCAGCCGTCGCAATGCCACGAGCAGGGACGTCTCGGCCCTCATTGTGTCCGGGGATGTCGAGCCCTGGTGTGCTGCCTTCAATGCTGCGGCGAGACTGCTGTCTTCGATGCTCGCGCGCGAAAATACCGGAGCGCCGTCGCGGCCGAGTTCGCGGGCAAGCGCGGTCATCAGTGGCACCGAGGGATAAAACGTCCGGTAAGCCCAGCCTTCGTCCGCCCCGCGTTCGCCGTCATGCCACTCCTCGGGATTGACCACGGCAATGGTGCCTGCCGGAGCGAGAACGCTTTGGCGGCCGATGCGTATCCGCTCGCAGCCGGAGGTGATCAGGGCGATCACGTAGGTCGGGTGCGTGTGCAGTTCGTAGCGGTGCCGGGTGAAGCGCGCCTCGAACAGGCCAAGGTCGGGGAAGCATGGATGGCGCCAGTATTTCCCGGTCTCTGCCGCTTGGTTTGTCCTTGCCATGGTCAATCCGGTTCAAGACGCTTCTCGTCCGGCCTTCTATGGCTGGCAGGATCAAACCGCGCCGCCTTTGCCGGCGTGAAAGGAGGCATGATGCTGCATAATGACCCCATCGCCGCGCTGACACCAGAGGTCATAGGCTGGCGGCACCATATCCATGCCAATCCGGAGCTCGGATTCAATGAATACGAAACGGCGCGTTTCGTTGCAGAGAAACTGCGCTCCTTCGGCGTCGACGAGGTGCATGAAGGGATCGGCGGCACCGGCGTCGTCGGTGTTCTGCGCAGCGGTGGCGGCACACGCGCCATCGGCCTTCGCGCCGAGCTCGACGCGCTTCCGGTGCTGGAGAAAACCGGCTTGGCCTATGCTTCTAGGCGAGAGGGCGTGATGCACGCCTGCGGCCATGACGGCCACACTGCCATGCTGCTCGGCGCCGCCAAACTGCTCAGCGAGGCGCGCACCTTCGACGGCGCCGTCACTTTCATCTTCCAGCCAGCCGAGGAGAACGAGGGTGGCAGCATGCGCATGATCGAGGATGGCCTGTTCAAGCGCTTTCCAGTCGAGGCGGTCTATGCGGTCCACAACTGGCCGGGCGTCAGGCTGGGAACGATCGCCGCCTGCGCTGGTGCGCAAATGGCGGCCGTCGATAATTTCGAACTGACCTTCGAGGGTCTTGGCGCGCATGCCGCGATGCCGCAGCTCGGCGACGACCCGATCCTGGCCGCCGGCGCCTTCGTGCAAGCCGTCCAGCGCATCGTCAGCCGCACGGTCGACCCGCAAAGCGCGCTTGTCGTCAGCCTCACGCAGATCCATGGCGGCAATGTCGGCAACATCGTGCCGGGCAAGGTCTGGCTGCAAGGCACCTGCCGCTTCTTCGAGCCCGGACTTTCCGACCACTGCGAGAGGCTGATCGGGGAGATCGCACAAGGCATTGCCGCCGCGCATTCGCTCAACGCCAGGCTCGACTACAGGAAGGGCTATCCGCCGCTGATCAACACCGCGGACGCGACGGCCCATGCCGTCGAGGCCGCCGCCTCCGCCGTCGGCCGGGAGAATGTCTTGACCGAGTTCAGCCCCAGTCTCGGCTGCGAGGATTTCGCTTTCATGATCCGCGAGGCGAGCGGCTGTTATGCGTGGATCGGTGCCGGCGAGGTCGGCCCGGGCGAAGGCCTGCACGGCGACCGCTACATCTTCAACGACGAGATCGTGCCGACGGTGATGCGCTATTACGTCAACCTCGTCGAGCAGACGCTTCCGCAGGCCGGTCCTCCTACAGCAGTTTTTCCGGCGTGATCGGCAACTCCCGGATCCGCTTGCCTGTGGCGTCGAAGACGGCGTTGGCAACCGCGGCGGCAACGCCGGTGGCGCCGAGCTCGCCGATGCCTTTGCCGCCGATCGGGCTGGCATGCTCGTCTACCTCGTCGACGAAATGGATTATGACATCGCCGGGAATGTCGGCGTTGACCGGAATGGCGACTCCGGAAAGGTTCTTCGACAGGAACCGCCCAAGCACTGGTTCGTGCCTGCTCTGCTCCATTGCCGCCATGCCCCAGCCCCAGATGATGCCGCCCGTCATCTGGCTGTGTGCGGTGCGGGGATTGACGATGCGGCCGGCGCTGTAGCTGCCAACGGCGCGACGAAGCCTGAGCAGGCCGAGCCCCGGATCGACACCGACCTCCACGAAAATCACGCCGAAAGTGCGCATGGCGAGGCCTTTGCCATGCTGCGCCGGATCGAACGAGCCGGAGCCGATGATCTCGCCGATGTCGGTATGGCTCATAACATCGGCGATCGTCTGGCCGCCGGCAGCGCCTCTGCGGCGAATCTTGCCGTCCTGCATCTCCACCTCGTCCGGCAGCAGATTGGCGAGACGGGCAAGCTGCGAACGCGCATCTTCGGCAGCTGCGAGCACCGCCGAGCCCACTCCCATGGTCGATGATGAGCCATAAGTCGGTCCCGCCTCCGGCAGCTCTGTATCGCCCATTTCCAATTCGATCTTCTCCATCGGCAGGCCCAGCACGTCGGCTGCGATCTGCGGAAAGATGGTGAGTGTTCCGGTTCCGATGTCTTGGGTGCCGGTGCGGATGAGCACCGTGCCGTCCCTGTGCAGCCTGACCTCGGCTGCAGGCGTCGGGTGGCGGAAACAGCCCATGCTGCAGGTCGCCATGCCGTAGCCGATCAGCCAATCGCCGTCGCGTTGTGGCTGGCGCGGGCGCTCGCGCCAGCCGAACAGGCGGGCGCCTTCCTCATAAGCCTCGCGCAGCTTCTTCGATGACCAGGGCTGGCCGGTGGCCGGATCCGTGTCCGCATGGTTGATCAGACGCAGGTCGAGCGGATCGATGCCGAGACCGTGGGCGAGCTCGTCCATCGCGCTTTCGAGGGCCCAGGTGCCGGGACCCTCGACCGGGGCGCGCAGCGCCGTCGGCATGGCGACGTTCGCGCGCTCGACGCGCTGGCTGAGACGCATGGCCGGCGTGGCGTAGAGACCCTTCGAGGCTTCAGTGGCGAACTCGACGAAATCGTCGCTCACGGTGGTCAGGTTGACCACGTCCTGTTGCACGGCGGTCAGCTTGCCCGACCTGTCCGCCGCCAGCACGATCTTCTGTGCCATGCGCGGCTGGTAGCCGAGACAGGAATAGGCATTGGCGCGGCTGAGCGCCAGCCGGACCGGGCGCTGCATGATGCGCGCCGCGGCGGCGGCCAGCACCTGATGCGGCCAGATCCAACCCTTGCCGCCGAAGCCGCCGCCGGTATGGCGGGAAATCACGCGGACCTTCTCGGCCGGGACATTCAAACGGGCGGCAAGCACCTGGCGGACACCATAGACGTGCTGCGTGGCGTCGTGCAGCGTCAGCTCTCCGTCGTTCCACTCAGCGAGCGTCGCCGAGGGCTCCATGGCGTTGTGATGGCGCGACGGCTGCAGGTAGACGGCTTCGACCGTGGCGGCCGCGTCGCTAAGCCCGCGGTCGACCTCGCCCTTCGTAAACGTCGGCTCCAGGAACAGGAAGCCGCTCTCCCTCGGCACGACCGCAGCCTTGTCGATTGCCGTCCACTCCGGCGGTGCCGGCAATTCCGGCTCGGCGAACTCGTAGCGCAATGCGACGCGGCGGGCGCCGGCTTCCGCCGCCTCCAGCGTCTCGCCCAGCACAATGGCAAGCGGCTGGCCCTCGTGACGTATCTCGTTGCTCTGCATGGGCATGAAGCTCTGCGCCGCCGGCGGACCTTCGGCCTGCTGCATCTGCGTATCGGGCTCGGCCCTCGGCGATGCGAACCGGCCGAATTTGGGCATGTCCTCATGCGTGAGCACACGCACGACGCCTTCCTCGGCGAGCGCATCGTCGACGACGATCGACGTCACGCGGCCGGCGGGAACTGGCGCGGTCACCAGCACTGCATGGAGCAGATCGGGAGCAAAATAGTCGGCCGCATAGCGGGCGCGGCCGGTAACCTTGACGCCGCCGTCAGGGCGGGCAACAGGCTGGCTGATCATCATGACGGCATCCTCGCTGCTTTTTCGATCGCCCGCAAAGCGGCGGTCTTGGCCAGTTCGATCTTGTAGGCATTCTGCGACAAGGGACGCGCTTCGGCGAAGGATTGCTCGATGGCGGTGCTCAACGCCTCGCGATCGCCGAGTTCGGCACCGGCGAGCTGCTCCTCGGCGGCGCTCAGCCGCCACGGCCGTAGCGCGACGGATCCCAGCGCCAGGGCAGCCCGACGGATGGTTTGACCGTCCATCTCCAGCACCGCGGCGGCGGAGACGATGGCATATTCGTAGGATTCGCGCTCGCGCACCTTGAGGTAGGCCGATCGCGGCGCCGGCGCCGGCAGCTCGATTGCCGTGATCAGTTCGCCTTGCTGCAACACATTGTCCGCCTCGGGCCGCGTGTCGGGAAGCAGGTGGAATTCGGCTGCCGGAATGCGCCGGCCGCCGCTGCGGTGCGCGGTGACGATGACCGCATCGAGTGCTGCCAGCGCCACCGCCGGGTCGGACGGCTGGGTGGCGACGCAATCCTTGGTCCAGCCGAATATTGCGTGATTGTCGTTGATGCCATGCAATGCCGAGCAACCGGAGCCGAGCTGACGCTTGTTGCACGGCAGCTGCTCTTCGGCACGGAAATAGGCACAGCGCGTCTTCTGCAGCAGATTGCCGCCTATCGTTGCGAGATTTCTCAGTTGCGGCGACGCGGCGTTGAGGATCGCCTGGCTCAACACCGGATAGTCGCGCATGACCAGCGCATGCTGCGCTACATCGTTGAGATGCGTCAGGGCGCCGATCGTCAAGCCGCCGCCGGGCAGTGCCTCGATCTGATCCAGCCCGTCGAGGCGGGAGATATCGATGATCCGCGTCGGCCCCGCAATTCCAAGGCGCAGCCAGTTGAGCAATTCGGTGCCGCCGGCGAGAAAGGCGCTGTCGGGCGCGGCACCTGCCGCGATCGTTTCGCCCAGGCTATCGGCACGCGCATAGACGAACGGGGTCATTGGCTCGCCCTCCCGGCCGCTGCGCGCACCGCCTCGACGATTTGCGGATAGGCCGAGCAGCGGCACAGATTGCCGCTCATCCACTCGCGGATCTCGGCATCGGAGCCGGTATGTCCCTCCTCTATCAACGCCGCCGCCGACATCACCTGGCCGGGCGTGCAGAATCCGCACTGGAAACCATCATGATCGATGAACGCCTGCTGCACGGGATGAAGCGCGTCGCCGTCTGCCAGGCCTTCGATCGTCGTGACCTCGCGTCCCTCCACGGACACGGCGAGTATCATGCAGGCATTCACACGCCGTCCGTCGAGATGCACGGTGCAGGCGCCGCACTCGCCGAAATTGCATCCCTTCTTCGTTCCGGTCAGATGAAGCCGCTCGCGCAGCAGGTCGAGCAGCGTGACGCGAGGATCGAGATCGGAAAGGCTGTGGTCCTCTCCGTTCACCCGCAACCGCAATAGGTGCCGATCGTGGAAGTCCATGGGGTTACCTCGAAGCACATGCCGTACTCGCCGCAAGGACTCGTCCAGCAAGCAGCCGCCCACCTGTCGAAGCGAAATAGGGCGATCGATTTTAGGGAAAAGGCGCTGTCGTGCGCAGAAAGCAAAAAACGCGCGTTTATGATTTGCGGTGGAAGGGCTTGCACGACCAATGACCGCTCGATCCCCCAACCCTGGAGTAAGGCCTCAGCTGGGTTAACCAGCTTCCCGGCGTCATTTGCCGATATAGGCGGCCAGCTCGTCAGGCGTTCCCATCGGAAAGGCCTGCTTCAGATGGTCAATGAATGCGGAGACGCGGGCGCTCAGCAGCCGCCGAGAGGGATAGAGTGTCCACAGGGCGATGTCGGGTCGATCGAGATCCCCCCAATGTACCAGCGTTCCGTCCGCCAGATCATGGCTCACCAGCGACACCGGCAGGCGTGCCGCGCCGACGCCCGCCCGCACCGCATCCCGGACCATGATGAGTGACGACAGCGCAAGGACCGGCTCGATCGCGATTGTTGACCGGCCAGCGGGCGTCTTCACGTCCCAAGCCCTTCGATCGGTTGTCGAACGCATGACGGCCGGGGTCGCCAGACCCTCCGCCGGCCGGGCGAGGTGAGGACTTGCCACGACCACCAGTCGATCACGCAGAAAGGCTCGCCCGACGAGGCTCTCATCCGGATCCGGGTTGACCCGGATCACCAGATCAAATCCCTCTTCGATCATGTCGACGGCGCGGTCTTCCGTCGTGACCTCGAGCCTTACCTCCGGGTATTTCAGGGCGAAGCCGGCAGCGATCTTCCCCATCGCGGTCTGTGAGAACAGCACTGGGGCGCTGATCCGCAACCTGCCTCGCGGCCTTTCGCCGCCTGAGGCGATTGCCGCCGCGGTCTCTTCGAGCTCGGACAGCAACCGGCCGGCGCGCTCGAAAAGCGCACGTCCTTCTTCCGTCAGCTTCAACGCGCGCGCGCCGCGCTCAAACAGCCGTAAGTCGAGACTCGCCTCCAGCTCCGCCACGCGTCGGGACAAGGTGGCCTTCGGGCGCCCGGCAGCACGCGCGGCTTTGCCGAAGCCCCCATGGCGGGCGACCAGATTGAAATCAGCAAGGGCAAGTAGATCCATGTGTTCCACCAGTGAGACGGTGTGTCCAGATATAACGCCTACCGGCACAAATGTGGATCACTAATTTTCTGGGATGCCATCCGGCTCAACTCAGGAGTAACCCCATGACCATTCTCGTTACCGGCGCGACCGGCAATGTCGGCCGCAACGTAGTCGAACAGCTCGTGAAGCGTGGCGCCAATGTGCGCGCTTTGGTTCGCGATCCATCCAAAGCCGACTTCCCCGCTGGCGTAGATGTCGTGCAGGGCGACCTGCTCGACGTCGATTCCCTGCGCAAGGCGTTCTCCGGCGTCTCCACCCTTTTCCTGCTGAACGCGGTGGTGGCCGACGAATACACCCAGGCTCTCGTAACGCTTGCCGTTGCCCGCGAGGCCGGCATCGAGCGGATCGTCTACCTGTCGGTGATCCACAGCGACCTCTACGTCAACGTGCCGCATTTTGCGGGCAAGTTCGGCGTCGAGCGGATGATCGAGCAGATGGGGCTCAACGCCACCATCCTGCGGCCCGCCTACTTCATGAACAACGACATCACGATCAAGGACGTGGTGACCGGCTACGGCATCTATCCGATGCCGATCGGAGCCAAGGGTGTCGCCATGATCGACGCGCGGGACATCGGCGAGATCGCTGCGATCGAACTCATCCGCCGCGAGCAGGCCGCCGCGCCGCTGCCGTTCGACCGCATCAACCTGGTCGGCCCCGACACGCTGACCGGCGCGGATGTCGCGGCCATCTGGACAGACGTCCTGGGACGCAAGATCGCGTATCCGGGCGACGACACCGCCGGGTTCGAGCAGAACCTGCGACAGTTCATGCCGAGCTGGATGGCGCTCGACATGCGCCTGATGGCGGAGCGCTTCCTCACGGACGGCGTGGTCCCCGATGCCGGCGATGTCGATCGGCTGACCGCGCTGCTGGGCCGGCCGTTGCGCTCCTATCGCGACTATGCGGCCGCAATTGCCGGCTGAGTCCCCATCACCGACCTTCTGTCCAGGAGACACATCATGATCTACTCGAGCGCTACCGTTCCGGTGAATCCCGGCGGCGAGACCAGGCTGACCCGTGCGCAGATATGGCAAGGCCTCGAACTCAAGGCGCGCGACGCCAGACTGTTCCTGCCCGCAGGCCTCTGCACCCGTTGCGACGTCGTGGAGGAGAGCGCGACCCACTTCGTGCGCGAAGCTACGCTCGCCGGTGCTGATCTGCGCGAGATCGTCACGCTCGAGCCGGAAAGCAAGGTCACCTTCTTCCAGGCGACCGGTCCGCGCGAAGGGGCGGAGATCGCCTTCGCAAAGCCAGTCCGTCAAACAATCAGCCCGATACCCTCTCCAGCACCCTCGAAACCTGCTTCGCTGTCCATCGGCCGCGCCCCGTGACGCTGAATAGCGGCGAACCCAAAGGCTCCCCAACGCAACGTACCCCGACTACGCGCGTTCTAGTGAATGGGAGGGCGCCATAGCCGATCTGACGGGGGTGGCCTGATGATAAATCGGAGCAACAGGGATGGCAAAGTTTAAAGAAGCCCTTGAGCGCGGGAAGGAAGCTCGCCGTCAGCAGGAGAAGCCCGTCGGCGGCGCGGAGATGGGGAAGCGAGATGCCCCCATGGCGGACTTCAGCGAGCAAGCAAAGGCCTGGCTAAACGACGTCGTGATTGCATCGCTGGAGGCGGCCAAGGCTGACGTGGCAGGCGAGGTGGCTGTCGACATAGACACCGCGCCACGCCGGCAGGTCAAAGCTTTAACCCCGTCGATTCGTTTCCAGATCTACAGGAAGCGAGAATTGGAGAAGGCGCCTAGAAGAACCTTTACGGTCAACGTTAAGGTGAGCGGGGCGGTGTCCGTATCTTCGCCGGGGATGGTGACCAAAGATGTGGGAAACATAGGGGATAGGTCCGACCTACGGGTCCGCACCTTAATAGCCGACCTGATCGAGGACGCTGCCAAGGGTACATAGCAAGGCTGTGCCCACCAGCGCCGTAAGGGAAACGGAGGGGGGTACGTACGGGGGCCTCGCGCGAGCCAGTTATCCGATCACCCCTTGGGTTTTGTACCAAACATTCCCCGCCCTCTAAGGAACAAATCCGCTTGCGAGGGGGTTCGGCCCTATTAAGCATGTAGGCCTGAACGTGGTCGAAATCGATAAAGCCAGACAGGAAGTTGTTGCCGAAGTTGTGCGGCGGTGGATCACTTCAGAGGTAATCCGCAATTACCTTCGCGCCATGCTAAATCTGCCTGTAGAACAGGAGCTGCCGGCTGAGCAAAAGCATTTGCTGCAGGAACTTGATCGGGCCGACAAAGAGTGGCTGCATGGCGCTCCATTGGTTCTCCCCGCCGGTCCCTGTAAGGACCGAGGGTCGCGGTTCGACGCGCAAGGTCAGCAACGCTGAAGCAGCCGCTGAGGAACTCCTGAAGTGGACCAACCATGGCCTTCAGTGGGACCTCGCGGTGCGCGTTTGCATCGCCGTGATTTCCGACCAGATGGCACCCGAGGAGGCCCGCAAGGCATTCCTGGCTGCCGCTAAGGAGCAGGGGACGTTAGTCCCTCCATAAGGTGGAGGCCCGCCGCTCGTGAGAAAGGCGACGGACCCAGCACGCGGCTGCATCCACGAAGAATCGACCGCTGCGATTTCTAAACTACTGAGCGCCTGCGTTGTTCCATTATTGCGGGCTACAACTGGGTTGGTCGGCAGGCTCGTCCCGCTCTAGATTCCCCTCATGGCAACCCATTGGTTCGTCCCTCCTGTGTTCGTAAGGACTGCGTCCGGTGATAGGCATGGCTGCAACAATGCGAGGGCAGCCCTTGAGCAGCTAAAGACGTGGACCCGGAGAGGACCTTGCTGGCACAAGGCGGTGACCCTCTGCCTGTCGGCTGTGGAGGGCGATCCGATTGACCCTCACGTGATACGAAAGGCATTTGAGGCTGCCGCTAAGGAGGCCAAGATGTATCTCTCCCCTGAGTAGTAGGTGTCATGGCTACCCATTGGTTCTCCCCTCCGGTCAACGTCAAGACCGTAAGCATCCGGTAGGGCGTTCCCGGAACTGGATGCGGCAGACAGGCGCCGCGCGGCGATCGGAAGCTTTGCGGCGATGGTGGGGGCAGTGATCCTCGCCCGGGCGATTGACGACCCAGCGTTTTCCGATGAGGTGCTGGAACAGACACGTTCCTGGGTTGATGCCGGGATCAACCAAGTGTCAGCTAGTTAGCCCCGGCAGACCTGTTGTGCTGATTTATGAGACGGGACTTGTTCCCGACGATGTCGCTCGTTCCCCGGCCAGCATTGCAGTCTGGGCGCGCCGCGGCTGGTTCTAGCGCGCCTTAGCGTACAAAAGGCGGTGGCTCCCCGGGACCGACGAAGCAGCGAAATACGAGTTCGCCATAGCGCTCCACCGACACGCGCAACAGCCGCATCAAGTGCGAAAACGTGATCGTGACCGCGCAGAAGCACTACGCCTTGCAGGTGGGCGGCCGCCATCGCTCCGGGATCGCGCCGTTGCTCTGGCGCGAGAGCGCGGCGAGGTGCGGACCCGCGATCTCACCGACATCGGTATCCCACGGTGCTATCTCTCCCGGATGCGCGAGGAAGGGCTGCTCGTGAAGGTCGGCTATGGCCGGTGTTGAGCCACTGCGTTGAAGGCGGCCTGACCTTCAGGCCGGGCCGAATGCGCCATAGGATCGCGCCGCTTCGATGACCTCCCAATCCGGCCTTCGCGGAGGCGTCGATTGGGCGCAGGTTACGGCCGCCCTCGTGCCGTCCTTCAGAAGGCCGCTTGACCCGTCGGGTCTTGGGCCAGAAGCAGTCATCCGTCGTCAGTCATGAAGTGGCCGCTATGCCGAAAGCGGACTGGCGGCTCATACGAAGCCGGGAGCCTTCACTTGGGCTTGGTCCAGGCACCGATTTCCGATCGCCCCACCAATGTTCCGCCGGGATAAGCAGCTCGCGTTGGACAGTCCCGTGGACGCTCTGTCGCCCAGTTGTACGTCACAGTGCGCGCGCTTGACCAGCCACCCCGGCCATAGCGCTAATGCCAAGCATGCACTAATATCCAGCTTGACCCCAGTTGGGGCTGGCCAGTGATCTGTTCAAATTGGGAAGTACCCATGACCAATCATTGCTGTGGACCGGGCTATGCTTCTCCAGCAGAGGCGATGAGGGCACCTCGCGAAAAGCTGCTCTATACGATTGCCATCTACACTGGCACGGGCATTCAGAAGCCGGACTATTTGTGTACCATTGATGTCGACCCGGAGAGTTCGACCTACAGCCAAGTGATTTCACGTTTGCAAATGCCGGGTATTGGCGATGAGCTTCATCACATGGGCTGGAATGCCTGTTCGTCCTGCCATGGCGATGCGAGCATGGAACGCAAGTATCTGATTGTGCCGGGTGTGCGCTCGACCAATCTGCATATTGTCGATTGCGCAACCGATCCCCGCAATCCGACACTGTTCAAGGTCATAGACGGCGCTGAAATCAAAACCAGGACCAACTTGTCGGCGCCGCACACAGTGCATTGCCTCGGCTCGGATATCATCATTTCCATGCTTGGCGACGCTCAAGGCAACGCCCCAGGCGGCTATTTGCAACTCAACAAGGAGTTCGAGATTGTCGGCCGTTGGGAAAACTCCATGGGCAGCATCAAGTTTGGTTATGATTTCTGGTACCAGCCGCGACATAACGTAATGGTCAGCTCGGAGTGGGCCGCGCCCAATACCTTCATGCCTGGTTTTGACCTGGAGGAGGTTGGCCATCTGAAATATGGCCGAGAGATCCATTTCTGGGATTTTGAGAAGAAGGAGCCAAAGCAAACATTCTATCTCGGTGAGGATGGCTTGCTCCCACTCGAAGTGCGATTCCATCACAATCCCGACAGCAGTCACGGCTTTGTTGGCGCGGCCCTTTCTGCAAACATCATCCATTGGTGGAAGGATGCGGCGGGTGACTGGCAATGGGAAAAAATTGTCGATGTTGGCAATGAGCCGCATCCCGAATGGCCGATCCCGATACCGGGCGTGATCTCCGTCATTCTGCTCAGTATGGACGATAGACACCTCTATCTTTGCAACTGGTTGCATGGCGACATCCGCCAATATGACATCTCGGACCCGCATAACGCCAAGCTCACCGGACAAGTGTGGATGGGCGGACTTCTCGGCCGTGCGCCTGAGGTCAACGGCGTGAAAGTGACTGGTGGGCCTCAGATGATACAGCTCAGCCTCGACGGCAAGCGCCTTTATGTGACGACCTCGCTCTTCTCGACCTGGGACAATCAGTTCTATCCGGAAATCCGCACCAATGGCGGATGCATGCTGATGGTCAATTGCGATACGGAAAACGGCGGCATGGAAATTGATCCGCGATTTGTCGTCGATTTTGGCAAGGAAGCAAATGGACCAAGCCGCTGCCACGAAACCCGTTATCCCGGCGGTGATTGCACGAGTGACATCTGGGTATGACCAGCTTCACCATCACCCTCGCCAACCAAGGCGGTGCGGCCTTTGACGTCGATCACCGCAAGCCCCTCTTGCAAAGCCTGCGCGAGCAGGGCGTGGACCTGCCCTACGGGTGCAAGTATGGCGGCTACATAACCTGCGCGGCCAAGATAATCAGCGGCAAAGTCAGTCAAAAGGCCCAGCGGGCGCTGAACAACCGCCAGATCAACAATGGCTATATAATCCTCTGCGTTGCCCGCCCTATGAGCGACTGCACGCTGGAGGTCGGCGTTGAAAGCCACGACAAGCTCTATCGCAACCCCTTCCTAGATCCCTTGGCCGCACATGAATTGAAAGCCGATATTGCGACCCCGTTGGAAGCAAAGAAATGACCCATATGAATCATGATGAGCCCTATTCGGAGGCTTATCTGCAAGACATTCTAAAGTCGGTCAAAACCATTGCGATGGTGGGGGCCAGCCCCGACAAGACCAAGTTTTCCTATGGTGTTCTCAGGGTTCTGCACGAAACCGGCTATGACATGATCCCGGTCAATCCCACTCCCGGTCTGGATGAAATTCGAGGGCTCAAGGTGTACGCGTCACTGGCGGCCATCGACCGGCCTGTGGATATGGTTGAGGTTTTTCGCCGCTCCGAAGATCTGTTGGAAGTTGCACAGGAAGCCATCGCAATTGGTGCCAAGGTTCTGTGGAGTCAGATTGGGGTGCGCGATGACACTGCCGCCCTGTTGGCGGAGGAAGCGGGCTTGAAAGTGGTGATGAACCGCTGTCCCAAGATTGAGTTGTTCCGCCCCTTCTGGAAGCCGAAGTTGCACTTGGGAATATGATTGCAGGGTCACGGAATTCGGCGTTGTCGCGGTAGCTGACCTCCTTGGCCTTAGACGTTGATTGATTTTTGCCTGAGGTAAGATGCCAGATGGTCGCTGAGATCACGCGCGTCGTCGCCGGCGCCGTCGATCAGCGCAGACTTGCGGCGGCGCAGAAATTGCATCCCCATCAGGTACATGCCCGGATGTTCCGCAACGCCGCCGTCGTGACGGACGTGGCCTTTGCGGTCGAGGACCGGCAACTCCAGCCAGGAGTAGTCTGGCCGGTAGCCGGTGGCCCAGATGATCGTCCTGATCGCGCCTCCGGTAAGGTCGAGGCCGAGCGGCGGGTTGTCCTCGACACGGGTCGGCGGCAGGCGATCCGGCGGCCCGACCGTAGCGTCAAGGCCGTTGGCGCGCGCCCATTCGTCGATGAGGTCGAGCAGCCGGGCCATCTTGAGATCGGAAAGCGCGCACATGTTGCGCAACGACCCCGCAAACTGGGCCTTGCCGTCTTCGGTGATGCCAGCGAGACGGCCAACGAGTCTGACGCCGAGGTCGACCAGCGCATTGAGGTCGAGGGTGGTGCGGTCGGGGGTGCCGGCAAGCTGCAGCGAAGGAACCCGTCGTGCCCGTCTGATGTCGTCTACCTCGTCGTAGCGCTCGTCGAGCACGCCGGCGGCGTCCATCCACCACTCCAGGTCCTTGCCGCGATAGACGCGCGGCGCTCGGATGTGCTCGCCCACCGACAGGGTCACTTGACGCCCCGAACGCTGCAGCTCCTGTGCGATCTGGGTGCCGCTCGACGAGGCGCCCACCACCATCACGCCGCCGTCGGCGACCTGAGCCGGATTGCGGTAGGACTGTGCCGTCAGCATGGCGACCGACGGCGGCACGCGGACGGCCAAATCGGGCAGGCGTGCGATGTTGCACGCGCCCGACGCCAGCACGACAGTTCGGCAGCGCCACTCGCCGCGGTCCGTGCGCACGAGATATCCCGTACCGTCGCTGCGAACCGAGGTAACGGTCGTGTGTGTTCTGACTGGAGCCGCGATCGCCTTGGCATAGTTCCCGAGGAAGTCGATCACTTCAGGCATCGTCCGGTAGCCGTCGGGGTCGTCGCCATCGTAGCAGAAGCCCGGCAGCCGGCTCTGCCAGTTCGGGGTGAGCAGCCGCAGCGAATCCCATCGCTCGGTGCGCCAGGTATGGGCGATCTCGCCGCGCTCCAGCAGCACATGGTCGATAGAGCGCTCCGCGAGGCAGCGGCTCATCGCGAGCCCCGCGTGCCCTGCGCCGACGATCACTGTGGTGACGGAACTAATCGCGCCCTCTCATCAGGAGAGTCTACGGCTCGAAGCGCCTTTCAATTCACCACGACCGTGACGTTCGTCGGATTGGTTACAATGTCATAGACAGCCGACCGCTTCTGTGACTGCGCGACGAGAGCCTCGATGTCCTCGCGCTTGGCGTCGGCGTCAATGTTGTACTTCACCGTGATGCCGCTGAAGCCGTTGCGGACGTCGCTGTCGATGCCGAGTATACCCGCAATATCCATGTCGCCTTCGATGGTTGCCTTCACCGACTTCAACTGAATGTTCCGGTTCTGGGCAACAGCGGCGATGCCGGCGGTCAGGCAGCTCGCCAGCCCGACCAGCACGTATTCGACAGGCGTGGCGCCCTGATCCAGGGAAGCAAAGACCTCCGGATGGTCGGCATCGAATGCGAACGTGGTCTTGCGATGCTGGTCCTGGCCGAGACCGTAGAAACTCTCGACCGTCGAGTGGCTGTGGGTGCCATCCTTCCATTCGCAGGCCGCGCGCCACTTGAACTGCGCGGCCTCCGGGGCATTGGTAAGCGCTTCGCGTGCGCCGAGCAGCGCCTCGACGTTAACGCCATTGTTTGCCTGTACTTCGGAAGCCATAGTTATCCTCCCTACTTTGCACTGGCTTAAAAACCCGACCGATCCCACCGACCTCCTGATCAGATTTCACCAGGGGGTGGCATGCTATGGGTAGCGAAGCGTTTCTTCAAGTTGTTTCCATAGAGATATAGTCGCCCTCGTGTACCGAGTTGTGCCTTTCCAGGCTAAGGGTGCCCTGCGTGTCTGTCGGGGTTGGTTTCGCAGCCCAGGTGCCGGCCATAAGCATCGTGATGCAGTTCTTGAGGGTCGCCGGCAAGCTAGCGGACTGCATTTCCGCAGGGTGATCTTCCTGGCGTTGCGAACTGCTGGTTCGCCGCCGTTAACGGGCATTCAGAAGCTGCGAAATCAATTTCGGGTGCTGGGGCGACGACGACCTCCAGCGCGGTCAACTGCAATGTCTGCGTCCGGGCGGAGGCAAAGTTCGCCTCTATAACCGAATGCTGGCGCAAGGCGGACCTGCCCGATGTTTCATGCGCGAACGCCTGAGATGCGAGCGCCGCCATTAACCATCGATTAACTATCGGGTCGCCTTTAATTCAATTTTGCAGCATACTGATTTGGGTAGCGAGGTTGCTCAAGGAGACTGGAACAAGAGGGTAATTCTCCTGTTCGCGCACTCGTCCCTTCACTCGTGCGCGACTGTCGAAATTGTAAAAGGAAACGACGGAACACCGTCGTCTCATGGGGAGGCGCCAGCATCATGTTTGATGAGGAGCGCCTGAATGAAGATCGAAGACGCAGTTACGGCCGTCACGTCAGAAGCGAGCACGCTCATGTCTTGCCTCGGCCAGCCCGTTGTCGCCTACCATGTCACGGAAATCATGAGAGAGGCAGACCTGGCCCACGCCCGCGAGATGCAGCTCGCGCTGATGCGACGAAGCATCGAGGCTCTTGTCGATGATGGCCTGGAAGGCGTCGCCGCCGAACATTTCGCATCCCAGTTCGACGGCCGCGTCGGCCTGACTTGGAGACTCCTACACGCATCCGACGGCGTGGCGCATTGATCACGACCAGAGCGGTTTTGGTCAAGCTCTGGCAAGATCAGCTTCGAGGCGCGAAGCCGATGATCGGCGAAGCCGCCGATCGTCGGTATTTCCGCATGTCTGCCGCCGATCTTGAGATTGCGGCTTGCGAGGAATAGGCATGGGCGGGCGAGGCCGATATTCTACGCTTGGATTCGTCGGTCCTCGACGCTCTGCCACTCTGGAAGCAGGACTAGCGCGATCAAAGCGTAGGGAAAAATCGCACGCCGCCGTGCCATATTGCGCCTTAGCATACAATGAGCGCTGGCTCCCCGGGCCGGATTCGAACCAGCGACCAACCGGTTAACAGCCGGTTGCTCTACCACTGAGCTACCGGGGAACAGAGGCTCTTGCGTGAGTGGGGCAGCCTATAGCAAACCCGTTTCGGCTTTGCAAAGAAGCATTTCGCATTTTTTCGAGGCTTTTTGGCGCGAGGCTTTCTGGCAATGGGCGGCGAGCGCACTCATATGAGCTGTCTCACGCCTGTCACGGAACGGAAAAGGCCGTTGCGGCTTTCTCCGGCTGATGCAAACGGATCGACATTTCACATGACGGCAATGAGCGACGAACAGCCACCGGCCCGGAAAATCTCGGTCTTCGGCCGCCAGTTCACCATGCCGCGCTCGCGCGGCCTCAGGATTGCGATCGGTGTTGTGCTGATCATCGGCGGCATTCTCGGCTTCCTGCCGATCCTGGGTTTCTGGATGGTACCGATCGGATTGCTGGTGCTCTCCTATGAATTTGCATTGGTGCGCCGTCACCGGCGCCGCTTCGTCGTCTGGTGGGAGCGACGGCGCCGGCCGGATTGAGGTTGCCTGCTGACAAGCCGGAAACAGGCAATTGTTTTGAGAGCGGCGTGCTCCGCCTATCCACTACCGAGGCTCGTCGAAACAGCTTTCCAGGCGTTCGCAAAGTTCCTTGAGAACGGCGGTAGCCGACGCCAGCCGCGCCCGGTCGCGCGGCGGCAGGCTGTTTGCGCCTTCTATGCCGAGGCGGTCGATGGCATAGCGCACAAGCTCTGCAGACTGCGACAATCCGCGCGGTGTGCCGTCTTTCGTAGTTGCTTGAGCCATGGCGGAACCTCCTTTCTGCCCAACGTGATCGCCGGTATCGGGTTCCTCTCGCCGAGAATCATGCTTAACGATAAGCTAATATGTTATTGCTAGCATGGCATGGCGTTGATAAGCAGTGCCTCGATGTCGGAAGAACCGTTGGGAATGCATGGTGGCCGCTTGACGGCATTTTCGCCGCAACCTATTGGAGCCGGGTGGAACGCCGGGAGCAATGAGGCCTCGTGGCGGAGTGGTTACGCAGAGGACTGCAAATCCTTGCACCCCGGTTCGATTCCGGGCGAGGCCTCCAATGCCCGAGCTCCCGCGCGTCAGCGCCAGGGGCTTCAGTTCGGGTCGAAACAGCCGCGCCCTTCGCGCGGCAAGCGGATGGTTGGAACATGAGCGCTGATTTTGCCGAACGCCGGGTGAAGATGGTCGACGGCCAGATCCGCACCACCGACGTGACCAGCGCGCCGCTGCTCGAGACGATGCTTGTCGTGCCGCGCGAGGCCTTTGTTGCCCCCGGCCAGCGCGATCTTGCCTATATCGATGAGGACATCCGCATTGCCGATACGGCCGATGGTCCGCGCTATCTGATGGAGCCGTCGCCATTGGCCAAGCTGATGCAGCTGGCCGATATCGGCCCAAGCGATTCGGCACTCGATGTCGGTTGCGGCACCGGCTATGCGGCGGCGATCCTGTCGCGGCTGGCAAGGTCCGTGGTCGCGCTGGAATGCGATGCGGCGCTGGCCGAGACCGCCACGTCGACGCTCGCGGCACTTGGTTGCGACAATGTCACCGTGGTCCAGGGAGCGCTGCCGCAGGGCCATGCGGCCAAGGCGCCTTACGACGTCATCCTGATCGGCGGCAGCGTCGGCGAGGTGCCGGCGGCGCTGTTCGACCAGCTTGCCGAAGGCGGCCGACTCGTCGCCGTTGAAGGGCAGGGCAATTCGGGCGTAGCCCGGCTTTTTTTTAAGACTGGAGGGGTTGTAACGGGAAGACGCGCATTTAATGCGGCAATTAAGCCACTACCGGGATTTGAACGCATTCCCGCCTTCGAATTCTGAGTGATTTTGCCTTGCAGCGAAGGCGTTGTCATGATCGCTTGCGTTTGAACAATCGTTGCTGATCTGCATAACCGGGCGTTTCTGGGGCTTTCAGCGGGGGAACGATAAAAAACGCGGCGCCGGCTGATCAGAAGGAGAAGCCAGCGTGGCGCAGTTCCCGTGCAAAACGAATGAGGGAATATAACGTGCCGTCTGTACGCAAGTTGCTTTTTACCGCTGTCCTCGTTTCGGCGACCGCGCTGTCTCCAATGGCCGCCTCGGCCGAAACCATTCTCGGGGCACTTTCAAAGGCCTATCAGAACAATTCCTCGCTCAATTCTTCGCGCGCCGGCGCGCGCGTCACCGACGAGGGCGTGGCAATCGCCAAGTCCGGCTGGCGCCCGACCATCACTGGTTCCGGAAGTATTGATTATACCGCCAGCCACAGCAACCGGTTGCACCGAAACATCTCGATAACCACCGGCAACTTCGGCGTCGAGATCGACCAGACGCTGTTTGACGGTTTTCAGACCAGGAACAATGTGGCGGCCGCCGAATCGCGGGTCCGCGCTTCGTTCGAAAGCCTGCGCAACGCCGAAGAGAACACTCTTTTCAATGCGGCAAGTGCCTATATGGACGTTATCCGCGACCGGCAGGTCGCCGTGCTGACCGAACAGAACCTGCAATTCCTGACCGAGCAGGCACGTGCGGCGCGTTCGCGCTTTGAGGTCGGCGAAGGTACCCGCACCGACGTCGCGCAAGCCGACGCCCAGCGTGCCTCCGCGGTGGCGCAGTTGAGCGCCGCCCGCGCGACGGCGCTGGCAAGCGCTGCGACCTATCGCCAGATCGTCGGCGACGAGCCGGGCAGGCTCAGGCCGGCTTCGCCGGTGTCGAAGCTGTTGCCGTCGAGCCTCGATGCGGCGATCGCGATCGCATCGGCCGAGCATCCGGCCATCCTCGCTACCGCGCATCTGGTCGACGCGGCGGCGTTTTCGGTGAAGTCTGCCGAAGGCGCGTTGCTGCCGCAACTATCGGCGTCGGCCGGTGTTTCGAGCGCCATTCGCGGCACCGCGCCCGGCTCGCTCTCCTCGACACAGGATGGCGTAACCAATTCGGCGAACATCGGCGCGACATTGACGATACCGATCTATTCCGGCGGCCGGACCTCGGCATTGGTTCGCCAATCAAAGGAATCACTCAGCCAGGCCCGTATCGAGGTCGATGTCAGCCGCGACACCGTGCGCCAAGCGGTGACCTCGGCATGGTCGCAATACACCGCCGCGCAGCAAAGCGTCACGGCCAACCGGCAGGTGGTCGCCGCCGCGCAGCTTGCCTTGAACGGCGTCATCGAAGAGCGCAATGTCGGCCAGCGCACCACGCTCGACGTGCTCAACGCGCAGGCGACCCTCATCACCGCCAAGATCAATCTTGTCAGCGCCGAACGCGACGTGGTGGTAGCAAGCTATGCCATCCTCTCGGCGGTTGGCCATTTGTCGGCAGAGCGCCTTGCGCTCAACGTGACGAAGTACAGGCCGGAAGAGCACTACGACGCCGTCAAGGACAAGTGGATCGGCCTGCGCACGCCGGACGGCCGCTGATCGCCAGGCCGTGTTTTCAGCCCGCGCTCGAACGACGCGCGGGCTTCAACTCCCGACCCTAATCTGTTGAAATCCGAGATGTCGCCAGATTGGGGATTCTCGTAAGCCGTTCCGTCGGTTACGCTGTCGCCATGATTCGAATCCGGCATTGCCGGACAGGAAATCTGAGAACGAGTCACAAGGGCGGCGGATGTGACGATGGCGACGGCAAGCAGCGTACAGCGCGAACCTTCCATGGAAGAAATACTGGCTTCCATCAGGAGGATCATCGAGGACAGCGATACCGGCCGCAAGCAGCCGGGCGACACGGACGAACTGCGCCAGGATCTGCAACCGGCGCCGGCTGCGGGACGGGCAGCGGAGGGGGATGCGTTCCGTTCCGAACTGCGCGGCGGACTGGAGATCGCCAAGCCGGCCATGCGGGCCGAGGTGCAGCCAACGGTCGCGCCGGTCATCGAGCGCCTGGAAACGCCGCTCCGCCCCGGCCCGGTAAAAGCAACGGTGACGCTGGCTGAGGTGAACACCGCTCCCGAACCGCCCGCAAAGCCGGATCGGCCTGCGATGGCCAAGGCTGCCGAGACAACCGACACCATCATCGCCGATTGGCGGCGCGAGATCGCCGCGGTCGGCGACGCAATGGCCAAGCCGGAGCGCGCCGAGCCATCCCATACGCCGGACGTCGAGCCGAAGGCCGAGGTTTTCGAGGACGAGGCGACTGCTGGACCTGCGCCGGAGCCTTCGGAGATTGGGCTGGAGCCTTCGGAAAGCAGCCCGGGACCTTCGAAAATCGGATTTGCGCGTCCGGCGGCCAGCGAGGCGCCGCCCGCACGTCCCGCGATCCTTTCGGAGCATACGGGCCGGCAGGTTGCCGCCGCCTTCGGCGAGCTTTCCGACGCGTTTGCCAGCCGTAGCAAGAAGACCTTCGACGAGATGGCCGAGGAGATGCTGCGGCCCATGCTGCAGGACTGGCTGGACAACAACCTGCCGACGCTGGTCGAGCGGCTGGTGCGCGAGGAAATCGAGCGCGTCGCGCGCGGCGCGCAGTAGCAATTCGAGAAAACGCCGACAGGCGGCTCGACCGGCGAATTGTCGAGGTCGGCGCTGCCCCTCATCCGCCTGCGGACAGGCGCCATCGGCGAAGCATCCAATCTCCCCCCTTGCGGGGGAGATGCCCGGCAGGGCAGAGGGGGGTGCTGTCCCTCCGGCCTCTCAACGATCGCAGCCACGCCGTCAGGCAATTGAATTTCCGAGATTGGGGAAGACCGAAGTCGAGGTTGGCGATCCTTCCCACCCCCCTCTGTCCTGCCGGACATCTCCCCCGCAAGGGGGGAGATCGGATGTCTCTTTGGCTTTCGCCAACCACCAAGGCTGGAAGGCACGGCAAGGGGCAGCGCAAACCTGAAGCGATTGCCTTGCAACATTCAGTTCCGCGAGTTGCACCGAACCATGCCGGCGCTATGTATTGGCCATGCCGCCCTTGCGGTTGACTTGGCAACAACCTTCCGATTTACACCGGACCACAAATTCCGGACAGCGCGGACCGTTTTCCCATGCTCGAAAAGACCTACGACGCCAAAGCCGTCGAGCCGAAGATTGCCAGGATCTGGGAAGAGGCCGACGCGTTTCGTGCCGGCGCCGGGGCCGAGGAGGGGGCTGAAGCCTTCACCATCGTCATCCCACCGCCGAACGTCACCGGCTCGCTGCATATGGGCCATGCGCTCAACAACACGCTGCAGGACATTCTGGTGCGCTTCGAGCGCATGCGCGGCAAGAATGTCTTGTGGCAGCCGGGCATGGATCATGCCGGCATCGCCACGCAGATGGTGGTCGAGCGCCAGCTGATGGAAAAGCAGATCCACCGCCGCGACCTGACGCGCGATGAGTTCATCGACAAGGTCTGGGAGTGGAAGGACGAGTCCGGCGGCGCGATCCTCAACCAGCTGAAGCGGCTCGGGGCCTCGGCCGACTGGAGCCGGGAGCGCTTCACCATGGACGAGGGCCTCTCCAAGGCCGTGCTCGAAGTGTTCGTGACGCTCTACAAGGAAGGGCTGATCTACAAGGACAAGCGCCTTGTGAACTGGGACCCGAAGCTGTTGACCGCCATCTCGGATCTCGAGGTCGAGCAGCAGGAGGTCAACGGCAACCTCTGGCACTTCCGCTATCCGGTCGAAGGCACGACATTCGATCCGGAAAATCCGAAGACCTTCATCACCGTTGCGACGACCCGGCCGGAGACGATGCTGGGCGATACGGCTGTTGCTGTGCACCCCGACGACGAACGTTTCCGGCATCTTGTCGGCAAGAACCTTGTTCTGCCGATCGTCGGCCGCAGGATCCCGGTGGTCGCGGACGAGTATTCCGATCCCGAAAAAGGCAGCGGTGCGGTCAAGATCACGCCGGCGCATGACTTCAACGATTTCGAGGTCGGCAAGCGCCACCGGCTGCCGGCGGTCAACATCCTCACCGTCAATGCGGCGGTGAGCCTCAAGGACAATGAGGACTTTCTGGCCGGACTGGAAGTGACGCCGGAGCGCCAGGCTGTCTGGGACAGCCTCGACGGTCTCGACCGTTTCGATGCGCGCAAGAAGATCGTCGAGCTGATGGAGGCGGGCGGCTTTCTCGAGAAGGTCGAGCCGCATCGCCACACGGTGCCGCATGGCGACCGCGGCGGCGTGCCGATCGAGCTGTTTCTGACCGACCAATGGTATGTCAATGCGGCGGAACTGGCCAAGCCGGCGATCGCCTCGGTGCGCGAGAGCCGTACCAATTTCGTGCCCAAAAACTGGGAAAAGACCTATTTCGACTGGATGGAGAACATCCAGCCCTGGTGCATTTCGCGCCAACTGTGGTGGGGCCACCAGATCCCTGCCTGGTATGGGCCGGACGGGCATGTCTTTGTCGAAAAGACCGAGGAAGAGGCGCTCGGTGCCGCCGTCGAATATTATCTGGCGCTGGAAGGGCCGTGGAAGGCCTGGGTCGAGGACAAGCTCGAGAATTTCCAGCCTGGCGAGATCCTGACCCGCGACGAGGACGTGCTCGATACATGGTTCTCGTCGGCGCTGTGGCCGTTCTCGACGCTCGGCTGGCCGGACCAGACGCCGGAGCTGAAGACCTATTACCCGACCGACGTGCTGGTCACCGGTTTCGACATCATCTTCTTCTGGGTCGCCCGCATGATGATGATGGGCCTACATTTCATGGATCAGGAGCCGTTTCATACCGTCTATGTCCATGCGCTGGTTCGCGACAAGAACGGGCAGAAGATGTCGAAGTCGAAAGGCAACGTCATCGATCCGCTCGAGCTCATCGACGAATACGGCGCCGATGCGCTGCGCTTCACCTTGACGGTGATGGCAGCGCAAGGGCGCGACGTGAAGCTCGATCCGGCCCGCATTGCCGGCTATCGCAATTTCGGCACCAAGCTGTGGAACGCGACGCGCTTCGCCGAGATGAACGAAGTGGCGCGCGACGACGATTTCTGGCTGCAGGACGCCAAGCTGGCGGTCAACCGCTGGATCCTGACCGAGCTGACGCGAGCCGCGCGCGACATAACGGACGGCATCACCTCGTACCGATTCAACGAGGCGGCGGGTGCCGCCTACCGGTTCGTCTGGAACCAGTTCTGCGACTGGTACCTGGAACTGCTGAAGCCGGTGTTCATGGGCACCGACGAGGCCGCCAAGGCCGAGAGCAGGGCATGCGTCGCCTTCGTGCTGGACGAGATCTACAAGCTGCTGCATCCGATGATGCCGTTCATGACCGAGGAACTGTGGGCCGAAACCGCCGGTGAGGGCAGGCAACGGCCATCGCTGCTTTGTCATGCGGCATGGCCGTCGCCCGATTTCGAGGACGAGGCGGCCGCCGCCGATATCAACTGGCTGGTCGATCTCGTCTCCGGCATCCGCTCGGTGCGTTCGGAAATGAACGTGCCGCCAGCGGCGATCGCACCGCTCGTGGTGATCGGCGCCAACGACGCGACACGCGAAAGGCTCGAGCGTCAGGGCTCGGCTATCAAGCGTCTCGCGCGGGTCGGCGACATCTCGCTCGCCGAGGCGCCACCCAAGGGCTCCGCGCAGATCGTCGTTAACGAAGCGACCATTTGCCTGCCGCTCGGCAGCCTGATCGACCTTGCCGCCGAGGCAGCGCGCCTGCAGAAGGAACTTGCCAAGGTGACCGAGGAAATAGCGCGGCTCTACAAGAAGCTGTCCAACGAGAAATTCGTCGCCAACGCGCCGGAAGAGGTGGTGGAGGCCGAGCGTGAAAAACTCGCCGAATATCGCGAGGCGCAAGAGAAGCTTTCGGTGGCATTGACGCGGGTACGCGAGGCCGGCTGATCAAACAAATTGGGCCGGCTGGCCGCGATAGATTCGCCGGTCACGAATCTGCTTTCCAGATAGGCCGCCTGCCACGAAAACAGGCATTCCGCAGCGTAAATCTTGAGGCAAACTGAATGTTTTTGCCCCATTGTTGCCGTAATGTAACAATGGCTGGCTGGGCATGCAAAATGCCCCGTTTTGTAGTGATTTAGGCGGTTTTCCGGAGTTTTCTCGTTGATTTGTATTTGAGCCGGCCATTTTCCCGCCTTGTCGTGAAGGCCGACACCTTGTCGGAAATGCGTTCAGCCAAGGTGTACATGTACGCACGGCGAATTCGTTGTTGCGCCGTTAACCTGAATTGGTTCTAGCTTGATGCAAGGATATTTCGGGGAGGAGATTCATGTGTTATTCGCGTCTGAAAGTGCTGCTGGGCGCGGGGGCTTTTTCGCTGGCTTTGGCTGGGACGGTGCAAGCCGGGGGCTTTGACCGGGGCGGCGTCAACATCGACCAGCTGTTCGACGCGGCGCCATATTCGTTCGATGCGGGCGTGACCTATGTTTCGCCACAGCGCAAACTGAAGAATGTGCAGCGCCTGGATGGCTCGGGATTGTCGACGTCGGCGGTGGATGTTGGCGGCGACTATGCGGTGCCGCATGTCGGCATCAAAGCCAACATCTTTGAGCCCGTAGACTGTCTTGCGACCTATACGGAACCGTATGGTGCGGATGCAAAGTTCGGCGCCAACAACGCCTATTCGCCGACAGCGGTCAAATACGCCGTCGACACAAACGATTTCGGTCTTACCTGCTCCTATAAGGTGAACGTCGGCAAGGGCGCCATACGATTCATCGGCGGTGTCTCATACCAGCAGGTAGACGCGTTTCTTTCCCGCCAGACACTGCTCGCCTTCGGCAATACCGGCCTCGGCGTCTTCAAGCTATCCGACGAGGCATGGGGTTGGCGTGCGGGCGCAGCCTATGAGATCCCCGAGATCGCCCTGCGCGCCAGCCTGATGTACTCTTCGAGCTACAAATATGACGGGCTGTCGGGAACCGTCGACACGACCGGCTTCAGGGGCGCCTTTCCGGCGGACCTGGTTCCCGGCTCTACCGGGGTGTACCCGGTCTCGGCGTCGGCTGAGATACCTCAAGCTCTGGAATTCAAGCTGCAGAGCGGTATAGCCCCTGGCTGGCTGGCCTTTGGTTCCATCCGCTGGCAGGAGTGGAGCAAGCTTGGCGTCATTGCCATCAATGGCGTGCGCAGTCCGGTAACCGGTGCTCCCTCGCCCGTTTCATTCGACCTGCTTTATCGCGACGGCTGGACGGTCACGGGCGGTATCGGTCACAAGTTCACCGATCAATTGTCGGGCGTGGTTTCGCTGACCTGGGATCGCGGCACCTCGACGACCTCCGGCTATCAGTCGGATACCTGGGCCGTGGCCAGCGGCGTCTCCTATTCGCCGAACGATCAGGTCGAGGTCAGGCTCGGCGGCTCGATCGGTGTGCTGACGAGCGGGTCATCGACTTTCAGCGGTGTCGGCGACGTGGCAAATGCCGTCACCTATAGCTACGGCAACGACCTGCTTCTCGCCGGTTCGGCTTCCGTCAAGATCAAGTTCTAACTATTAATTTTTAAACGACAAAACGGCCGGGCACTGCCCGGCCGTTTGTTGGGTGCGTGGCGTCCGGCATTCGGCCGGCGCAACAATTGTCCCCATGATGTTCGCTCCTGTAATTGTGACGTTTTGGCAACAGTTTCTGAACAACCCTCGCGCCACCCGGCCGCCTGGGAACATTGCCCATTTCCCGCCATAAACCCGGCGCACCTCAAACTTGTCTCGGGACACGCGCCAAAAGGCTAGGCGAAGAGGCAGGCCGCACCGCCCGCGGTAAGGACGAGTATGGACGCCAGAGGGATCTCCAAGGCCAAGCTGCCGAGCCGCCACGTGACCGTTGGTCCCGAGCGGGCGCCGCATCGCTCCTACCTCTATGCGATGGGGCTGTCGGCGGCCGAGATCGCGCAGCCTCTGGTCGGTGTCGCCAGCTGCTGGAACGAGGCCGCACCCTGCAACATCTCGCTGATGCGCCAGGCGCAAGTCGTCAAGAAGGGCGTGGCATCCGCCAACGGCACGCCACGCGAATTCTGCACCATCACCGTTACCGACGGCATCGCCATGGGCCATCAGGGTATGAAGTCGTCGCTGGTGTCGCGCGAGGTCATCGCCGACTCGGTCGAGCTCACCATGCGCGGCCATTGCTACGATGCGCTGGTTGGATTGGCCGGTTGCGACAAGTCGCTGCCTGGCATGATGATGGCCATGGTGCGCCTCAACGTGCCGTCGATCTTCATCTATGGCGGCTCGATCCTGCCCGGCAGCTACCGTGGCCGGCAGATCACCGTGCAGGACGTGTTCGAGGCGGTCGGCCAGCATTCGGTCGGCACCATCGGCGACGCCGAGCTGCTCGAGATCGAGCAAGCCGCCTGTCCGTCGGCCGGCTCCTGCGGCGCCCAGTTCACCGCCAATACCATGGCCACCGTCGCTGAGGCGATCGGCCTGGCGCTGCCCTATTCCTGCGGCGCGCCGGCACCCTACGAGATGCGCGACCGCTTCAATTTCGCTTCCGGCGAAAAGATCATGGAGCTGATCGCAAGGAACATCCGCCCGCGCGACATCGTTACTATAAAAGCGTTGGAAAATGCCGCGACCGTGGTCTCGGCCACTGGCGGCTCGACCAACGCGGCGCTGCATCTGCCGGCGATCGCGCACGAGGCCGGGATAAAGTTCGATCTTTTCGACGTGGCCAGGATATTCGAGAAAACACCCTATATCGCCGACCTCAAGCCGGGCGGCAAATACGTCGCCAAGGACATGTTCGAGGCCGGCGGCATTCCGCTCTTGATGAAGACGCTGCTCGACCATGGCTATCTTCATGGCGATTGCCTGACGGTGACCGGCCGCACTTTGGCCGAAAATATGGAACATGTTTCCTGGAATGACAGCCAGGATGTGGTCCGTCCCGCCAACAGGCCGATTACCCAGACCGGCGGGGTCGTGGGCTTGAAGGGTAACCTTGCCCCCGAAGGCGCGATCGTGAAGGTCGCCGGCATGACGGAGCTGAAATTCTCGGGTCCGGCGCGCTGCTTCGATTCGGAAGAGGAATGTTTCGAAGCGGTTACGCATCGCAACTATAGCGAAGGCGAGGTTCTCGTCATCCGTTACGAGGGTCCGCGCGGCGGCCCGGGCATGCGCGAAATGCTGTCGACGACGGCGGCTCTCTACGGCCAGGGCATGGGCGGCAAGGTGGCGCTCATCACCGACGGGCGTTTTTCGGGCGCGACGCGCGGTTTCTGCATCGGCCATGTCGGGCCGGAAGCGGCAGTGGGCGGCCCGATCGGGCTGCTTAGGGATGGCGACTTGATCTCGATCGATGCGGTGAACGGCACGATCGAGGTTGCATTGTCCAAAGCCGAACTGGCGGCGAGGGCAAAAGGATGGAAGGCGCGCACGACCGACTATCAGTCGGGCGCGATCTGGAAATACGCACAGACGGTCGGATCTGCCCGCGACGGCGCGGTCACCCATCCCGGCGGTGCCAAAGAAACACACTGCTATGCGGACATCTGAGTTGTTGAGGTCGTCTGTCCTTTCGGCACTGGTTGCGCTCGCCACGTTTGGCGCGACCTTGGGCGCCGTCGGCCAGGCCATGGCCTTCGACGACAAGGTGTTCGACGACAAGACCGGTGTGAAGCCGCAGTCGAGCCCGTGGGCGGTGTTCCAGTTCGGCTTTTCCGCCTACAAGAACGGCCATAAGGAGCAGGCCGCGGAAGCCTATAAATATGCCGCCGAGAACGGCCAGATCGGCGCCACCTGGAAGCTTGCGCGCATGTATGCCGAAGGCGATGGCGTGGCGCGAGACGACTACGCGGCATTCAAGTTCTTCAGCGAGATCGTCGACCAGGATGTCGAGCCCGGTTCGCCCGAGGAAAGCTATGTTTCGGACGCGCTGGTGGCGCTTGGCGACTATCTGAGGAAAGGCATTCCCGGCAGCCCCATCGAGGAGAACGAGGTGGCGGCCCAGGAATATTACATGCGTGCCGCCGCCAACTATCGCAATCCGAACGCCCAGTTCGAGATGGGCCAAATGTTCCTCAAGGGTGAGGGCGGCGTCAAGGCCAGCGTCAAGCAGGCCGGCCGCTGGTTCCAGCTGGCGGCCGAAAAGGGCCATGCGGGCGCGCAGGCGACGCTCGGCAACCTGCTTTTCCAAAGCGGCAAGATCGTGCGGGGGCTGGCGATGATGACCGCGGCGCTCGAACGGGCCTCACCTGCCGACCAGCCATGGATCCGCGGCATGCAGGAGGAAGCGTTTGCAGCCGCCGGCGAAGCCGACCGCCGCACCGCGATCTCGCTGGCCGACGACATCCTCACCAAGGGTGGCGGCGACCAGTAGGTCGGCAGAATTTCCGTTTTTAGATCAATTGTCGGTCGGTTCCGCCGGCATGCCGCCGGGCGCCGGCGTTGAGATCGGCGTGCCCTGCAGATGTGGGGCGAGCGTGTTCTCCGGGCAGCCATCCCGCTGCTTTGTCCAGGACGTGTTGTTGAGCACCATCTCGCAACGGGCGAGGTAGCTTTGGCCGGCAAGCGTCAGGCAGGCGACCCGGCCGATCTGGAATGATTTGCCGTTAGCCAGGCACTCTGCATCGGCAAAAGCAGGCGTCGCCACCGCCATCGCAAGCGCGCAGCCGATCGGGCAGAGTACAAATCGAGTAGTCATGGGAACCCCAGCCACCATGATGATTTCTCATCAAGCGCGCGATTTGTGGCGATAAGAGGTCAACTTATCAATGTGCCGCCGGACAGCAGCTCCGGTCAGGCCGGCTGCAGCGCCAGATCGATCGCCACCGGCACGTGGTCGGAGGGCTTTTCCCAGGCGCGCACCTGCTTTTCGATCGAAGCCGAGGAAAACCAGTTCGCGGCTTCGGGCGACAGAAGCAAATGGTCGATGCGGATGCCGTTGTTCTTCTGCCAGGCGCCGGCCTGATAGTCCCAGAAGGTAAAGACGTCCGGGGCGTCGGTGACAGCACGCACGGCTTCGGTGAAGCCGAGATTCTTCAGCCGCCGGAACGCCTGCCGCGTCGCGGGCTGGAACAGTGCATCGCTTAGCCAGTTTTCTGGATATTTGGCGTCGATCGGCTCGGGGATGACATTGTAGTCGCCGGCCAGCACCAGCGGCTCTTCCAGTGCAAGCCGCTCCTCGGCCCAGCGCTCCAGCCGTGCCATCCACGAAAGCTTATAGGAGAACTTCTTCTCGTCGTCGATCGGGTTGCCGTTCGGCAGATAGATCGAGGCAACGCGCAAGGCGCCCTTGTCGGTCGAGAACACGCCTTCGATAAAACGCGCCTGTTCGTCGGCATCGTCGCCCGGCAAGCCGCGATTGACCTCGTCGAAACGCAGCTTCGACAGGATGGCGACGCCGTTGAAGCCTTTTTGGCCGTAGGTCTCGACATTGTAGCCGAGCGCCTCGATCTCGGCCCGGGGAAACTGCTCGTCGACCGTCTTGATCTCCTGCAGGCAGGCGATGTCGGGCGCGCTTTCCGTCAGCCAATGGGTCAAATTGCCGATGCGGGCGCGAACGCCATTGATGTTCCAGGTGACGATTTTCATGGTGGCCTCGATAGGCTGGTGGTCCGGAGACTAGCGATCCGGTGGATGACGTTCGACAAGGCCGATCGTATTGCCTGCCGGGTCCTTTAGGAAGGCCATCCATTCGCTTTCCCCGGCCTGGCCGAACAGGCCTTCGGTGTCGCGATGGACGAGCGCCGGCGGCGCGGTGAAGGGAACGCCGGCGGCCTTTGCCGAAGCGTGGAACTCTTGGAGGCCGGATATGTCGAGATAGACGGTGCCGGCCGGCAGACCGTCGGTGAAAAGCAGGCGCACGTCACCGGCCAGGATGAAGGCGATGCCCGGCGGATCGAAACGCGCGTGCAGGCTCATGCCGAGCACCTCGCGCCAGAACGCCAGCGTTGCGTCGAGGTCGCGCCCGGCGGAAAGCGCGACCTGACGGACCGCGCCGATGTCGGGCATTTCTAGATCGAGAAGCTGGTGCCGCAGCCGCAGGAGGCGACCGCATTGGGGTTTCTGATCTGGAACGACTGGCCCATTAGGTCGTCGACGAAATCGATCACCGAGCCGCCCATATAGACCAGCGACAGGTCGTCGATCAGCACGGTGGCGCCGTCCTTTTCGATGGCGACGTCGTCGTCATTGCGCCTGTCGACCAGGTCGAACTTGTAGGAGAAGCCGGAACAGCCGCCGCCCTCGACCGAAACGCGCAGGGCCGTCTTACCGGCTTCGCTCGCCACAATCTTGGCGATCCGCCTGGCGGCGGCATCGGTCATCTCGACTTTCATGGCAGTCTTGGCATCAGCGCCCATGGGCGTCACCTTGCTTTCGGTTTTGTATGATAGGTATGAAGCGCGACGGGGCAAGTCAACTGCGGCATACGCTATGACCAACGAGTTGGGCGACATCGGATTCGGCTATCGGCCGCGCGCGGCCTATGCCAGCGACCCGGCGAAGTCGCGCGGGCGACTGTTCGACGAGGTGGAAAGCCCGACGCGCACGCCGTTCCAGCGCGACCGCGACCGCATCATCCATTCGACGGCGTTCCGCCGGCTGAAGCACAAGACGCAAGTGTTCGTCGCACACGAAGGCGACCATTACCGCACAAGGCTGACGCATTCGATCGAGGTGGCGCAAATCGCACGCGCTCTGGCGCGGGCGTTGCGCGGTGACGAGGACCTGGCCGAGGCGGTGGCCCTGGTGCACGACTTCGGCCACACGCCCTTCGGCCATACCGGCGAGGACGCGCTGAACGAGAAGATGGCCGCCTGGGGCGGCTTCGACCACAATGCGCAGTCGCTGCGCGTGGTGACGCGGCTGGAGCGGCGCTATGCCGAGTTCGACGGGCTGAACCTCACCTGGGAAACGCTGGAGGGGCTGGTCAAGCATAACGGGCCATTGACCGATGCCAAGGGGAAAGGGCTGAAGGGGCCGGTGCCGCAGGCGATCCGCGACTATTCCGAACTGCACGACCTCGAGCTCGACCGCTTCGCCGGTATCGAGGCGCAGTGCGCGGCGATTGCCGACGATATCGCCTACAACACCCACGACATCGATGACGGCTTGAGGGCAGGGCTGTTGACGCTGGATATGCTGGAGGGCGTCTCGCTGCCGGGGTCAATCCTCAAGGGCGTTCGTGAGCGCTATCCGGCGCTCGATGACGTACGGACCGGCCACGAGCTGATGCGCCGGCAGATCACCATCATGGTCGAGGACGTGATCGTCTCGACGACGGCCAATCTGGCGCGCATCAAGCCCGGCAGCGCCGAAGCGGTAAGGGCGGCCGGCGAGACGATGGTGAGCTTCTCCGCCGAGACGGCCGCATGGGAAAAGGAGCTGAAGGCCTTTCTTTACAAGCACCTCTACCGACACGCGGAGGTCATGCGGGTGCGCGCCGATGCCGATCAGATCGTTAGGGACCTGTTCGACGTCTATTTCGCCGATCCGCGCGCCATGCCGGATGGCTGGCGCGAAGGGCTCGACCGGGCAGAGGACCGCGTCAAGGCGCGCAGTGTTGCCGATTTCCTGGCCGGCATGACGGACACTTATGCGCTCAAGGAACACAGGCGTTTGTTTGACCATACGCCGGATTTGAGCTAGGGCGGGCTCGATTTTGCCGGCCAACGCGCCGGATCCATGCAAAACCGTCAGAGCCATAGCAATGAACATCTTCGCCGATTTCAACGCGCGAATCATAAAGGCCGTCGAAGCGCTTGATTTGAAAGACAAGGATGGCGTGTCGCCGGACCTGTCGCGCATCGCCGTCGAGCCGCCGCGCGATGCCAGCCACGGCGACCTCGCGACCAACGCTGCCATGGTGTTGGCCAAGCCGACCGGCCAGAGCCCGCGTGCGCTGGCCGAAAGGCTGGCCGAGGCGCTGCGCGCCGACGAGGATATCGCGGCCGCCGAGATCGCCGGCCCGGGCTTCGTCAATCTCAGGCTCAAGGACGGCTTCTGGCAGGCGCATCTGACGGCGCTGCTCGGCGAAGGCCGCAATTACGGCCGCTCGACGGTTGGCGGCGGCAAGAAAACCAATGTCGAATATGTCTCGGCCAACCCGACCGGGCCGATGCATGTCGGCCATTGCCGGGGTGCCGTGGTCGGCGACGCGCTGGCCAATCTGATGGCCTTCGCCGGTTACGACGTGACCAAGGAATACGTCATCAACGATGCCGGTTCGCAGATCGACGTGCTCGGACGCTCGGTCATGCTGCGCTACCGCGAGGCACTCGGCGATGAGATCGGCGAGATTCCGCCCGGGCTTTATCCAGGCGACTATCTGATCCCCGTTGGTCAGGCGCTGGCCAGCGAATTCGGCCGCTCCCTGCTGCAGATGCCGGACGAAGAGGCGCTTGCCATCGTCAAGGACAGGACGATCGATGCGATGATGACGATGATCCGCGAGGATCTGGCGTTGCTCAACGTGCATCATGACGTCTTCTTCTCCGAGCGGACGCTGCACGCCAACAATGCGAAGAAGATCCGCTCGGCGATCAGCGACCTGACGCTGAAGGGCCACATCTACAAGGGCAAGCTGCCGCCGCCCAAGGGCGAGAAGCCGGACGACTGGGAGGACCGCGAGCAGACGCTGTTCCGCTCGACCGCGGTCGGCGACGACATGGACCGGGCGCTGGTCAAGTCGGACGGCACCTTCACCTATTTCGCCGCCGATGTCGCCTACCTCAAGGACAAGGTCGATCGCGGCTTCGTCGACCTGATCTATGTGCTTGGCGCCGATCATGGCGGCTATGTGAAACGGCTAGAAGCGCTTGCCCGGGCGATTGCCGGCGACGAGGTCAAGCTTACCGTGCTGCTTTGCCAGCTGGTGAGGCTGTTTCGCGCCGGCGAGCCGGTGCGCATGTCGAAGCGGTCGGGCGAGTTCGTGACCTTGCGCGAAGTGGTCGAGGAGGTCGGCCGCGACCCGATCCGCTTCATGATGCTCTTCCGCAAGAACGACGCGCCGCTCGACTTCGACTTCGCCAAGGTGACCGAGCAGTCGAAGGACAATCCGGTGTTCTACGTGCAGTACGCCTCGGCGCGCTGCCATTCGGTGTTCCGGCAGGCAAGCGAGCAATTGGGCGAGGCGATGTTCGACCGCAACCAGCTGGCCGCCGAAGTGGCTTTGCTGACAGATGAGGGGGAGATCGGCCTGATCAGGAAACTCGCCGAATATCCGCGGCTGATCGAAGCCGCGGCGCTCGCGCTCGAGCCCCACCGGCTGGCATTTTACCTCTACGAACTCGCTTCCAGCTTCCACGGACACTGGAACCGGGGCACCGATAATCCCGACTTACGTTTTGTTAAGGTTAACGACCGACAATTGACGCATGCCAGACTAGGGCTGGTGCAGGCTGTTTCGGACGTTTTGACGTCCGGCCTGACGCTGATCGGAGCCAATGCGCCCACCGAAATGCGTTAGGTTTGAGTAAAAAACCTGTCACCTTTTGCCCACATTGCGCTGGTAAGGGCCAACCCTACGCGACGTCCATGGCGTCCGAATGAGTGCGAGTTCGGGAACAATAATGGCAGACAGAACCCAGCTGAGAGCAGCCGACCAAAACGACATCGCCAACGATGATCCGTTCGCGGAACTGACCAGGATCATGGGGTTCGACCCGCGCCAGCCGGTCAAACCGCAAACGCCGGCCCAGCCGAAAGCCGCTGCCGCCGAACCGTCGGTGGATGAGGCCGATTTCGACATCGATCTCGAGAAGGAGTTGATGGGCGAGTTCGGCGCCGACGCCAATGACAATGCTCCCCCTGCCGAGCTTCGCGAGCCGACACTCGAACCGGACGCCGCCGACGAGATGGAGGACGCGCTTGCCGCCTCGTTCGAACAGGATTTCGCGTTCGACGACAGTGCGGCGGACGATGCTGCCCCCGTTACGGCCGCTCCTGTTGCACCCGACGAAATTGCCTCCGCCCCCGAAAGGGCGTTCGCTCCCGCTGTCGAGCCGGAGTTCGACGACGAGTTCGATAACGCCGTCGCCGGCTCGCTCGAAGACGTGTCGCCGTTCGAGGACGACCTGTCGAGTGACGACGAACTTGCCACCTCTGTCGACCAGGATTTTCGGCTCGACGACGATGTAACGGCCAAGATCGCGGTGACCGGCGAGGATGAACCCAGGGCCGCAGCCCAGGCGATCGAGCCGGTCGACGAGCCCGCCTTCGACCCCGCCTTGGACGATGAGTTCGACAACGCCGTGGCAAGTTCGCTCGAAGACGAGCTGATGCTCGAAGAGCATGAGCCGATGGAGCAGGCGGTCGCCGTTGACACCGTCGTGCACGCCACCGCGCCTGCGTTCGATGACGAGTTCGACGATGCCGTTGCAAGCTCGCTCGAAGACGAGCTGATATTCGACGAGCATGAGCCGGAGGAAAACGTCGCCGCTCCGGCATCGCCGGTTGAAGCGGTTTCGGCCGACGAGGATCTTGCCGGCCATTTCGATGATGCCATGGCCGATGTCGACATGGATTTCGACGTTCGCCCGAACGAGCCTGCCGAAATCGAAGAACCAGAGTTCATCGAAGAGCTGTCGATCGAAGAGCCAGAGGCCGCTCGACTTTCCGGCACGGCCGCTGAAGCGGCGTTCGACGACGATTTCGATCTGAGCTTCGACGATGCGCCTGCCGAGGACGCTGAAGAGCCCGTGGCGCAGGTTGCGGCCGAACCAGCGGCGCCGGCCGCTGTCGTCCCGACGGCTCCAGTGGCCGAGGAACGCAGCCTGGAAGACGAACTGAACGCGCTGCTCGGCGCGATGAGCACACGGCCGGCACAAGCGGTCAACGAACCTCAGACAAGCCAGCAGTCTGCCCAGCAGCCTGCCCAGAAGCCCGTGATGACTGTTCAGCAGCCCATCGCGCCGGTAATTCAGAAGCCAGCAGTGGCCGCTGAACAGCCAATGGCGGCGGTCAAAGACGTCGCTAACGAACCGATGCATGCTGTCGACGAGCTGGATTGGGAACTCGACGAGCACGAGCCCGCTGAGCCGGAGCAGTCCAGTGCCGCCGATGACGCCGATCTTGGCAGTGTCCTGCTTGATGAGCTTGAAGGCGAGGATTTCGGTGTCGAAGCCGCTGCCGGAACCACGGATGATTTAGACAACGATGCGCTCGATGCCGACTTCGCCAGGAACATCGGCCTGGATCATGACTCGGCCGACAAGAGTGCGGCAGCTGCTGCCGAAGAAGACCCGCTCGATGCGCTGAACTGGCTGACGACACGCGCCACACCGGCCGAGCCGGCCCGGTCGTGGAGCCGCGTGACACCGGTCGCACAGCCTCAGCCTGCTTTTGCAAGCCAGCCGGTGGCTTCGGCGCGTCCGGCACCACCGCCGCAGCCGGCTGCAACGCCGTCCTATCCGGCCGCACCGGTCGACGAGAGGCCGTCCTATGAAGATCGGCCCGCCTACACGGAAGCCGCACCAACCTCGCATCAACAGGCTTCCGCCTATGACGAGATGCCCGATGTCGAGACGGTCGACGTGCCCGAGCGCGTCGTGGCGCTGGCGGACGATCTCGACATTCCGGAGCTCAACTTCGACGATGACGAGCCGGTGGCGCCCGCCTACGACGATCTTGATGCCGATTTTGCCAGCCTTCTCACCGAAATGAATGCCACGGATATAGCGCCTGCCCCGGTGCGCAGTGCTGGCTATGACGATGAATACGATGCCGGCTTCGCGGCTGGCTATAAGCAAGATCGTAGCGAGACGCGCGCCTATGGCGCCAAGCCCGCGGAAGCCCCTGTCAGCGCGGCGGCCGCTTCCTATGCCGATGCAGCGGACGGTTTCGATCTGGGCCCATTGCCCGGTGGCCAGCCGGTTTCGCAGGCCGACGATTTCACCTTCGATGAGCTCGACTACGACCCCGAACTGGACGACGAGATGTCGGTTCCGGGCCTTGCCGAACGCGGGGCCGAAAGGCAGCCGCGCAGGCGCGGGCTGCTGATAGGAGCGGTAGTCGGCGCGGTGGCGATCGCCGGAGGCCTTGGTGCCTTTGCGTTGACCCTCGGCGGCAAGAGCGGCGGCGATGCGCCGGTTATCGTCAAGGCCGACAACAGGCCGATCAAGATCAAGCCGGAAAATCCAGGCGGCACTGTCGTGCCGAACCAGGACAACAAGGTCTATGACGCTGTGGTCAAGGGCGCCAAGCCCGCCGAGCCGGTTCAGCAGAAGCTGGTCACCAACACCGAAGAGCCCGTGGACCTGAAGGCCAACGAACCGGAGAGCCGTGTCGTCGATCTTTCGCCCAATGACCCCGATGCCGCCGACGATATCGACGCGCCCGGCACCGTGGCGTCCGACACCGACGCGTCTGGCACCAACCCGCCTGACACCAACGCGCCTGACCCCAATGCGCTTGGCGCCAATGCGGCTGGCGCTACCGAAACCGCCGCCGCACCGGCGCCCAAGTCCGAGGATCGCATCGCGCAGGTTCTGCAGGAGGCCGAGAAGGGTGCCAACCCCGAGATCGTCGCCGTTGCGCCGCGCAAGGTACGAACCATGGTCGTGAAACCTGACGGTTCGCTGGTGGCGCGCGAGGATCCGGCGCCTGCCGCCCCGCAAATGGCTGCTGCCGAGCCGGCCGATCCGGCGCCGCAGCACGTGGCTCCGTCGGCCCAGGCCGACGCCGCCGCGCAGACCGGCACCGTGCCCCTGATCGACCAAATGACAAGTGATCCGAAGATTGGCGACCAGCCGAACGGCGACCAGGCGAGTGGCGATCAGGCCGAAACAACCAAGCTGCAGCCGGCGCCCAAGCCCGACACAAAGGCCGAAGCCAAGCCGTCAGCCAGCAAGCAGTCCGCCAACACCCCGGACACGGTTCCGGTGGCGCCGCAGCGCCCGTCCGACCAGCCGGTCGACGTGGTCGGCGAGGTCAAGCCCGATCAGGTCGCTTCCATCGATCCGGCCGCGGCCGGCGCTGGTTCGTGGTCGATACAGATCGCTTCGCAGCCGACAGTCGAAAGCGCCCAGGCGACTTACCAGGATCTGCAGCGCCGCTACGGCAGCGTGCTTTCCGGCCGCACCGCCAACATCGTCAAGGCCGAGATCGCCGGCAAGGGCACCTTCTACCGCGTCCGCGTTCCGGCGCAGTCTCGCAACGAGGCGATCAAACTGTGCACCAGCTACAAGGCTGCCGGCGGCAATTGCTTCGTGTCCCACTAGCGGCACCAAAGCCCCTCGAAAAAAAGCCGGCGTCCGCGCCGGCTTTTTTGCGTGAACGGAAAGCTCTGGAGGCAATTGCGGGCGATTCCCTTTGTCGGCGCGAAGCTCTAAACTGTTCCGCATGACCGAATCAAAATCCATGATTCTCGGCTGCGCCGGGAAATCACTGACCCGCGACGAGATCCGTTTCTACCGCAACGAATGCCCGTGGGGCTTCATCCTGTTTGCGCGCAACATCGGCGAGACCGAGCAGATCCGCGATCTGGTCGCCGCGATGCGCGACTGCGTCGGGCGTGCGGATGCGCCGGTGTTCATCGACCAGGAGGGCGGCCGGGTGCAGCGCCTGCGGCCGCCGCTGGCGCCGAACTATCCGGCCGCCGGCGCGCTTGGCGCCTTGTGGCGCGACGACCATGATGCCGGCACCCGTGCCGCCTGGCTGATGGCGCGGCTGCATGCCTTCGATCTGCTGCGCTACGGCATCACGGCGGATTGCCTGCCGGTGCTCGACGTGCCGATCGAGGGCGCCAGCGACGTCATCGGCGCGCGCGCCTATGGCAAGGAGCCGCGCGCCGTCATCGAATTGGGTCGCGCCGCGGCGGAAGGGCTGATGGCGGGCGGCGTGCTGCCGGTGATGAAGCATATTCCCGGTCATGGAAGGGCCTTCGCCGATACGCATTTCGAACTGCCGACCGTCGACGCCTCGATCGGCGACCTGCAGCGGCATGATTTTGCCCCGTTCAGGGAGCTCAACCATTTGCCGATGGCGATGACGGCGCATGTCGTCTATAGCGCGATCGACCCGAAGAACCCGGCCACCACATCCGGCAAGGTCATCGAAAAGATCATCCGCGGCGAAATCGGCTTCGACGGGCTGTTGATGAGCGACGACACCTCGATGAAGGCACTTTCTGGGGATTTCCCGTCAAAGGCGGCCGCTATCCTTGCGGCGGGCTGCGATCTGGTCCTTCACTGCAACGGCGTGTTCGAGGAGATGGCCGGCATTGCATCGCGCACGACCGGGCTTGAGGGCAAGTCGTTTGAGCGCGCGGAGCGGGCGCTGACCTATATCAGGAACCGTGATCGGGCTGATGAAACCGAGGTTCGGGCCGAATTTGCCAGTTATTTCAACGCGGTGGCCTAGCATCAAAGGAAGCGAAGTGGCGGAAACATTGGACCTGAAGGCCGGCAAGGCCGCACCGATGGACCGCTTGTGGGCCGAGAACGACGATTCCCGGCTGACCGGCGATCCGGCGTTGGTCGTCGATGTCGCCGGTTTCGAAGGTCCGCTTGATCTTCTGCTGCATCTTGCCCGCAATCAGAAGGTCGACCTGTCGCGCATCTCGATCCTGGCGCTGGCCGAACAGTACCTGGCCTTCGTCGAGAAGGTGAGGGCGCTGAGACTGGAGCTTGCCGCCGACTATCTGGTGATGGCGGCGTGGCTGGCGTTTCTCAAGTCGAAACTCCTGATCCCCAAGCAGCCTGGCGACGAAGGCGAAAGCGGCGAGGAACTGGCGGCGGTGCTGCAGTTCCGGCTGAAGCGGCTGGAGGCGATGCGCGACGCGGCGGCACGGCTGGTCAACCGCAACCGGCTCGGACGCGACGTCTTTGCGCGCGGCATGCCGGAAATGGTGATCGTCGAGAAGCGCAATGCCTATTCGGCCTCGCTCTATGACCTGTTGACCGCCTATGCCCAGCAGCGCCAGAAGCAGGCGATCACCAATGTGACGATCGCCAGGCGCGGCGTGTGGTCGCTCAAGGATGCGCGCGACGTGCTGACCAGGCTGATCGGGTCGCTGCGCGATTGGACGGCGCTCGACAGTTTCCTGGTCGAGTACCTGGCCGGTCCGGAAGAGCGGCGCACCGCGGTTGCCAGCTCGTTTGCCGCGACGCTGGAACTGGTGCGCGAAGGCAAGATGGAGATGCGGCAGGACCAGGTGTTCGCGCCGCTTTATCTGCGCGGCCGCGCCCAGGCCATCAAGATAGTCGAGGTGACACCATGAGCGAACGCGCCAACGCTTCGGTCATTCCGTTCAAGGTCGACGACGACGCCGAGCAAGGCGCGGTCGCCGAGAACCCGGCACAAAATCAGGGGCAGAATTTGTCGCGGAATCCTGGCGAGCGGCTGCACATGGCGGAGGCCGTACGGATGGCAGAGGCGATCGTATTCGCCAGCGCCGAGCCGGTCAGCGAAAAACAGCTCACTTCGCGACTGCCCGACGGCATCAACATTGCCGCGGCGATGGCCGAACTGCAGCAGATCTATGCGCGGCGCGGCGTCAATCTGGTGCGCGTCGGCGATGCCTGGGCTTTTCGCACCGCCGGCGACCTCGCCTTCCTGATGAGCCGTGACACGGTGCAGCAGCGCAAACTGTCCCGCGCTGCCCTCGAAGTGCTGGCGATCATCGCCTACCACCAGCCGGTAACACGCGCCGAGATCGAGGATATCCGCGGCGTCGAGACGTCAAAGGGGACACTCGATACGCTGATGGAGACCGAATGGGTGAGAATGCGCGGCCGGCGCCGCACGCCCGGCCGTCCCGTCACCTACGGCACGACCGATATTTTCCTCGACCATTTCGCGCTCGAGGAGATACGCGATCTCCCCGGCATGGAGGAATTGAAGGGTGCGGGGCTGCTGTCCGGCCGCATGCCGTCGAATTTCTCGGTGCCGCTGCCGCCGGCCGACCCCGATGCGCTCACCGACGACGAGGATCCGCTGACCGACATCGACCTCGAAGAACTCGGCCTTTTGACGCCGCGCGTCACGGAAGATTGAGCCGAGCGCCATCTTAAAGCCACAGGCAGGATGGAACTGCGCCGATTGGTAGCGGGCCGCCGTGCCGAAAGTGCGTGACTTCGGCCACTCATTCATGAACTCTGTCGCAGTTCTGTTTGAATCCGAACCCGAAAGCGCATAGATCAGCGTCTGGGAAACCGTTCGAGAGAGATTTGCTATGGGTTCATTTTCGATTTGGCACTGGATGATCGTTCTGGTGATCGTGCTGCTGGTCTTCGGCCGCGGCAAGATCCCCGAGCTGATGGGCGACATGGCCAAGGGCATCAAGAGCTTCAAGAAGGGCATGGCCGACGACGAGACTGCTGAGGACAAGCGTACCGTCGAACACCGTGCCGACGAAACCGTTTCGGTGCCGAAGGAAAAGGCCAGCAAAAGCTGAGCCCAAAACTTTAGTCGGAACGTATAGCCATGTTCGAAGTCGGCTGGACCGAGATGCTGGTGATCGCGATCGTCATGATCGTGGTCGTCGGACCCAAGGATTTGCCCAACATGCTGCGCACCTTCGGCCGCACGACGGCGAAGCTGCGCGCCATGGCGTCCGATTTCCAGCGGCAGTTCAATGATGCGCTGAAGGAAGCCGAACTCGATGACGTCAAGAAGTCGGTCGATTCGCTGAGAAGCCTCAATCCGGCAGCCGAGATCAGGAAGCAGCTCAATCCATTCGAGCAGGCCGCCGCCGACGTCCGTTCCGGCGTCGATGCCGTGATGAAACCCAAGCCGGCCGTCGATGCCACCGCTTCGACGGAGCAGGCAGCCGAGCCGCTGAAGAACGGCGCAACGACGATGCCGGGCGTCAGCCCGCCGGAGCCGACGCCCGCCACGCCGATCTTTCCGGCGATGACGGACGAGTCCGTCGTGGCGCCGGCAGTGCAGGCGCAAACGGCTGCAGCGGCCGTGCCGCAAAAAGCACCTGCGGCAAGGAAGAAGCCGGCGCCCGCGAAAGCCGCGGCCGCCGCGCCGGCGAAGCCGGCAAAGACCGCTGCGCCGAAGGCCGCCGCAAAAGCTGAGCCGAAAGTTCAATCGGCAGCGAAGAAGCCGGCGTCAGGAGCGAAGAAGCCGGCCGCCAGGAAAACGGCGGGAGCCGCCAAGTGAGCGTTTCGGACAAGGAACAGGACGAGATCGAAAAATCGTCGGCTCCGCTGATGGAGCACCTGATCGAGTTGCGCCGGCGGCTGATCTGGTCGATCGGCGGTTTTTTCGTCGCCTTTCTGGTCTGCTTCTTTTTCGCCAAGCGGCTGTTCAACCTTCTGGTCATCCCGTTCAGATGGGCGACCCAATGGGCCGGGCTCGACCCGCACAAGGTCGAGCTGATCTATACGGCGCCACAGGAATTCTTCTTCACCCAGGTCAAGCTCGCCATGTTCGGCGGCATGGTCATCGCCTTTCCGCTGATCGCCACGCAGATCTACAAATTCATCGCGCCCGGCCTCTACAAGAACGAGCGCAACGCCTTCCTGCCGTTCCTGATCGCCTCTCCGATCCTGTTCCTGATGGGCGCGTCGCTGGTCTATTTCTTCTTCACGCCGATGGTGATGTGGTTCTTCCTCGCCATGCAGCAGACTGGCACCAATGACCAGGTGCAGATTTCGCTGCTGCCGAAAGTGTCCGAATATCTCAGCCTGATCATGACGCTGATCTTTTCCTTCGGCCTGGTGTTCCAGCTGCCGGTGGTGACCAGCCTGATGACGCGGGTCGGCATGCTGTCGTCCACGGCCCTGGCCGAAAAGCGCAAATGGGCGATCGTCATCGCCTTCGTGGTGGCGGCGGTGCTGACGCCGCCCGACCCGATGAGCCAGATCGGCCTAGCGATTCCGACGATCCTGCTCTACGAGGTCTCGATCTGGTCGGCCCGGCTGATCGAGCGCAGCAAGGAGCGCGACCGTGTGGCCCGGGAAAAGCAGGACGCCACCGAAGAGGTGGCCGAAAAGCCGGCGGATGCGTCTTCGACGTAGGTTCGGTTGAGGCGGGCAGCATCTTTTTGCCGGCCGCAGCAACTTTGTTCTTGCTTTGTGCCGGCAGCTATGCTACTAATTTGGGTATGGTGCCAATTGGCCCCAAAAACCCGCCTCCCGAGGCGGGTTTTTTGTTTCCAGGGCGAAAACTGCGGTGTTGTCGGACGTCAATGTCGGCGGGACTGCGCCCCCCTCTGTCCTGCCGGACATCTCCCCCACAGGTGGGGAGATCGGCTGTCCTTGCCGCTTTCGCCAATCTCCGGCGCTGAAAAAGCAAGCCGCCGGCGAAGCTGCCAATCTCCCTCCTTGTGGGGGAGATGTCCGGCAGGACAGAGGGGGGCGCGAAGGAACTCGGCCTGACATCTTGCATCAATGAAAGATGCGGTTTACGCCCTCTGGTCTTTGTTTTGGGCATGTCGTGGTCCCAAAACCACTGCGCACTTCTGGGCGACATGCCCCCTGAGGACGAACAGACCATGCTTGACATCAAATGGATTCGCGAGAACCCGAAGGCCCTTGTCGAGGCGCTGAAGAAGCGCTCGTGGTCGGCTGAGGCGGCGCAGTCTACAGTCGACGACCTGATCGCCGCGGATGAGGCCCGGCGCGAGCATCTGACCGAGCTGCAGACCAGGCAGGAACGCCGCAACGCCGCCTCGAAGGAGATCGGCAATGCCATGCGCTCGGGCGATGCCGCCCTTGCCGAAAGGCTGAAGGCCGAGGTCGGCGAGATCAAGACCTTCATCCAGAATGGCGAGGCGCGCGAGCGCGAGCTCGACAAGGCCCTGAACGATGCATTGGCGGTGCTGCCCAACGTGCCGTTCGACGACGTGCCGGTCGGCAAGGACGAGCACGACAACGTCGTCAAGCGCGTCGTCGGCAAGCTGCCGACGCGGCCGAACTGGGTGAAGGAGCATTTCGAGATCGGCGAAACGCTCGGCATGATGGATTTCGAGCGGGCAGCACGGCTTTCCGGCTCGCGCTTCACCGTGCTCAAAAGCGGCCTGGCGCGGATGGAACGCGCGCTCGGCCAGTTCATGCTGGATCTGCACACCACCGAGCACGGCTATGTGGAGATCCAGCCGCCGCTGATGGTGCGCGACGAGGTGCTTTTCGGAACCGGGCAACTTCCGAAATTCGAGGAGGATTTATTCTTCGTTCGGCATGGGGACGGCAGGCTTGGCCTAATCCCAACCGCCGAAATCCCGCTCACCAATCTGGTTCGCGACGAAATCACGCCGCACGAAAAACTGCCGCTGCGCTATACGGCGCTGACGCCGTGCTTCCGCTCGGAGGCGGGGTCGGCCGGGCGTGACACGCGCGGCATGCTGCGGCAGCACCAGTTCTACAAGGTCGAGCTGGTGTCGATCACCGACCAGGAGACTTCGGTTGCCGAGCATGAGCGCATGACCGAATGCGCCGAGGAGGTGCTGAAGCGGCTCGGCCTGCCGTTCCGCACCATGACGCTGTGCACCGGCGACATGGGCTTTGGCGCGCGCAAGACCTACGACATCGAGGTCTGGCTGCCCGGCCAGAATGCCTATCGCGAGATATCGTCGTGCTCGGTGTGCGGCGATTTCCAGGCGCGGCGCATGGACGCCCGCTACAAGGACAAGGACGGCAAGGGCAACCGCTTCGTCCACACGCTGAACGGTTCGGGCACCGCCGTCGGCCGCGCTCTCATTGCCGTCATCGAAAATTACCAGAACGAGGACGGCAGCGTAACCATTCCTGAAGCGCTTCGCCCTTACATGGGCGGTCTGGAAAAGATCGAATCGAAATAATGCGCATCCTTCTGACCAACGACGACGGCATCCATGCCGAGGGCCTTGCATCACTCGAACGCATCGCCCGCACGCTGTCGGACGACGTCTGGGTGGTGGCGCCGGAACAGGACCAGTCCGGCTATGCGCATTCGCTGTCGATCTCGGAGCCGCTGCGGCTCAGGAAAATCGGCGAAAAGCACTTTGCCGTGCGCGGCACGCCGACCGACTGCGTCATCATGGGCGTGAAAAAGATCCTGCCCGAAGCGCCCGACCTGATCCTGTCCGGCGTCAATTCTGGCGCCAACATCGCCGACGACGTCACCTATTCGGGCACCGTCGCCGGAGCCATGGAAGGCGCGCTGCTCGGCGTGCGCTCGATCGCCATCAGCCAGGCCTATTCCTATGTCGGCGAGGACCGCGTCGTTCCCTACGAGACCACCGAAGCGCTGGCGCCGGCGCTGCTCGAAAAGCTCGTCGCCATGCCGTTGCCGGACGGCGTGCTGCTCAACGTCAATTTTCCGAATTGTGCGCCGGAAGAGATCGCCGGAACTGTGGTCACTTCGCAGGGCAAGCTGGTCCACAGCCTGTGGGTCGACGAGCGGCGCGATGGGCGCGGCCTGCCATACTACTGGCTGCGCTTCGGCCGCGAGCCGGTCGAGGGCAAGCAAGGCACCGACCTCCATGCCTTGCGCAATCGGCTGGTGTCGGTGACGCCGCTGCAGCTCGATCTCACCGCGCATGAAATCCGCGATCAACTGGCCGAGGCGCTCGCATGAGCTTGAACCACGCTGCAACGGTCGACGAGCGCGAAGGTTTCGCTGCCTTCCTGCTTCGCCTGCGCGGCAGGGGCACGGTGCCGAAGGCGCTGATCGCCGCCTTCGAGGCGACGCCGCGGCGCGGCTTTCTGTCTCCGCATTTCCACTCGATCGCCTGGTCGGACCGTATGCTGCCGATCGAATGCGGCGAGGCCATCGAAGGCGCCGACCTGCAGGCGGCGGTGATCGCGGCACTTGCCATCGAGCCGGGCAACCGCGTGCTTGAGATCGGCACCGGGTCCGGCTACACGGCGGCGGTGATGTCGCGGCTTGCCGCGCGGATCGTCACCATCGACCGTTACAAGACGCTGGCCGAACAGGCCCGGCAGCGCCTCGAGGCGCTCGCCATCGGCAATGTCATCGTGCGCCAGGCGGACGGTTCCAACGGGCTGGCCAACGAAGCGCCGTTCGACCGCATCGTCGCCTGGGCGGCTTTCGACAGCCTGCCGCGCTTTCTCCTCGACCAATTGTCGAGCGGCGGCATCGTCATCGCGCCGATCGGACCCGACGAAGGCGAGCAGGTGCTGGCCAAGCTGACCAAGGTCGGCAGCCGCTTCGAACGCGAGGATATCGGCCTGGTGCGGCTGCAGCCGATCCTGCGCGGCGTCGCCGCGGTGATTTAGGCTGTGTCGATATTCAGGTGAGGCCGGCCTGCAAATTGCGGCTTCCTCCGCTTCCGGTGCTCACGTACCCAAAAGTACGCTCCGCTCCGGTTCTCGGAACCCACCATTTTCGGCTCGGCCTGACCTGAATCTCAACGCACCCGGCACCCGATCCCGAATATTTTAAGAAAATTTGCGCCAGATTCTACAGGTTTAACCGACCGGTAACATTAACGCGCTTTAATCACACTCAGTTGTACCGGGTCTGTGCGGGTTAGTGCGATGCAATTCAGTGTTTTGAAGGCAAACGGACGCAATCTGGCGCGTGGCTGCGCCGTCCTCATGATCGCAGGCGCTGCGACTGGGTGTAGTTCCCAGGTGGCGCGGTTCAACAGCGTCGACGACGTGTTCACCGCCTCGACCAACAACCAGCGCGCCATCATCGACAAGCAGGACGCTGCCCAGCCCTATCCGGGCGATGTTGCGGCCGCCCCGATCGACGGCAGCCACACCCAGTCGGTCAGCCGCTCAAGCCTCGAACCGGTCACGGCGCAGCAATTGCCGCCGCCGGCTCCCGCCCTGGCGCCTGCCGCCCGTCCGGTGCGCACCGCTGCCGCGCCGGCCTTGACGCCTGCCGCTCCTCGTGTCGACAGGACGGCAACCGGCACCGTCGCTCCGGCGGCAAGGCCATTCAAGAATGCCGAGCCCGACGCGCCGCGCATGGCGACGGCCGCCGGCGCGCCACATGCGACCGAGATCGTCGTCAAGGACGGCGAGACCATTTCCGGCCTGTCGCGGCGCTACGGCGTGCCGGCCGACGCCATCATGAAAGTCAACGGGCTGAGCGCGACCAAGGGGCTGAAGACCGGCCAGAAGCTCGTCATCCCGGCCTATGCGTATTCGAGCAACGGCGCCGCGCCGAAAGTCGCTGATGCCAAGCCAGCGAACGGCACCAGGCACGACCAGCCGGCCGACGCGCCGGAGAAGGTGGCCGTGCTGCCGCAGCAGCCGAAGCTCAGGGAAGGCAAGTCTGCCGCGCAGGTCGACGCGTCGGCTGCCGCGAGCCAGCCGAAGGATGGAAAGACTGCGGCGAAGGTGGCTTCGGCGGCGGCCAAGCCGGCCGGTGCCGGCGGCACTTACACGGTTCAGCAAGGCGATACGCTGTCGGCCATCGCCAGAAAGACCGGCGTCGGCGTCGTCGCGTTGAAGCAGGCGAACGGCATGCAGGATGGACTGCTCAAGATCGGCCAGACCCTGAAAGTGCCGGCAGGCGGAACCGCTGTCGTCGCCAGTGCGAAGCCGGCAAAGGTCGATCCGGTGACGACGGCCACCACCCAGCCGTCGGCCAAAGCCACGCCGACGCAAACGCTCGCCTCCTACACGCCGCCGAAGAAGGATGCGAAAGTCATCCAGCAGGCCGAGGACGACGATGCGGTAGCGCCGGATGCAACCGGCGTCGGCAAGATGCGCTGGCCGGTGCGCGGCCGTGTGATCTCAAGCTTCGGCGGCGGCAAGGATGGCGTCGACATTGCCGTGCCCGAGGGGACGCCGGTCAAGGCGGCTGAAAACGGCGTCGTCATCTATGCCGGTGACGGCCTCAAGGAATTCGGCAACACGGTGCTGGTGCGGCACGAAAACGGTCTGGTCACCGTCTATGGCCATACCAGCTCGATCGAGGTGCAGCGCGGCCAGAAGGTCAAGCGCGGCCAGGAAATCGCCCTGTCCGGCATGAGCGGCACCACCGACTCGCCGAAACTGCATTTCGAAGTGCGCAAGAACTCGGCGCCGGTCGATCCTTCGACCTATCTCGAATAGAAAACGAAAAGCGATTTGCGGGCCACCTGACCTTCAGCCCGCCGAGGAAGTCCGCGCCGCAAGGTGCGGGCTTCTTCTGTTGTTCGTCCTTGAGCGGCTAATCCTTGAGCGATTTGCCGAGCCGGCCTGCCAGATCCTGGGTGAACTGCCAGGCGACGCGGCCCGAACGGCTGCCGCGCGTCGTCGCCCATTCCAGCGCCTCGGCGCGCAGCGTCTCGGGATCGATCGCGAGATCGTGATGGCGGACATAGCCGTCGATCATGTCGAGATATTCGTCCTGAGAACATTTGTGGAAGCCAAGCCACAGGCCGAAACGGTCCGACAGCGAAACCTTCTCCTCGACCGCTTCGGACGGATTGATCGCCGTCGAGCGCTCATTGTCGATCATGTCGCGCGGCAACAGATGCCGCCGGTTCGAGGTGGCATAGAAGATGACGTTGGCCGGGCGGCCCTCGACACCGCCTTCAAGAGCTGCCTTCAGCGATTTGTAGGATGTATCGTCGTGGTCGAATGACAGGTCGTCGCAAAACAGGATGAAACGGAACGGCGCTGCCTTCAGCAGTCCCATCAGCTTCGGCAGCGTGTCGATGTCTTCGCGATGGATCTCGATAAGCTTGAGCGGCAGGTCGAGCTTTGTCGAAGCGTTGACCGCGGCGTGCACCGCCTTGACCAGCGACGATTTGCCCATGCCGCGCGCGCCCCACAACAGCACGTTGTTGGCAGCATAGCCGGAGGCGAAGCGCTCGGTGTTGTCGACCAATATGTCGCGGACGCGATCGACCCCGCGGATCAGGCCGATGTCGACGCGGTTGACCTTGAGCACCGGCTCCAGATAGCCGGGATCGGCCTGCCAGACGAAGCAATCGGCCTCGCCGAGGTCGGTTTGCGGCACCGGCGGTGGCGCGAGGCGGGCGACCGCCTCGATCAGGCGGTCGAGCTTCTGGCTCAGGATATCGATGCTGCTGTCGGTCATCTCTTGTCTTTTTTGTTTCGCATTCAGGACGGTGCGGCAGGCCAACCTACCTGATTTCAGCGGTTTCGAAACTCGTCCCAAGCATTTGTTCGGGCATGATCTTTTGCCGAAACCGAGCGTCGCTTTTCGGGATCACCCTCTAACACAGCTCACCAGGCCGGAAAAGCAGCCGATTTGCCCGCCCGCGCAGTTGCATTGGCAACGTTACCGACTATATTCCGGCCAAATTTGGCGGGGCCGTCAAATTTCCGCAAAACCGTTTGGCGGCTGTTTTTCAAAATTCAGGAGTACCTCGATGTTCGTGACACCGGCATACGCCCAAGGCATCGGCGGGGACTCGTCCGCAATGTTTATCCAGATCGTACCGTTTGCTCTGATTTTCGTGATCATGTATTTTCTGATCATCCGGCCGCAGCGCACGCAGCTGAAGAAGCGCGGCGAGATGCTTTCGGCGATCCGCCGAGGCGATACGGTGGTCACCGGCGGCGGCTTCGTCGGCAAGGTGACCAAGGTGATCGACGATAATGAGCTCGAAGTCGACCTTGGCGGCATCAAGGTGACGGCACTGCGCTCGACGATCGCCGAGGTGCGCGTCAAGGGCGAGCCGGTGGCGAACCAGAACGCCAAGAAATAACCGAATTGCCGGCGGAACGATCCGCGGGCAGGGCTCTGACGAACGACGGCATATGTTCCACCTTTGGCGCCTGAAGCTGATCCTGACGTGGCTTGCCGTAGCCAGCACGCTTATCTTCCACGCGACCAATATCTTCGCCGCCGGTTATACCATGCGACCAGAATGGCTTGCCGAAAGCCGGTCAACCGTTGAAGCAAGCCAGCAAGATGGTCCACACATCCTGCTCAGGTTGGATGTGTCCGACGTGATCGAGGGCCGGCTGAAAGCAACACGCGACGAGGTCCGGTCGCTGCTACGCGAAGCAAGGATCGGCTATACCGGCCTTGCCAGTTCGGGTCGGACCGTTCAAGTGCACATAACAGATCCGGCTCAGCTTGACCTCGCCAAGGCGACACTCAAAACGGTGACCGATCCTGTCGCGGACAGCGGTGTCCAGGAAATGACCCTGGACGACAGTAGGCCCGGCCTGCTCAAATTCACCGTAACGGATGCAGGTTTGAAGTATCGAACTTCGGCCGCGCTCGCACAGTCGGTTGAGGTCATCAAAGATCGTATCCGCGACCTGGGCGCCCACTCGGTGGTTCGGTCAACGAATGAAGACGGCATATTGGTCCGCACGTCGGGCGTTGCCGATCCGCAAAGGCTAGGACAAATTCTCACCCGGCCCGGTCACCTGAGCTTCCAGTTCGTTGATCTGTCGATGCCAGTCGACGAGGCAATCGGCGGCCGCCCGCCCGTCGGCTCGGCGGTTTTTTATTCGATGGACGATCCTCCGGTTCCCTACTTGATCGAAAATCGGGTTATCCTTTCCGGTAAAAATGTGCTGGATGCGCAAGCAACCCGCAATTTGGCGACCGATGAGCCTGTCGTCTCATTCCGGCTTGATTCCCGGGGTACGGCGCGTTTCAAATGGGCTACGACGCAGAATATCGGCAAGCCGTTTGCAGTTATATTAGACGATAAGGTTATTTCGGCGCCTGTTATCCGAGAGCCCATTGAAGGCGACACCGGTCAGATATCGGGAAATTTCACCGCTGAAAGCGCCAATGACCTCGCCTTGCTGCTGCGCACCGGCCCCTTGCCAGCAAGATTGACAATCGCCGAGGAAGCACGATAGGGCCGGCCGTGGTCAGAATTAGAAATATGCCCGTAAACCGACCGATGGCGGAACGCTGCCGCTTGTACGCCTGAACGGATAAGAACTGATGCTTTATTTTTCGCGCTTCAAGATGATCCTGATCTGGCTGGCCGTCGCCGCCACAGTGGTCCTCGCTGCGCCCAACCTTTTTTCCGCCAGCACGCTGGCCAAATTGCCCGACTGGGTGCCGAAGCGGCAGATGACGCTCGGCCTCGACCTGCAGGGCGGCTCGCACATCCTGCTCAGGATGGATCCGAACGATTTGATCAAGGATCGGCTGGAGACGACGCGCGACGAAATCAGGACGCTGCTGCGCGATGCCAAGATCGGCTATACCGGCCTTTCCGGAACGGGCCGCACGGTGCAGGTCCGCATCACCGATCCCGCACAGATCGACGCTGCCAAGACAGCCTTGAAACCATTGACCAATCCGGTGGCCGCAGGCCTGTTCAGCGGCGGCTCCATCCAGGAGATGACGCTGGATGATTCCGAGCCTGGCCTGCTCAAATTTGCCGTTACCGATGCGGGGATCAAATATCGCACCTCGACGGCGCTGACGCAGGCGATCCAGGTTGTCGAGCGTCGCGTCAACGAACTCGGCACCACCGAGCCGATCGTGCAGCGCCAAGGCGACGACCGTATCCTGGTGCAGGTGCCTGGTCTCCAGGACCCGCAGCGGCTGAAGGAAATTCTTGGCCAGACCGCCAAGCTGACGTTCCAGATGGTCGACCAATCGATGCCGGTGCAGGACGCGCTGAACGGCCGTCCGCCGCCGGGATCCTCGGTGCTGTATTCGCAGGACGACCCGCCGGTTCCGTACCTGATCGAGAACCGCGTCATCGTTTCCGGTGAAAACCTTGTCGATGCCCAGGCGACCTTCAATTCCCAGACCAACGAGCCGGTTGTTTCGTTCCGGTTCGATTCGAAAGGGGCGCAGCGGTTCGGGCAGGCGACGGCACAGAACGTCGGCAAGCTGTTTGCCATCATCCTCGACAATCAGGTGATTTCGGCACCGCAGATCCGTGAACCGATCCCGGGCGGTACCGGCCAGATATCGGGAAATTTCACCGCCGAGAGCGCCAACGACCTCGCCGTGCTGCTGCGCGCCGGCGCCTTGCCGGCGACGCTGACGGTGATCGAAGAGCGCACGGTGGGGCCGGGACTTGGCCAGGACTCCATCCATGCCGGCAAGGTCGCCGGCATCATCGGGTCGATCCTGGTGGTGGCATTCATGTTCATCGCCTACGGCTTCCTCGGCTTCCTCGCCAACATCGCGCTGGCGGTGCATGTGGCGATGATCGTCGGGCTGCTGTCGCTGCTTGGAGCGACGCTGACCTTACCCGGCATCGCCGGTATCGTGCTGACCATCGGCATGGCGGTCGATTCGAACGTTCTCATCTATGAACGCATCCGCGAGGAGCGACGTGCCGGCCGCTCGGTCATTCAGGCGATCGATACCGGTTTCAGCAAGGCGCTGGCGACCATCGTCGATTCCAACGTGACGTCGCTGATCGCGACCGTGGTGCTGTTCTGGCTCGGAACCGGGCCGGTGAAGGGCTTTGCCGTCACCTATGCCATCGGCATCCTGACCACGGTCTTCACCGCCTTCACCTTCACCCGCCTGCTGGTGTCGATCTGGCTTCGCCGCGCCCGTCCGAAGGAGTTGCCGCGGGCGCCTGTGACGTTCATTCCACCCGGCACGAAAATTCCGTTCATGGGCATCCGCCGCTGGACGTTCACACTGTCCAGCGTGCTTTCGGTGCTGTCGGTCATCGGGTTCATGACCATCGACATCAATTACGGCATCGATTTCAAGGGCGGGTCACTGATCGAGGTGCAGTCCAAGGCCGGCAATGCCGATCTGGCCGACATCCGCGGCAGGCTGACGGAACTCAATATCGGCGAAGTGCAGGTTCAGCAGTTCGGCGAGCCGAACGACGTGCTGATCCGCGTCGGTACTCAGGAGGGTGGCGAGAACGCCGAACAGACCGTCATCGACAAGGTGCGCGGCGAGCTGCAGGACCAGTATGATTTCCGCCGCGTCGAAGTGGTCGGGCCGACGGTCTCGGGCGAACTTGCCAAGCAAGGCACCATCGCCATGCTTGTCGCGTTGCTTGGTATTCTGATCTATGTCTGGTTCCGCTTCGAATGGCAGTTCGCGGTCGGCGCCATAGTTGCGACCGTGCACGACGTGGTCATGACGATCGGCTTCTTCGTCATCACCGGCCTCGAATTCAACCAGTCGTCGCTGGCGGCGATCCTCACTATCATCGGTTATTCGCTCAACGACACCATCGTCGTCTATGACCGTGTTCGCGAGGATCTGCGAAAATACAAGCGAATGCCGCTGCCGCAATTGCTGAACAACGCCATCAACGAGACGCTGTCGAGGACGACGCTGACCTCGGTGACGACAATCCTGGCGCTGCTTGCGCTGGTGCTGTTCGGCGGCGAGGTGATCCGCTCGTTCACCATGGCGATGCTGTTCGGCGTCGTATTCGGCACTTATTCGTCGATCTTTATCGCCGCGCCACTGCTTATCCTGTTCAAGCTGCGGCCGCAGGCCACAGCGTCCGATGAGGAAAAGCCGGTGGGCGGCGGCAAAGCCATAGCCACCTGACGGCTTGCCTCAAAAGTGGCCAAGGGCATCGTCATCCGCGAGGCGCATTTCCCCGGCCGCGCACCGATCGAGGCTTATGGCAATGGCGGTTTCCGCTTTGCCGACATGTCGCATCGCGGCTCGCTGCTGTGCCTGCCTTCTGGCATCTATGGCTGGGAGCCGGCCGATCCGCTGGCGCTGACGTCAGCGGATTTCGCCAAGTTGTTCAATGAGGCCGCCACGGTCGAGATCCTGCTGGTCGGCAGCGGCAAGGACCTGAGGCCATTGCCTGCAGCGCTGCGTGCGGCGCTGAAAGAAGCGGGCATTTCCGCCGATCCGATGTCGACCGGGGCGGCGGTGCGGACCTATAATGTGCTGCTGGCGGAAGACCGCGCCGTGGCCGCAGCACTCATCGCCGTCGACTGACGTGACCGAAAACACCAAAGTCGTCATTGAGACCGTGCGTGCCGCCGATCATGACCGCTATCTCAGCGTGCTCTATGCGCCCGAGAACAAGCGCGACGCGCTGTTTTCGCTCTATGCCTTCAATGCCGAAGTCGCCGGCATACGCGATCGCATCCACGAGGCGCTGCCGGGGGAGGTGCGGCTGCAATGGTGGCGAGACGTCATCGCAGCCGAAGAGGATCGCGCTAAGGTCGGCCATCCCGTGGCGGACGCGCTGAGAGCGACGATTTCCGCTCACCGCCTGCCCAAGGCCGCTTTCGACAACATGCTCGAAGCGCGCATCTTCGATCTCTATGACGACCCGATGCCGTCGCGCACCGATCTCGAAGGCTATTGCGGCGAGACTGCCGCAGCACTTATCCAGCTTGCGGCGATGGTGCTCGATCCGGTCGAAGCGCCGCGCTTTGCCGAACTTGCCGGCAGGGCAGGTTGTGCGCAGGCGATGACCGGTCTCCTGCTGCTGCTGCCGCCGCACCGCAAGCGGGGACAGTGCTTTGTCCCGGCCGACATCTTGGCCGCCGCAGGAACGTCGCCGCAAGAATTCGTTACAGACGACGGCGGGCCGGGCGCGCAACGCGCAGTAGCCGCGATGGTCGCGCTGGCACGCGAGCATCTTTCCGCTTTCGAGCAGGGAGCGTCCGCTCTACCGGTTTCGCTGCGGCCGGCCTTTCTGCCACTGGCTCTGACGGGCGCCTATCTCGGCAAGATGGACGGCTCCCGCCATTCACCGCTTGATGGCGCGGTGCGGCTTTCGGCCTTGCGCCGGCATTGGCTCTTGTTCCGGCGCGCGACGCAAGGCTGGCCGGTCGCATAGAGGCTGCCGCGTAGCCAACCCGACCGTTATTCCGCAGCCTCCGCCCGGGAAGGCAGCCCCAGCCATTCGCGGCAGTCGGCCAGAGCGCGCGATGTCACCGCGTGCCGCTTGGCGACCGTCTTGTCCTTGCCGCGCAGCCGCTTGCCTTCGATCTTTGGCGCGTCCACGGGCGGGAACAGGCCGAAATTGACGTTCATCGGCTGGAAGGAGCGCTTTCCCGTCTCGTCGTCGGAGACAATATGGCCACCGGTGATGTGGTTGAGCAGCGCGCCGAAGGCGGTGGTCAAGGGCGGCAGCGATGGTGCACGGCCAAGCCTTTCGGCGGCCGCGAAACGCCCGGCAAGCAGGCCGATGGCGGCACTCTCGACATAGCCCTCGCAGCCGGTGATCTGGCCGGCAAAACGCAGGCCGGGCCGCGACTTCAACTGCAGCGAAGCGTCGAGCAGCGTCGGCGAATTGATGTAGGTGTTGCGGTGCAGGCCGCCGAGGCGGGCGAACTCGGCATTCTCCAGCCCGGGGATGGTGCGGAAAATGCGCACCTGCTCGGCGTGCTTCAGCTTGGTCTGGAAGCCGACCATGTTGTAGAGCGTGCCCAGCGCATTGTCCTGGCGAAGCTGGACGACGGCATAGGCCTTTACGGACGGATTGTGCGCATTGGTCAGCCCCATCGGCTTCATCGGCCCGTAGCGCAATGTCTCGACGCCGCGCTCGGCCATCACCTCGATCGGCAGGCAGCCGTCGAAATAGGGCGTGCCTTCCCACTGCTTGAATTCGGTTTTCTGGCCGTCGACCAGCGCCTGTACGAAGGCAAGGTACTGCTCCTTGTCCATCGGGCAATTGATGTAGTCCTTGCCGGTGCCGCCAGGCCCGACCTTGTCGTAGCGCGACTGGAACCAGCAGATATCCATGTCGATCGTGTCGAAATGGACGATTGGCGCGATGGCATCGAAGAAGGCGAGCGCGTCGGCGCCGGTTACTTCGGCGATCGATTGAGCGAGCGAAGGCGCGGTCAGCGGGCCGGTGGCGATAATCGCCTGGTCCCAATCCGCCGGCGGCAGGCCGGGCACTTCCTCGCGTCGAATGGTGATGAGCGGGTGGGCTTCGAGCTTCCGGGTTACCGCTTCGGAAAATCCGTCGCGGTCGACGGCGAGCGCACCGCCGGCCGGCACCTGGTGCGCATCGCCGGCACTCATGATCAGTGAACCGGCCAGCCGCATTTCGGCGTGCAGCAGGCCGACGGCATTGGTTTGCGCATCGTCGGAGCGGAAGGAATTGGAACAGACGAGCTCGGCCAGCCCGTCGGTCTTGTGCGCGTCGGTACCGCGGACGGGACGCATTTCATGCAGGACAACGGGAACGCCGGCTTGCGCCGCCTGCCAGGCGGCTTCGGAACCGGCAAGTCCGCCGCCGATAATGTGAATGGGGTTCTTGTCCATGAGCGCCGAAATAGTCGCTTGGCGCAAGGATTGCAATTGCCAGGGGATCGCACCGCAAGTGGGCTGCCTGGGAAAGACCGCCCAAAACAACAACACCCGCCGGGGGAGGAGGTCCGGCGGGTGTCGTTTTGTTGGCCGATCCTCGGGAGGAGGTGAAGATCGACCGTATTCGCCATCGCCGGGGAGGAGGTCGGCTTTGACGAAATTCTTTTCGCCGTTTGGAAGGGCGCGAAACCCTTTTAGAAACAACGCCCGCCGGGGGAGGAGGTCCGGCGGGCGCCGTTTTTGTGGTCAACCCTCGGGAGGAGGTGAAGGCTGACCGTATCCGTCAGGGTCGGGGAGGAGGTCGACCCTGGCGAAATTCTTGTTGTTAGATCGCCCTGCGAGCGACCATCTTGATCTCGTCACGGACGATGCCGAGATCGTTGAGCTGGCGGTTCGACAGGCGACCCAGCTCGGTAACCGTCTCGCGGTAGACGCGCGAGTTACGATAGTTGCGGATCAGGTTCATTGTCGTTCTCTTTTCAAAACTGGCTCGGACCATTTGCGGTCCGAAGGATTAGACCGCCTTGCGGGCGACGTAATGAATGTCGCTGCGGCTGATGCCGAGGTCGGTCAGTTCACGGGTGCTCAGGCGGCTCAGCTCGGACACGGTGTCCCGGTAGCGGCGCCAGTTGCGATAGTTGCGGATCAGGTTCATGGTATTCTCGTTTCGTCTTTCTTTCGGATCATTCCGTCTTTGTGTGCACCGTGAAAATAGGTGGGGTCATATCGATTTAAAAGCGCTATTGGTGCATGGCAGCAATGCAAATTGTGCAATGCAACATTAACACGCGTCCGGTTTTCCGCCCAGATCGGAAAATGCCGTTAGGTCAAACGCTTGGCCGGATGAGCTAAAAGAACCAAGGAAAGGGGGAGGGGCAATGGCGAGCTATTCGTCACGGGTCAGGTCGGATATCGCGCGATGGCAGCAGGCTGGCCTGATCGACGCGCCGATAGCCGAGGCTCTAACGCGCGACGTCGAGGCAAACGAACGCAAATCGCTGAGTTTCGGCTCGATCCTGGCGATGATGGCGGCGCTGCTGTTCGGCGCAGCAGTCCTGATCTTTATCGCCGCCAACTGGGAAGTCATCCCGCGGCTGGTGCGGGTCGCGGCACTTTTTGCCGTAATCCTTGCCGGTTATGTCGGCGGCGCGGTGCTGAAGATGCGCGACCATGCGGCGATCGGCGAAGCGCTGTGGATCGTCGCAGCGGCGGCATTCGGCGGTTCGATCGCGCTGATCGGCCAGATGTATCATTTATCGGGCGACGAGGCCTCGGCCTTGATCACCTGTGGCGCCGGCACGGCGCTGGCGGCGGTGGCGCTGCGCTCAAACCCGCTGACCGTCGCTGCCGTTGGCATCGCCGATGCCTGGCTGTTCCTGAGAGGATTCGACTACTTCCGGCGCACGGAATTTCCGCATCTCTTCGTGGTCATGGCGCTGGTTCTCTTCGCCGTTTCGTTCTGGACGCGCAGCCAGGCGGCGCGCCACCTGATCATCCTGTCGGTCCTCTTCTACCTCGTGCTGTTGGTCATGCAATACGACACGCTGCAAGTTGCCATCCCGCTCGTTGCCGCGTCGGTGCTGCTTTTTACCGCTGCGATCTTTGCTGCCGGGCCGGTCGACAGGATCTTGCAACTGGGTGGCAGGCTGCCCTTGCACGCGCTGATCGGCTTTCTCACCGGCCTGGCGATGATCCAATTCGAACTGGCGGATGAAAGCAGCTACAATAGCGGCTTCGCCATTGCATCGGCTGTTGTGCTGGCCGGCATCGTCGCGGCGATCGTGCTGGGCGGCCGCGAGAGCCGGGGGTTGCGTTGGGTTGCCTATGCGGGCTTCGCCTTCGAACTCGCTATCATCTATGTGGTGATGCTGCAATCAATGCTCGACACGGCAGGCTTCTTCCTTGCGGCGGCGGTGCTTCTCGCCGTTCTTGCTTTCATTATCATTCGCATAGAAAAGCGCATGAACGCCCCGAACATGACAGGAGCGGCGGCATGATGACCGGCAAGAGACTGATCATCTCGGCGGTAGCCCTGGCGCTCGTCCAGATCGGCTTTCTGAGCTGGATCATCGCCGGACGCGCGGCGATCCTGCGCGACGGCAAGCAGGTCCTGCTCAAGGTCGAGCCGATCGATCCGCGCGATCTCTTGCGCGGTGACTACATTCGGCTCGGCTACGACATTTCGCGCATATCGGTGAAGCTGATCGGCAACATTCCGGCCGGCAAGCTTTCCAGGGAGAACACGTCGATCGTGGTCAGGCTGAAGCAGGGCGCCGACGGCTATTGGGGGCCGACCGCGGCTTGGTTCGGGCAAGCGCCGGTGCCGGCAGCATCCGGTGAAGCCGATATCGTCGGACACGTCTCCGAGGGGTGGGATATCAGCCAGGGAGAAACGACGATCGCGCCGGAGTACGGCATCGAGCGCTTCTATCTGCCGGAAGGCGAGGGGATAGCGATCCAGAACGACATGCGGGTGCGGCCGTTCGGCATCCGCGTGGCGATCGCGGCCAACGGCACGGCGCAGATCAAGGCGCTGGTGGACGGTGACAAGACGCTATTCGAGGAGCCGCTTTATTAGTCCTCCTTCGCCAAGGCTTCGGAGGATTCCCTTCGTCTGTCGAGTTGGCTCAGATGGCGTGCCACCCGAAGCTCGAAGAGCGAAGGGTGGTGCGGATGAAGGGACTCGAACCCCCACGCCTTTCGGCACTGGAACCTAAATCCAGGGCGTCTACCAATTCCGCCACATCCGCATTGCCCGGCCAATCCCATGTAGCCATCATTCTGTCAATGTCAGGGCCGATATCGGCATCATTGGCCGGAATGCAAAGATGGTTGAAAATCAGCGTCGCCTGTGACAAAAGGCGTGTCGAATGTGACGGGACGCGACGATCCGCTTCTGCAGAATGTGATAAGAAGTAGGAAAAACAAAGACTTATTCACATTTTGGAGCGTATTTCTGGAGGATTTGTGCCGCGTTGGGCGGACAGATCGCCAAGTCCCGCACCAAAAGCCATTCCCGGCAAGATCATACCGGCAGGCTGTAAACGGCAGGGGCCGTTTGACGGCCTCATTGGTGGAAACAAAGGTTTTATGATGCAGGTCACCGAAACGCTCAACTCCGGTCTCAAGCGCGAGATCAAGATCACCGTGCCGGCCGGTGACATGGAAGCCAAGCTGATGGCGCGGCTTACCGACGCCAGGAACAAGGTCCGCATCAACGGCTTCCGCCCTGGCAAGGTGCCGGTCCAGCATCTGCGCAAGGTCTACGGCAAATCGTTCATGGCCGAAGTGGTCAACGAGATCCTCAACGATTCGACCCGTTCAATCATCACCGGGCGCGGCGAAAAGGCCGCCATGCAGCCCGAAGTGATCATGACCGAGGACGAGAAGGAAGCCGAGAAGATCCTGGCCGGCGGCGCCGATTTCGAGTTCCGCCTGAACTACGAGGTCATTCCGCCGATTGAGATCAAGGATTTCTCCGACATCAAGGTGACGCGCCAGGTGTTCGACGTGCCGGACGAAGAGATCGACGAGCAGGTCAAGCGTGTCGCTGAATCCGCCCGCACTTACGAGCCGAAGACCGGCAAGGCCGCCGAGGGCGACCGCGTGACCATCGATTATGTCGGCAAGATTGACGGCGAAGCCTTCAACGGCGGCGCCGGCGCCGATCAGCCGCTGGTGCTCGGCTCGAAGGAATTCATCCCCGGCTTCGAGGACCAGCTGGTCGGCAGCAAGGCCGGCGACGAGAAGCAGGTCACGGTCACCTTCCCGGAAAACTACCAGGCGGCGCATCTGGCCGGCAAGGAAGCCACTTTCGACGTGACCGTCAAGGAAGTGTCGAAGCCCGGCGAACTTGAGATCAACGACGAGATGGCCAAAAATCTCGGCCTGGAATCGCTGGAGCGCCTGCGCGAGGTGGTGCGCGGTCAGATCGAGAACCAGTTCGGCTCGATAACGCGCCAGAAAGTCAAGCGGCAGTTGCTCGACCAACTCGACGCTGCTTACTCGTTTGAGGCGCCGTCCAAGCTCGTCGAGGCCGAGTTCAACAACATCTGGAACCAGGTCAACCGCGACCTCGAAGCTGCCGGACGCACCTTTGCCGACGAAGAGACGACGGAAGAAGAAGCGCGTGCCGAATATATGCGGCTTGCCGAGCGCCGCGTGCGTCTCGGCCTGGTTCTCGCCGAAATCGGCGAGAAGGCCGGCGTCACCGTGACGGACGAGGAATTGCAGCGCGGCCTGTTCGAGCAGGTGCGTCGCTATCCGGCCAACCAGCAGCAGGAAGCCTTCGAATTCTATCGCAACAATCCCGAAGCGCTGAACACGTTGCGGGCGCCGATGTTCGAAGAGAAGGTGGTCGACCATTTGCTCGGCCAGATTTCTGTCACCGATGTCAAAGTCAGCAAGGAAGAGCTGCTGGCCGACGACGAGGATACTGAGACAACCAAGGCCAAGCCGGCGAAGAAGGCGGCTGCGAAAAAAGCGGACGCCAACAAGGCCGACGACGACGCTGAAGAGCCGAAGAAAAAGGCCACGCCGAAGAAGAAGGCCGCCAAGGACGCTGAATAACGTTTCTGCTGAATTCCGAAAGGCCGCCTTCTTGAGGCGGCCTTTTTCGTTGTGGCGCAGACGCAACGGATTTCACGCATCTGGCGGTCGAGGTAGCGATACGAAGCTTTGATGATTATCTGCGCTGGGTTGCGGACCGCAGCGGTTGTTGGAGGCATCGTTGAGACAGTTCTTCGGTATCGGAAGCGTGATGGCGGCGGCGTTCCTGCTTGCATCGGTCTGCGGGATCGCCCAGGCCGATACCGGTCTCGACAACTGGCGGTTCGACAAGAGCAGCGATGGCCTTGTCACCGCCTCGCTTTACGCGACCAATAAGCTCATCACCGGCGGCGGCGCATTGAGCTACAGCCCGGTATTGACGATCGCCTGCCGGACCGCCGGCGAACCACGTTGGAGCGAATGGCTGCAGCTGAGCGACACCGTTTCCGCCAGCCGAACCATCGCCATGTCGGTGACTGTCGACCAATCCGGCAAGCTCAACGAAAGCTGGTCGGTCGGCCCGCGCAGCAGGATGCTGGTCCGCGACGGTGCCGACGGCATCAGGCGACTGATTTCCGCGGACCGGCTGCTGTTGTCCTGGCGGTTCGGATTGCTGGCGGGGCGCGGCACAGCCGACTTCGACCTCGCCGGAGTTGAAGAGGCGGTCGGCCGGATCGCCGCCACCTGCAACACCAAATTGCCTTGAGCAGATTGTCCGCATTAAACCTTTGCATGGTCGAACTCTACCTGCCGGCCGGGTTCTGTGGTATATAGGTGCCGCAACTCCAGGCAGTGGATATCCGTTCTGCCATTCAAGAGCGCATGCCAGCGGACTAAATGTCGGCCTGTGCAGGTCAGCCAGGGCAAATTGGCGATCAGGGAGGAAATGCCATGCGTGCCATTGTGTTTTTTATCATCATGTCCGTCGCCACCGTCATTGCCGGCCCCTCTCGGGCACAGGATGCCGCGGCGGGTGAGAAGGTCTTCGCCAAATGCAAGGTCTGCCACGTCGCAGACAAGGACCAAAACAAGATCGGTCCGTCCTTGAACGGCGTCATCGGTCGAACGGCCGGCACGCATCCGGGGTTCAGCTATTCCAAGGCCATGACCGAGGCCGGAAAATCCGGCGTTAAATGGGACGAAGCCACGCTGACGACCTACCTTCACGATCCCAAGGCGATGGTCAAAGGAACGAAGATGGCATTCCCCGGCCTCAAGAAGGACGAGGACGTCGCCAATGTCATTGCTTATCTGAAGCAATTCTCCAAATAGCCCGGCTCTTCCGCCGAGTCTTGGTATCGCAAACAGGTCGAGGCCTCGGCCGCAATCTGCCGGCAGTGTCGGTGGGGAGGCGGCTCGTTGCAAAAAAGACATTGGCCGGCTAGGCTGCCGTTCCCATCGGTGGTCGTCTGAATGTCGACTGAAGAAAGCCGCCTCAAAGATACCGGCATCCGCCTCTCGGAGGCGACGGCGGGTGATTTCTTTGCGCTTTTGAAACCACGCGTCATGGCGCTTGCCGTGTTTACTGCCTTCGTCGGCCTGATGATGGCGCCCGGCGTGATGAATCCAGTTATCGCCGTAATTGCCATCGGCGCAATCGCGGTTGGAGCCGGAGCCGCCGGCGCGCTCAATATGTGGTACGACGCAGACATAGACGCCTTGATGTCTCGCACGTCCAAGCGACCAATTCCGTCCGGTCGCGTCGCGCCTGGCGAAGCTCTCAGCTTCGGTCTGGTGCTTTCCGCACTGTCGGTCATGACGCTCGGCGTGCTGGTGGGGTGGCTTGCCGCATCGTTGTTGGCGTTTACCATCTTTTTCTATGTCGTTATCTACACGATGTGGCTGAAGCGCTCGACGCCACAGAATATCGTCATAGGCGGCGCGGCAGGCGCCCTTCCTCCGGTGATCGGGTGGGCTGCTGCAACCAGCGCAATCGGCATTGAAAGTCTCATCCTGTTTCTGATCATTTTCCTCTGGACGCCGCCTCATTTCTGGGCGCTGGCCCTTTTCAAGGTCGGCGACTATGCCGCGGCGGGTATCCCGATGATGCCGAATGTGGCTGGGCAAGGCTCGACCAGAAAACAAATCTTCGCCTATTCGCTGCTCTTGGCGCCAATCGGCGTGCTTCCTTGGGGCTTCGGCTTCGCGAGCGGATATTATGGCACTGTTTCAGCCGCCTTAGGCGCAGGTTTCATTTGGCACGCCTGGAAGGTTCTCGTCGCCGACAAGGAGATGAAGCCGGCAAAGGCGCTGTTTGCGTATTCGATTGTCTATCTTTTCGCGATCTTTGCGGCGCTGCTTGCCGACACCATTGTAATGCGAGTGGTCGCGTCAGCCGGCTATTGACCCCGGCTCAAAACATCACGTTGGCAGCCCACAAAATCCCAGCAACAGCAGAATAACGACGCCAAGGCCGAGTATGAGAACTGTCCTTCCATCCATGACCTTCACCTTCGACTAGAAGAGCATATCGAAGAACGGCGTCCGGAGCTAGTCAGGCTACCGGCGACCTCTTACTCCCGGGCCTTCCTACAAAGCGCGACAAGTCCCCCGCATGAGAGTATATTGATCATGGTGCAGGTCGCGGTTTGCGTGGGCCAATCATGCAGAATGGCAGCACCGTAAAACGCGACCTTACCGGACCTGGTCTGGAGGAATGGTCATGGCAAGCTTTCACGTGATAGCAGGCGCCAGCGAGACGCTGGAACACACCAGAATTCGAAAAATCGGTGTCTCCGATCTTTTTGATGCGCTGAGGCGTGGCGTCGATGATTTCATGGTCAAGCCGTCGCACATCGTTTTTCTCTGCCTGATCTATCCGATTGCGGGAGTCGTGCTTGCTGTCTGGACATCAGGCAACAACACGCTGCCATTGCTGTTTCCGCTTGTTTCCGGCTTTGCACTGATTGGTCCGTTCGCGGCGATCGGTCTCTATGAGATCAGCCGGCGACGGGAAGCCGGGCTCGACGCCTCGTGGAGGCACGCCTTTGAGGTCAGGAGTTCTCCGGCACTGCCGGCTATCGCAGCGGTCGGCGTCATGCTGCTTGCGATCTTCATCGCCTGGCTTTTGACGGCCCAGATATTCTACCAGGCCCTATTCGGCCCGGCGCCGCCGCAATCGCTGTCCAGCTTCATCAGTGAAATATTCGCCACGGGACGCGGCTGGACGCTCATCATCCTGGGTCACGCCATCGGCTTCGTGTTCGCCGCGGTTGTGTTGTGTACCACGGTCGTCGCATTCCCGTTGTTGCTCGACCGCGATGTCGGCGCCTACGAAGCCATCCATACCTCGGTGCGCGTTGTCCTGGCCAACCCGATCGTGATGGCGGTGTGGGGCCTTATCGTCGCCGTCGCCCTGATCGTCGGCTCGCTGCCAGTGTTCGCCGGGTTGGCGGTCGTGCTGCCGATCCTTGGTCATGCCACCTGGCATGTCTACCGGAAAGTTGTGGAATCGCCGCCGGCCACCAGGCCGTGAGCTGAAACCTGTCGTGCCCGTACCGCCGAAAGAGCTGGTGCGGGCAGGGTGGGGCAGAGCGTTCAATAGGCCGGATGGCTGAAACGGGCCTGGCGCGCGTCCTTTGTCAGGTCGCGGAAATCCTTGCCGCTCACGTGCACAAGCGTCTTGTGGTCGCCGCCCTCGAAATAGATTTCGGGAGCATCGCCGAGGCTTTCGTCGAGGACCACCGGCACATCATAGGCAGCGCCGATCGGCGGCACAGCGCCGACGTCGCAATCGCCGAACAACGAGACCACCTCGTTTTCGGAGGCCAGCCCAAGAGGCTTGTCCAAGACGTCCTGCAATGTCGCGAGTTCTATCCTGTGCGTGCTTGGAACCACGGCCAGCGCGTAGCCACGGTCGTGGTGAACGACCACCGATTTGGCCATTATGCTGCCGGGCACATGTGCCGCAATGGCGGATTGTCTGCTTGTCGCCGTGCGGTGATGCTCGACGGTGTCGTAGGAAATTCCTTTCCTATCGATGAAATCCTTCAGTCTGTTTGCGATGGTCATCTTGGGCGCCCCTTGCTGGTGTTCGCGACGCATGTGGAAACGCCGGCATCGCCTGACGTCTCCGATACCAACAGAAATGGACCAGCCGTGGATTGTTTCAAGGCGAAGGCTCCAGGACCGGACCGCCTGGAGCCGGATTGCATGTCAGGGCCCGGCCCCGAAAAACGCCATTCGGGTGAGAAGCGTGTAGTCCGCTTCGAAGACCATCATCGTCACGAACACCAGCACCAGCACCGGCGGCAGGATGATTGCATATGTCAGCGCCAGCCGTTCCCAGGCCATGTGCATGAAGATAGCGACGATCAGCCCTGCCTTGAGGATCATGAAGATCAGGATCAGCGACCATCTGACATAGCCGTGGAGACCGAAATAGTCGACCAGATACGAGCAGGTGCTGAGGATGAACAACCACGCCCAGACCACCAGATAGAGCTTGATCGGGTGCTCCTGATGAACCTCCGCTGGGGTAACGCCGGTCGTCGTCGCCTCATGCACATGGGCGCTGTCCAGCGCATGCTGTCCGAGGCCGTTTGCGGTTGCTTCAGCCATGTCCTGCCTCTCACCAAAGATAGAAAAATGCGAAAATGAACACCCAGACCAGATCGACGAAATGCCAGTAAAGCCCCATGATTTCGACGTTCTCGTAGCGGCCCCTCCGGCTGGTGAAGAAGCCGGGCCGTCCGACGTCGTAGTCCCCGCGCCAGACCTTTCGCGCCACGATGATCAGGAAGATCACCCCGATCGTCACATGCGTGCCGTGGAAGCCGGTAATCATGAAAAAGGATGCGCCGAACTGTGCAGCGCCCCAGGGATTGCCCCAAGGCCGCACGCCTTCGGTGATCAGCTTGGTCCATTCGAAGGCCTGCATGCCGACGAAGGTCGCGCCGAGTGCTGCGGTCAAAAGCATCAGCACTGCCGTCTTGCGGCGGTCGCGGCGGTAGCCGAAATTGACCGCCATGGCCATCGTTCCGCTGCTCGAGATCAGCACGAAGGTCATGATAGCGATAAGGATCAGTGGAATGTCGGAGCCGCCGATGCGCAGGGCAAAGACCTCGCTCGGATTGGGCCACGGCACGCGTGTTGAGATACGCGCGGTCATGTAGGAGAGCAGGAAGCAGCCGAAGATGAACGTGTCGCTGAGCAGGAAGATCCACATCATGGCCTTGCCCCAGGACACGTTTTTGAACGCCCGCTGATCCGAGGACCAGTCGGCGGCGATGCCTTGCCAGCCTGCGGGCCGCGGCTCTGTTCGGCCGATGTGGGCCAGTGTCGTCTCTGCCATCCGCCCGTTCCTCCTAGGTCAGCAACCCTCGGCAAATGTCGATTAAAGTCGAAGCCCAGCCGGCCAGAAGCGCAAAGATGGCGAGCCAGACGAAAAGCAGGAAATGCCAGTACATGGCGCACAGCTCGACACTGAGGCGCAGCCGCTGCGGCTGCGCACCGTTCCAGGCGCCGACGCTCGTTCTGCCCAGCCCGACCAGTCCTCCCAGTATGTGCAGGCCATGCATTCCCGTTAGCAGGTAGAAGAAGCTGTTGGCCGGATTGGACGCCAGAAAATAGCCGTCCGCACTCAGTTCCCGCCATGCCACAAGCTGTCCAATCAGGAAGACGAGCGCCGTGAGTCCGGCAGTGGCGAGGCCGAGCCTGACCATGTCCATTTGACCCTTGCGCGCCGCGAGCGAAGCGCACTGTATCGCAATGCTGCTCAAGATCAGTACGCCGGTGTTAAGCCAGAGCAGGGGCGGGATGGGCAGCGGCCGCCAATCCGACAGTGCCATGCGCATGAAGTAAGCACTGGTGAACAGCGCGAACAGGGAGCCGACGACGGCAAGGAAGACGCCGAGACCGATCTTTGCGGTCGGCAGCGCCGATCGGTCCAGAGCGACAAAATCGCCGATCATACCTTGCTCGAGCCACGGCTTCGTCATTAGCCGCTGATGGGAAAGCCACCACCCGGCAATACCGGCGATCACGAGCAGGAAGACCAGGATTACGCTCATGCCGGCTCCCTGGAGGGCGCGAAGGAGCCCGGAACGTTTTGCGGTATGAAGTCCTCCTTGGCTCCCGGTACGCTGTAGTCATAGGCCCAGCGATAGACGATCGGCAGATCCTTGCCGAAGTTGCCGTGGGCGGGCGGTGTTTCAGGCGTCTGCCACTCGAGCGTCGTGGCCCGCCACGGATTGCCGCCAGCCTCGCGACCATGGCGGATGCTCCAGATGAGATTGAACAGGAACACCAGTTGGGCAAAGCCGACAATGAACGCCATGATGCTGATGAACGAGTTCAGGTGGTGGGCCGATTCCGTCATGATCGTCATGTCGGTCAATTCGTTGTAGCGCCGCGGCACGCCCATCAAGCCGAGATAGTGCATTGGAAAGAAGATCAGATAGGCGCCGAGGAAGGTGACCCAGAAATGGAACCGGCCCAGTGTCTCGTTCAGCATCCGGCCGGTGACCTTCGGATACCAGTGATAGATCGCGCCGAAGATTACGATGATCGGCGCAACTCCCATGACCATATGGAAATGGGCGACGACGAACATCGTGTCCGACAGCGGAACGTCGACGACGACATTGCCGAGGAACAAGCCGGTCAACCCGCCATTGACGAAGGTGACGATGAAGGCCAGGGCAAAAAGCATCGGTATGGTGAGGTGGATGTCGCCACGCCACAGCGTCAGCACCCAGTTGTAGACCTTGATGGCTGTTGGAACGGCGATGATCAATGTCGTGGTGGCGAAGAAAAAGCCGAAATAGGGATGCATGCCGCTGACATACATGTGGTGCGCCCAGACCACGAAGCTCAGCGCGCCGATGCCGACGATGGCCCAGACCATCATGCGGTAGCCGAAGATGTTCTTGCGCGCATGGGTGCTGATCAGGTCGGATACGATGCCGAAGGCCGGAAGCGCCACGATGTAGACCTCCGGATGGCCGAAGAACCAGAACAGATGCTGGAACAGGATCGGGCTGCCGCCGCCATGCTGCAACTGTTCGCCCATCTCGACGATCGCCGGCATGAAGAAGCTGGTGCCGAGCGCCCGGTCGAGCAGCATCATCACGCAGGCGACGAACAGCGCCGGGAAGGCGAGCAGCGCCATGACGGTGGCGGTGAAAATACCCCAGACAGTAAGCGGAAGGCGCATCAGCGTCATGCCGCGTGTGCGGCCCTGCAGCACCGTCACGACATAGTTCAAGCCGCCCATGGTAAAGCCGACGATGAACAGGATCAGCGAGACAAGCATCAGGATGATGCCCCAGTCCTGGCCGCCTGGCGTACCGGTCATGATCGCCTGCGGCGGATAGAGCGTCCAGCCGGCACCCGTCGGTCCGCCAGGCGCAAAGAAGCTCGACACCAGGACCAGCACGGCGAGCAGATAGATCCAGTAGCTCAGCATGTTGACATAGGGAAAGACCATGTCGCGAGCACCAACCATCAACGGGATCAGATAGTTGCCGAAGCCGCCCAGGAAGAGTGCTGTGAGCAGGTAGATCACCATGATCATGCCGTGCATGGTGATGAACTGGTAGTAGGCCTCCGGGGTGATGAAATCGAATGTGCCGGGGAAGCCGAGCTGCAGCCGCATCAGCCAGGATAGCACCAGCGCGACCATGCCGATCGCTGTCGCCGTCGCCGAATACTGGATGGCGATGACCTTGGCGTCCTGCGAGAAAACGTATTTCGTCCACCAGCTGTGCGGATGGTAGAGTTCCATTTCCGCGACTTCGGCCGGCGGTACCGCATCTGCAGGTGTGATATCGACCATAGGAACACCTCCGTGCCCTTTTCGGCCAGCCCGACAGTTCGGGCTTGCCGCAGTAATTTCAATCCCGACGGCGCACCGTCGTTCCGGTTTCCTACTCTGCCGAGCCCATCTGCTGGGGCGCGGACAGCTGCGCAAAAGTCTGCTGCTGGCCAAGCCATGCCAGATAGTCTTCCTGAGTATCGACCATGACCACGCCATGCATCATCGGATGTCCCTGGCCGCAGAGTTCGGCACACAGGACCTGGAAGGTTCCGGTCTTGGTCGGAGTGAACCAGAAATAGGTGACCGAGCCCGGGATCATGTCCATCTTGGCGCGGAATTCCGGCACGTAGAAATCGTGCAGCACATCGATCGAGCGGAGCAGCATCTTGACGGGTTTGCCTACCGGGAGGTGCAGGTCGGCCGCTTCCACTACGACATCGTCCTGGCCGTTGGCATCGGTGGCGATGACGCCGAGTGGATTTTCAGCGTTGACGTCGCGGGTGTCGGATGTGCCGAGCTTGCCGTCCTTGCCGGGGAGGCGGAAACTCCATTGCCACTGCTGGCCGACGACTTCGACCTCGGTTGCGTCGCTTGGAACATTTACGAACCGGCTCCAGACGAACAGTCCAGGAACGAGCAAAGCCGTGACGCCAACTGCAGTGACGACCGTCAGCCAGGATTCGAGGCGCCTGTTCTCAGGTTCATATGCCGCCTGATTGCCTTCCCGATGACGGAAGCGGAAGACGCAATAGGCCATGAAAAGAACCACGGCGGCGAAGACGACGCCGGTGATCCAGAAAGTTATGATGATGGTGTTGTCGATATAGTCCCAGTTCGAGGCAATCGGCGTCCACCACCATGGGCTCAGGAAGTGGAACAACACCGAGCCCACGACTATCAGAACGAGTACAAGCGCAACGGCCATGTCCCGGTTCCTCCCGGTATTCCAAGCGGCGCAAGCCGTCCCGGGAAATACCAAGTGCATCATAACTTGATTTGCGATGAAAATTCTAGAGCCGGCTGTGGGAAGAGCAAAAATACCATTTCTCGGCGCTGGCGGTCCTTCGATTCGGCGGTGATCAGCGGCAGGCCTTCATCCACCTCCAGCTCAGCCACCCGATGGCGAGAGCGGCAAGCATTGTCAGCGTCGAGTAGCCGGCAAGGGCGGGCACGCCGAATATGCCGGCAGTCACCGGAACGGCGATCGTCGGGGATCGTCGCGCGCAGGTTCTACAGGAACAGCAGCATGACGAAGAGCGTCAGCACGATTGCTTCGAGCAGTGTCCGTTCACCTGCTCGACCGACAGCTCGACGAAGGGAGTGGAGCCACCTTATTGGCCGGCAGATGTCACCCGCCAAACTGTGTTGCCAACGTCGTCAGCAATGAGCAGGGCCCCGGTTTTGTCGACAGCCAGGCCGACAGGCCGGCCGCGCGCCTTGTTGTCCTTGTCCAGGAAGTCAGTCACCACGTCGGTAGCGACGCCGCTCGGACGGCCGCCGCTGAATGGTACGAACACCACCTTGTAGCCATTGAAGCGCGTGCGGTTCCAGCTGCCGTGCTCGCCAACGAAGGCGCCGCCGCGATATGCCTCGGGAAGGCCGGTTGCCGTATAGAAGACCAGTCCCAGAGGGGCGACGTGGGAACTCAGTGCATAATCCGGAACGATCGCTTTCGCGACCAGGTCCGGACGCTGGGGCATGACGCGGGGATCGAGATGCTGGCCATAATAGCTGTATGGCCATCCGTAGAAGCCGCCATCCTTTACCGAGGTCAGATAATCCGGTAAGAGATTGGGGCCGAGCTCGTCGCGCTCATTGATCACTGCCCAGAGCGCGCCGGTCTGCGGCTCCCAGCTCAGGCCGTTTGGATTGCGCAAACCGCTGGCGAAAATGCGTGACCGGCCGGTGGCCCTGTCTACCTGCCAGATGGCGGCGCGGTTCTTCTCCGCCTCAATGCCGTTTTCGGCGACGTTGCTGTTCGAGCCGACGCCGACATAGAGCAGCGAGCCGTCGGGGCTTGCCACCAGGCTCTTTGTCCAATGGTGGTCGATCGGGCCGCCGGGCAGGGCGGTGAGCGGCGTTCCGGGCGCGGTGATCTTTGTGTCACCGGTGTTGTAGGGATAGCGGACGATGGAATCGGTATTGGCGACATAGAGATCGCTTCCCACCAGCGCCACGCCGAAGGGGGAGCTCAGGTGGTCGAGGAATACGCTGGTCAGCTCCGGCTTGCCATCGCCATCGGCGTCGCGCAGCAGCGTAATGCGATTGCTCGGGCCGCTGTCGCCGCCCGAGGTGACCCAGGATTCGATCCAGCCCATCACCAAATCCTTGGGCCGTTTGATCGGTTCGCCACCCGGCGCTTTGGACTCGACCACCAGGACGTCGCCATTGGGCAGCACATAAGGCGACCGCGGATGCTGCAAGCCGTGGGCAAAAGCCTGGATCTGCAATCCCTGCGCGACTGTCGGCTTTTCATCGTTCTTCCATCCGACCACGGAAGCGAGATGCATAGGCGGGAAGAAATATTGGATCGGCTCCGGCAGGTTTGGATTCGGCCCTATCTGACTGCCGGGATCCGGGTCGTTGCCGCTGCACGCTGCAAGAGTGATCGCCGCAGTGCAAATAAGGACCGACACCGCGATGCGCCTGGTCTGACCGATGGAGCTTGCTACGCGCATCAATCCGCCACTCCGACGTGATGCCGGTACACCATGGACCAGCCCAGCCAACCAGTGAAGATGAGGATGAGCACGACAACCGCCGAGAGGATCAAGCCGGTGGGAACGATGGAGGTCCATGCATCGCGGGTGTGCACGAGCATGTTGATGATGGACAATGCCAACGCCAGCAGATTGCCGAGCACGTGCGGCCAGGCGGGGGGCTGTGCCCTTATCAGCGGATTAGCCAGGAAATCGATCAGCCCCGCGATCGCTGCAAGGCAGCCCATGATCACGCCGACGGTAACCAGCCAAGCGGAGAAGTCAGCCCACATCATCTCCGCTGTTCGCCAATAGGCCAGATCCGTCAGCAGGGTGCCGACGAAGCAGGCGATCGGAAACGGCACGAGCATCGGATGAATAGGATGTCCCGCAATCCTGGCCGTCGAACGCGGGTTGTCACGGACCATAATGCGCAATCCTTCTCAGTTCTCGCCCAAACAAATTGCCATCCGGCCTCCGGCGGCTGTTGCCGAGAGGCCGGCAGACGACCCGTCGATCCGTCAGGCCCAAGAAAGGGCGCTGGCTGGCTGCGCCTGCTAGGCGGCGGACTGGGTCGGCGGGTTCTGGTACATCATCCAGAGCTCGATCGCGGCCAGGACGGCGACCAGAATGCCGATCACGACATGCACGGTCATCGCCGTTGTCGCCTGGAATCCAAGCACCCAGGGAGACACGAGGACCCACAGTCCGACGACCAGATTCACCCACTCTTCCCACACGGCAAATGCCGCGAGGGCGGCAATCGAAAGCACGACGATCAAGATTCCGCTGCCGAGGGCGTTCTGCGTCTGCGGGCCTGCCGCAAAGGCGAAGATCCAGGGAGAAAAGAACAGAATTGCCCCAAGGATCAGGTTGGCTACGTCACAGAGCCTGGCGTTTGTCCACTGGTTCATGGCATCCTCCATAAGGAGCGTTTATGGCTCCCGAGTTCGGCAAGGTGGTGCCTAAGTTCGGCGCGATACGCCCGAAGCCGCTCACTCCGTGTCACGGCAGTGCCCTTACCCGGCCGGAGGTGCGCATCTGGCGAACTCCAGTCAAATCCGGCTATCTAACTGAATTCCGGGCATTATGTTCCATTGGGCGCCGGCACGTCTGGATCAATTGATGGTGATCGAGCAAATCCAAACCTGCCTATCACGGGGCGGCGGGGCGGCGGCGTGTAGCTCATTCTGTCTTTTTATCGAGCCGGTGAAACATTTCTCATGGATCGCAGTTCTTGGATCCAGAGGAGTTGAATAAGGGCAACCTATTGCACGC